>CAVRCY010000001.1:0-48415 GCA_963719775.1 uncultured Acidimicrobiia bacterium
GACCACCGTGGATGACGCTGTCGACGCCGAGCGGCTGCGGCTCTACGCCTACGCGACGGCCCGCGAGTCGGGCGACTACGTCGGCGATCATGCGGCTGTTCGCCGGGTCGCTGCTCGCCGAGTGGTCGGCCCACGACGTCGCCGAGCGCGGCATCGACCTGCCGGTCGAGGTGATCGAGCAGCGGCTGCGCTACCTCGAGAAGAACGGCAACCTGCTCGCCAGCCCGCGGGAGGTTCGCGTCACGTCGATCGCCGAGTACCAGCGCCAGCCCGCCCGCTACACGGCGACCACGCTCGGCGTGCGGGTGCACCGCCAGGTCGAGGAGGTGCTCGCCGCCGCCGGGGGCGCGCGCGAGGTCCGCGCGAGCTGCTCGCCGCCGTCGCCCACCGGCTCGGCGCAGCTCGCCGACCTCGGTCGCCGACGGCATCGCCGCGGCAGACGCCGGCGAGCTGCTCGAGACGACGTCCGACGGTGTTCCTGCAGTACGAGTCGTTCGCCGCCGCAGTCACCGACTTCTACACCTACGTCGGCTCGGTGCTCGCCCGGGCCGACCTCGACGACGACGAGTGGCTCGGGTTCAAGCACCTCCTGCTCGACTACCTGGAGACGATCGTCGAGGCGATCAGCCGCCACACCGTCACGATCCGCCACGCCCTCGCCCGCCTCGCAGCCGTCGCTCGACGTGCTGCTCGAGCCGCCTCGCGCGGCCGACGCCGACGTCGAGCGCGCTGCGCGCCGCGAGCCCCGGCGGCGACGGCGTCGAGCGGGCGCTCGGCCGGGCGCTCGGCGGACTGGGCGGACATGGGCGCCTGGTTCGGCGCCGACGGCGAGCGGTCGTCAGGCGCCCAGCAGGTCCGCGCCGCCGCGATCCGAGCCGTCGGCGTGCTGCTCGCCAACGTCAAGCGGATGAACGCGGCGTCCAGCCGGGAGACGTCGCTGCGCCGCCACTTCCTGCGCCTGGCCGGCTGGTTCGACGCGGCGACGCCCGACGACGCCCACGTGCTGTACACCTCGGCGTTCGCGCTCTACGGCGCCCGCCACCTCGGCGTCGACGCTCGACCCGGCGATCGCCGAGGCGCTGCCGGCGACCACGAGCTGGTGGGACGCGCCGCCGGCGCCGGTGCCGGTCAGCATCCGCGAGCGCGGCGATCGCAACCCACGTGGCCGGGTCGTGCGGGTCAGCGACCACGGCGCCCAGAAGGACCGCCTGCTCGACGAGCGCCGGCGCGACGCCGAGCGGCGCGCGCAGGCGATCGCCGAGCTGGTCGCGGTCGGCGACCGGCTCGCCGAGGTGCGGCTGTCGGCGCCGGCGATGCTGCTGGTCCTCGAGCTGCTCGGCCTGGCGACGGCCCGCTTCGGGCCCGATCTGGCCGGCGCGACCGCCGCGCTCGTCGACGCCCCGCTGACGCTGTGGATCGAGCCGAACGACGGGTCGACTCACGCTGCGCAGCCCGGTCGGCGACCTCACCGTCCACGGCTTCCGCATCGCCGTCACGTCGACGGCCGGCGGCCCGACTGGCTCGACGACGGACGAGCGGCGACGAGGTGAGCGATGACGACGGCCGTGACCGACGCGAGGACGACGAGCGCCAGGACGCGCTGCGCCTGCTGCTGCGCCACCCGCTGCGTCACGGCCGACGGCCCGCACGCCGAGGGGTTCGATCTCGTCCGCCGCCACCGCGACGCGCTCGCCCGCGACTTCCGCCAGCTGCTCGGCTACCGGCTCGTCGTCGAAGCCCGGCTTCGCCCGCCTCTACAAGGCCGGGCTCGGACCCGACCGGGGGCGGCCGCTCCAGCGCACGTCCGGGCGCGCCGTTCTCGCCGCGCGCGTACGCCTACCTGTCGCTGTGCTGCGCCGTGCTGCTCACCGGTCGCCAGCAGGTCCTGCTGTCGTCGCTCGTCGAGGAGGTCCGCCACGCGGCACCGAAGCCGGGCTCGGCTGGGGCGACGACTCGATGGCCGACCGGCGGGCGTTCGTCGCCGCGCTGCGCCACCTCGTCGAGCTCGGCGTGCTCGTCGAGGACGACGGCACCGTCGCCGCCTACGCCGACAACGCCGAGGCCGAGGCGCTGCTGTTCGTGCGCCGCGACCTCGTGCGCCACCTGCTCGCCGTGCCGCTGCGCGAGGTCGAGAGCCCCGACGAGCTCGTCCGGCTCGCCGCCGAGCCGGCCTCGGCGGCGGCGCCCGCCACCGGGTGCGCCGACTGCTGGTCGAGGAGCCGGCGGTCGTCGTCGGCGACGTCGACGACGAGTCGTGGGCGTGGCTGCGCCAGTCCCAGCGCCGCGAGGCGCGATCTTCGAGCGAGGCCTTCGGGCTGCGAGCTCGAGATCCGCGCCGAGGGCGTCGCCGCCATCGACCCGCGCGACGAGCTGACCGACGTGGCCTTCCCGCGGCGGCACGCTCGGCCACGCCGCGCTGCTGCGCGTCGCCGAGCTGCCCGGCGGCTGCGCCCGGCCGACCGCCGCCGCCGACGAGTCGTCGGCTCGGTGCCGGTGCCCGACGGCGTGCTCGGCGAGTCGTCGACGAGCTGCTCGCCCGCCACGGCCGCGGTGGCGCAACGAGTACGTCGGCATCCCGAGCGGCTGGCGCGCCGACGTCGAGGACCTGCTCGTCGCGATGCGGCCTGCTGCGCCGCCGCGACGGCGGGCTGCAGCTCGCCGCCGTCGCCAGCCGCTACGCGCCGGAGGTCGTCGAAGCCCGCCGCGGCCCGCCCACCCTGGACTTCTGAGGACGTCACCACATGACGATGACACCTGCTCCCCGACGCGCGCCTCGGCACGAACGCCGTCGCTCCGACGACACCGGCCCGATCGGGCGCTGGGTGCTGCACCGCGCCGGCATCCTCAACGTCTGGCAGTACGACCGCGTCGAGCTGCGCTTCGGCGGCGGCCGCCTGCTGCTGCGCGGCAAGAACGGCGCCGGCAAGTCCAAGGCGCTCGAGGTGCTGCTGCCGTTCCTGCTCGACGGCGACACCCGCCGCCTCGACGCCACCGGTCGTGATCGCACGACGGTCACCTGGCTGATGACCGACGGCCGGCCGCACGGCAACCACGTCGGCTACGTCTGGCTCGAGCTGCGCTGCGACGACAACGACGGCGCCGAGCGGTTCCTGACCCTCGGCGCCGGGCTCAAGGCGTCGACGGCGACCCGCCGCGGCGACGCCTGGTTCTTCATGACCGAACGGCGCATCGGCGTCGACGTCGAGCTCGACCGGGCCGGCGAGTGCCTGTCGGTCGAGCGGCTGAAGGAGGCGCTGGGCGAGGAGGCCGTCACCCCCTCGGGCGCCGAGCACCGCCGGCGGGTCGGGCGCCACGTGTTCGGGCTGTTCGACGAGGCCCGCTACACCAACCTGCTGCACCTCCTCCACCGCCTGCGCGACCCGAACATCGGCAACCGGGTCGAGGCCGGCGAGCTGGCGAGCGTGCTCAGCGAAGCGCTGCCGCCGATCGACGAGACGCGTGCTCGCCGACGCGGCCGGCCGGTTCGACGACCTCGAGGCGATCCGCGAGCAGGTCGACCGCTCGCAGCGCACGGCCGACGCGCTCGGGCGGTTCCTCGAGCACCTACCGCGGCTACACCCGGACCGTGCTTCGCGGCGGGCCGGGCGCCGTCGTCGAGCCGAGGCCGCGCGGCCGGCGGCGCGGGGCGTGCGCCAAGCCGAGCGCGGCGCTCGCCGAGGCCGAGCAGGCGGTCGACGAGCCGACGGCAGCCGCTGCGCCGGCAGCGACGCGAGCGCGTCCGGCCGAGGACGAGCGGCGGGCGCTCGAGCGCAGCGACGCATACCGCGCCCACCAGGACCTCGTCGACCGCCAGGGGCGGGTCGACGCGCTGGACTCGGCTGCTCGACACGGCCGAGTCGGCCGCCGACCGCGCGCCGAGGCGGCTCGCCGCCGAGCGGGGCGCGGACGTCGCGCAGCGCGCGTTCGCCGGACGCTCGCCGCTCCGTCGCGGCGACCTCGCCGCCGCCGCCGGGTCGCCGAGACGCTGGCCGTCGACGCCGGGCTCGACGCCGCCGCTGCTCGGGCGCGCACGCCTGGATCGAGCCGCCGAGCGTCGCCCGGCGCCGCCGAGCGGGCCCGCGGCGCCCGGATCCTCGTCGAGCGCGGCAGCGCCGGGCGGGCGAGGTCCGGGTGGTGGCGGTCGCGCGCCGAGCGGGCGATCGCCGATGCCGGCGCCGCCGACGAGCGGGCCGCCGAGTCGGAGGCCGACGTCGAACGCGAGCGGGCCAACGTGGTCGCGGCGACGGGCCGCGCGCGCGTCGAGGCGGCGAACGGTCTGGGCGGGGACGGTCGCCGCGTGGACGGCGGGCACGTCGGCTGGAGCTGCGGTGCCGACTGGACGCCGGCCTGTGCGCGCCCTCGACCGTCGCGACGGGCCGGCGACATGGGCGACCGATGTCCGCGGCGCCGTGATCGAGGCGCTGGCACCCGTCCTGAGCCGAGCCCGCGACGCCGCGGCGACCGCCGATGCCGAGGTAGCGGCCGCCGTCGCCGCCCGGTCCGAGACCGAGGCGCGGCTCGCCGCGCTCGAAGCCGAGACCGAGGCCCGCCCAACGCCGAGCCGCTTCTGTGACGCAGCACGGGACCCGGCGGCCGGTGCGCCGCTGTACGAGCTCGTCGACGTCCTCCCAGGCGTCGACGAACGGCGGCCGCCGGGGTCGAGGCGGCGCTCGAGGCGTCCGGTCTGCTCGACGCCTGGGTGGCGGCCGACGGCGTGGTCGTTCACCCGCGCACCCACGACACGATCGTGCGCCCCGGCCTGCCGATCCGCCCGGCAGGCCGCGATCGCTCGCCGCCGTTCTGCGGCCGGCCGTCGGGGTCGATGGGACCGTCGCCGGAGGCGACGGTCGCACGCCGTGCTGGCGGCGATCGGCCTCGGCGAGCAGCCCGACGCCGTGGCGTGGGTGAGCCACGGACGGGCGGTGGTCGGTCAGGGGCCCTGCACGGCGCCTGGGCGAAGCCCGCCATCGAGTACCTCGGTGCCGGGGCCCGCCAGCGGACCCGCGAGCGGCAGCTGGCCGAGCTACGTGCCGAGCTGGCGACCCGAGCCGATGCGGTGGTCACGTCGCGGGCCGCCGCGGCCGACGCGGCCAACCGTCGTGACGGCGTCGAGGCGCTGCCTGGCACGCTGCCGTCGGCGACCGCCGTCGATGCCGCCAGCCGGGGAGGTCGTGGCCGCCGAGCGCTCTGTCGCCGCCGCCCGAGCCCGCCACGACCATGACCGCCGCACGCGCCGAGCAGGCACGGGCAACGGCCAGCCGGCTCGACGCGGCGCTGGCCCACGAGGCCGGACGTGACGGGCTGCCGACCGCCGTCGACGCGCTCGACGCCGTCATCGCCGGCGATCGGCGAACTGCGCCACGCGCTCGGCGAGCACCGGCGAGCGCTCGACGACGTGCAACGCGACCACGGCCGACTGAACCGCGCTGCTCGACGCCGCAGTGGGGCGGGAGTCGGAGGCGGATGAGGCGCGCGCCATGGCCGGGCGACTGCGCCACGACCATGTCTCGGCGGATCACGAGCTCGTGACGCTCCGCGAGGCCATCGGGTCGGCGGTCGACACCGTCCTCGCCCAGCACCAGGAACTGTCCCAGCGGCTCGGACGGCTCGACGGTGAGCTGCTCCCCGCCGCCGAGCAGGCCCACGGCGACGCCCTCGGTGCGCGGGCGGCATGCGGCACCGCCGCGGACCATGCGCACCAGCTCGAGGAGGTCGCCGGTACCGCGCTCGTCGAGACCGCCGGCGGCCTGGAGCGCATCGTCGCGCTCGCCGGGGTGATGCTGGCGGCGTGCGGGCGCCAGCACGACGCCACGCTGGTCGGCATCGCGCTCGCCACCGCTCTGGCTCCCGAGGTCGAGGGCGACGACGTCAACGATTCGTTGCTGCTCGCTCGCTACGACGGCCTGCACCAGGAGCTCGCCGGCGGGTACGACACCGTCATCGAGGAGGTCGACGGGGTCAAGGTCGTCCACGTCTCCGACGACACCGGCCGCCAGCCGCTGGCTGCCGTCGCCACCCGGCTGGCCGAGGAAGCGGAGGCCGCGCGCGGCCGGCTGGCGACGCGGGAACGGGAGGTGCTCGAGCGGTTCCTGTTCCGCGAGCTGGCCGACGAGGTGCGCAGCAAGTTGCTCGATGCCCACGACCTCGTCAAGGGGACGAACCGCACCCTGGCTGATGTGCGCACGTCCCACGGCAAGGGAGCGCACCTCGACTGGACGTTGCGCGACGACGCCAACTCGCACGCCGGGGTGGCCGCCCGCCTGCTCATCGACGAGCTGCGCGGACGAAGCCGGCGATGCCCGACTGCGTGACGCCCTGCTGGCATTGATCGAGATCGAGCGGGCCACCGATCCGACGGCGAGCTACGAGCAGTACCTGCGGGCCGCGCTCGACTATCGCGGCTGGCACCGGTTCGTCGTCAAGGTCACCGACATCGCCCAGCCCGGGTCGGCCCGCTCCCTCTCGACCCGGCTCGGCCTGTCGCAGGGTGAGCAGCGGGTGCTGTCCTACCTCGCCTTGTTCGCTGCCGCCGCGGCGCAGTTCGACTCGATCGCCAAAGAGGCACCCGCCGCACCGAGAGTGCTGCTGCTCGACGACGCCTTCGCCAAGGTCGACGAGCCGACGCACGGGCACCTGCTCGGCCTGCTCGTCGAACTGGAGCTCGACTTCGTGCTGACGAGCGAACGGCTGTGGGGATGCTTCCCCACGGTGCCGAGCTTGGAGATCTACGAGGCGATCCGTGATCCCGCCCAGCCAGGGGTCGCGCTGATGCACTTTCGGTGGGACGGCCGCCGCCGCAGCCTCGTCGGCGTGTGAGCGAGCGTCCCCGGCCGAGCACGGCGGCAACGCCCGAGCGAGCGAGCGAACAGGCAGCCTCGTGAGCGAGCGTCCCCGGCCGAGCACGGCGGCAACGCCCGAGCGAGCGAGCGAACAGGCAGCCTCGTGAGCGAGCGTCCCGGCCGAGCACGGCGGCAACGCCCGAGCGAGCGAGCGAACAGGCAGCCTCGTGAGCGAGCGTCCCCGGCCGAGCACGGCGGCAACGCCCGAGCGAGCGAGCGAACAGGCAGCCTCGTGAACGTGCGTGACCGCGCCGGGCTCCGGCGCCTGTGGGTCGTCGCCGCGGAACGCCTGCAGCGCAATGGCCTCGATCCGCGGGGTCGGGTGGTGCTCGCCGGTCTCGATCGCGACGAGCGCCACGCCATCGCGGGTCTCCTCGGTCGGCCGGTTCCCGACGACCGGGTCACCCTCGACCTCGGCGCGCTCGACCGGCGGCTACGAGAGAGCGGAGGATCCGGCCTGGTGGCCACCGTCGAGCGGATGCACGGTCCGCTCGTCGATCGAACCGGTCAGCGACAGGCCCGTGTGGACGCCCGCGCCCGCGTCTGGCTCGCCGGTCGTGAGGCGCTCGCCGCGGCCGGCCTGGCCGGCGCGTGGTGGGTCGAGGCGTGGCTCGACGACGTTCGGCGGGCGGGCGCTCTCGGTCGGCTGGCGCCCGAGCGGGCAGCGTCGGAACTGACGACTGCCGTCTCGTGCGCCGGTGAGCTCCCAGTAGTGCGGGGGGAGCCGGTGTGCGCCCGCGGCGATCTGGCGTCCCGAGTCGCCGGCAGCGCCCATGCCCTCGACGACGGCACGGTGCTCGCGTCGCTCGTTTTGCGGGCGGCCGCGGCGATGAGCCGCACCGGTTACCCGACGACGGCGGCAGGCCGCCGCGCCATGTGGCGGGCGGTCGGCGTGCTCACGGACGAGGTGTCGACGACGGCGCTGACGATGGGCCTGCGCACGGTGGGCTCCGAATCGTGGCTCGACGATCGCACCGCCGCCCGGTGGGAGTCGCATCTCACCGGCCGCGACCTGCGGCGGATCGCGCTGCGCGCCCCGCCTGTGGTGTTCGTGTGCGAGAACCCGCGCGTGCTCGAAGCGGCGCTCGATGGTGGCTCGCCGGCGGCCGTCGTCTGCACGCAGGGTCAGCCGTCCGTCGTCGTCACCACACTGCTTCGGATCTTGCGCGATGGTGGGGCGACACTGCGATATCACGGCGACTTCGACTGGTCGGGGATCACCATCGCCAACGGGCTCATGGCCGGGCATGGCTGTGAGCCGTGGCAGCTGGCGGCCGCCGACTACGAGGCGGCCCTGGCCCGACTGGCTGCGATGGTCCGCGAGCTGCCGGCACTGGGCGCCCCGCCCGTCGTGGCCTCTTGGGACGCCGAGTTGTCGGCGGCCATGACCCGCGCCGGCCGAGCGGTTCACGAGGAGCTCGTCCTCGACGAGTTGCTCGGCGACCTGACCTAACCGCCGCTTGACCTTCGACCCAGGTTGAATCTTTACGCTCAGAGGGTGAGTACGTACACCATCGGCGAGGTCGCCGATCGCAGTGGGTTCAGCGCATCGGCTTTGCGCTACTACGAGGAGATCGGCCTCGTGCCGCCGGCGGACCGTAGCCGCGCCGGCTACCGCCTCTACGACGACGCCACGCTCGGTCGGTTGGCATTCATTGCCAGGGCCAAGCAGCTCGGCTGCTCGCTGGAGGAGATCACCGACCTCGTCGGCGTCTGGGACGGGCAGCGGTGCGGGCCGGTGCAGCGCCGCTTCCACGAGCTGGTCACGGACAAGATCCGCGCCGCCCAGCAGCAGATCGTCGAGCTGTCAGCGTTCTCGGCGCAGCTCGTCCGTGCCGCCGAGCAGCTCAGCGGCGAGCCGACCGACGGACCGTGCGCCGTGGACTGCGCCTGCGTCATCGGTGTCGCGTCGACGCCGCCGATCGCCTGCTCCCTCGAGAACGCCGCGCTTCCCGAGCGGCTGGCGGCCTGGCACGCCATGCTGAACCACGCCGCGGCGCGCACTGCCACCGCGGACGGGGGCTTGCGCATCGAGCTCGGCACCGACGTCGACGTCGGTGAACTGGCCGAGCTGGTGGTCGCCGAACAGCGCTGCTGCACGTTCTTCTCGTTCGCCATCACGGTCGACGGGCGGGGCATCGCCCTCGAGGTCCGCGCGCCCGATGATGCTTCCGGCGTCGTCGCCGACCTGTTCGGACCAGCTGCCTGAGCCGAGTTCTGCGCCACACGCGGTGCTCCGGGAACCCGTTGGACGCGGGAGGCGTCTCACCTCGCACTCACAACGGTCGCGCACACGGGCGATCGCTCAGCGAAGGGAGACGATGATGAACATCAGCGACATGGGCGATCCCGAGATCCTCGTGTGTGCGCAGAACGAGTGGTACACGCAGGCGCTCTCGTGCGGAGCGACCGGCGGGCCGGACACCGTGATCACCATCGGCGGCTCGTTCTTTCTCAGTGTCGGTGCCCGCAACACGCCGGATCTCGATGCATTCCTGAGCAAGAGCCGTTCCCAGATCGAGACCCGGCTCGAGGTGTTCCTCAACCAACACCCGACGGTCAGTAGCCGGACAACCGGGGTCGTCGTCATGGACATCGAGCGCCCGCATCCTCGCGACTTCCACGCGTACTCGGCCACCACCCAACATCGGCTCATCGACGCGTTCACGAGACGCGCCGCGGCCACTCGGATGAAGTTCCCGAACGCCACGATTGGGTTCTACGGAACGCTCGTGCCGGACGGCCAGGGGCGGGCGAACAACGGGACGTACCGAGCCCGGAAAGCCGCCCTCGTCCGGGCGGGGCGGCGGGGGATGTTCGATCAGGTGGACATCGTGATCCCGGTCCTGTATCCGCGTTTCGGCCCCACCGACGCAAGCTGGACCACCTATCAGGCGTACACGCGCCTCGGGATCACCGGGTCACGATCGCTCCGCAAGTCCGACGGCAGCCGGCTTCCGGTGGTCCCTCTCCTCACGTACTCGGTGGCCAACGGCAACTCGAGGCATCACGAACAGCTGCTTCTGGACCTGCCAGCCCGCAACCCACTTCAGGCGACGCTCGGCGCCCAACTCGACGTGCTCGCCGAGGAACACGTCCGCCGGGCCGTCTTCTGGGTCGGTGAGAACTCCGATCTCATCACCCGCCTGCCCAACCCGAACGCGCGCACCGTGACACAGCACCTGTGCGGCGTGTTGTCAGGTCGCCTGTTGCGACAGGATCACGTCCAGGCGGAGGCGTCGTGACACGAACGAGCGGCGCGGGCACTCGACGGTTGCGATCACGCTCGGCGTCTACAGCCACGTCGCCCCGACCCTGCACGACGAAGCGGCCGCGCTCGTCGCGTCCCCCGTGCTCGGCTGAATGTCATGGTGTATAGTTAGTGTATGGCGCGCACCAACATCGACATTGACGACGAGGCCTGCGCGGTCGTGATGCGTCGCTACCACCTTGCGACCAAGCGGGATGCCGTGAACTTCGCCCTGCGAACCCTGGCCGTCGAGTCCCTCGGGCTCGAGGACGCACGCCGAATGCGCGGCTCCGGGTGGGACGGCGACCTCGATGAGCTGCGCGCCGCACGGGTTGGATGATCCTCGTCGACACCTCCGCGTGGATCGAGTTCCTGCGCGACACCGGGAGCGCCGTGTGCAACCGGGTCGACGGGCTACTCGACGATGACCTGGCAATCTGCGACCCGATCCGGATGGAAGTGCTCGCCGGGGCGCGGAGCGAGACGCACCTTCGCAGCCTGCGCGGCCTGCTCGCTCGCGCCTCGCTCGTACCGACGGACTCCATCGACTACGAGGACGCGGCTGGGCTCTACCGCACCTGCCGCCGGAGCGGCGACACGGTCCGCAAGCTGATCGACTGCCTGATCGCAGCCGTCGCCATCCGGGCTGACCTCGCGGTTCTCCACGCCGACACGGATTTCGATGTTCTCGCCCGCCACACGCCGCTCCATCTCGACCCGCACTGAGTCGACGACACGAGGCGGTCGTGGCCGGTCAATCGATCGGATCGGGCGGCGGCGGCTCGGGACCACGGGACTGCTCGTACTTGCGTCCCTCAGCCACTTGTAGGTCCAGTGCACCGCCCCGACTTGCAGGTCGTGGGCACAGCCGCCGGCCCCTGGTCAAGTCCCGCGCGGTGGTGTAACGAGGCGTCGGTGTGACGGTCATCTCGTCAGCCGTGAGCTGTTTGACAGATGTCGTGCAGCTCGGGGTTCATCTATAGATCGGATTCGGGGTGGCTGTCAAGCTCTCCTTTCAGTGAATTTGGGTGGTAGGGCGTGCGCGTTTGACCGATGCCGCCCGGTGGTGGCGGCGCCGGGAGCGCGGCGTGGCGGGCGCGCCGGTCAGCCGGTGGTGGCTTCGATCGCGGCTCGAGGGTCGGCCGTCGAGGTGCTCGCGGTGGCGTGGCTTGGCCAGGCTGTCGGCGGACATGTAGCGACGGGCGATGGCCCACTCGTCGGTCTGCTCGGCGAGCAGGGCGCCGACGAGGCGGATCACCGCTGGCCTGTTGGGGAAGATCCCCACGACGTCGGTGCGCCGGCGGATCTCCTTGTTCAAGCGTTCCTGTGGGTTGTTGGAGCGGATCTGGGGCCAGTGCTCGACGGGGAAGGCGCTGAAGGCGAGGATGTCGTCGGCGGCGTCGAGCACGTCGTTGGCGAGATCACAGAACCCGGCCTGGGTGAGCCGGTCGACGACGTCGCCGAGCTGCGACCACGTCGAGTCGCGGTCGGGCTGCTCGAAGATCGACCGCACCAGCGTGGCGATCATCGGCCAGTTCGCCTTCGGCACTCTGGTCGCCAAGTTGGCCATGAAGTGCGTTCGACACCGCTGCCACGACGCTTCGCCCAACACCGCCGCGATCGCCGCTTTGATGCCGCCGTGAGCGTCGGAGATCACCAGCTCGACCCCCGACAGCCCTCTCGCCACGAGGGACCGCAGGAACCCGGTCCAGGCCACGGTGGACTCGGTGGTGACGATGTCGAACCCGACGATCTCCCGGCGCCTCGATATTCACCGCCGTGGCCACGACGGCGGACACGTTGACAACCCGGCCGCCCTCGCGCACCTTCTGGGTCAACGCGTCGATCCACAGATACCGGTAGGGGCCAGTGTCCAGCGGACGTTCACGGAACTCGGCCACCTTGGCGTCGAGCTCGCCGGCCAGGCGGGACACCTCCGACTTGGAGATGCCGGCGATGCCCATCGCCTCGACGAGATCCTCCACTCGTCGGGTGGAGACCCTTCGACGTAGGCCTGGGCGACCACCGACGCCAACGCCTGCTCGGCCCGACGACGATGGGTCAGCAGCCACGCCGGGAAGTAGCGAGCCCTCGCGCAGCTTGGGGACATTCAGATCGATCGTGCCGACCCGCGTGTCCCAGCGCCGGTCGCGGTAGCCGTTGCGGCTGTTCACCCGCTCCTCGGTCGGTTCGCCATAGCCGGCCTGGCACTGCATCGACGCCTCCGCCGACATCAACGCCTCGGCGAAGGCCTGCAGCATCGATCGCGCCAGGTCCGCGTCGCCGTCCTCGCCGTCGAGATGGTTGCGCAGCCAGCCCGCCGCGTCCAGAGTGGAAGGGACTGTCACCGTGTTCTCCTCAAGTAGTTGGTGGAACTTCTTCTTGAGGCTGACGCGGTGACCGTCGTGTCCGGGGGACCCCGACCTACCTGCCGCCCGTACACCACTCCCTGGGACTCCCCCGGTGGCTGGCGGTGACGCCGACCCCGCCAGGTCACGGGGTTTCCCGTATGCCGTCACAAACGTCCAACAGGTCTCTCTAAGCTTGCAGTTAAACCTTCAGGACCTGTTCAGGCGGCCTTCTTGATGGCCGGATAGCGCGTTCGTGGGGGTCTTCGGGTGCCCTTGGGCCGTCCGGGACCGGCCTTGGTGAATTTTGGTGGACTGGCGGGCGTGCCGATGACGGCACGAAGTCGGCGAAACCCTCTTCGGGTGCGTGCGGGGGTGAGCTGGTGGGCTTGTCGGGGTCGCTCCCAGGGGAGCCGGAGATCCTCGATGTGGCCGCGGGCGAGCCGGAGCTGGGTGAGCATGGCAACAACGAGCCACGTCCAGCGCTCGGCCTGCTCGGGTGTACACAGCGAAGGCGACGTCCATCCGAGGGTGTTCTTGGCGAACCGGAACGTGTGCTCGATGTCGAACCGCCGCAGGTAGGAGCGCCAGCACAGGTCGAGGTCCGGGGTGCTTGGTCCCGACCACAACAGCCACAGTGTCTTCTTGGTGCGGGCCGTCGGCTTGGGGAGGTGCTCCACCTCGACGCGGATGACGGTGCCCTTCACGATCGGCGGTGCACCGTGGGCGGCCCAGCGACCGCGCCCGACGAGCTTGGGATGCCGGTCGGCCCAGGCGGTGACGGTGACCGTTCCGTAGCGAGGATCGTTCGTCACCAGGCGTTCGGTGGGCTTGCCCCAGGTCCGTCGTTCCGAGCACTTCATGCGTCGGCCATGGCGGGGCGGCCGGCCGCCGGTGCCCTTGGGTCTTCTCGGCCGGGGCGGCGGATCGGCATAGAAGACCCGATCGTCCCGGATCCGGGTGAGGAGCTGGACCCGGATGTCGTCGAGGCCGTGAGCGATGGCGATCGGGTCGTAGCCGGCGTCGAAGACGAACAGCGGCACCTCACGATCGGAGGGAAGCAGGTCGACCAATCGGCGGATCTGATCGGTGGTGGCTGTGGTCGCGTCTTGTTTGGGTGTGATCCGCCGGACGTCGACTGGCGCCGTCCAGCTGTCGGGGGAGAACGACAGCTGGCAGATCCACTGGAAGGACCACCCGGCCACGATGGGCTGGCCGGCCGAGTGCTTGGTCGCCGAGTAGTAGAACCCGCGCTCGGGGCTGCACTCGGCGTCGCAACGGTCCCACGTCGAGGCATCGACGGCAAAGACCATGGGCCAGTCGCCGGGACGGTGCTCGAGGAGCAACTGGCGCAGGCGGTCCTCGTCGATCCGACCCCTGGCCAGCGCCTTGTCGAGGCTGCCGTGAGACCGGGTGAACTCGGGCTCAAGGCTCAAGGTGGGCACCGAGCCGATCGGTCCGGCGCTGCACAGACCGGCGTCGGCCAGCTCGAACATGGCGTTGCCCCAGCGGGTGCAGCAGGAATAGAGGCCCGCTCGGAACTCGACCAGCTCGTTCGTCTCCCGTGGCGTCCCCATGATGAGAGTATGACTACTCTCAGATCACCGTACGTGGGATACTGGACCTCGGAGAGCCAGATGGCAACGAAGCGCACGACCCAACGCCTCGATCGCTATGAGCGCCGCTACCGCGCCCTGGCGAACGAGCTTGCCCGCATCGGCTACATCGCCCAGGGGAGCCTGGCGCCACGCTTCACCCGATGCGGAAAGCCCACCTGCGCCTGTCGGGCGGACCCGCCCAAGCTCCACGGCCCCTACTGGCACTGGAGCACGAAGGTCAACGGCAAGACCGTCAACCGTCGCTTGAGCGCCCGAGAGGCCGAGCTCTACACCGGCTGGATCGAGAACGACCGACGGGCCCGGGAACTCCTCACCCAGATGCGGGCAGTGGCAGCCAAAGCCACCGCGTTGCTCCTCGAGGAGCAGACGGCGTAGGGCGTCAAGGGTTTAACTGCAAGCTAAGGACCTGCGCGGATTGGTGGACAAGTTCACCCGCTCGATCCTCGGGTGGTCGAAGCAGCTCTTGAAGGTGGAGGGTGCCGCGGTGCGACGCGATCCGGGGAGGTAGCCCTCGATCTGGGCGCGCAGCGTCTCAAACGGCCTTCTGGGCGCGGAGGGTCCCATTTTCGAGAACCTCCGCGCCCAGATGGCGATTTGAGAATGTCCGCGCCCAGATCGGCCCGGTCGCGTCGCGCTGAACGGGTCACCCCCACTTCAAGAGCTCTTCGACCAACCAGCGACCGAGCAAGGCGAACCAATCCGCGCAGCTCGTAAATAACTGATCCGCACTGACATGGCGCCCCGTACGGAAGACCTGACGATGAACGACAACCTCATTGCAAGCGAGCCGGAGAAGGCGCAAGTACGGTCAGCGGTCGAGCCCGGCCACCAGCAACTCATCCTCGCGACTGGTGATGGCGCAGTCCTTGCCGCCGCGTTCGCCCTGGTGATGGGCGTGTTGACTGTGTCCGGCAGCATCTCGGCGTGGGCATTGCTCTACACGGTCGCAGCAGCATCCATCGGTCTGCTCAGTCTCCGCCTGCAGGACATGTGGAGCCTCCACAAGAGCGGCGTCCGATCGGCGGAGCTGACGGGCTTGCTGTGGACCAGCGTCGCAGCCCTGGTCGGTGTCGCTGGCATCGATCGCTGGGTTCGGTGCTGCCCCGGGGTTCGATCGCCGCCGCCGCCGGACTCGCCTTCGTGCTGTTGGTCATGTGGCGCTCAGTGGCGCGGTCGTACGTGGCGATCAGCCGCCGCCGAGGCAGCTTCGTCGAGCCGACGATCGTCGTCGGCACTGACGATCGGGCGATGGAGCTGGTGCGCATCGCCGAGGTGCATCCCGAGGCGGGCATGCGCGTCGTCGGCATCGTCGGCTCCCGCGACGAGGCCTTCGCAGCCGGCCGCGTCGACCTGTGGCTCGGTGAGGTCTCGACCTCGAGCGCATCGTCCGCGCCGTCGCCGTGGAGCGCATCGTCGTCAGTGACCGTGACATCGCCCCGGCGACCCTCAACGGTCTGATCCGTGCCGGGCACGAAGGCGGCCCTGAGGTCGTCATTAACGCCGGTCTGCCCGGCATCGACGCGACCCGCGTCAGCGTGTCGGCGTCGGCGAACGAGACGCTTCTCCACGTTCAGCCGAGTGGCCCGTCGCGGCTCGCGTGCGCGATCAAGCGGGCGTTCGACATCGTCGTCGCCGGCGCAGTTCTTGTTGTCGCCGCCCCGCTGATGGCGATTGTCGCCGTACTTGTCAAGCGGGAGGATGGCGGTCCAATCCTCTTCCGCCAACAGCGAGTCGGTCGGGACGACACCGAGTTCGGCATGTTCAAGGTCCGCACGATGTGCGCTGACGCCGAAGCCAAATTTGCCGCGATGCACACCGACAACCAGCGATCGGGCCCCTCTTCAAGATGGCCCGCGACCCGCGTGTCACGAAGATCGGCCATATCCTGCGGCGCACCAGCCTGGACGAGCTGCCCCAGCTCATCAATGTCATCAAGGGCGACATGAGCCTGGTCGGGCCCCGGCCCGCCGTGCGCCGTGAGGTCGAGGCGTTCCCCGCCGAGCTGCACGGCCGGCATTCGGTCCGTCCGGGCATCACCGGCCTTTGGCAGATCGAGGCCCGCGACAACCCGGCCTTCGACGCCTACCAGCGCCTCGACCTGCACTACGTCAAGAACTGGTCGCTCACGCTTGACCTGGTTGTGCTCCTGGCAACCGCCGAGCAGCTCATCATGCGCCCGTTCTCCAGCAAGGACCAAGGCGAGATGGAGACGGTCCCGCGGACAACCATGGCGGCCAGTGCGACCGTGCGTGTCACCGCGGCGGCGGCCTGATCGGCACCCGTTCTGCAGACGGCCCAGCCGACACTCGCCGATCCACCCGCGGGTACTCCAGAAGCGGCTGCGGCACTTGACGATCGCCATCACTCTCGGCATCCACAGCCACGTCGCTCCGATCCTCCAAGATGAGGTCGGCGGCGTGGTCGACGGGCCCGGCACGTCAAAGATCCAGCAGCGCCCTCACGATGGCGTCGACCTCTCCGCTCGTCACCGCATCGATGGTGCCGAGTCGATGGACGAGCCGGCGTCGGTTGATCGAGCGGAGTAGCTCGCACTGGACGTAGCTGATCTCGCCGAGCCCGGTGGTCTCGGACGCCTCGACCTCAACGTGCAGCGACAGTCCCCGCCGGGTCGTCGTCAGCGGACAGACGATGACGAATGGGAAGTCGGGGCCGAACGTTTCAGGCGGCCCGAGGATCACGGCGGGGCGGTGGTGTGCCGGTTCGCCCGGAAACGGATCGCCGAAGTCGACGAGCCACAGCTCGTCAATCGACGCCATCGGCGACCGCGGTCGCGTCGGCCTCGGTGAGGTAGTCGGCCCACGCAACCGGAGACTTGCGGAGCGCCGCGAGTTCGGCGGAGACCTTCTGCGCGAACCGCTGTCGTCCCAGTGCTTCAGCCGCGTCCCGTACGGTGTCCATCAATGTGACTCCTCGCGCGGCGCTGAGCTCCGTCAGCTTGGCGTGGGTCTCGAGGTCCACTCTGATCGTCGTCGTCGCCACTCTGACAGTCTACAATTGGTAGACGACTTGTCTACTTCGGGCCACCTCGCGACATTCCGCGACCCGCGGCGACAACGATGAGAACTGTCGGCTACACCCGCACGGCGGGTGTGTTCTGCCGCTCGAAGGCGGTGCTCAATCGTCCGTGAAGTACTTGTCGCGGAGCTCGATCATCCGGCGGCGACGTCTCGAGACGAGCAGCTCCGGATCGCCGAGTCGCAGGTCCCATGGCCGCGCCGACCGGTCGAACCCTGCCGCCCTCAGGAGCATTTCCGCCCGCTGTGACACGCCGCCCCGCGACAGACCGAACTGCGCCATGAGGTCCTTGACGAGCATCCGGCCGCCGGAGGGGCTGAAGAGATCGTTGTCCTTCCCGACGATCCAGCAGATCGCGGCCGCCGCGGTGGCCGAGCTCGCCCGCCGCCGGAACACGGCGGGATCACCCGCAGCGACCCGGGCGAGCAGCCGGCGGCACGCCGTGCGGTACTCAACGTCGAGCAGGTCGTCGCAGCACGCATCGGTGAGCGCGAGCACCTCGGCAACCTTGTCGTGGACATCGTCGGGGAGACGGGCCCAGTCGAAGTCCTCATCCGGCAGCGGCCGGTCGTCGAGGGCACGCAGCCCATCGTCGCCTCCAGCCGCCTCGCGGAGCAGTCCGCGCATCAACGCGCGGTGGTCGCGGAAGTCGAACGGGGCGTCGAGGCCCTCGTTTTCCAGGTCGCGGTCGCCAATCGGCCACGGGCCCTCGGGATCAATCGCGCCCATCGCCGCCAGCAGTGCCATCGGGCCCTGTGGCCGCGGAGAGCGAATCGTGCGCTGGTAGTCCGGTTCGTAGATGTCGATGGCGGCGAGCGTGTCGCGGGTCAGCTCGGCCCGGATCCCACGTTCGAGGTGGCAGAACCGGACGAACGCCCGCAACAGGTCCGGCGCCTTCGACAGGTAGGCCGCGTCGGCAACGATCTTGCGCGGGATCCAGTCCTCCAGGATGATCTCGACCGCCACCGGGCTCCACCGCAGCGGATCGCCGGGGCCGTAGTCGGCACCGAACCAGATGACCGACTCCAGGAGGCCACGGTGGTCGGCGTCGTCGAGCGGCGCCCCGATCGGTGAGTCGAAGAACCGGTCGGCCAGCAGCTGCTGGTCCCGCTCGCTCCAAGCCGGCCGCTCGTAGCCGACCCCACCCGCGGGCATTCGTCGCGTCAGCCACTCGACGATCGGGCGGCACACCGGCCAGGTGTCGGTCTCGAACGGCGGGACGGTCATCGCCGCCCGCTCGATCGCCTCGCTGATGCGCACACGGGCGTCGGCCAGGTCGAGATCGCGCCACGTCGTGTCGGGGTCGTCGACCTTCGCCTGCATGAACAGCTGGAGCTCGGCCATCGACTCCGGCACGACGAAGGCGTCCTTCACGAGGGTGCCCATGTTGTGATCGATGTAGACGACCGCCGTCAGCTCGGCGCCACCGGCGAAGCGCACTGCCACATGGACGTTGTCGCCGTCCCCGAGCACGTGGACCATCTCCTGGGCGGCGTACACGTCGGCCTCGCCGAGACGGGCGAGCCACTCCGGCAACCGGTCGGCCCGCTCGGCGAGCTCGCGCCGGATGCGGGCGGCCAGGACGTCGTCGCCGGCGAGCTCGACGATCACGGCGAGCAGCGCCGAAGTCTCGATCCGTGCGACGTCGAGGAACATGTCCACGAGCTCACGCAGCGACCACGGCGGCTCGCCATCTCGACGGCCGAAGCCGTACTCCCTCGGGTCGACCAGCGTCAGCAGTGAGCTCACCTCTGCAAGCACGTCGAGCGGGTCGCCGGACCGCAACTTGCGGCCGAGGTTGCGCATCAGGTCGGGCTCGGCGTGTTGGGTCGACCACGACGGGCCCGGAGCGCCGGCCGGACGCGTCCCCTTCGGCGTGACCCGTCCGCCCTTCGGGTGCCGCCCGTGTCGTCCTCGCTTCGTCACCCCCCGAACCGTAGGGCGGATGGCACGGCGCACACCGCGCACTGAGCCTTCACGAAATGCTTGCGCTGTGGGCGGCCACCATAGATCTGCCGCAATTGTTTTTGTGGTAGGTGCGAGCGGCGATGTCGGGGGTGGTGAGCCCGTCGAGGTAGAGGCGCACGATGATCGCCTTGTGGGTGGGGTAGCTGCCCATGTCGACGACGTAGCCGCGCAGGGGCAGCAGCTCGCCGCGGTGGCGTAACGCCACGGCGGTCATGCTGACGGCGCTGGTCGAGTAGCCAGTGAGGATGCCGATGTCGGCGCACGACAACACGCCGCCTTGCTGGTAGGCCTCGTGGGTGAGACGCCGGACGCGGATCTCTCGCCGCTGGGCGGCCGGCGGGCCTGGTGGCGGATCGCGTCGACGTCCTCGTCGGCGACGATCGTCAGTCGCACCGGGACCAGCTTGGTGTGGCCGATGGTCTTGGCCTCGCCGGGCTCGTTCGGTCACCGCCGGGGCGTGGTAGATCGAGCTGGCCCGCCTCCAGATCGCCGGGGCGGGCGTAGTAGTTGCGGACCACCTGGCAGATGTCGTCGACGATGGCGGCCACTACCACGGCGCCCTTGTCGTAGCCGTACTCGTGCAAGAACTTGTAGCGCAGCAGCGACGGCAACGTGCGCCGAGCCAGCCGCCGGGCGTCGACCAGGGAGTGGCCCGGTCCCTTCACCGTCGGCCCCCCTTTTCGTCCGCCCCCGCTCGACGTCCAACAACTCATAGAGCCGAGGTGCGGCGGGGAACTCGCGCCGAGCCCGTTCATACAGCCCGATGTACTCGCCGATCAACCTCGCCGAGCGACTGGTGGCGGCCCGGATCTCGGGGATCGTCGCTCCCCGGGCGTAGAGCGCGGCGATCTGGCGGAAGTCGGCCAGATACCGCTTGATCGAACCCTCCGAGTGGCGAGTGCGGGACTCGATCTCGGTGAACTGCAGCCCCCACAGGTACAGCTGCACCACCGTCGCTTTGTGCGACAACCCCGGCCCGATGTCTTTGATCTGGCCGCCGGGTCGGCACGGCCACACCCGGGACCGGTTGAGGGCGACATCCCGCTTCACCGTCGCCGGCGACGAACACGTCAGGTAGGCCAGGTCCTCGACCGTGAGCAGCCCGCCCTGCACCTGTGCCTGGCGGGCCAGCCGGGCCAGGCGCTGTTGGCGCATCGCCGCCAAACCCCGCTCCCGCAACACCTGCTGGTCCGCGACCGCGGCCAGCTCCAGCCGCACCTGCACCTTGCGACAACGCCAGGATCGGCTTGCCCGACGGCTCATTGGCGTCGACCGCCAGATAGCACAACTCGCCCGGCTGGGTCGGCCACGTGCCCGTAGTCGGCGAAGTAGCGGGCCATCTGCGCGTAATGCGCTCGAGCCAGCACCGGGGTCAGGTTGAAGTCCTCACAGATCCGGGCCACGATCGCCGACTCGGCCTCCTTCGCAGCCAGCCGATCCGTCCCATACGGCATCCATGAAGCACCTCCACGACGTCCCGCACCACACTCCGCAGAGTACGGCTCATACGATCTCAGAGGATCTGCCCACGGACGGCCACGAGGCGCTGCCCACTGGCGGACACCTCCCGGCGAGCCCATCGCTTGTGGCGATGGCCGCCACCGCTGGGACCGGCGCTCGAGGGGCGTTTGGCGTCACCGCCAATCTCGCTTGACTTCGGTGGGGGGCGGACGCCTGACGGAGGTCAGCGCTCCAGCGGGCACCGCCACCGAACGCCGTCGTGAGTGGTCAGGTCGAGACGCGGTAGCGCAGGTGCACGACGCCGTTGCCGAATCGGTGCTCGTCGAGGAGCTTGAGGTCGGTGCGGATGCCCGCCGGGAGGGCCGGCTTGCCGCCGCCGAGGATCATGGGCCAGACGAACAGCTGGCACTCGTCCACGAGGCCGGCCTCGAAGGCCCGGGCAGCGACGTTGGCCCCGCCGATGGTGAGGTTGCTCGTGGCTTCGGCCTTCAGCTCTTCGACGGCGTCGGGGTCGAAGTGTTGTTCGAGGCGAGTGGTGGCTGTCGGGACTGCGGCCAGAGTGGTGGAGTAGACGACCTTGTCGGCCGCCCGCCAGGCACTCGCGAAGTCGGCGGTGAGGTCTGACTGCTCGGCGATGGCCGGGTTGGTCTCCCAGACGGCCATCGTCTCGTAGAGCCGCCGCCCGTAGAGGAATGTGCCGACGGATCTCAGCAGGGCGGTTGTGGCTGCGAACACGTCGTCGTCGGGCGGAGCCCAGTCGAAGGCGCCGTGGGCGTCCTCGATGTAGCCGTCGAGGGACACATTGGTGGCGTAGATGAGTGTGGCCATGCCGCTACACCTCGGCGTCGGTCGCGGCGGACTGGATGTGGAGCAAGGTGGCGTCCAGCTTGTCGAGCGCCTCCAGCCACCCCTGGTTGCTGGGCCCGGCCAGGTGAGCGGGGAGCCATTGTCGGATCTCCAGCCGGGTCCGTCCGTCAGGCTCGTCGTGGAACTCGACTCGGAATCTCGTTTCGAACGGCTCAATGTCGTCCTGCAGTCGGCCGGTGACCTGCATGACGCCTTCGAGGAGTTCGCCGTCGGGGACGTCGGTGAGGTCGACGTGGATGTGGACGCGGAGGTCGGGCTGGGCAACGGCGACCTCGGTCCACCGCTGGAAGCCGCCGGGTCGCACGTCGAACTCGATCTCGTCTCGTGGGAGCGTGTTGCCGCTCGGTCCCCACCACGTCGCGAGGTGATCCGGATCGGTGAAGGCCTGGAATGCCAGCGGTCGGGGTGCGTCAAGAACGCGAGAGATGGCGAGCTGTGGCTCGTCTGGGTACATCAAGGCTCCTTCTTGTCGAGGCGATCAGCGGCCTGGACCGCAGCGAGGTGGGCGTCGAGCCGGTCCAGGGACGTGTTCCAGAAGCGTCCGAAGCGCTCGATCCAGTCGGCCGCCTCGCGCAGCGCGGCGGTCTCCAGGTGGCTGGCACGCCACTTGCCCGACCGCGTTCGCGAGATGAGAGCGGCTTGTTCGAGCACCTTGAGAAGTTGAGTCCCAGGGAGTGGTGTACGAGGGGTAGGTAGGTCGGGGATCCCCCAGACGCGACGGTCACCGCGTCAGCCTCAAGGAGAAGTTCCACCAACTACTTGAGGAGAACACGGTGACAGTCCCTTCCACTTTGGACGCGGCGGGCTGGCTGCGCAACCATCTCGACGGCGAGGACGGCGACACGGATCTGGCGCGGGCGATGCTGCAGGCCTTCGCCGAGGCGTTGATGTCGGCGGAGGCGTCGATGCAGTGCCAGGCCGGCTATGGCGAACGCAGCGAGGAGCGGGTGAACAGCCGCAACGGCTACGCGACCGGCGCTGGGACACGAGGGTCGGCACGATCGATCTGAAGGTCCCCAAGCTGCGTGAGGGCTCCTACTTCCCGGCGTGGCTGTTGACCCATCGTCGTCGGGCCGAGCAGGCGTTGGCGTCGGTGGTCGCCCAGGCCTACGTCGAAGGGGTCTCGACCCGACGGGTGGAGGATCTCGTCGAGGCGATGGGGATCGCCGGCATCTCCAAGTCGGAGGTGTCGCGGCTGGCCGGCGAGCTCGACGCAAGGTGGCCGAGTTCCGTGAACGTCCGCTGGATGCCGGCCCTTACCGGTACTGTGGATCGACGCGTTGACACAGAAGGTGCGCGAGGCCGGCCGGGTGGTCAACGTGTCCGCAGTGGTCGCCACCGCGGTGAATGTCGAGGGTCGCCGGGAGATCGTCGGGTTCGACATCGTCACCACCGAAGCGACTGTGGCGTGGACGGCGTTCCTGCGCTCGCTGGTCGCCCGCGGCCTCACCGGGGTCGAGCTGGTGATCTCCGACGCCCACGGCGGCATCAAGGCGGCGATCGCCGCGGTGTTGGGCGAGGCGTCGTGGCAGCGATGTCGAACCCACTTCATGGCCAACTGGCGACCAGGGTGCCGAAGGCGAACTGGCCGATGATCGCCACCTTGGTCCGCTCGATCTTCGAGCAACCCGACCGCGACACCACCTGGTCCCAGCTCGGCGACGTCGTCGACCGGCTGACCCAGGCCGGGTTCTGCGACCTCGCCAACGACGTGTTGGACGCCGCCGACGACATCTTGGCGTTCAGCGCGTTCCCCGTCGAGCACTGGCCCCAGATCCGCTCCAACAACCCGCAGGAACGCTTGAACAAGGAGATCCGCCGGCGCACCGACGTCGTGGGGATCTTCCCCAACCGGGCCGCCGTGATCCGTCTCGTCGGCGCCCTGCTCGCCGAGCAGACCGACGAGTGGGCGATCGCCCGGCGCTACATGTCCGCCGACAGCCTGGCCAAGCCACGCCACGACGACACCTCCCCGAGCCGACCCTCGACGCCGCCATCGAGGCCGCCACCGGCTGACCACCCGACGTCCGACAGCCGCAGCGACCGGCGCCGCCGCACCAGGTGGCATCGGCCGAACGCGCACGCCTCATCACACCAGAATTGATTGAAAGGAGCCGTTGACAACCACGCCGATATTCAGTCTATAAATGACCACGAGCTGCACGGCAAACAACCAAACAGCTCACGGCTGACGAGATGACCGTCACACCGACGCCTCGTTACACCACCGCGCGGGACTTGACCCCTTGAGATGCCGTGAAACGGCTGGCATCGACATCGGAAAGGGAGCGCTGAGCGCGGTGACGGTGGCGTCGCGCTCAGCCAACTCGGCGAGGATCGCTCGCCGGGTGGGATCAGCCAGCGCTGAGAACACGCGGCTCAGTTGATCGGCACCTGCCATCGCCCCTCCGTACGCTTAACAACCTCGTTAAGCGCAAGCACAGAGCCCGTTCGCCGTCAAGCGGCGGGCGACGTGACCCGTGTTTCGCGAAGACCACGCAACCCCCCGACCGACCGTTCGCCCGGACCTGGCTCAACCCAGCCGGAGCGATTGACGTTTGTCATCACGACCGCGGACTGACGCTGGAGGGTTGCCCCGGCCGCCGGCCTGCGGCCGGTTGACGGCAACGATGTCGATCACTTCCAGTGATGGCCGTCTCCGGGATGTCGCCCGCCAGCTTGATGGGACCACCTTGAGCCTGAGCCCCTGCGTTGCGCCAGTGGGATGGGACCACCCCTGGCGCCAGTCATGGGACCACCCCTCGCCGGGATCCACCAGCGCCGGTGCGTTGGCCGGTGCACTTGCCGCGTTCCTGTCGACGGTTCAGGAGGCGCGGCATGGCGTTCCGGGAGGTGCGTGTGTACGAGGTGCGTGAAGTGCTCCGGTTGTGGTTGTCCGGGGAGGGGTTGCGGTCGGTGGAGCGGCTGTCGCAGGTGGATCGCAAGACGGTCCGCCGGTATGTCGAGGCAGCGGCCGGGGTTGGGCGTTGACCGTGACGCCGGTGTGGGGCAGCTGACTGACGTGTTCGTCGGTTCGGTGGTGGAGGCGGTGCGTCCGCACCGCGTCGACGGTCATGGGGAGGGGTGGCGGCTTCTGGCCAGCCATCACGAGGTCATCGGCGGCTGGGTGGCGGAGGATCTGACGGCGGTGAAGGTGCATGAGCTGCTCGGGCGGCGTGGGGTGGTGGTGCCGTGGCGGACGGTGCAGCGCTACGTGTTGAGGGTGTGTGGCCGGGGCCGTGGGCGCGGTCCGACGGTGCGCATCGTGGATGGTGAGCCGGGTGACGAGTTGCAGGTCGACTTCGGCCGGATGGGGTTCATCGTCGAGGGCGGTCGGCGCCGGGTGGTGCAGGCGTTGATCTTCACCGCCTGCTACTCACGGCACTGCTTCGTGTGGTTGAGCTTGCAGCAGACCACACAGGCGGTGATCGTCGGGCTATCGCACGAAGAAGGACGCCGAGCGCGCCCGCACCGACCTGCTGTCGAAGCTCGACCGCGGAGAGTACGTCGAGCCCTCGCAGCAGACCGTCGGTGCGTTTCTCGTCGACTGGCTCGCAGCGATCGAGCCGACGGTCCGTCCGTCGACGTTCGACTCGTACGCCCGGAACATCCACAACCACGTGATCGCTCACATCGGCGAGATGAAGCTCCGGCGGCTGGACGCAGGAACGCTGAACGGTCTCTATGCGCTCCTGCTCCGGTCCGGCCGTCGTCGCCCGTCGGGTACCGGCCGCGGTTACTCGCCCGCGGTCGTCGAGCGTGCGCTCCTCCTCCGCTCGGAGTGTCGGACGCTGGTCGACACCGCGGAGCAGCTACGCCTCGAGTTCGACGAGGCGTCTCACATCACGAAGGACACGTTGGCCTCGCTCCTTCGACGCCAGGCAAGCAGCCCTCGTTCGAACACGTCGCGGCCGGGGCTCGATCGCCGCACGGTGAGCTACGTCCACACGATCCTGCATCGAGCGTTCCGCGATGCGGTGCGTTGGGGCCGGCTCGCTCGCAGCCCCGCCGACGCTGCTGATCCGCCTCGGGCAGGCCAGAAGTCAGACGGTGTCCATGTGTGGGACGCCACGACGCTCCGGGCCTTCCTCGAGCAGTCGCGTGAGTCCGGCGACCGCCTTCACGCGCTGTGGGTCCTGCTGGCCACCACCGGCATGCGGCGGGGGGAAGCCATCGGCCTTCGCTGGCGAGATGTCGCCCTCGACACCGGCCGCGTTCGGATCGTTCAGACCATCACCCAGGTCCGCAGCGCGGTGACGGTCGGCGAGCCGAAGACAGCCCGCGGCCGGCGCTCGATCGCACTCGACGGCGCAACGGTCGCCGTCCTGCGAAGCCATCGGAAGCGGATGCTCGAAGAGCGGATCCTCGTCGGCCCGGACTTCGGCGACGAGGACCTCGTGTTCCACCACCCGAGCGGCGCGTGCCTCCGCCCCGATGCCGTCGAGCGCGATGTTCGTGCGGCGCGTGGGCCAGTACGGCCTACCGACGCTGACGCTGCACGGCCTTCGCCACACCTGGGCGACGCTCGCTCTCGAGCAGGGCGTGCACCCGAGGGTGGTGCAGGAACGCCTCGGCCACTCGACGATCGCCGTGACGCTCGGCATCTACAGCCACGTGGCCCCGACCCTGCACGACGAAGCAGCGGGCCTCGTCGCCGGGCTCGTGCTTTGAAGTCAGGGTCGCCAGAGGTCCGCGGCGGAGGGTCATCGGTGAGACCGCGTGGATAGGCGTCAAACGCGTGTTCGGATGAAGTGACCATCCGCCGGTCGGAGGGGTTGGCTCGGCTGTGATGCCGAGTGCGACCCAAACACCAACCGACCGGGGAGGTCACCGACATCGTGCGCGCACTCGAAGCCGACGTGGTGGAAGCAGTGTGGTGGCTACCGGCCGCTGGTGCCGGCGCCGCCCGTTCATCCGCTGGGCTGTCACCGGCCGAGGGTGCCGGACCGGCTGTGTCTGTGGGCGCTGCTGATCCGGCTGACGACAGGATCGTCGTGGGTCGACATCGAAGCGATCCTCGACCATCAGGTGTCCGACACGACGCTGCGGGCGTGGCGCGACGAGTGGATCGCCGCTGGGGTGTTCGACCGGTTGCGAGTGGAGGCGCTCGCCGCGTTCGACCGCATCGTCGGCTTGGACTTGTCCGAGGTGGCCCTCGACGGCAGCCTGCACAAGGCGCCCTACGGCGGTGAAGGGACCGGCCCGAACCCCACTGACCGGGGCAACGTGGTGGAAGTGGTCCGTCGCCGTCGACCGTCACGGCATCCCGATCGGCTGGACGATCGACGGTGCCACCGCCACGACGTCCGCATGCTCGAACCCACTCTCGACGACATCGCCGCGGCCGGACTAGCGACATCGACACGATGCACCTCGACCGTGGCTACGACTCCGGCGCCGTGCGTCAACGTCTCGCCGGCTACGGACTAACCGACGTCAACATCCAACGACGAGGAACCAAGGAACCGGGCAACAAGCAGCCGGTCCGGCTCGGGCTGCGCTGGATCGTCGAGGCGACCAACACGTGGTGGTCGAACTACGGGCAGCTGCGCCGCAACACCGACCGCCGCAACCACCACCGTCACGCCGCACTGTGCCTTGCCACCGTCATCCTCATCGTCGGCAAACTCATCGCCTGGCGCGACCGCTGGACAGCGAAGTAGCACCTATCCGTCGACTTATGCGTTCATCGCGTTCGAAGTCATGTCACGCGCCGTCGGTGCGAGCACGGCCCGCATCAGAGCCTGACGACGTCGAGAGCCCGCTCGCGACTCGATCCAAGTGGTCCGAGTCGCTCAGCAAGGCGTCCGATACCGGCGCTTCGACGACGGGCTCTCCGGCATGGCGTGGCGTGTTATCGGGCGGATGTCCTCGGGCCCGTCGGAGTGGCCGAGATGGTTACCTTCCGACGCGGCTCTGAACTCGTTCTGAACACCGCTCGTCCACGATTCGGGCATGAATACGCCAGGGACTGGATGGGATCTGTACCGCGAGATCCACAAGGCGCTGCGCTTCGCCGTGGCCGGGGTGACGACCCAGGCGGGGAGCGCAGACGCCGGTGACGAACAGGCGGTGCGCGCCCTGCTCGACGAGTGGGACGACGTGGCGTTCGTGCTCCACGGCCACCACGCCCACGAGGACGAGTTCTGCGACCCGTTGATCCGGCGCCACGCCGCCGACCTGCGCGACGAGCTCGAGCGGGCCCACCACGAAGCCGACCGCCACCTGGCGGCGCTGCAGGCGACGGCTGACGGCATCCGCGCCGCCACCCCGTCCGAGCGTGACCGGTTGCTGCTCGGGTTCCACCTCGCCCTCGCCGACTTCGAGGCCAGCTACCTGCCCCACCTGCGCTTCGAGGAGTGCAGGGTGATGCCGGCGCTGAACGCGGCGATGAGCGACGCCGATCTGGAAGCGCTCACCCAGCGGATCCGCGGCAGCGTCCCGCCGGCCGACATGTGCACCTACATCCGCTACATGGTCCCGGCGATGAACTTCACCGAGCGCCTCGACATGCTCGGCGGGATGTACGCGGGCGCCCCGCCCGAGGTGTTCGACATGTTCCGCCACGCCGCCCAGTCGGCGCTGACACCTTCCGACTTCGAGGCCATCTCCCTCGCCGTCGGCTTCGCCTGAGACCGCCGCCGGACGTCCCCGGCCCCGTGGCCGCCGTCGGCCATCCCTTCGATCACATCACCAACCAAGGAGGAACGCCATGACACACCCCCACCGCCCGTCCCGATCCCGCCGCCGCGCCGCCGGGATCGCCATCGCGCTGATCACGACGCTGGCCGCCGCCGGCTGCGGCGACGACGACGCCGGAGGCGGCGCCGCGACGTCCGTCGCCGACGCCACCACGACGACGGCCGCCGCCACGTCCACCGCCGCGGCCGCGACGTCCACCTCGGCCGCAAGCACGACCTCAGCGGCGACCACGACGACCACGGCGGCCGCCACCACCACGTCGGCCGCTCCGGCGCCTCCCCGACCGGCCCGTTCACGGCCGACGAGATCGCCCAGATCGACGCGGCGGCGATGGCGAGCCTGACGAACGGCACCACCGGCACCGTCGTCGCCATCGTCGACCCCGAGCGCGGCACGTTCGTCAAGGCGTACGGCACGTCCGACACCGCGGGCACCCCGATGACCCCCGACCTGCACTACCGGATCGGCAGCGTGACCAAGACGTTCACCGCCGAGGCCATGCTGCGCCTCGTCGACCAGGGCAAGGTGGCGCTCTCCGACCCGATGTCGAAGTACGTCGCCGACCTCCCGTACGGCGACCAGGTCACCATCCAGGACCTGCTGGCGATGCGCAGCGGCATGTACGACTTCGGCAACGACACCGACTTCTTCAACCGCTACATCGCCGACCCCACGCTGCCGTGGACGGTGGACGACTCGCTGGCGATCGTCCGGGCCCACGCCTCCGAAGCGACCCCGCCGAACCAGGCGACGGCGTACGTCAACACCAACTTCGTCGTGCTCGGGCTGGTCATCGAGAAGGTCACGGGACAGACGGTCGAGGAGCACCTCAACGGCCTGATCAGTGAGCTCGGCCTGACCGCCTCGTCGTACCCGTCGAACGACGACATGCCGGAGCCGTACGTCACGGCTACTACAGCGACGGCAAGATGGCGGAGCCCGCCGGCGGGTACCGCGACGTGTCCCGCCAGTCGATCGAGGTCCCCTTCTCCGCCGGGTCCATCATCTCCACCGTCCCGGACATGGCCCGTTACGGCGAGCAGCTCGGCACCGGCTTCGGGCTCACGCCGGAGACGTGGAAGCTGCGCCAGAGCTTCACGCCGATGACCACGACAGGGGTCAAGATCCAGTACGGCCTCGGCATCACCCAGCTCGGTGAGTGGCTCGGTCACGACGGTTCGCTGTTCGGCTACAGCAACATGGTGTTCCACCTGCCGAGCGAGGGCGCGACGGTCGTCGTCATGGGCAACGCCGCCGACGAGATCGCCGTGCCGTCGCAGAAGCTGTTCGGCGACATCGCCAAGCTGCTCTACCCGGACTCGCTGACGACCTGGCCGTGAGCGCCGGTTGCGCCCGCCATGCGGGCGCAACGGCCCTCGCCGCCGCCGACGAGATGTGCTCGTTCGCGGCGGCAACGGCGCGAGCAGTGACAAGATCCGGCCGGTGGGGCCGGTGGAGGTGCGGTTGCTGGGTCCGATCACGCTCGGGCCCGATGAGCGGTGGTCCCGCTGGGGGGCCCGAAGAACGAGCCGTCCTCGCCAAGCTGGCCCTCACGCTCGGCCACGCCGTCACCGCCGGCTCGACACCGGCGGCGCTCAGCTCCTGCTCATGAGGCCCGCCGAGCGTGTGTGTACGCGACACCCAACCGGCGAGACAAGAGTGACTCCCGCCTCTCAAGCAACGAAGCCGTCAGGCGCTCATCGGCGCCGAGGGGTCGGTCGAACGCGTGAGCTCATCGGCGTCGGACGCCCGATCCGATTGTTCCAGAAGGCGACGAGTGCTGGATCGATGCGTCGAGCCTCTTCCTGCAGGCTGCGGTTGCGCTCCGCAACTCGGGCGGTCAGCGACTCCACCGGGCGTCAAGGAACCGCAGCTCCACGGCGACTCCATGCTCCCTCGCCGACGTCCTTCGGATGTCGCGCTCGCCGCGCTGCGACACGCCGCTCTCGTCGACCACCGTCATGCCTCGCAGGGCGAGCTTCAGAGACAGCGCCAACTGCAGGTCCTCGACGGCGACCCGAGCGTCTTTGTCGTAGATGTCGAAGCCGAGGGCGACGAGCCACTCGTCTCTGGCACATGCGTGTCCCGCCTCGAGCTGTTCGCCAGCGTGGTCTTGTCGCGCCTGTGAGCCTGCACAGGAGGATCAGCCGACCGCTCACCGCCGCCGGCTGATCCTCCCGGCGGGCTCGTAAACCTCCCGAAGAACCATCGGGCCAGTAACGCTTCCCGCAACAGGACCATCCGAATACCTCGCAGCTCGAGCGCCTACCCGACCGTCCGCAACCGCCGGGATGCCGACGGCGCCACCGAACGCCGACGCTCGACGTTCGGTCGCCTACTCGCGGACGTCGGCCAACTCGGACGGCAGGTCTGGGCGCGTCGGGTTGTCGGCGGGACTGATCCTGACCGGTCCGATGGACCATGAGCCGTCGAAGAGGGGCATGTCGGGGCCGTAGAAGCGCATGATGAGCCAGAAATCCTTGCCGGCCGTGGGGATCCAGTTGTTGGCGAGACCGTCCGGTGCTGCTGGTCCGATGTAGACGTCGACGGATCCGTCCTCGTTGACGGTGAGGCTGGCCTTGTCGTAGGAGGACACGGCGACCCGGTCGTCGGGTTTGTGGATGAAGGCGTTCGTGCCAACCTCGTAGGCGACGACGGACCAGAAGTCGCGAGCCGGGGCTGGCGGGGACCCGAAGTCGATAGGTGGCATCGCCGGAGAAGAGGTCGCCATCGGCGACGCGGAAGGTCTTCAGGTAGTAGGAGGCTGGAGTGGCGGGGTCAGCGAGCCGTTTGGGGGCGAATGTCGCCCAGAACGTGTATTCGCCGCGCGCCGGTCTTAGTCCAAGACGCCGTCTCCGTGGAACGAGAAGCCCTGGTTGTCGGCTGGGTTGGTGGCCAGCCAACGACTGTCGGGCCAGTGCGGCACGAAGGCGCGGTTCATGAAGTAGTCGTTCATGATCGACGTCACCTGCCTCGGCTACCGTGGCGGCGAGCAGGTCGGCCCGTTCGGGCTCGGGCTCGACGGCGGCACCCTTGGCAATGCCGATACCGGCCAACGCGCCGAGCATCACGGCGTCGCCAGTGACAGCTCGGTCCCTGCCGTTGCGGTTCCGCCATCTGACGCATCAGCGCAGACTGGTGGTCTGGCCCTGATGCCAGACGTTCTGGGGGGCAACCGGGAGTTGAGTCGCTGGACGTCGCGATGTTGCGGAGGTGTCTCGGCGAAACAGGTCAGCATCGAGATCTCGGCGCTTGGATCCCATGGTTCGTCGGTGGAGTGTCCAGTGCGGCGAGTGCGGCGAGCGAGTAGCGGCCCGTCGTGGTTCGGATGCTGCGATGCGGCTGTTCAGAACGGGTTTGAGAGGCTGCGAAACTCACGCCCGTGACGGCGGTCGAATTGCGGCTGCTCGGCCCGGTGCAGCTCGGACCGATCGACGGTCACGTGCCGCTGGGAGGCCCGAAGCAGCGGGCCGTGCTGGCCAAGCTGGCCCTCGGCGTCGGCCAGGCCGTACCCGCCGACGAGCTCGTCGAGCTCTTGTGGCCCGACGGGCTCCGGCCGGCCCAGCCCCGCCGAACACTGCAGGTGTACATCGCCAACCTGCGCAAGCTGCTGCGCGTCCGCGCCCTCGACATCGCGGGATCCGGTGCCGACTACCGCCTCGTCGCCGCCCGCGACGCGGTGGATGTCACGGTCTTCGAGGACCTCGTGGCCGAAGCCGGCCAACTTGCCGACGACCATCCGGTCGACGCCCTCGCCCTGCACGAGGCGGCGCGCGAGCTCTGGCGCGGGCGGGCGCTGAGCGACCTGGTCACCGAGATCGCTGGGCTCGAGGGTGATGCGTTGCGTCTCGACGAGCAGCGCCTGCACGCCGCCGAGCAGCGTCTCGGCCTGGCCGTGCGCTACGGCGACCGCGACGCAGCGGTCGTCGAGCTCGAGGCGATGATCGCTGCCGAACCGTGGCGCGAGGTGGCCGTCGCTCACCTGATGGTCGGCCTCTACGGCCAGGGCCGCCAGGCCGATGCGTTGGCCGTCGGCGCAGCGGCGCGTGCTCGGCTCGTCGACGAGCTCGGCCTCGACCCCTCACCCGTGCTGCGCGACGTCGAGCAGCAGGTCCTCGAGCAGCGCCTGCCGCTGCCCGGGCGGCGGCGGACGGCGGTGGTGGACGGGGGGCGTCGGCTGCGCCGTCGGCTCCCGGCGATGCTCACGCGCTTCGTCGGCCGCACCGAGGAGCTGGGCCGTCTGGCCGACGACTGGCGACGGCTCACGGCTCCGGACGGTCGTCGGCACGGGCGGTGTCGGCAAGACCAGGCTGGCGCTCGAGGCCGCCCACCGCTGCCCGCACCCAGCGGTCTTCGTACCGTTGTCCGCGACGGACCCGAGCGGAGTGGTTCGAGCGACCATTGCCGCCACCGGCCTGCCGATCGGGCCGGCGGCTACGGCTGCCGAGATGGCGGAGGTGTTCGTCGCAGAGCTCGGCGACCGGCCGGCTTGGCTCGTGCTGGACAACGCCGAGCACGTGCTCGACGCAACGGCGCACTTGGTCACCGAACTGCTGCGCGCCGTGCCGACGCTGACCGTGATCGTCACCTCACGCGAGCCGCTGGCGATCCCCGGTGAGGCCGTGGTCTCGATCGCACCGATGCAGTCGGTCGACGCGAGCGCGCTGTTCGCCGATCGTGCCAGTGGTGCCGGTTGCCGCCTCGACACGGCCGACGACGAGGTGCGCCAGCAGGTCGATCAGCTGTGCGCAGCCGTCGACCGCCTGCCCCTGGCCATCGAGATGGCGGCCAACCGCTTGCGGGTGTTCCAGCTGCCCGAGCTCGTCGAGCGGATGGACGATCGGGACGCGCTGCTGCGCTCGCCGGTGCGCAGCGAACTGTCGACGCGCGGCACGATGCTGGCCACGATCGACTGGAGCTACCGCCTGCTCGTCCCAGCCGAACAGGCGATGTTCGGTCGGCTGGCCATGTTCCCGGCAGGATGCGCAGCGACGGCGGCCGAGGCCGTGTGCCACGTCGATGGAGACGACTTCGAGGTCGAGGAGGTCGTCGATCTCGTCGCCAGGCTCGTCGACCGCTCGCTCGTCGTAGCCGATCACGGCACCAGCCCGACTCGTTTCCGCATGCTCGACACGATCCGCCACTTCGCCGCCGACCGCCTTGCCGAGCGCCCCGACGCCGGCCCGGTCGAAGACGCCTACATCGAGTGGGCGACGAGGCTGGCCATCGGTGCTGCGGCGGGGCTGCGCACCGCCGAGCAGGGGATGTGGCGCACGACCGTCGAAGCCGAGCTCGACAACCTGCGAGTGGCGTTCGAGCGGGCCGTCGCGGCGGGCCGGGTCGAGGCACTGGAGATGGCCAACGCGCTCTCGGAGCTGCGGTTGACACGTGGTGAGATCGTCTTGAGCGCGCAGTGGCTGCGTCAGGCGCTCGATGCCACCGAGGGCTCGGGCTGGCAGGTGCCGCGCGCCGTCGCCACGATCGAGGTAGCCAGGTTGGAGACCATGATCGAGGGCGCCGACGGCGCGATCGACGTCGTCGATCCCGCCCTCGACGAGTTGCGCCGGGCGGGCGCGATCCCTGAGCTGGCTGATGCACTCACCATCGCCGGCAGGACGCTGATGTACATCGGTGACGTCGAGCGCGGTCTCACGTGCGTCGAGGAGGCGGTACGGCTGCTGTCCGCCGCCGGCGACGAAGCGGCACTGGCCCGTGCCTGGGGCGTGGAGGCCATCGGACTCGGGAGGTCCGGGCGCTTCGACCGTGCGGCCGAGGTCGCCGAGCGTGCCGTCGAGACGTCGTTGGCGCTCGGTGACGAGGTCGGAGCCATGCCTGCCATGCGCGCGGTGTTGACCATCACCTGGCGTCGTGGCGAGCTGGAGGTGCTCCGGGCCAGGGCCGAGCAAGCGAAGGCGATCGAAGAGCGTCACGACCTCGGCCTGTTCCTGGCGCTCGGCCGCTACTGGCTGGCCGCCATCGCCGTCGTCGAGGGGAACACGACGTCGGCGCTGGCCCAAGTCGACGCGGTGCTGCGCCGTCGTGGGTGGGCCGCGGTCCATCAGGCGCTGCAAGCGCTGCGCAGTCTCGTGCTCCGACGCACCGGCCACGCCGAGCAGGCGTGGCACGAGCTCATGCAGATCGTCCCGCCCGGCACGAAGGTGCTCGGCGCCCAGAGCGTCACGGGGGTCATCGAGCGAGGCTGGTGCGAACTCGAGCTCGGCCGGCTCGACGACGCCGGCTGCTCGTTCGACGAGGCGGCGCGCGCCGTCTGGGCCGCCGACGATCCGCAGTTCGTCGCCGCATCGCTCGAGGGACGCGCCGCCGTCGCGCTCGCCCTCGATGCTCGTGACGAAGCCCGCCGGCTGCTCGCCCGGGCCGACGTCATCCGCCGCGACGCGCCTGCCGTCCTCAACCTCCACGGCGTCGAGGTCGATCGGCTCCGGCGCGCCCTGGCCAGCAAGCACCGGTGACGATCAGGCGAACCCGGCGGCGAGAGCGACTGCCTCGTACTCCTGCGGAGGCAGCGCCGTGTGCGCCGTCGCTCGGAACAGCTCGAAGATCTCAGGTGGTGCGCCGGCGAGCATGTCGAGGCGCTCTGCGAAGTCCATCGCCGGGACCATGTAGCGGATGAACACGCACATGTCCGGCGGAGGCACACTGCTCCTGATCTGGCCAGCGCGTGGCCGCCGCTGGGCGGCTCGTGATGACCGCCGACACCAGCAGCGTGCCCCCGCCAGTCGGAAGCTGCCGACGACGAGGTCAGCTCCTCGGCCACGCTTGACGGCAAAGGGGTCTTCGGGGACGGCGTATAGGCATCGCTATCTCATCCGCCGTCGGCAACGGCGGCCACACGACCGTATTATCGTGCGTTCGTTATGTACGCGTGCGGGCTGCACCTCGCCGGTGGCCAGACGCTCGTGCGTCGACGAGCGGCGGGTGATACCGGGTGACCACCCATCCGGTGGTAGGGGCAGTCGGCGTTGATGGTCAAAGGGCGTTACCGGTTAGGTCACGTGGTTGACCGAGGCGCCATGGACGCGCTTGGCGACAGGCAGTCGGCTGGCGTGCTCGATGATGAGTCGGCACGCGTTTGGCCCGGCTCGCCGGCCATGTTGGTCCGCCGTCGTTCAGCTCAGACGCGATTTTGGGTAGCCGGGATATGACTCTTTGAACACCCCGGAGTGCAGCAGGACGGTCGCCACCGGCTGGCCTGTGCCGAGGTGGCGGAGCGTGGTCTTGATCCAGTACGACTCGGTGCGTCGGCTTGCGCTGAGTCCGACGATCTCGCGCTCCACGGCGTAGCTCTCGTCGACGAACACCGGACCGTCGAGGAGGCGGATCTCGAGATCGAGGAACAGACCCAGCGCGGGTGACCGTACCGGCCACCGCCGGCCCGATTTGTTGCTCAGCACGCTGATCATCTCCATCGGCACGACGGCCCGCCCCCACGGCGACGACGATCCGCCGTCGGGTGTGTACCAAGGGTGCGGTTCAGTGATCCGGGCCAGCTTGTCGGCAAGCGAAAACGGATAGGCGGCACCGTTGCTCTCATCGTGGCTCATCGACACGACCTCACCGTCGTCGCCGCGCATTCCGACGTGCAGTTGGTCGATGATGAACAGCTCACCCGGATCCCCTTCGGCGCCACGGCGGGCGTCGAGCTCGGTGGCGGGATGATCGGGCCCGATCGAGGCTGTCCCGGACAGGACCGTTGTGCCGTCGGCCTTGTGGGCCTCGATCCGCGCCGCCCGCGGACCGGCGGTGGTCATCGACGCCTGCATGTCCTCGCCCTCGACGACCATCGTTCGGAAGTGGCTGCTGATGCATCCCCGCTCGAACCAGGCTTGGCCCCACAGCGTTACGGCGAGTGGATCGAACTGGCTGAAGTGGGTGGGACCCTCGATGGGTGCGCCGATCAAACCCAGTGTCGCCGCGGCTTCAGGGTCGTGCACGCTGGCGTGTCCGTCCACTTCCTGCTCGGCCAGCATCTGGGTGGGTGATCGCATTGGCCCGGTCAGGGTGATCTCCGTGGCGAAGCCCATGACCGGCAAGCTATTGCTGGTCACGAACGCCGACCGGCTTGGGGGTCTGCCCGTGGACCAGCAGAGCCGGTGATCGGGCGTTGTTGGCTCGGCTGTCGTCTACCGTTCCGCCCGGTACGTCAGCTCGGCGGTGTGCCGGCGGCCGATCGGTTCGGCGCGAGGTGCCGACAGACGGCGGCACGGAACCTGTGGGCGTCGGGAGCGGCATCGTTGGGTACGAATCCGGCGGGCTCATCATCTCAGCCGTGTTGGGGCTCATCTGTGACGATCGTGGACGGTTGTCGGCCTGCGCCGTCTCTGCGGGTGTGCCCGCTCGGCGCTGCGGCCGGGCCAGGATGACCTCGTACCGACCGGGCAGTCGGCGAGTGTCCGTGGACAGCGGACGAGGTGAGGGAACTCTCCCAGTGCTCCTGGAGTGCCCGGTGGACGGAGGCGGCGAAGAGGGCCGGCGGCGCGGCGCGGACCTCGGCCGAGAGCACTTCGGGGGTGACGACGCCGGTATAGCCGGTGGCCACAACCGCTTCGACGAAGGCGGCAAGGTCGAAGTCGCCCTGTCCGGGGAGGCGGCGATGGTTGCGACTGGCGTCGCGCACGTCGTCGGACCGGGGGATGACGCCGTCGCTGTACTGCACCAGCACGATGTCGTGGGCCGTCAGCCCGGCCAGCCCGGCGAGCTGCCCGGTGACCAGCGTGTGCCAGCTGTCGATGAGCAGCCCGGCGGCATCCCAGCCGACGGCATCGCACAGCTCCACCGCGTCGGCGATGCTCGCCACGCACGAGTACGGGAGGAACTCGATCGCCAGGCGGACGCCGGCGCCATCGAGGATCTCTGCGCAGCGACACAGCCCGTCGCGGGCTCGACGATCACGAGGATCGGTGATCTCCGGGCCGATCGCCGTGGCGCACCACATCGCCCCCGTCGCCGTCGCCAACGTCGCCAGCCGGGCCGCCGACTCGACCGTCAGGTCGGTGTCGGCGCCCACCACGAGTGGCAGCACGTCGGTGCATCGCAGCTCGGCTCGCTCGAGCGTCGACAACAGCCCAGCGAGCGAGTGGCCACGCCCGAGGTGCTGCTCGACGCTCCACATGTCGAGGCCGACTGATCTGAATCCCGCCAACGACGCCGCGGTCAGCACGTCGTCGAGCGGAACGTCGCCCCCGAAGTGGGGGGAGAACTGGACGGATTGGAACGAGAACTGCACAGCCGGGCTCAGGCTGCCGTGTATCCGGCGATGGCGGCCCCGGTGACGCCCGAAGCGTCGTCGGAGCACAGGAACGCGACGACGGCGGCGATCTCGTCGGGTTCGGCGATCCGGTCCATTGGTACCCGGACGCGCAGCGGTGGAGGCTCGGTCGGCTGCCCCTTCGCCGTGATCGACTGGCTCGTCGCGGCCAGGTTCGTCGAGGTGACACCGGGACAGACGTAGTTGGCTGTGACGCCTCGATCGGCGTACTCGACGGCGACGGCGCGGGTGAGCTGAAGCACGCCACCCTTGGACGCGTCGTCGCTCGAGGCACGGCCGGCGGCGACCATCGATGCCACCGAGCGAATCGTCACAACGGCGCCCCGCCCCGAGGCGCACAGGTGCGGGAGGGCGTACGTGAGAGTCAGGAACGTTCCGGTCAGGGTGATCCGAATCACCGCCTCCCACTCCTCCAGCGTCAGCGAGTCCATCGTCCGGCGAGCACGAGGCCGGCGCTGGTGACCACCGTGTCGAGGCCGGCGAGCCCAGCCACCGTCGCCGCGACGGCGGCGGCCACCGAGGCCTCGTCGGCCACGTCGACGCGCAGGGCGATGGTCTGGGCGCCGTCGCCCGCGACCGTGTCGTGGATGGTCGCGGTGACGGCTGCTGGACGGATGTCGAGCGCGGCCACGGACGCTCCCTCCGTGACCAGTCGGCGTGCCGACGACGCTCCGATCCCGCTCCCGGCCCCCGTCACCAATGCCTTGCGTCCGTCGAGCCGGCCAGATCCTCTCGCTGCTGCCGCACCCGAGATGTTGAGCGACGTCGATCGCACGATTCCAACCCCTGTGAGTTCCGGGACGACCGGCTGCCGCTGTTGGCAGTGGCGGTCGAACCACCAGTATTCCTCATGATAATAGGATCGCATCCCTGGTGGGTCAAGGTCTGCATGCTATTTGCTCATGAGGATCGGGGCTGGAAGGGGGACGGTTCGGTCGCCCCGGATCCCGTCGCATCGAGCGATGCCGTGTGGAGATGGGTGTGGTACTGGAGCTCGTCGCCGACGACGAGCTTGCCGAACGTTCGATGGCGTTGGCCGAGCACATTGCCATGGTGCCGGCGAACCAGCTGGAGATGATCACGTGGGCGCTCAACGCCGTCGCCGACCACCAGTACGACCCTGCCGCGTTCGCGTTCGGCTGGGCACCCTGTTCGACGGCGTCGCGCGACACAGTCAGGAGGGCCTCGACTTCGTGGCCCGATCGCAGGAGGCTGGATTTCGCGAAGCGGTCCGCGAGCACGACCGCCCCTTCGGCGACTATGGCGAACGCCGCGCCTGAACCCTCGGTCGCAGAACGGCGACCGGATGAGATCGGGCCTGACGCCGATCGAAGAGCACCGGTACGGCTGGTTCGGGCTGACTGATAAGCATCGCTATGTCACCCGTCCCGGGGCTTGCTGCAGCGCCTCGGCTACGCCGACTCGAGGCCGACCGTTCATCGACTGACCGAGTCGATGAATCTTGGCGCGCCTCATGCACGAGCGCTCGGCAGCGGCGCGGCGGGAATGTCGGCGATGGCTGGAGCTCGGGCCCCTGCCGCGGTGCCACGGTTGGCGAGGTGATGTCCCCGTTCGGGATCCGTTGCCGGGACCTGACGGGGTCACAGGTGTTGCGTACGCACGAGGGTCGTCGAAGGTGCCGTCCAGTCGAGCCCCATCTCGTGATCGCAGATCGACCGCCTCTCGCCCGAACCCGACTGACGCCATTTCCGGCCGCCGCGCAATTCTCACTCAACCTACTCAGGCGTGTCCCCGCCGCCGGCAGCCGTCTCTTCGTCGCGATGGTTGACCATGTTGATCACGTTCCCGTCCGTCCGGACGAAGAACCGGCGGACGCCCCACGGCTCGTCGGTCAGCGGGTGGACGATCTGGTAGCCCCGGCGACGCGCCTCTTCGTAGGCGTCGTCGACGTCGCTGCCGACGTGCACCGACATGACCGAGTCCTGTGGACTGGTGGCATCTCGGGTCACCAGCGCAGCGACTGTGCGCCCGTCCGGCGATGTGTAGCGGGCGACCCAACCCAGGTTGAACTCTTCCTGGGCCAGTCCGAGGTAGTCCGTGTAGAAGGTTCGCGCCGCGTCGATGTCGGGTAAAGGCAGGTTGGTGTGGACTCCGTGACTCGCACATTCGCTCCTTTCGCATCGGTCCCCAGCAATCGTCGAGGGACCGTTGGCTGTATGGTGATGGGCCACACGGTATGTGCGTTGGCTGCGAGGCCTGCCGGGGGTCGTCGGCACCGGTCCGGCCGTCTCGGCGGCGCCGACGGGTAGGCGTCCCATGTGGGGAACCCCTACGCCACTCGTCTCCGCCAGTGGTTGCGGTGTGCAGTCCAGTACAGGGAGTGCCGCAAGACTGGTTCGGTGATCAGTCCCGGTGACGGGGCCACACCCGGCACACTGGACACGTGGCCACGCATCAAGTCGGTTACGCCCGCGTCTCGTCCGACGATCAGGACCTCACCGCTCAACGTGACGCCTTCGTCGCGCTCGACCTCGCGCCGGAGCCGATGTACGTCGATCACGGCCTCACCGGCACGAACCCGGATTGGACCGGTCGGCGCGAGGCGACCTGGGAAGGTCGGACGGATAGCTCGGATCGCCGTCCGAGAATGACGGCGATGACGGTCCGACTCAGTCCCGGGAACGCCGGCTGCCGGGCGGTTTGACACGGCGAACATGCCAGAGCTGCTCACTCCTGCAAGCGCGTCAGTCGTGCCCACGGCGCCCGCCGAGAGGGCGAAGCGGCAGACCTCCGACGACTCGGTCTCCAGCTTTCGCTGATCCGCGGGGTCGAGACGCGGTCGATCAGAGACGGTGTATAGGCGGCGCAATCCTCTGGTCAGGCGCCGCTGAGTACGTAGTCGGCGACGCTGTGGGTGGTGGCGCGAAGGGCTTGGTCGCGGCCGTGGGTGTAGTAGGAGACCATGCGGGCGTCGGCCCAGCCGCCGTCGTGCTGGATCTGATCGTGGCTGACGCCGGCGTCGATCGCCAGCGTCGTCCAACTGTGCCGCAACACGTGAGGAGTGACGCGGACGTGGCGGCCGTGGAGGCCGACGCTGGCGCGGTCGAGCATTCGTTGGGCGGCGCGTTGATCAACTCGGCGTCCGGCCCGGTTGAGAAACAGCGGGCCGCTGGGGCGGTCTCCGATGCAGGCGGTGACAGCGGCTTCGGTGGGCCGGCGATACCCCCGCGCTGCTCGCCGCCCTTGCGGGTCAGGGCGAGCATCGGGTACAGGCCGTCGTAGTCCAGGTCGTCGACGTTGAGACTGGTCGCTTCGCCGATCCGCAGACCGTTGAGGGCGCGGACGCAGCACAACCCGTAGGGGTGGACACCGTGGCCTTCGGCGGCGGCGAGCAGGTCGTGAACCGGCCGCGGCCGAGCGCCCCGCCGGTGACAGTCGTTCGACGTGGGGGCGGCGCACACAGGCCATCGGGGTGTGAGTGAGCAGGTCCGCTTGCTGGCAGTAGCGAAAGAGCTGGCGACCACGGTGAGCTGCAACACGATGGTGCGGGCGGCGTAACCGTGCTGCTCAAGGCAGCGTTGCCACAACTCAACGTGAGCGCGGCGCGCCGCCAGCGGCTCGACCCCGCACTCGGCGCACCAGTCGAGCCAGGAGCGGATCATCGTGTGATAGGTGCGGCGGGTGCGCGACAGGAGTAGCCGGCCAACCACGCCGCCGCCAGCATGTCGACCGGCGGCGTGGAGCGCCACGCTTCAGGAGTACGGGTCGAGGTCATCGGGTCGTCCTTTCTCAGTCGGGATCGGAACGACACCATCCCACCCGGCCCCACGGCACCCACCGGACTGCCGGCACTATGTTCAGACTCGGCCCACGGGGAGTCATGGATCCCGTGTGACGACGTTGCAGTCGATGCGCCGTTCCGGCGTGGGTGACCAGGGTGAGCGGCGCACCGAGCCGTCGTCGGCGGAGGCTCGTTTGAGGCGCCGATCGCAGACCCGATGCCCGATGGCGCACGCCACTGTCGCGTCGTGCCAGGCTTGCGGCAGGGTTGCTGCGGGCGAGGGACACGGAGGGAGCGCGCATGCGAGCGAATGCTGGGCAAACCGTTGTGGGGATCGCGATGGTCGTCACGATCGTGCTGGCGGCCTGCTCCGGAGGGTCCGACGACACGGGGTCGGCGGCGACGACGACCGGGGTGGCGGCGACCATTGCGGCAGCAACGACCGTTGCGATCTCGACGACCAAATCCGCGTCGACGGAACCGGAGTCATCCGCGCCGCCGACCACGACCGGCGGGCTGCTCGATTCCCCGACGATGGTCGTACCACCGCTGCTCGATGACGCCAAGGTGCAGCCGCCGTCGACCAGCTCGACGACATCGTGCCGACGCGATGGACCAGACCGGCGTCCCGGGGTCGCCGTCGGCGTCGTCTACAAGGGCGAGGTCATCTTCGCGGAAGGGTTCGGCGTGCGGCGGGTCGGCGAGCCGGAGACGGTCGACGCCGACACGGTCTTCCAGGTGGCGTCGGTGTCCAAGACGGTGGCGTCGACGATCGTCGCCGGTGTGGTCGGCCGGGCAAGGCCAACTGGACCGACCCGGTGATCACGTGGAACCCGGAGTTCGCGCTCGAGCGATCCGTACGTCACCGCCCACGCCACGCTGGCCGACCTGCTGTCGCACCGCAGCGGCCTGTCCACCATCGCCGGCAACCTGCTCGAGGACCTCGGCTGGGACCGCGACTACATCCTCAGCGTGCTCGACCAGCAGCCGCTCGACGCCGTTCCGCTCGACGTACAACTACAGCAACTACGGCGTCACCGAGGCCGGCGTCGCGGCGGCCGACGCCGCTGGGCATGACGCTGGGAGGACCTCGCCGAAGCATGCTGTTCGAGCCGCTCGGGATGGACAGCTCGAGCTACCGCCACGCCGACTACCAGGCGCGGGACAACAAGGCGCTGATCCACACCCGGGTCGGGCCGGCCGAGGACAAGGTGTGGGAGCCCGGTACGTGCGCGACGCCGACGCCGAGGCGCCCGCCGGAGGCCTCAGCTCGACGGTCAACGACATGGTCAAGTTCATGCGCCTGCATCTCGGCAACGGCACGGTCGACGGCACCGAGGTCATCGACGGCGATGCCCTGCAGGTCACCCACCTGCCGCACAGGAACTGACCCAGCCGACGACGCCGGCGTGCGCACCCAGTTCTACGGGCTGGGCTGGAACGTGACCTACGACGACGACGGGCGGGTGCGCTCGACCACTCGGGTGCGTTCCTGTCGGCGCGGCCACCAACATCACCCTCATCCAGGGTGAGCAGCTCGGCATCGTCACGCTGACCAACGGCCAGCCGCACGGCATCCCGGAGGCGATCAACAGGGCTTCCTCGACATCGCCCAGAACGGCGCGGCTGACCGTCGATTGGCTGGGCTTCTTCGGGACGCTGATGCCGAGCCTGTACACGGACGGCGTCGACCCCAGTGGACGACGCCTCCGGCCCAGCCGGCGCCGCCGGCGGCCGAGTCGCGCCTACCTCGGGACCTACCAGAACTCGTACTACGGGCCGCTGACGGTCACGTCAGACGGCGGCGCGTTGTCGATGAGCATGGGGCCGCCGGACAGCCCGACGAAGTTCGTCCTCACCCACTTCGACGGCAACGCTTTCACCTTCGACACGATCGGCGAGAACACCACCGGCACGTCGGGCGCCACGTTCACGCTGGGACCCGACGGCACGGCGACCAGCGTCAACCTGGCAGCGTACGACACGACGGGCCTCGGCACCTTCACCCGCGGGTAGCGCCGTTCGCGCAACGCCCGGCGTCCCCCATCCGGCGGTATTGAGTGAGTCCATCGCACGCAGATGTCATCAAATGTGGTCCCCGGGCAAGACCACGGCGCCGGGGAACGCCGCGAGCACCGCCCAGCGGGCCGCGGCGTCCGCCGCCACGTCGCTCACCCGCGGAGCCAGCCTGCCTCACGGCGATCTGGAGAGACCGCCGGAGGCTCCGCTTCGCGGTGTCGAGCAGGACGGCGACGAAGAGACGGTAGCGGCGCGCTCTCCCGCTGACTGCCGGCGCCGCGAAGCGTTCTCAATGCGCCGGTAGGTCGCACTCGAAATCGCGGGCGCCGTAATATTCGGCGTCGGCGACTCAGCACGCACTTCTTCGGCATATCGTCCCTTCCCGAGCGCGCTATAACCACAGCGTCTGACGGATCGTCGACCGCCCAGAGCACTGGATGGCCCCCAGCGCTGAACATTGGCGCCGCACATAGTCGTTGATGCACGGCTCCCCTGTCTGTCAGGCTGACGTGAGACACCTGCGGTAGCTCTCGCGCCCCGAACGAAGCCACCAACGCGATGGGGCTTCGCATGGCACTTGCACGGATGAGGGGCGTCCGCGGTCGGTCCGGGACGGCGTATAGGCGCCGCTATCTCATGCGTCGTCGGCGGGATGCCGGAGTCGCCCGGCTCGAGCCTCTCGTCCGCTCAGGGGCGCCCGCCGCGTCGTTCGGGCTCGCTGCGCGCACTGGACCGGCACGCCAACACCGTCGTTATACGGGCGTTCTGGGCGCGATCCGTCTCGATGTGAGCGATTAGCGCCGCTACGCCGCCGATCCACCGGGTGCCCTACGCCGCCTCCGTTGCTCGATTTGTGTCACCGTTTCCGCCATCGACCGCGGTTTTGGTGACGCAAATCGCGAACGCCCCGACTCGGCGATCGGCGCAACGTGCCGAGCACCGAGCAACGCGGCCGAACAGTTCGGTACTAGCGTCCCGGGATCGACGACGTCGTGCGGCGGTCGGTTCGGGACGGTGTATAGGCGCCGCTATCTCATCCGCCGTCGGCAAGGATGCCGGGGGCTCCCGGTTCGAGCCTCTCGTCCGCTCAGGGCCTCTGGTCGCCGGCCGCGTCGTTCGGGCGCGCTGGGCGCGCTGGACCGGCACGCCATCACCGTCTGATCGGTGTCCGCCGATCTGCAGTGAGTGGTCGACGGTGAAGATGCCGATCAGGGCATTCGGTGCGCTCCCGAGATCGGCGTCGGGAACGAAGTGATCTTCGGTCGGTCGGCCAGATCCGTCGGATATGCGCGCGAACACGAGTGAGCAGCGAGCGGTGCTTGCAGTTGCTAGCGCGATCGATAGCTCGGGCCGGCGCAGCCATCGGCGAGTATCGATCCGAGCAGGCGGCCATTGCACAAGCGGTCGCCGGCCGCTGAATCAGCCACCGTGGAACCCGCCCGGTAGCCGGCAAGCGGGCTCTAGTGCGGCTAGACGAGGCCGGCGTCGTGGACGACGATGGCGACTTGTACCCGGTTGGTGGCTTGGAGTTTGGTGAGCAGGCGTGAGACGTGGGCTTTGACGGTGGCTTCGCTCATGTAGAGGTGGGTGGCGATGTCGGCGTTGGAGTGGCCTTGGCCGATTTCGATGGCGACTACGCGTTCGCGGTCGGTGAGCGCGGCGAGCTGCTCGATGGCGTTGGTGCGCCGGGTGTCGGTGAGGTCGTTGGTGAAGCGTTCGATGAGGGTGCGGGTGACGGCCGGGGAGAGCATCGCTTCGCCGCCGGCGACGGTGTGCACGGCGTGGACGATGTCGGTGGGTGGGGTGTCTTTGAGGAGGAAGCCGCTGGCCCCGGCGCGCAGGGCGGCGAACACGTAGTCGTCGAGATGGAAGGTGGTCAGCACGATGACGTGGGGGGCTCGGCGCAGCTGGTGGAGGTGTTCGGTGGCGGTGATGCCGTCCATGTCGGGCATCCGGATGTCCATCAGCACGACGTCGGGTTGCAGTTCGGCGGCTTCGGTGAGGGCGTCTCGTCCGTTGGCGGCTTCGCCGACGACCTCGATCGTGGTGTCGGCTGACAGGATCATGCGAAGCCCGGCGCGCACCAGGGCGTCGTCGTCGACGAGGAGGACGCGTACGGGACCGGTGTGGTCGTTCATCGAGACCATTTGAGGTCGGCGCAGACGAGGAAGTGGCCGTCGGCGGTGGGTCCGTGCTGGAGTGTTCCTCCGGAGAGCGCGGCCCGTTCGGTGAGCCCGACGAGCCCTCTTCCTGAGCCGGGCACGGGAGGTGCGCTGGCTGGGGTGAGGGGCAGCCGGTTGCGCACGGTGACTTGCAGGCCGCGTCCGGCGGCGCCGCTGAGGGTGACCTCGGTGGCCGTGCCGGGGGCGTGCTTGTTGATGTTGGTGAGGGCTTCTTGGACGATCCGGTAGGCGTCGCGGCCGAGCCCGCCCGGTGCGGTTGCGGGGTCGTCGACGTCGATGCGCAGCTCGATGGAGGCGCCGGCGCGTCGGGAATCCTCGACGAGGCGGGCGATGTCGGCGACGGTTGGTTGCGGCGCCGCCGGTGCCACCTCGGTGGAGTCGTCGTCGTGGAGCACGCCGATGACGTCACGCAGTTCCTCGAGCGCTTGGCGGGCGGCGGTGCGGATGAGTCCAGCGGTGCGTTCGATGTCGGCGGGTGGGAGATCTGGTCGCATCTGCAGCGCACCGGCGTGGAGGGTGATCAGCGACACCCGGTGGGCGACGACGTCGTGCATCTCGCGGGCGATGCGGGCCCGTTCGGCCTGGCGCGCCTGGTCGGCGAGCAGCCGCTGCTCGGCCTCGGCCCGTCGGGCCCGTTCGTGGAGCGACACGACCAGTTGGCGGCGGGCGCGTACGAGCATCCCCCACGCAACGACCGCCGCCAACATGGCGGTCGTCGTCACCATCAGGATCCACCACGGCACCTGGTCGCCGTTGATCCGCAGGGTCGGCGGGCGCACGAGGAAGAACAGCCCGGCGGTGACCACGTTGAGCAGGCCGATGACCAGCGCCGTCTGCATGCGGCGGTGGACCGCAACGGTGAACATGGCGATCGTCGCGGCCACCGCGGCCGCCACCGAGAAGATCGACAGCAGCGTGGTCAGGACCGCGACTCCCACCGGGAAACGACGGCGCAGCCACAGCGCCGCACACGAGACGAGCCCGAACACACCGTCGACAACGAGCACGATGTGCGATGGGGCCGATGCGTCCGTGGCCGTCGAGGCGAGGAACGCGGCGCCCACGCGGTCGACAGCACGACACAGATCACGTCGATGGTCCAGTCGCGGCCGCTGCGAGGGAGGGGGCGCCATGGCTGGTCGTCGCCGCCGGTCGAGGTCGAGCAGGGAGGCCGGGATGAGGCCGGGATGATCAGGGCCTGCGGTCGTCGCGTCGACGGGGAAGACGCCGGGCATGGGGTCAGCCTAAGTTCGCATGGTGGAGCGGGAAACCGACGATCGGCGGTGTTCGCCGCTGGGGCGCTGCGACGAAATGCGCAGTTGCAGCGACGAAAGTTGGGTCGGCGCAATGCGGAGCCGTCTAAGGCGGGCGCGTCTGTGGTCTTGTAGCCGATGCGGAGGGGCTACCGGGGCGACGACGCTGGCAGCATGATTGCAACTCACTCCCTGTCCAAGCGTTACGGCGACGTTGCTGTCGTCGACGACGTCACCTTCACCTGCGAGCGCGGGACCGTCACCGGCTTCCTCGGACCCAACGGTGCCGGCAAGTCCACGACCCTGCGGATGATCACCGGCCTCACTCGACCCGACAACGGCCACGCCACTGTCGCCGGCGTGCCGTTCGCCGGACTGCCCAACCCGTCGCGTGTCGTCGGCACGCTGCTCGACGCTTCGGCGATGCACCCGGGACGCAGCGGACGCAACACCCTCGCCGTCGCCGCGCACATGGCCGGCGTGCCTCGGCAACGCGTCGACGAGGTGCTCACGACGGTCGGACTCTCACCGGCGGCCGCCGACCGGCGGGTCGGCACCTACTCGCTCGGGATGCGCCAACGCCTCGGCATCGCCCAGGCATTGATCGGCAACCCCGAGGTGCTCATCTTGGACGAGCCGGCCAACGGACTCGACCCCGAGGGCATCGCCTGGATGCGCGAACTGCTCCGCGACTTCGCCGGGCGGGGCGGCACCGTGCTGCTGTCGAGCCACCTGCTCGCCGAGGTCGAAGCGACCGTCGACCGCCTGGTCGTGATCCGCGCCGGACAAGTTGTCGCCCATGGACGCCTGGCCGACCTGCTCTCCACGTCGGGCCTGGTGGCCCGCGCCACCGACCAGGCTTCGCTCGTCGCCGCATTGAACGGCGCCGGGATGGCCTGCACCGGGGACGTCGACGGCACGGTCACCATCGACACCACCAGTGGTGTCACCGCCGAACAGGTGGCATCTGTAGCAGCCCGATCGGGCGTGCTCCTCGTCGAGCTCCGCACAGCCGACCGTGCCGGCCTCGAACAACTCTTCTTCGCCCTGACTGGCCCCGCCGCGACCGACACCGCACTCGAGGAGGTCTCCCGATGACCACGACCGCCATCGTTGCTTCGACGCACGACCTCGCGCCGGGCATCCCCTTCACCCGTTCATTGCGCGTCGAATGGCGCAAGAGCCTCGACACCCGGGGCGCTCGCTGGCTCCTGGCCGCGGCAGCAGTCTCGGTGATCGCCGCCGTCGTGCCCCTCGCCACCCCACACCGGTCCGCGCAAGACCTCTCCAACTACGTGGCGATTATTGCCATCGGTGTGACCTTGCTCCTACCCGTCGTGTCGATCCTCACCCTGACATCCGAATGGAGCCAACGCACGGTCCTGACCACGTTCACCCAAGACCCCCGCCGCGACAGGGTTCTGACTGCGAAGCTCGCAGCCGGACTCGGGCTCGCCGGGGTCGGCGGGCTCGCCGGACTCGCCTTGGCCAGCGCCGCCCTCCAAGTGTCCGAGGCCCTGGGACGGCCCGTGTCCTGGGATCTCGGCTCCTCCGAACTCATCGGATACGGACTCTTCGTCCTGCTCAGCAGCCTGATGGGAATGGCCTTCGGTGCTCTCTTGCACAACACCGCCGCCGCCATCGCCGCCTTCTTCGCCCTACCAACCCTCATCACCCTCGTAGCCGTACCCCTCGACGGCATCCACGACTGGGTCGACACCGCCACGACCTTCCCCTGGATCCTTCACGGAGACTGGTCGGACACGCCGCCCAGATCCTCTGCTCCGTCGGCCTCTGGGTCGTGCTCCCACTCCTTGTCGGCCTCGCCCGAACCGTACGCCG
>CAVRCY010000002.1:0-97119 GCA_963719775.1 uncultured Acidimicrobiia bacterium
GCCTCTTCATTGCGACCCTCCTTGGACCAATGCAGCGCGACGGCGGAGCCGTGCTCCGGCGAGATCGTATCCGTCGCCGCCGACCGCCTCTGGCGATCGGCTCCAGAAGTGGACAGACGCCAGGGAGGAATCGACATCGACCCGCTCCGCCAAACCCCGCACCCGGGCGTGTCGCAGCTCGGCCCAGCGGAGCGAGCGGTGGAGCATCACCGCTCCGGGGCGGAACAACTACATGCCGTTATGCATCTTCAGCGACGACGTCGACGGCGTCGTTCGGTTGTTCGGTGCGCAGTTGGAGTCGCCGCTCGCCGCTAGGCGAGACGTCGGGCCGTCCCATCGTCCCGCACACTTCGGAAGCATCGCGTGAAGGCGTCGTGACGTCGTTGGCGTACCAGAGCAACAGGTTGAGTACGAGTCGATCGATATCAGTGTCGGCCGCCAATGCCTGGCGACCTACAGGGTGGCCGAGCACACCGTCGACATGTTATGGGCCGACGACGGCGCCGTAGATGTTCTGGTCAAGACCTCCGTCGTTCGGGCAGGTGTCCGGCCCGAACGTGCCGTCGGGTTCGCGAAGCGGCACTGCCGTACGTCGAAGCCGTCGTTGCCGTCGACCGGATACCGGGGATCGACACCGGGGACGACGTCGCGGTGGTGGTCCACGCCGTAAGTACGGTCGAACCCGACGCCGCGATGTAGTTGTAGTCGCCGAAGAACGGAACGTCACGGTCGCCGAACTGCTCGTACTGGGGCATCGTCACCGCGTCGGAGACCTGGTCGAGCTCCAGGTCAAGCCGCCGTCAGCGGCGTCGCGTAGAACGATTCCACGCCGAGTCCGGTTGAGACCGCTCCCGGCGGGTTGGTGGCGACCGCCCATTGGACACCGGCACGGTGCGAAAGTCGCCGCCCGCGGGTCCGCTCGCTGTGTCGCCCCGGCTGTCCTGCCATATAGCGTGCAGCTCACCCGCTTCGGCCACGATGTCCGGGAAGTACTGGTGGCCGAGGGTCTGGGCGTCGATCCGGGCCGGCTGAGTCCAGCCGGCGCGGCCGTCGTCGGTGTTCAGGAAGTACACGGAGGCCTGCGACCCGACGCCGGGGCCGACAGTCCCGTACGTCGTTCCCGTCGGCACCTCCGAGCCCGGCACACTGCCGTCGTAGACGACGAACACCTCGTCGGCATCGCCCGCAGCTGTCGGGTCGGCGGTCATCCGCATCTGGGTGTTCATGCGGTGGAACACGTAGCCGGACTGGCAGGCTAGCGGGCCGTCACCACAGTCGCCGGCGAGTGCCGCGGCTCGGGGCTCCCGCACGCGCCGAGCGTGCCGTCGGCGGCGGTGCACGCAGCGAACTTGGCCTGGCCGTAGGCGGCGCCGTTGACGGTTTGGTCGCCGGGATCCCACGCGGTGAACTGGATCGCGACCGAGGGCTTGGTGAACGAGCGGCCGCCATTGGTCGATTTCACCCAGGCGAAACCGTTGTCCTGCCGCTGGCCCTGGTCGGGTTTGAACGCGAACTGCCGCCAGCCCACGTAGACGTCGCCGGAGCGGGTGACGGCGATGTCGCAGAACTGGCTGCCGTGCACACCGTCGGACACCTTCTGGGACCGGTACGTGCGACCACCATCGCTGGAGCGGGCGAGGAAGACCCCGTTGTTCGGGCCGCTGGCGGTGAAGCGGGCCCAGCACACGTACACGTTTCCGGCATGCGGGCTGTCCACGCCGCGGTCGACCTCGAGCTGGATCTTGTCGTGGAACAGGCCGAGGAAGATCGGGCTCGGTGTGCCGCGCTCGACGAGCGACGTGAGCTCGTGGTCTGGGGTCGGCCCTGACGGCCAGTGGTAGCGGGCGACCCAAATCGACCCCGTGCCGGCTTGGCCCGGTTGAAGGCAATGCCGGCGTAGAAGAGATGACCGTCGTTGTCCCACGCCTGGACCGGGTCGCCCGCATTGGTGAGACCGAGCCGGAACAGTGGCGATGCCATTCCTTCCGCCGACGTGTCGCCGGGATATCCCGGTAGCAGGCTGTCCGTCCACGACGCGCCCCCGTCGGACGAGTAGTAGAACCCCGCCCACGTACCGCCGGCGGTCGGCACGGTGCAGTAGTCGTTGGCTCCGGCGCTCATCAGGGCGGCGTCGTGTGGGGCGACCGACGCCGCCGGTTCGTTCTGCTGGCGGTTGTTCACCGAGCAGGCGGCGATCACCGCGTCGGAGCCGCCGTCGTGGCGCACGTAGGTCCGATCGCTCACCGCGGTGTCACCGGGCGCCGCCCCCACATCCGGTAGTGCCGGGGCGAGCGTGCTCGCCACAACGGCGCCGACGCCCAGAGCGATTCGGAATCGTCTCATCGTTCCTCCCAGAATGACGCCCGAGAACACCTTTCCCGACGCTCTCCACAGGTGTCAAGCTTGAGAACGACCCGAGCTCTCCCTTGGTCGACGCGACACCGGCCACCCGCCCCACACCCGCAGTAGATGATCACTAACACGGTGTCGTCGATCGTCCGGTGATCCAACCGCTTGACGTTCGACGACTCGCTCTTCGACGCCACCAAACAAGACAAGTCGGCAAGGTCCTCGCCGTCTGCACCAGGGTCGGGACAAGCCCCACGTTGTTCCATTGCGAAGTGTGCGTCGCCATCGCCAACGAGAGCCTGACGCTGCACGGGGGTTCGACGCCCGCCACGACCGCGTCGACATTCGCCGTCACAGGCCGCACCGGCCGCTACACAAGAGCCCGGGGAGTGCACGTCCATGCCTGATTGTTCTGGCGCGCCTGCCGCGCCTTCAGGGGTCGGTATTCGGTGCTGTTGTTCGGTGCGGCGACGGCCTGTCGGGGGGCGGCCGCGGAACGGCGCATCGAGGACACGACCTGGACTGTTCTGGAGCGCCGGCTGGGCACCATGGCGCTGAGCAGCTTGCATCAGGTACCTGCACTCGTGGCGGGAGAACCCGGCGAGCAAGCGAGCGGGCACTGTCCCGCCGCGGGCTAGCCACGCCGGCACCTAACGAACCCTTGTCGTCCGGCGACCTCACAATTCGTTGCCCTACGACGTTGACCACACATGCGCTTCAACGTCACCGCCCTCGATTCGACGTCCGCAGAGACCTACCGCAGCGAGATCGCGAAAGGAACCCGCGGCGGACGGCGGGTCACCCTCGCCGAGCCCGGTTCTCCGTGCCGGCACTGCCTTCTCCCCGGAGCCACCGGAGAGGAGATGCTGCTGCTCACGCATCAGCCTTTCACTGGCGACGGCCCATACACGGTGCCGAGCCCGGTCTTCATCCACGCTGTCGCCTGTGCCCGCTATGAGACGCCCGACGAGCTCCCGGCGCTGCTCCGAAACGGTCTGCGCGCTGTTCGCTCGTACGACGCCCGACACGACCTCATTGATGGCGAGGTCGTGGCCGGCATGGACCTCGGGTCCTCCATCGAGCGACTGTTCGAGGACCAGCGTGCCGCTTACCTGCACATCCACAGCGCCACCGCCGGCTGCTTCACGTGTCGGGTTGACCGCGCCGCATAGCCGGATCGGTGGCGACGACGTGGGCCATCGGCACGGTCGAGCGGCGAGCGAGGCGACGAGATGCCGTTCTGGGCGGCCTCTGCAACGCATCGCCGCGTCATTCGGTGCTGACATTCGGTGTCGCCGGTCGGTGCGGTCACTGCCTGCCCGGGGTGCGTCGCCGGCCCGCCTGCGCCCCGGGCAGAGGCAGTTGCACGGATCCAGGGACGTCGGCGGTTGATCCGGGAGAGCGGATAGGCGCCGCTCACTGTCACCCGAACGCCATTGAGGCCGTCGCGGGAGAACTGGGCGCGCGATGCCTACCGCCTGCTGTTCGGTGCTGACGGGTGTGTGGGCGCCGGCGCAGAGCGGCGGAACTGACCGCTTGTGGAGTGGACGCGGCGGGGTCATAGATCAACGCCGGTCGAGCCCGCTCGACCGGCGTTGCGGTGCCCGGTCGACCACCGGTGCCATTCCTCGCCGGACTCCGAGGCGCTCGACAATCGATTGAAGGCCGTCGTTATGGCCCGGGAAGGGATGAAGTGATGCGGGCCGAGACGCTCAGGACGCTCAGGCAGCCCCCGGATGGCGGAAACGGAATCGATGACCAGCGCCCGGCCGTCACCGAGGTCGACGAGATCGGAGGAGTTGCCGTGGCCTTCATCGACCACGGCGACGACATCAGCCATGTCGATCCCCCTCAAGCCCACACGCCGAGCGGACGATCAGGCGACCGCGCTGTCGCCGGCGTTGCCCCGGACGCGCTCACGGATGCAGTCCTCGGCGCTCCCATCGTCGGCCTTGCGCGCATCGGCGTGCTGCCGCCCCACCCGACCAGCGCTCGGCGCGCTGTCGGCGTGCCCAGTGGATGGCGCCTCGCTGGGGTGAGCGCCGCGGCGCCAGCCAGTACGGTGAGACTCGGCGGGCTTCCGCCGCTCGAGCGACACGAGGGGAGCGACGATGAGCGACGAGCTCGACGAGCTCGACGAGTATGAAGAGGGCGTCGAACGAGACGAAGCGGAGGTGGCCGGGATCGACGAGGAGCTCGCGCTGTCCGACGCCGATCAAATCTCCGACGAGTCCGCTGAGCAGGACGAGACGGCGTTCGACGAGACGCGCCACGAGTACTCGGGTGCCGAGGAAGGCGACGGTGACGTCGACGTGGAGGAGATGGAGGAGGCCGGCCCCCTGCTCGAGGACCCCGAGAAGACAGCGCTGCTCGAGCGCGCCATCGACGATCCTGACGGCAGTGACGGCTGGGTCTGAAGCGGACAGGGACTCGGCTACGGTCGATCTCCCGGACAATCGACCAGCGGCATTCTCTGCGCACCGCGGCGACGATCACGGCCGCGTTCGCGCCGCCACGCCGTGCTGATCCTGTTATCGTTCCTGCTTCTGTCCGACGATCCGGGCGCCGGATCGTCGACAGCGTGGATCGTCAACTACCACAGCAGCGCCGATCGCCGCCGTGTGGTGCTCGTCGGCTTGTACGTGACGTCGTTCGCCGGAATCGCAGTCATCTGATTCATCGTCGCCTCGATGCCATCCGGGCCGGCCATCTGGGAAGTGTCGTGTCCGCGGCGAGCTCGCGTCGAACGCGTCGGGTGGCCCACGACGGGAGGAGATTCACCAGGCGACGCGAACGACATTGGGATCCACGCAGAAGACGCGGAGCCCTAGCCGCGTCGACACGCCGACGGCGGCACCGAGCCGGCGGTCAGGAGTGCCGGTCTGGACACGAGCCCTCGACCACCCCGTAGCTTGGCCCTACGGCCGAGCGACCCACTGGGCACCAAGTCCCCACCGGTGACGAGGGCGCCGCCGCGTCGAGTCAGCGGCCTGGCGGGCCTCCGCCGCCGGAGCCCTCCCACGCCGAGCGTTGTCGCACCCTCGTCGCCTCGGCGAGTCAGGGGCACTCTCCACGCTTGCCGCCGATCCGCAGGGCTACCCGTACGGCTCAGTTGTCAGCTACGTCCTCGACGATCGCGGTAACCCGCTGTTCTTCGTCAGCCTCATGGCCGAGCACACCGAGAACGCGATCCGCGACCCGCGAGCGAGTCTGCTCGTAACCGAGCCCGTACCTGACGGGGCCGACCCGCTCGCCAGCGGGACGGGCCACGCTACTGGGTTTGCTGTCGACCTTGGCCGACGACGACCGCCCCACCGCTCGCGACCGCTACCTCGTGGCCAAGCCCGCATCGGCGTACTACATCGCCCTCTGTGGCGACTTCACCTTCTACCGCCTCGACGTGCAGAGCATCCGTTACGTGGGTGGTTACGGGCGGATGAGCTGGGTTGCCGCTGTTGCGTACGCCGAGGCGCAACCCGATCCGCTCGCCGCGGCGGCGGCAGGGATTCATCGAGCACATGAACGCGGACCACGCTCAGGCGCAGGTCTCGTTCTGCCGTCACCTCGCCGCGCGACCCGACAACCTTCGACGGCCCGGACGGATCGTTGCGCGCCGACGATGAGGTGGAGTGATCAAAGGCCCAGTCAACTCCGCGACGCACCACTCAGCCAAGGAGGGGCCGCGGCGAAGCGTCTGCAGGGGTCGGAACGTGTTCAACCTGGGCCTGGACCGGCGGTTTACCCATTTGACGCAACCAGCGGTAGTGGGCGCGAATCGCCGCCCCCAGACTTTGGTGACGGCCATAGTCGATTCCGTTGTCCCGGCAGAACTCTTCGATCGTGCGCACCAGATGACGGTAGATGGTGTGCGGGTAGCGTGGAAAAAGGTGGTGCTCGATCTGGTGGTCGAGCCCACCGACATACCAGGACAGCCAGCGGGGTAGGTGTACGTTCCGTGTGGCTTCAACCTGGATCCGCAACCACGTTCCGGGCAGGCGTTCCTGGCCATGCTGAACGGATAAGAATGTGACGCCATCCACGCAATGTGCCCACTGAAGTACGGTCGCCAATATGAGCCCCGCTAGACCGGCGCCGACCAGGTAAACGACGACCACACACCACAAAGGATGGAGGAGGGCGGGCAGAACGACGGCCCACCCCAAGAACACCAGTTTGCCGGCAAACAGGCAGCAACACTGTCGGCGTCCTAGAGGCGGCGACGAACCGTTCGCCTTCACCCGATCTCGCAGCTTCTGAAAATCCAGATAGAACTGCCATCGTTCAGGAATAAGAGCGTACAAGAACCACATGTAGTACTGCTGAAAGCGATACCATCGTCGCCACGGCTGACTCGGCGCAACCCGAGCTAGGACTCCGTAGTTGATATCGCCATCGAACGGGTCGACGTTGGGGGTCGTGTGGTGCTTTCTGTTGTGGTCGTCGACCCAGAACAGAGAGCTACCACCGAGCAGCTCCAACGTCAAACCGCCGAGGCGATTCGTGCGCCGATGGCGGGAGAACGCCTGATGATTCCCATCGTGCATGATGTTGAAGGCCACACCCGCAACCGCCACGACGAAGGAGAGCAGGCAGACCGGCCACCACCACGGGGTCGCGACCACCAGCATCCAGTACGACACAAACGCCCACAGGAGGATGACCCCAGCCTTGGCGTGCAGACGCAAGTACGCGGGATTCAACAGCCCCCCTCTCACCACGTCTGCAGCGACAAGCTCGCGCAGCCGCTCGCCGCACGGATCCTTGCTAAAGCGGGCTGGCACCTGAATCCTCCCGTCATCGACGTTCAGCCCATCGTCGAGCCGATGGCGACCGTTCGGGGATGGGCCGAACCGACGCTTGGCTCATTAGGCCTCCTTGAGGCGCCACACCGGACGAGGTCCGTGACCGGGGGTCTGGAGCGACGATCCGATCGGATCGGACGCCGCAAATGTTACCAGCCGGTGACGACGGACATCTGCCAGGCTGACGCCAGCGCTGGCGGCCGTGTGTCGCCGGTCCGGCAGATCGTGACCTACTTCCATGTCGACGACATCGAGGGCTCCGTCCAACAGGTTCGGGAGCTGGGTGGCCAGGCGGATGATCCCGGTCCCGCCGAGGAGGGCTTCGGCCGGTTCGTCACGTGTCGCGACGACTAAGGGGTTGCCTTCGGGCTCCACCAGCCGAGTTGATCCGCGCGACAGCAGGACCGTGGACAACCTCGCCGGACGGTCCCGCTCATCGAGGCTCCCGATCAAGTTGGGGGCAGGACCGGCCGAGGGCTGCCCTGCCACGGGATGAAGTCGCCGTCGATGCTGTCGTGTCCCGGAACGTGCCAGACAGAGGCCCGACGATCGCTCACAACATCGGCCCGCCTATCGGACGTCACATCGCCAGCTCGCAGAGATCGTTCGGGCGCATGGACGCCGCCGTGTTCGCCGATGTTCGGTGCTGTCGTTCTGGCGCGGTCGGCCACCGGCACGTTCGGGGGTGGCTGTCTGCCTGCGGTCGTCGGATCGAACGTCAGGGGCAGAGTCTGGGTGTGGTCGGCATTGCGCCGGCGACGGCGGAGGACGCCTTGCTGCTTCGACAGATGTTGGGCGTTGCGGCGGATTGGCGACGCCGGCGGCCGGTTGCGAACCGACTTCGTGATCGGCTCCGCGACCCGTCGCATCGTCGGGGTTCCACCTCGCCCCGTGAGGGGATCGGCCCGTTGACCATCGATCGCTCCGACGTGCTCACCGAGCCGCCGGAGCACAGTCGCCGTCTCGGCGCCGACGAGGTGATCGATGAACGTGTGCTCAGCGACTACCGGCCGGGAGCTACGCAACCTCGTCGACCTCGAGATCGACCCCGACACCGGACAGATGACAGGCATCACGATGGGGGTCCACTCGATGCCCGCGGACGCGTTGATCGGCGTCGCCCGCTACGCCACCGTCGTCGTCGACCCCAAACTGAGCTGGCACTCGCGCCACTGCGGCTGCCCTGTCACTCTCACGTCAGCGACGATCAGGTCGGACCGGCCAGAGACCTTGCCACGGGCGTGCGATTGCAGTGGCACCGATCAACTCTCGTCGACCTACGAACGGTGGAGCGTCGCCGCGAGGCGGGCCATGACCGAGCCGTAGCCACGGAGTTCGGCCGGTTGGCCCGGTGCGCCGCTGGGGGCGGGCGTGGTGGCGGGGATCCCCACCGCCGTGGCGAGCATCGGCGCCGCGTCGCTGTGGAAGTAACGGGACACGAGGCCGTCGTAGAACGTCAGCCCAGTCGCTCCGTGCGCCAGGGCGACGGCGTTGAGCGCGAGGCGTCCGGCGACGATGCCCGCCTCGAGTTGGGCGGCCCGGTAGCCACGGCCACCGAGCGCATCCAACAGCGGGTCGAGGCTCGCGGCGTGGAAGACGGTGTACGCAGAGTCTCCGCCCAGGGGCTGGTCGAGGCAGAGGTGGGCGCCGGCGGCGCGAGGATCGTCGCTGCGGGTGCGGCCCTCGAACCCGCCGGTGGCCGTGTAGCGGTAGCCACCAGGTTCGGCGTCGACGACGTCGTGGACATTGACGAGATGCTCGAGCAGCGTGCCTGCGGGCGCCGCGTCGACGGGCACAGCACGACACGCGGCAGTCAGACCCCACTCGAGCAACGCGGCCGCAGCCGTCTGGCGGCGGAACAGCCGGGTCGAGCCCCGGCTGAGGATGACCTGCTCGACCCTCTCGCTGGCGGCCGCGTCGGGAGGTGCTTCGACGGTGGTCGGTGCCGGCCGAGCGATCACGTTGGCGGCCTCGCGCCACCCGCCGACGGCGTCGACGTCGAGCGCGGTGCTGGCCTGGGCCTCGACTACGAGGGGGAAGCGCAGAACACGACCAGCCACGGGTTCGGCCCGCGCTGCCACCGGCTCGAGCGCGTCAGGCGGGGGAAGGCGGAGCTCGCCTTGACCGAGGCGGACCAGCGCGAGCGGGACTTCGTCGATGCCGTCGACCCCGACCAGCGCGGCCACGGCTGCGTCGGGAAATCCTGTGAGCACCTCGGCGGGCACGCCGTGGGCATCGGCGGCCGCCAACAGGTTGGCCAGCATTGCGCCGGCATCCCACCACAGGTGCCGCCACCCCCGTTCCCCGTACTTCCAACAGGTCCGGAAGGGGATGCCCGTCAGCACAAGGGTCACGTCGTCGCACACGTTCACCCCTCGACGCAGGGGTACCAGGGCGTGGTCGAGGGGTTGGTAGTGGTGGACGTCGTCATCCACGACGTACACCTCGACCGGGTGCAGGTTGCCGGCCGACATCGCGGTCCGGAACCAGATCGAACCGCCGTCGGTCGTGCCGGCGACCCGGGTGACACCGGCGGCAAGGAACAGCAACGTGCCGAGCAGTCCCTCGTCGAGCAGTTCGAACTCGGCGCGGCGGCCCGACAGCACCTCGGCAGCCGGCAACGATGAACGTCGGAGCTCTCGAGAAAGCGAGACAGTTTCGACGCCCCGGTACCTCTTCAATGGGCTGGGCCGGTTCGTCGGATCCAGAGGACGGAACGGGAGCAGCCGGTCAGGGTGGGCTGGGGGCTCTCCGTGCATCGTCGAGCGATGAAGAGCCTCGACCGACTCCCGGCCGTACACAGCACCAGTCTGGTGCTTCGCCGCGCCCATCCCCGCCCTTCGCGTTTTTTCACACGGCCGCCCGAGATGCCGACGGTTCGTTCGTCCCCAACGCACGTGCCTGTTCTCGCGACGTACCGGGGGACAGAGCTCCGATTCACAGCAACCGTGGTGCTCCGCACTCTCCACTCACGGATCTCCGGGTTTACCGTGGTGCGAGTGAAGATCCTTCAGATCGCACCCGCCCTGCATGGTGCGAAAATGCACACCACGGAAGGCACGTACCCCGTCGTCGTCTGGGCCCTCATCGAAGCCGACGACGGCAACCGACACGTCGTCGGCCTCTCCGTCGGCGGCAAAGGCGACAAGGCACTCGTTCCGCCCGACCAGGAGACCTTCGAGTCCTACAGTCAAACCGGCTGACTGATCGTCGATCCAGGGTTGTTACTTACCACGCAGCGTCTTCGTGCGTGGGAGGTTGGTCGTGGCTGTCGCAGCCCTGTCCACCCGGCGTCGATGACTGGGAGTGCTTCGAAACTCCGCCAGCTCAACCGTCTCGGGGCCCGTAGTCCTGTTCCGCGTCGGACATGCACTCCTCACCGAGCTCGTTCGCAGCCTCTTCTCGCAGAACGGTGATCACCCATTCGCGCGCCGACGCCTCGACCAGCAAGTCTCCGGACGCCGCCATGATGCCGCGTAGTGCGTGTCGCAATGGGCCCACGGCCTCATAGAGCTCCTCGGCGGGTCCAGGAAGGGCGTCGCGCCAGTCGCTCGGATCGGTCATGTGACTCATCGGAGTGGACTCGTCAGTCCGTGCCGTCCACTGAGCGGCCGGCGGTGGCCCAGCCGGCGACTTTGCCGCTGCGCCACCGCGCAGCCGCCGGCTTTGCGGCTGTCGGTGTTGCGCTCATCGTTCCCCCGTGTCAGTCACCGCGACTCGCGCAGGTCCAAATACCCGCGGCGAGAGTGCCGTCTCTCAGCGCAGACCTGCAACGGCACGGATCGCGACGAATCCGTGCCGTTGAACCCTGAGCCGGTCCTTACTCGGCGACGGAGCCTGCTGTGACGGCCTGCACCACATTTCCTGCGTTGGTGATCTCGACCTTGCGGGGCTTGGCCTCCTCGGCGACGGGGATGGTCAGCGTGAGCACGCCATTTTCCGTATGCGGCGCTGATGTGGTCACGGTCCAGGCCTTCTCCGAGGAACAGCTGGCGGCTGAACTCGCCCTGGGCGCGTTCGGCGATCTGGATCTGATCGCCCTCAGCCCGGACCCAGCCGCGCGTGGCCCGCACGGTGAGGAGATCCTTCTCCACGGTCAGCTCGATGAAGCGGGCATCCACGCCGGGGAGGTCGAAAAGAACCGTGAACTCGTTGTTCCGACGGTATGCGTCCACAGGAATTTGGCGCGCCCAGCGTTCGCTGAGCATCGCGTCGGTGAGCCGGTCGAACTCCCGGAACGGCTCGGATCGAATCAACATGTCAGATCCTTTCGGTCGCCCTCGAGCAGCTGAGGGTCGACGACCGGCGAGCTTCGTGGGCTGCCACCCATCGTATGCCGGTTGTACAAAACTAGCAACATACTTCTAGAAAAACAGAGCTAGGCTGTGCGCCGATGACGGAGTGGAGCTTCCTCACCAACCATGCTCGAGTCCTCGTCTGCATCGCGCACGACCCCGGGGTGCGCCTGCGCGACATCGCCAACACGCTGGATATCACCGAGCGCAGCGCCTACGGCATCGTCACCGACCTGACCGCGAGCGGCTACGTGGTGAAGCTCAAAGACGGCCGGCGCAACCGCTACCGGATCCAGGCTCATCTACCACTACGAGAAGCCATCACCCAGGAGCGCACGATCGGCGAGATGCTCGACATCCTCGTCGATTCCAAGACTCCCAGCCAACGATGACGAGCGCCCGCGTGACCGGACGCTTCGGTCCTCGCATCCTCCCTCTCGACATCGGGTGCGACACCGCGCGGAACCCCCGGAGCTTCCCGTGTGAGCCGCCGCTCGGCACCCACCAGATCAGAGATCGAGGGTCACCGAAACGAGCGACAGCGGACCACTTCCCACGCCCGATCAGCGCAACGGACGCTACGACCCCTTGGTCTTCCTCGCCGCGCTCTTCTTGGGCGGCGCGCTCTTGCTGGCGATGTTCTTCTTCGTCGCGCCGGCCGTGTTCCTGGCCGCACTCTTCTTGGCGCCCTTCTGAGGGACGGCCCTGCCCGCCGCGAGCACGCTGAGCGTTCCCGGCGCAGGGGCCACCATCGTCTCCTCCCCCGACAGCCACCGCACCCGCACGAGCGATCCCGTCACCGCGGTGACGAGACCCTCGCGGCCCGGCCCCTTCATCGACGACAGGCGAATCCGATCTCCGACCTCGACCATGAGCTGGCACCTCTCCTCTCGATCGACAACGATGCTCGCACCCATCATGGTGCTCCCGTCACGGCAACTATCGCCCCGTCGGAGAGCTGACCCCAGACACGGGGACCGTCGTCCAGCCACCGCCGCACCTCGCGCCACGCACGTCCGCACCACCACGTCGAACGCGCGCGCCGAGCCGGGGGTCGACAGCGGGCATCCGCCGCGCCATTTCGCCGCCCATATCGCACGGTGTCGAGATGCTCCCAGCTGCCCGACTTCGGCCCTTGCCTGCGCCGCGCCAGAACAACAACCTCCGGTGGATCGTCGTGGCGCCGGCAGGAGGCGCCGCGCTACCGCGCCGCGGCCGTCGTCCGATGGGCCCTGCTGCTCGCCTTCGGAGCGGCGACGTTCCAGAACTCGGCCCTGTCGTGGAGCGCCGACCATCGAGCGCATCACGCCGACACCGACGGCTCCGGTGACCCGCACCCGGTCACCCGTGGCGCCTGGTTCACGCACATGGGATGGCTGTTCCGTCGACGCCGGGCGTCCGCCGACGTCACCCGGCTGAAGGACCCCTGGGCGGTGCGCAGCATCCGGCTGCAACACCGCGGCTACCCCGCGGTTGCCGTCGGGGTCGGGCTCGTCGTGCCCGCGTTCGTCGCGGCACAGTGGGGCGACCCGTGGGGTGGGCTGCTCGTGGCCGGGTTTCTCCGTGCCGCCGCCATGCTTCTCGACGGGGCGTTCGAAAAATGCCGTGTTTCGGAGTTCGGCGACCGCCTTGCGCAGGACGCTCGCGTCACCGCCCTCGATGAGACGGTGATCTCAAGCGGCTCAGCCGGTGCCATCTCGATTTGCTCCTCGGCCAGGGTCGGCATGAGCGTCATACCGAAGGCCTGGAACTCGTCCGCGCAGTCCCATACATCGAACACAGTCAGGTGATGAGCCGACCGAAGCAGGGGTGAAATCGGCGTCCCGGCGGATCACAGGCTCCGGACGCTGTCCAACTGCTTGATGACCCGGTCGTGCGGTTCGGCAGTCATCGACGCCGGCGTGGACAGGAATACGACAGCCATCACCAACCCCCCAGATACCAAGTCGGGCACATCTTGCCTCACACGATGAACGGGCGACTCGAAGAGGTGTCCGACGCAGCGCGAATGGCCACGACGAAGTCGGTCGCACCGCGACCAAGACGCCCGAACGGCTCGACGCCATCGCGCTGGTCCACGCGTCGACCATCGTCGTGCTCCCGTGTACACATCAACTCTGACCGGAAGCCGGGGAAAAGGCCGACCGGGTCGCCTTCGTCGACGGGTGCGTCACCAACTTCTTCGCCGTGGGCGACAAGGCCGACCTGGTGAGCGAGGCGCAGCGGGTCTACAAATCGGGCTCTCCGCCCCGTTCCGTGGGTGAGTAGCTGACCATCCGCGGGTGCACCCCGTTGTCCGGCTTGGCTTTCCGGCTGCTACGGCTGGAAAGAGAGCGAGGGCCAACGGGGTGCAGTCCAAGAGGGTATGGGGACGCGTGGTCGGCGTCGAACGTGACGTGGTCATCGAGGCGGTCGAGTTCGACGATGGCACTGACGAGATCGTGGTGTCGTGTCGGCTCCGCCGGGGTGCGGCGCGTCGCTGCGGTCAGTGCGGGCGGCGCTGCGGCGGCTACGACCAGGGTGAGGGGCGGCGACGGTGGCGAGCGCTGGATGCCGGCACGTTGCGGGTGTTCATCGAGGCCGATGCCCCTCGGGTCGCGTGTCCGGATCATGGGGTGACGGTGGCGGCGGTGCCGTGGGCCCGCCACGCCGCCGGTCACACCCGAGCCTTCGACGACCAGGTGGCCTGGCTCGTCACGCACTGCTCGAAATCGGCGGTGGTCGAGTTGATGCGCGTCGCCTGGCGCAGCGTCGGGGCGATCGCCGGGCGGGTCGTCACCGATGCCCGGGCCGCCCGGGATCCCTTCGACGGACTGGCGCGGATCGGGATCGACGAGATCTCCTACCGCCGCGGCCACAAGTATCTGATGGTCGTCGTCGACCATGACAGCGGCCGGTTGGTGTGGGCCGCCACCGGCCACGACCGGGCCACCCTGCAGACCTTCTTCGATCTCCTCGGACCCGAACGGGCCAGCCGTATCAAGCTGATCAGCGCCGACGCGGCGGAGTGGATCGGTGACTGCGCCACCGCCGCCTGCACGAACGCGACGCTCTGCCTCGATCCGTTCCACATCGTTCGCTGGGCCTCCCAGGCCCTCGACGTCGTGCGTCGCTGGGCGTGGAACGTGCTCCGTCACCTCGACCTGCCGGGCCACGCCAAACAGCTCAAGAACTGTCGCTACGCGCTGTGGAAGAACCCTCAAGATCTCACCGCCCGCCAGGCCGCCAAGCTGGCCTGGATCGCCCGTCACAACCACCAGCTCTACCGGGCCTACCTGTTGAAAGAACAGCTGCGGCTCGTGTTCCAACACCGCGGCACCGAGGCCGTCGCCATGCTCGACGCATGGCTGGCGTGGGCCCGCCGATCACAGATCCCCGCTTTCGTCGAGCTCTACCACCGGATCAGCAAGCACCGCGCCGGGATCATCGCGGCGCTCACCCACGGCCTCTCCAACGGGTTGACCGAGAGCGTCAACACCAAGCTGCGGCTACTCACCCGCATCGCCTACGGGTTCCGCTCCACCGACAACCTCATCGCCCTGTGCCTCCTCGACCGAGGCGGTCACTGCCCACCACTCCCAGGCCGCCCAACCGCGGCATGACCCACGGACCCAGCAGGAGAGCCACAAATCGCGACATCGCGGCGTTCGCCTCGCCCAAGGCCACGCTCGACTGCATCGGCGCCTTCGGACGCACCGACTTTCGGGCCGACCTGGCGGCCTTCACGGTGCCGACGTTCATCATCCACGGCGACTCCGACGCCATCGTGCCCTTCGAGGCGAGCGGCAAGCGCTCCCACGAGTCCATCGCCGGCAGCCAGCTTGTCCTCGTTGACGCCGCCCCACACGGCCTCAACGTCACCCACGCCGACATCTTCAACTGGGCGCCCGTCGACTTCCTCGCCACCTGAGCCAGCCATCCACTCGAGCTTCCTGGGCCGAACTCGGTGATCGCCCCCGTCGCACCAACTGGGTTGGCCCTTGAGATGAGACGACGCCTGCAACGGCGCTGCGGAGCCCGCGCTTCCCGCTGGTGGAAGCGGTTGACGAGCGGTCGCCGTTCATCGGGTTCTTCGGCGGTGGGTCGATATCGTTGGTCGGGTCCTCCCGGGTATGCGGGGTGGAGCTACGACACCCACCCGGTCCGGGCCGCTCGACAAGGAGCTGCCGTGGCCAATGATCGTGTTGGGCGCGATTACGAGGATCTCGTTCGTTTGTATTTGACCGACATCGGTCAATACACCTTGCTCACCAAGGACGATGAGGTCCGGCTGGCCAAGGCGATCGAGGCGGGCAAGGAAGCGATCGAAGCGCTCGACGCTGGCGGCAGGGACATCACGGAGGCGCGCAGGCGTGAGCTGCGCCGTGCCGCTCGCCGGGGCGAGGAGGCCGAGCGTCAGTTCGTGCAGTCCAACCTGCGTCTCGTCGTGTCGATCGCCAAGAAGTACCAGGCGTCGTGGCTGCGACCACTACGGCCTCAGCGTCGACATCACCTGGCCCACCCGCCCGTAACGAACCACCGGCACCGGAACCGTCGACAAGCGCACAACGTCCCGGCGGTATCGGGCACTCGGCAGCGCGAGCACCGGGCGCGGATATCGGATTGGCTGGGTGGTCAGGTCGTCAGCGTTCTCTTCGAGCGAACAACGCAGAACTCGTTGCCTTCTGGATCAGCCAGAACGTCCAGGTCTCGTCGCCTCGCTGACCAACGTCGACCCGTCGTGCCCCAGAGCCACAAGGCGCTCGATCTCGGCCTCACGTTCGCCGGTGCTGGTGTCGGGTCCCGGATTGAGATCGAGATGCACGCGGTTCTTCACGATCTTGTCGTCGGGGCTCGGCATGAAGCAGATGCCGACGGGCGCATCGTCGGCCGGGCCGATGACGACCTCCCGGGAGCGTTCGGAAAGGATTGGCCAGTCGAGAACCGCGCTCCAGAACCGAGCCAGCCCGGGGAGATCGTGGGCATCGATGACGACGTGGTGGAGAGACACAGGCACAGCCTGATGCTGCTACAGGGCTGTCGGGTCCGCGAGCGTGCCGGCGTTCTCGGGCACCAGGCTGGATCGTTGTGACGGCGATTATCCGGATAGGGCACCCAGCGCACTCGGTGCGCGCTCGCCCAGTGTCCAAAGGCCCCCCGAGATAGCGCGGCTCGACACCGTCCGAGCCGACCGCTCCGTCTTGAGAAGCCGTGCTGCGGCGTCGATCCGCCGGTAGTCCGCGATGCATTGCTGATCACTGTTTGTATCTGCACAGGGGCCGGCGGCTCTACCTGGGTGAACACGGGATGACGACACGACACGCCGATCCCGGGACCGTCGGTGCGCACCGTCGGCGGTTCAGTCGACCGCTCGTGCCGAGGCCTGGCGGGGGCGCGTGATGGACGTCACGCAATACCAGCCGAGGTCGCGTCGTTGCACCTACACGTCGAGCACCCTGTGCTTGGCGGGAGCCGAGGAGAATCAGGATGAACGTGATGGCCATCGCCCGTTCGATCGGACTCGTGACTGTCGACCGCCGCGAGGTGTCGGGCACCATCGACGAAGCGGTTGTCCTCGCCGCGATCTCCGAGCTTGCCACGGCCAGTCGTGGCAACGACGACTTCTTCGCCAACGCCGCGACGCGCGTGCGGCTCGCCCGGTCGGCCGGCGTCGTGCACACCGACCCGACCAGCGTGTTGCACCGTTCCCGCGACGGCGCCGCGGTGCACCTGCGCTACCGCTCCGAGATGGCGGACGTCTTCACCGACCTGGCCATCGACATCGGCCTCCGTGACGCCCAGTCGCTGGCCGAGGCTCTCGCCTGACCCACAGCGACGCGCCATAGATCGCCCGCCGGAGCACCCCGCGGACCCCACGCCCCAGCTTGCTGGCGCAGCGACCCGGCGTTCGATGACTGCTTTGGTCCGCGATCATCGGTGTCGTTTTCGGGCGATCGTTGGACCGTCGATTGTTCTGAGGGATCGTGCCCGGCCAGCCGTTGGCCCTGCATGCCTCGACTCAGTCGAAGTTGGCGTCAGCTTTGGACCAGATGTGTGTGACGCCGCAGTGGGGACACTTCACCGAGTTGCCGGTGAGCACCGATCGATAGAACGACTCGCGTTCCATCGTCATGCCCGTGCTGACGGGCTCCCCGGTGGTCGGGCACGTGATCGAAATCGAACCCACCTGGTCCTCCTTGTTGGGCATCAGCCATCTCGCCGCGATATCGAAGCTGCACGGTCGCGCCAGTGGGAGAGCGATGGAGAAGGCCGGTTGGGTCAGGCTGCACGACTCCGGCTGACCGAGCGCACTGGACGCGCCTGGCGGCGTCCGCTAACAGATCGTCGTTGCCGGGGTGGGCGGGCGCAAGGCCCGAGATCGCAGCGAAGACGACGTTCTGGTCAATCGTGCCGGACACCTCACCGCGGGCGTCGGACACCAGGCCGATCGAACGGGCCACCGCGATGACGCTCACCTTGACCTCCAGTTTCTGGTCGAGCGATTCCTGCCCGACACACACATCTGCAACGGCGCGGCAGCGAGCGGTTCGGCGACCAGCGTCACGCGTCGGCAGTTGTCGCGACCGCGCTCGCCGACGCCGGCGAATAAGTGGCGATCGCCACTCGCGGGTCGCGGTTCGGATCGCCGGCAGCGGTCAGCGAACAACGGAACAGCGTGAGGACGCCGACGGTGCCATCCGCGTCGAGGCCGGCGTTCATGATCCGTTCCACTGACGGCAGCAGGTCACGGCGTTCGGCGATGAGGTCGTAGGCGATGCGGTTGGCCGGACCGAGCTCATCGGGCGTCGCCGCCGTCAGGTACGGGTTGCGCGGCGCTTTGGTGGATCTCTTCCTGACAACCATGGGGGGCCTCCTCGTCAACGGTTCGTCGTCGACCGCCGATGATCGAGATCCTGTCGCGCTTCGAGGATGCCGAGTTCAGCGCCGAATGGGAGACGGTGCGGGCCCGTTTCGGGGACGACGCCTGCCCGGCGATGCTGGAACGCACGGCCGGGCAACGCCGTTTCGACGCGTTGCGGGCGATCTTTCAGCGGGCCGCCTCCACGGCTCCCGGTTCGAGGGCTCCGGAGCCGGTCGTCAACCTGGTGATGGACTACGACTCGTATGAGGCGTGGCTGGCCCGGATGACCGGCGAGGACCCCGACGCTCCATTCCCTGATCCGGCGGCGGTCGACGATCGGCGCTGTGAGACCGTCGATGGCGTGCAGGTCGACCCGGCCGCCGCCGTGATGGCCTCGCTGGTCGGACATGTCCGGCGGGTGGTGATCAACCGGGCTGGGGTCGTCATCGAGCTGGGTCGCAGGTCTCGGCTGTTCACGGGTTCGGCCAGGGAAGCGGCCAAGCTGCAAGGCGCTCGATGTTTCTGGCCTGGCTGTGGGCGACCTCGAACGCACATCGACCACACCGTCGAGTGGGCCCTCGACGGCCTCACCGACCCGGCCAATGCCGGACCCGGCTGCGCCCGCCACAACATCCACAAGAACACCGGCTACACGGTGTGGCGCGACGCCGAGGGCCGATGGCACACCCAGCGACCCGACGGCACCGAGATCACCGCCGCCTGACGCCCCGGTCGCCGGAGGCGACCGTCAGGCCGGCGACGACTCCGGTGGAACGGTCTGCTGCAGCTGTGCAACTCGGCCTACTCTCCTCGGCGTGCAGGCCGCCCCGGCCCTCCTCGACGCGCCAGCGGCCAGGGTGCGGACGGACGTCATCGCCGGCGTGGTCACGGCGTGCGTCGTGGTCCCGCAGGCGATCGCCTAAGGACTCGAGCGGATAGGTGCTACTTCGCTGTCCAGCGGTCGCGCCAGGCGATGAGTTTGCCGACGATGAGGATGACGGTGGCAAGGCACAGTGCGGCGTGACGGTGGTGGTTGCGGCGGTCGGTGTTGCGGCGCAGCTGCCCGTAGTTCGACCACCACGTGTTGGTCGCCTCGACGATCCAGCGCAGCCCGAGCCGGACCGGCTGCTTGTTGCCCGGTTCCTTGGTTCCTCGTCGTTGGATGTTGACGTCGGTTAGTCCGTAGCCGGCGAGACGTTGACGCACGGCGCCGGAGTCGTAGCCACGGTCGAGGTGCATCGTGTCGATGTCGACGAGTAGTCCGGCAGCGGCGATGTCGTCAAGAGTGGGTTCGAGCATGCGGACGTCGTGGCGGTTGGCACCGTCGATCGTCCAGCCGATCGGGATGCCGTGACGGTCGACGGCGACGGACCACTTCCAGCCGCGTTTGCCCCGGTCAGTGGGGTTCGGGCCGGTCCCTTCACCGCCGTAGGGCGCCTTGTGCAGGCTGCCGTCGAGGGCCACCTCGGACAAGTCCAAGCCGACGATGCGGTCGAACGCGGCGAGCGCCTCCACTCGCAACCGGTCGAACACCCCAGCGGCGATCCACTCGTCGCGCCGCGCCCGCAGCGTCGTGTCGGACACCTGATGGTCGAGGATCGCTTCGATGTCGACCCACGACGATCCTGTCGTCAGCCGGATCAGCAGCGCCCACAGACACAGACGGTCCGGCACCCTCGGCCGGTGACAGCCCAGCGGATGAACGGGCGGCGCCGGCAGCAGCGGCTCGGTAGCCACCCACACTGCTTCCACCACGTCGGCTTCGAGTGCGCGCATGATGTCGGTGACCTCCCCGGTCGGTTGGTGTTTGGGTCGCACTCGGCATCACAGCCGAGCCAACCCCTCCGACCGGCGGATGGTCACTTCATCCGAACACGCGTTTGACGCCTATCCGCGGGTCTAGCCTCGATCCACCGATTGAGCGAGTTGTGAGGCCGCTCGTGTATCCACGAGAAAGGCCTCCTGAGCTGGGACAATGACGGTGTCTTACGTCGTCTCGTTGCAACCAGCCCGGGAGGCACTTCCAGTGACGCGAGTATCGCATGGGATCGACCGCGTCGACGTCATCTTCGACGAGCCGAACCTGGTCGCCAACGCCGGCCTGCTGCTCGTCGCGACGCTGACGGGGCGGCTCGGGCTGGAAGCGTTGATCGACTCGACGGTGCGTCTGGTCGGCCGGGTCGGTGGTGCCCGTCCCGGGCCGCAAGGTGTTGACGTTGGTCGCATGCGATGATCGCCGGCGCTCGCACATCGATCACGCCGACATGCTCCGTGCCGGTTCGACGGCCGCGGTGTTGGGCCATCGGGTGATGGCGCCCTCGACGTTGGGCACGTTCCTGCGTGCCTTCACGTTCGGTCACGTCCGCCAGCTCGAAGCGGTCATCGGACGAGCAATCGAACGGGCCTGGGCGGCGGGTGCCGGGCCGGGGACGTGCGGCGATGACGATCGATGTGGACTCGACGATCTGCGACGTGCATGGCAAGGCCAAGCAGGGTGCCGGCCTACGGCTACACGAAGACGCTCGGCTACCACCCGCTGCTGGCGACGCGGGCTGATACCGGTGAGGTGCTGCACGCCCGGATGCGCAAAGGCTCGGCCAACACGCAGCGAGGAGTGAACGCGTTCGCCACCGAAGTGGTCGCCCGCCTGCGCGAGCCGGGGCCAGCGGACCGCTGACGGTGCGCGGCGATGCCGGCTTCTACAGCTGGGAGCTGATCAACACGCTCACCCGTCTCGGTGTCGCCTGGTCGATCACGGTGACGATGAACCCCAGCATCCGTGCGGCCATCAACGCCATCGACGAGGACGACTGGATCGACATCGCCTACCCCGACGGGGGCGCTCGCCCAAGTCGCCGAGACCACCTACATCACCGGTGGCGGCTCACCAAACGCGCCCGAACGCCACGTCCGCCTGTCGTGCGCCGCACCCGGCTCACCGACCCGCCAAGCCCAGCTGTGGCCGGAGTGGCGCCACCACGCCTTCGTCACCAACATCGAGCTGCCCACCGTCGAAGCCGACCAGTTCCACCGCCGCCACGCCGTCGTCGAGCTGGCCATCCGCGACTTGAAGGAGGGCGCTGGGCTCGACCACGTCCCTTCCGGCAACTTCCACGCCAACTCGGCGTGGCTGCAATGCGCCGTGCTCGCCCACAACCTGATCCGCTGGACCGCCATCTTGGGTGAGGTCCGCGTCGAGGGCGAGCTGACCGTTGCCCGCACCATGCGCACCCGACTGATCGGCCTCCCCGGCCGACTGGTCAACCGCGCCGGCCGACCAACCCTGCGCCTCCCCGAGCGCTGGCCGTGGGCCAACACGTTCACCACCGCCCTCGACACCCTCCGCCTGCTGCGACCCGCACCCACCTGAACACGGCGTCGCGGTCCGGCGCGCCGGATCTACACCGCCAGCGCTGACAACCCCGAACGCACGAACCACTGACCCGCCGCGGGACCCAGCAGCTCGTCGAGCCCGACTTAACCCAACAACACAGAGCCCAGCGGGCGCACCGGTCAGATCGGTGGATCGAGGCTAAGCCGGCATCGCCGGCTTGCCGGCCCAGGCCGGGCTGTACGTCGCCTTCGTCCCGATGCTCGTCTACGCCTTCATCGGCACGTCGCGGGTGCTCAGCGTCAGCACGACCTCGACGTTGTCGATCCTGACCGGAACGGCGATCGTGGTCGCCGGCGGCTCGGCGGATGCAGCCGCGCTGTTGGCCATCTTGGCGGGAGTCATCCTCCTCGTCGCCGGGCTGCTCCGCGCCGGGTTCCTCGCCAACCTCGTCTCGGCACCGATCCTCGCCGGCTTCAAGGCCGGGACCGGACTGCTGATCATTGTCGGCCAGCTCGGCGACGTGCTCGGCATCCCGTCGATGGCGAAACGTTCATCGACAAGTGCGTCGACGTCATCCGCGGCCTCGACGACATCCAGGGCCTGACGTCGCTGCTGGGCGCCGGCACGATCGTGTTGCTCGTCCTGTTGAGGCGGTTCGCCCCCCGTGGGCCCGGGCCGCTCGTTGCCGTGGTCGTCGGCATCGCGCTGGTCGTGTGGTTCGATCTCGCCGACCGCGGTGTGGCCGTGATCGGCTCGGTGCCGGGCGGTCTCCCGATCCCCGAGATCCCCGACGCGTGGCGGCTGCTCGTGCCGGCTGCGATGGGTGTCGCGCTGCTGTCGTTCGTCGAGTCGCTCGCCGCCGGCCGGGCGTTGCGCCATCCCGACGACCCGCCGATCGACGCCAACCGTGAGCTCATCGCGCTCGGCGCCGCCAACGTCGGCGGCGGCTTCTTCCGCGCCTTCCCGGCCGGCGGCGGGTTGTCGCAGACCGCCGTGAACGCCGATGCCGGCGCCCGCAGCTCGCTGGCGGCGATCGTCACCGCGGCCATCGCGGCGCTCGTGATGACGTTGTTCACGGGCGTCCTCGACGATCTCGCCGAGGCCACGCTGGGGGCGCTCGTGATCGTGGCGGCGTGGGGCCTGATCCGACCCGCCGAGCTGCGCCGCATCCAGCGTGTGCGGGTGCGTGACGGCGTCCTCGGCATCATCACCCTCGTCGACGTGCTCGTCTTCGGCGTGCTGCAGGGCATCCTGCTCGCGGTCATCGTCTCCATCGGCGTGCTGCTGGCCCAGGCCAACCGGATGCCCGTCGAAGTATTGGTCGCCGACGACGGGGGAGGCGTGCGTCCCGCACGCCTCGACCGTCACCGTCTGCTGCGCCCCGGGCTGCTCGCCCTGCGACTGCGCGGCACGCTGTCGTTCGCCAACGTCGATCGGGTCACCGCCGAGACGCTCGGCGAGCTCGATCGCCACTCGCCGCCGCCGAGCGTCCTCGTCATCGACCTCACCTCGGTCCCCGAGCTCGAGGTGACGGCGCTCGACGGGCTGACGGCACTGGCTGGCGAAGTGCGGGCCCGTGGCGTCGGCATCTGGCTCGCTGGGCTCGACACGGTGCCGCCGACGCCGATCGCCGCTTCCGCACGATCGAGGCGGCCGTCGAGGCGTTCACGCAGCGCACGGACTGATGTGGCAGAACCGGCGGCGCCGGCGCGGCGCGACATCTACGGTGAGCGCCGTGCAGGCGACGCGTTGGGGATCGGCGCGACATCCGTTCGTGTACGAGATCAACACCTGGCCGTGGCTGCACCAGCTCGGTGTCGAGGCCGGCCGGCGAGTGGACCTCGCGAGCGTGCCCGACGAGCAGTGGGATGCCGTCGCCGACGCCGGGTTCGACGCGGTCTGGCTGATGGGGGTCTGGGAGCGGAGCCCGGCCGGCGTCGCCGTGGCGTTGGCCAACTCCGGTCTGGTCGACAGCTTCCGCGCCGCACTTCCCGACTACGGCCCCGACGACGTGGTCGGGTCGCCGTACTGCATCCGGGACTACGAGGTCGACGGCGCCCTCGGCGGCCGTGCGGGTCTCGCCGCCGCCCGGGCCGCCCTCGCCGGGCGGGGACTCGGTCTGATCCTCGACTTCGTCCCGAACCACGTGGCACCGGACCACCCATGGACGACGACGCACCCGGAGCGCTTCGTGCAGGGCACGACGGAGGACCTCGCCGCCGACCCCGCTTCGTTCGTCGACGTCGCCGGGCGTGTGCTGGCCAACGGCCGCGACCCCTACTTCCCGGCGTGGCCCGACGTCGTCCAGCTCAACGCCTTCTCCGCCGCGCTGCGGTCGGCGGTGGTCGAGACGCTCCGGGGGATCGCCGACCAATGCGACGGCGTGCGCTGCGACATGGCGATGCTCATGATGAACGACACGTTCGCCCGCACGTGGGGCGAGCGCGCCGGCGACCAGCCGGCCGACGACTACTGGCCCACCGTCATCCCGGCAGTTCGCGCAGACCCACCCGTCCTTCCGGTTCATCGCCGAGGCCTACTGGGACCTGGAGTGGGAGCTCCAGCAGCAGGGCTTCGACCTCTGCTACGACAAGCGCCTCTACGACCGGCTGGTGCACGAGGACGCCGAGCAGGTACGACTGCACCTGCTCGCCGACACCGCCTACCAGGAACGGTTGGTGCGGTTCATCGAGAACCACGACGAGCCGCGGGCCGCCGCGGTGTTCGGCGCCGCCCCGGGAGCGAGCCGCCGCGGTCGCCACGTTGACGCAGACCGGCGCCCGCCTGGTCCACCACGGCCAGCTCGAGGGGCGGCGGGTGCACCTGCCGGTCTTCCTGGGGCGCTACCCAGCCGAACCCGTCGACGCCGAGCTGGCCGACTTCCACCGCAGGTTGCTGGCGGCGCTCGCCGATCCAACGTTCAGGACCGGAACGTGGCAGCTCTGCGAGCGTTCGGGTTGGCCAGGCAACGACGGCTTCGAGCACCTCGTGGCGTGGTGCTGGGACGGCGAGCCGAGGTGGCTCGTCGTCGTCAACCTCGACGACACGACGGCGGCCGGACATGTGCGGGCACCGTGGGACGATCTGCGCGGCCGGCGGTGGCGGCTGGTGGACCCCACCCGCGACGTCGCCTTCGACCGCGCCGGCGACGAGCTCCGCGACGGCCTGTACGTCGAGCTCGATCCATGGTGTTGGCACCTGTTCCGACTCGAACCTGCGAGGAGCAACGCGTGAAAACCCGAACCGCAGAACATGCCCGGCTCGCCGAGGCCACCGGACGGGCCGAGGACGACCTGTTCGCGGCCAACCCCTGGTACGAGTGGGGTCCCTACCTCTCCGAGCGGGCGTGGGGCACCGTGCGCGAGGACTACAGCGACAACGGGGATGCCTGGAGCTTCTTCCCGCACGACCATGCTCGCTCGCGGGCCTACCGGTGGAACGAGGACGGCATGGCCGGGCTGTCCGACATCCACCACGACCTGTGCCTGGCGCTCTCGCTGTGGAACGGCGTCGACCCGATCCTCAAGGAGCGCATGTTCGGGCTGACGGGACCGCAGGGCAACCACGGTGAGGACGCCAAGGACTACTGGTGGTACATGGACGGTCTGCCGAGCCACGCCCTGCTGCGGTGGCGTTACCACTACCCCCAGGCGGCGTTCCCGTACCAGCGTCTGATCGACGAGAACGCCCGCCGCAGCCGGGACGACTTCGAGTTCGAGCTCCTCGACACCGGCGTGTTCGACGACGGGCGCTACTGGATCGTCGACGTGACGTACGCCAAGGCCACCCCGACCGAGGTGCTGGCCCGCATCACGATCCACAACCAGGGACCCGACGAGTCGACGATCGACGTCCTCCCCACGATGTGGTTCCGCAACACGTGGCGGTGCTCGGCGAGCGACGACATCCCGAGCCTCTCCCTCGACGGGGACGCCGTGGTCGTCGACCATCCGGGTCTCGGTGGCTACCGGCTGGAAGCCGCCATCGCCCCCGATGGAACACGTCCGCAAGCGTTGTTCTGCGACAACGAGACGAACACCGCGCGGCTCTTCTCGACCGAGCCGATCACACCGTTCCCCAAGGACGGGATCAACGACCACGTCGTCTCCGGCGCCGACACCGTCAACCCCGCCCAACGGGGCACCAAGGCGGCGTGGTGGTATCACCTGACCGTCCCCGGCGGCGGGAGCGCGGAGCTCCGGCTGCGCCTCTCGCGGCCTGCCGCGACGCCGGCCAAATCGCGCCGAACGGCGTGGTCGGCGAAGCCATTCGACAAGGTGCTCGGACGCCGGCAGGCCGAGGCCGACGACTTCTACGCGGCGATCGCTCCGGACGACCTCGATCCCGAGCGCATGCGCATCCTCCGGCAGGCCTGCGCCGGGCTGATCTGGAGCAAGCAGATGTACCCCTACCGGGTGAGCACGTGGCTCGACGGCGATGACGCCGGGCCGCCGCCGCTTCCGGGGCACCGCACCGGCCGCAACGCCGAGTGGCGACACCTCGACTCGTTCGACGTGCTGGCGATGCCTGACCCGTGGGAGTACCCGTGGTTCGCCGCCTGGGACCTCGCCTTCCACACGATCCCGTGGGCCTACCTCGATCCGGCGTTCGCCAAGTACCAGCTGATCGTCTTGCTGCGCGAGTGGTTCCTCCACCCCAACGGCGCGCTGCCGGCGTACGAGTGGAGCTTCGACGACGTGAACCCGCCGGTCCACGCCCTGGCCGCGCTGCGCGTGTTCGTCATCGACGGCGCCCAAGACTTCGCCTTCCTCGAACGCGTCTTCCAGAAGCTCGTCGTCAACTTCACATGGTGGGTCAACCGCCAGGACCCGGACGGGAACAGCGTCTTCGCTGGTGGCTTCCTCGGACTCGACAACATCAGCCCTGTCGACCGCTCGCACCTACCACCGGGCGTCCGTCTGGAGCAGGCCGACGGGACGGCCTGGATGGCCTTCTACTCCGCAGCCATGCTCGTCCTGGCGCTGATCCTGGCCGATCGGAACGACGTCTACGAGGACATGGTCGTCAAGTTCCTCGAGCAGTTCGCGCTCATCACGGAAGCCGTCGACGACTCGGGGCTCTACGACGCGGACGACGGGTTCTTCTACGACCGCCTCGTCGATGCGGACGGGGGCACCACCCCGATCCGCGTGCAGACGTTGGTCGGCGTGATCCCGGCACTGCCGGCCATCTCCCTCCCGGAGCGCAACACGGAACGCGCCGAGCGGCTGCGCAAGCGCTTCGCCCGCAGCCTGCACCGCAGAGCACGCGCGGGAGAGCAGTCCTGGCGCATCCGCACCGTGGGGGCTCGCGCCGTTTCCTCGTCTCCGTCATCGATAAGGAGCAGCTGGAGACCGTCTTCGCCACGTTGTTCGACGAGGACGCCTTCCTGTCACCGCACGGGCTCAGATCGGTGTCCAAGAGGTTCGAGACGCCGTACACCGTGCCAGGGATCCCGGAGGCGACGATCGACTACGAGCCGGCCGAATCCCGAACCGCGATGTACGGCGGCAACTCGAACTGGCGAGGCCCCGTCTGGTTCCCCGTCAACTACCTCGTGATCCGTTCCCTCCTGCAGTACCAGGAGTTCTTCGGTGACGACGTCACGTTCGAGTACCCCACGGGGTCGGGACAGCAACGCACATTGCGGGCCATCGCCGGCGACCTCGCCGAGCGCCTGGTGTCCATCTGGCTGCCCGACGCGGACGGGGCCCGGCCGGTGTTCGGCGGCATCGAGATGCTCCAGCACGACCCGGCGTGGAAGGACAACCTCCTGTTCCACGAGTACTTCCACGGCGACAACGGCGCTGGACTCGGTGCCATGCACCAGACCGGTTGGACAGCCGTGGTGGCCGACCTCATCCTCGACCCGCCGGACCGCAGCACGAGGATCCTCGGCCACGACACACCACCCGCCGCTCGCCTCGGCGCCGACGCCTGACCGTCGACGCCGTTGGCGGCGCGGCGCTCACTGCTCGCGGCGGGAGGCCAACAGCGCACCGCCGATCACCACGACGACGCCCAGCAGCGCCAGCGCCGAGACCTCGTCGCCGCGGAAGACGGCGCCGAGGATCAGCGACACGACCGGGATCAGGTAGGTGATGAACGACGCCCGCGGTCCGCCGACGCGACCGACCAGGGTGGCCATCAGGGCGAAGGCGATCCCCGTGCACACCACCCCGAGCACTGATGTGGCAAGGGCGGCGCTCCATCCGAACTCACTGTGCAGCAACCCCCAGACCCCGAACGGTGCCGTCCAGATCGTGGCCAGCACCAGCATCCTGGACATCAGGGCGACCGAGCCGTACTTCTGCTGCAGTGGCCCAGCCAGGTTGGCGGCCAGCCCGTAGCAGACCGTCGCCGCCAGGACCATGACCACGCCGACGAGCGCGGTCCCGCCCTCGCCGCCGATCCCAGGCTGACGAGGGTGATCCCGGCGAAGCCGACGACGATGCCGGCCCGCTGCGGTCCTCTCGGCACGCGGTGGAAGAACAGCGCTCCGAACAACCCGGCGAAGAACGGCGTCGCGCCGTTGAGCAGGCCGGTGACCGCCGAGTTGATGTGCTCCTCGGCCAGCGGGAACAGCGTGAAGGGGACGGCGACCCACACCACCGACATGGCGACGATGCGCGGCCAGTCGGCTCGGTCGATACGGGCACGAGCGTCGGGGAGGACGGCAAGCGCCCCAGCCCCGAGTCCGACCCGGGCCCAGGTGATCAGCCCGGGGTGGAAGTCGTCCAGGGCGATGGCGATGAGCAGGAACGACGAACCCCAGATCAGGCCCATGGCCACGAAGAGGGCCCAGTCGAGGGAGGCGAACGGACTGCGGTCGTCGCGAGTCGAGCGGCCCGCGTCACCTACGGCAGGGATCGGCGTGGTCATCTCGTCCGTAGCCTCGCAGGCCGCGCGCGACTCCGTCATGCCGGTTCAACGGTCGGCGGCACGGATCCGTGAGGTCGGCTGAGCGGCCACGGCCGGGCGGCGACCGCTGTGAGAGACTTGGACGTGTCGACGGGTCCGCCGCCAGGGTTCCACTCGGTGACCCCGCGCATGGTCGTCGCCGATGCGCCGGCCCAGGTCGCCTTCCTGCGCACCGTGTTCGACGCGGTGGGCGACGTCGTTGCCGACCGCCCGGTGGAGATCCGTGTCGGCGACTCTCTGATCATGGTCACGCCGGCAGGCGAGCGCGATCCGTTCCCGGCGTTCCTCTACGTCTACGTCGACGACGCCGACGGTGTCTACCGGCGGGCCCTCGACGCCGGCGCCGTCAGCATCGAAGCGCCACGAGACACCCCCTACGGGGATCGGCGGGCGATGGTCGGCGACCCGTTCGGCAACGTGTTCCAGATCGCCCATCGGATCGAGTCGGCAACGTCGTCGGGCTGATCCAGCCGATGTGACCGGTCCCGCTCCCGGCGTGATCGCTGGCGACGCTGGCAGCGATCACGCCCGGGTGCGGCGGGGCCGGTCGATGACGGGCTAGGCAGTCTGGCGGACGAGGTCTTCGAGGCGGTTGTAGGAGATCTGCATGCCGCCCTCCATGCCCGAGGCGAGGACGGTGTCGCGGTCCTCCTGGCTGGCATGCTGGACGAGCACGGTCATCGTCGTGACGCCGTCGACCTCGTCGAGCGTCACGAGGTTGAGCGCGGCGGAGGCGTCCGGGTCGGGGATGCCCTCGTAGGCCTCGGTCGAGACCAGCCGGTGCGGGGCGGCGATCTCCCGGTACTCGCCGTGGAAGCCGACCTCCATTTCGCCCTCGCGGATGACATAGCGCCACTGGCCGCCGACGCGCAGGTCGATGTCGCAGACGAGCCATTCCGACGTCTCGAAGCCCCACCAGCGCTTGACGAGCTCGGGCGTCGTGAACGCCGTGAAGATCGACTCGGCCGGAGCGTCGAAGACCCGGGTGATCAGGTACTCGGTGTCCGACGGCAGCGTGATGACGGCGGAGCCGTGACGGTTGCTGACGGTGTTCTTGCTGGTCATGGTGCTTCCTCCTGGGTTCGCATCTCGGCGAGCAGGTCGTCGAGACGGTCGAGACGGGTGTTCCAGGTGCGCTCGAACGTGCGCACCCAGCTGTGGATGGGCTGCAGCGCCGGCCCGTTGACCCGGTACCAGCGGTGTCGTCCGTCCACGCGGACGAGCACGAGACCGACGGCCCGGAGCACGCCGAGGTGCTTGGACACCTGGGGCTGGCTCAGCCCGAGTCGGTCGACGAGCTCGCCGACGGTGGCCTCCCCGGTGCCCAACGCATCGAGGAGATGGCGCCGATGCGCTTCGGCGACGGCGTTGAACGCATCCGTCGTCGTCGCTGTGCGAGCCATGACGACAACATATACCAATATGGGAATATGTCAAGCCGGCGATCGCCAAACCGGCGGGTGGGTTGCACGCTCTATGGTCGGCGCGTGGCTGATGCGGTGAGCGCTTCCCGGGTTCTGTACCTGCTGCGCCACGCCAAGTCGAGCTGGTCGAGCGCGGAGCTCGACGACCACGACCGTCCGCTGGCGGGGCGCGGGAGGGATGCCGTGCGGCGGATCCGGCGCCACGTGACGGAGGCCGGCATCGCCCCGGAGCTGGTGCTGTGCTCGTCGGCGCGGCGCACCGTGATGACGTTGGAGGGCATCGCCGACGCCCTCCCGGCCAAGGTGGATGTACAGATCGAGGAGGGCCTTTACGCGGCCTCCAGCGGCCGGCTCCTTGCCCGGCTGCACGAGGTCGGCGACGTGACCGGCGTGCTGCTGATCGGCCACAACCCAGGCCTCGAAATGCTCGCCGACAACCTCGTCGGCGGCGGCGACAGCGGACTCCGGCGACAACTCGAGTCCAAGTTCCCCACCGGCGCGCTGGCGACGCTCACGTTCGACGGCCCCTGGAGCGGGCTGGCGCCTGGCGGCGCGACGCTGGCGGCCTTCGTTCTGCCTCGCGAGCTCTGAGACCAGCCGCTCGTGGGACGACGTCCCAGGCCAGCACGACGTCGTCGCCGACCGGGACGATCGATCGGTTCTCCAGACGGATTCCCTCGGCGACGCTGTCGACTCCCAGCGCCGTTGACCGCCTCCGTTCCCGCGCCGATGACGACGGGCGCGATGGCGACGACGATCCGATCGACGAGCTCGGCCTCGAGGAGGGCGGTGATGACGTGCGCGCCGCCCTCGACGAGCAGCACTTCCATCCCCGCCGCCCGCAGCGCGGCCATCGCGTCGGGGAGGTCGACTCGGCCCTCCGACTCGGCGACGACCTCCACGCGGACACCCTGCCAGCGCAGCTCATCTCGCCGGACCGGATCCGAGCGCTCCGTGGTCACCACCATCGTGGCGGCATCCGCGCCGAGCACCTGGGCCGATGCCGGCAGCCGCAAGCTGGTGTCGAGCACGACGCGCGTCGGTGAGGCGCCGGGCACCATGCGGACGGTCAGCAGCGGGTCGTCCCGGATCACGGTGCCGACGCCCACCAGGATGCCGTCACATGCCGCGCGGAGCGCGTGCGACAGGCGTCGTTCTGACTCACCGCTGATCCACCTGGAGTCACCGGTCGACGTCGCGATGCGCCCGTCGAGCGTCTGGGCGTACTTCAGCACGATGTATGGCCGATCGGTGCGCCGCCGCACGTCACCGAGCAGCCGGATCGCATCGACCGGCGACACCGCCGGCTCCGACTCGCGCACCGGGTCTCCCGTCGGACGGACGTGGTTCAGCCGTTGCGCCTTGGTCTCGAGGTAGGCGATGTTGCGGTGATGCGGCGCCGTCGGCAACGGCACCACGGAGTGGACGACCGTGCCCGCCGCCCGCAGGCCGACGAGCTTGCGCGGGTTGTTCGTCATCAGTCGGATCGACTGCAGGCCGAGCTCGGCCAGGACGGCGGCGGCATCCGTGTAGTCGCGGGAGTCGACCGGGAGCCCGAGCATGACGTTGGCGTCGACGGTGTCGGCGCCGTCGTCCTGCGCCCTGTACGCCCGCAGCTTGTTGACGAGGCCGATGCCCCGACCCTCGTGGCCCGTGGCGTAGACGAGCACGCCGCGCCCTGCGGCGGCGATGGCCCTCATTGCCGAGCGCAGCTGCACTCCGCAGTCGCAGCGCAACGACCCGAGGGCGTCTCCCGTCAGGCACTCCGAGTGCAGCCGGACCAGCACGTCCTCGCCGTCGCTGATGTCGCCCATGACCATCGCGACGTAGACGAAATCGGAGCGGTCGAACGCTCGCACCTCGAAGACGCCGAAGGGGGTTGGCAGCGGCACGCGCACTGCCTCGGTGATCAGCATGGCGGCGTCCGTTTACCCCGGGCCCGAACGGGGCAAACGGCGGCCGATGGGGCGCACCCGCAGTCTCTGGTTCGTCGCCCCCGGACAGGTCGAGCTGAGGGACGCCGAGCTGCCGGCGTTGCAGGACGGTCAGTTGCTGGTGCGCACCCGGTTCTCCGGCATCAGCGCCGGCACGGAACTGCTGGCCTACCGCGGTGATCTCGATCCCGACCTGCCGGTGGACGAGACGCTCGGGGCGCTGGGCGGCACGTTCCGCTACCCGTTCCGCTACGGGTACAGCTGCGTCGGGGTCGTCGAGCAGAGCCGTGGCGCGCTGCCCGAAGGGGCCCTCGTCTTCTCCTTCCATCCACATCAGGACTGCTTCGTCGCCGACGTCGATGACGTGCTCCCGATCGAGGCGGTCGCGCCCCGTGTGGCGACGCTGCTCCCGCTGGTCGAGACGGCGTTGCAGATCGCTTTGGACGCCGGGCCAGTGCTCGGCGAGGTGGTCGTCGTCTACGGGCTCGGCGTGGTCGGCGCGTTGACCGCCCTGCTGATGCGACGAGCGGGGGCCGACGTCGTCGCCGTCGATCCGCGTCAGTGGCGACGGGACGCGATGGCCGGCCTCGACCTCGTCGCCGTGGAGCCCGAGGGCGTGCCTGCCGCGCTGGGATCCGGTCGCTCGACGGTGCCGCTGATCATCGAGGCGTCCGGCAATCCGGAGGCGTTGCGCACGGCCCTCGGCCTGCTGGCCCACGAGGGGACGGTGCTCGTCGCCTCGTGGTACGGCGGGCGGGAGGTCAGCCTGCCGCTGGGCGGCGACTTCCACCGCCGACGGCTGACCATCCGCAGCACGCAGGTCTCGACGATCCCGGCCCGCCTCAGCGACCGCTGGGATCGATCGCGCCGTCGGCTGGCGGCGGTCGAGCTGCTGGGCCAGCTCCCGCTGGAGCGCCTGGCCACGCACACGTTCGCATTCGAGGAAGCGGCCAGCGCGTACGAAGCGCTCGATGGCGGAGCGCCAGGACTGATCCACGCCGCGCTCGGGTACGCATAGCGCATGTACCAGGTCGGCACAGCGATCGAGTTCGACGCGCAGCACGTGATGCCGGGCGTGGAGGGGCCCGAGGGGCAGCTGCACACCCACGACTACCGGCTCGAAGTGGTCGTCGAGCGGGAGCAACTCGACGATCGGGGCATGGTCTGCGACCTCGACCTGCTCGATGCGGCGCTGGGCAAGATCGACGGCATCGTGCGTGGCAACAACCTGGACATCATCCAGCCCGCCGACGCCGACGCCGTGACGGTCGAAGTGTTCGCCCGATGGGCCAACGACTTCCTCGCCGATGCCCTGCGCGGCACGGGCGCCGAAAAGCTGTCGGTCCGCGTCTTCGAGTCGGCGTCGGCCTTCGGCGGCTACAGCCAACGCCTCGCCTGAACGTCGCGGTGCTCGACGTCACGATCGTCACCCGCGGGTCGCCGAGCCAGGTCAGCGGAGGGCATCTGTACCACCGCCGGATGGCGGAGCGGGCGGCGGCCAGGGACGCCCGGCTTCGCTTCGTGTCGACGACAGCGGTGCGCAACCCGTGGCGGCATGCCACCGGTGTCGTGCTCGTCGACAGCCTGGTCGCGGCGGCCGTCGCCCCGTGGGTGTGGCGCCGGCCCCGGGATCGCCCGCTGGCAGCCATCATCCACCAGCCGCCAGGCGGCATCGGCAACAGCCCACGGCGCACCTCTTGGCAACGGCGACTCGACTGCGCCCTGTACCGCCGCTGCGACCTCCTCATCGTCACTGGGCCCCTCCTGGCACGGCAGCTGGTCGAGGCCGACGGCCTGCGGGTCGATTGCCTCCGCGTGATCCCGCCGGGGCACGACCTGCCCCCCGGCGGTCAGCGGGTCGGCGATCTGCGCGGCGGCCGCCGGATCGCGCTGCTCACCGTCGCCAACTGGCTGCCGAACAAGGGCATTCTCGATGTACTCGAGGCGGTGGCGGCGTTGCCGGCCGATGACGCCACGCTGCACCTGGTTGGCCGCGACGACGTGGATCGCGACTACGCAAAGCAGGTGCGCACCCGTCTCCGGGCGGCGGACCTGGCCGCGCGCGTCGTCGTCCATGGTGTGGTGCAGCCGGAGCGAGTGGCCGATCTGTATGCCGGTGCAGACGTGTTCGTGTTCACCAGCTACGCCGAGACGTACGGCATGGTCGTCGGCGAAGCGTCGGCGGCGGGTCTGCCGACGGTCGGCTGGCGCACGGACCACCTGCGTCGCCATGTCACTGAGGATGCGGACGGATGCCTGGTCGACGTCGGCGACATCGCCAGCCTCAGCGCCGCGTTGCACCGGCTGTCGGTCGATGGTCCGCGGCGTCACCGGTTGGCCGCCGCCGCCCGCCGCCGCGGCCAGCAGCTTCCGACATGGGATGCCGTCGCCGACGACTTCTACGGCGCCCTCAGCCAGTTGGCAGCACGCCCCGGTTGAACCAGCGCACGACCGGTCCCGCCGGCTCGATGTCGATGCGCGCCACGCTGGCGTCCTCCACATACATCCGCCACGCGACGTTGTCGGAGACGCCGAGCGCCCAGGCGATGGCCGCCTTGATCGGACTGACGTGGGTCACGACCACCACCGTGGCGGTGGCGGCGGCGGTCGACAGCGCGGCGCAGGCTGCTCGTACCCGAGCGCCGAGGGTGGCCAGTGACTCCCCGCCCGGCGGAGCGAACGAGGCGTCCTCTCGCCACCTCGCCCAGGGATCGGTGGCGAGCGTCGAGGACGGCTGGCCGTCGAGCTCGCCGTAGTCGAGCTCGATCCATCGCTCGTCCACCTCGACCGGGCGATCGAAGGCGGCCGCGGTGTCCAGGGCGCGCCGCAACGGGCTCGACACCACGAGCGTCGGTGGCGGCAGGACAGCGGCCAGCGCCTGTGCCTGCCGGCGCCCGGCGTCCGTCAACGGCGGATCGGCCCGGCCCAGCAGCAGCCTCTGCACGTTCGGCGCCGTCTCGCCGTGGCGCACCAGCAGCAGCACCGCGGGCGCCTAGTGATGGCCGGCGCCAGGGCTGGGGGTGCGCAACGTGAAGGCGTCCTTGAACCGGCCGCGGCGGAGCTGGTGTCGCCTCACGGTCCAGAGCTCCAGCTCGCCGTCCGCGGATCGGGTGAGGAGTTGTCCCGGACCGGGCCCCGGGCTGAACGCGCGCGTCGGGTCGCCACGCGTGACGGTCGAGACGGCAGCCAATCCCTCGTCGCTGACCTCCAGGCGGGTGTCCGTCGCCCCGGTACGGACCCAGATCGACCGGCCGGACGCCGAGATCCCCTCGATCGGCTGGGCAGCGATCCACGTGGCACGCACATCTCCATCGCCGGTGAGCAGGGCGACCTCGGAGCCGCGGCCGACGACGAGGTGGCGACCGCAGAACGCCAGGTGCTCAGGCGCGAGCGGGAGCGGCATCTCGCGCTCGGCGCGCATCGGCCCGTCGTCGAACGAGTAGACCATGGCGCCCTTCGTCCGTGCGATGACGAGGCGCCCGTCGGCAATCGCCAACGTGGCGGAGCCCTCGATCTTCCCGCGGGCGGCGACCGTTGGCGTCGTCGCTTCGCCGACATCGACCACCACTGCCTCGGCCGTGGAGACGACGACGACCGTGGTGCCGACTGCGGCGAGGCCGACGGGATCGGTGAGCTCGACGGTGCCGACACGATGCGGACGGTCCTGCTCCCTCCAGTCGACGAACGTGACGCCGCGGTCGTCGAGCACGGCGAGCAGGCCGGGCACGGCGGCGAACGTCGTCGCCGGTCCCGGCAGCGTGGCGGCTCGGTGGAGCACCTGCCCCGAGAGCCCGATGCGGACCGCCCCCAGTTGTATGGGGGAGAGGGTGTCGAACCTGGCGATGCACGGGTTGCCGGTGAACCCGTCGCCGTCCGTCCAGGGCAGGAGGAACTCACGGTGCCGTCGTTCGGAGACGTCGGCGGCGACCGTTCGCCCGGCGTCGTCAGTGAGCCGCACCTCGGCACCCGGGGGAACGGGAGCGGCGCGGATCACGGCGTACGGCACATCGCCACCCGGCACGTCGCCGAACAGCTGGCGCGCCCGGCAGATGTCGGCGTTGTGCGGCAGGCACAGCGCATCTCCGGCGAGGTCGATGAGGACATCGATGAGATCACCCGTCACGGCGAGATCCAATCGAGCCTTCTGCGCCTCGGGAACGACATGGGCCCGGATCCGGACGGTCTGGCGGTGACCGTCCTGGTCGAAGACCTCGAGCGCCGTCTCGGCGGTCGAGCCGACGTCGTTGGGGAAGTACCGGATGCCCACGGTCAGCGATCCGCCCGGGTCGACACGCCGGGAAGGCGGCTCGACGACCTCGAACAGCTCGGACGAGATGCTGATCCCGCACATGACGACCGCCGCCGGTCCGGTGTTGTGGATGCGAACCTCGCCCGCTGGGCGCTGGAGGGACTCGGGATGGCGGCGCACGATCTCGCGGCAGTCGCTGACCATACGGAAGTCGTCGTCAGGGCGGGAGTTGGCGACGCGGATCTCCAGCACGTCGGTGGGGTCCGTCGTCCACTCGAGCGGGCGGGCCGGCGGCACCGTCAGCGCCACCTCGCGCAGCAGGTCAGTCGGGTCGTTCGACACGATCGCCAGCGAGGAATTCACCTGCTCTCCCCGTGGCCCGGCGTAGCGCAGCGTGACGGCCAACGTCTCGGATCGGTCGAGGCCGGTGTTCGGGAAGCGCAGCGAGTGGCCGTCGGCGGCGACGGTCACTTCTGGATCGCTCGTCTCGACGATCGTGAACCGCCCAACGGTGGCGACACTGCACAGGAACAGCGGGCTGCCGCCGGCGTTGCGCAGGTACACGGTCTCATCGTCGAACGTTCCCTGACCGACGCTGCAGGCCGAGCTCGCTGTCTCGAGGAAGACGAGGTGGCGCGGGCTGAGCTCGAGTCGGGGTGGTGTCGGCAGTGCGACGGTCATGTCGCCGACGAGCAGCAACCCGTCATCGGTGATCGTCACGCCGGTCCCGGTGAGGCTGGCCAGCGGGGGCAGGGTGAAGTACAGCGGGACCGGCGGGAAGACCTCGTCCGGATCGATCTCCTCGCGCAGCGCGGTGCGGATTTGGTCTCCGTACACCCACCCGGCGATCTGTGCGCCGACGCCGTCCAACCGCAGGCTGGCGCGGCGGCGCCGCAGCACGAGCTGGCGCCGAGGGTTCACCGCGAAGTCGATCCGCACATCGACCGTCACGCCCAGCTCGTGCCACCAGCCGAATGCGCCGAACCCCGTCAGGTAGCTGCCCGTGAGCCGCACGATGATCGGGTCGGCCCACTCCACCTCCACGTCGTCGACCGTGAACGGCAGGGCCCGACCGGCCCGCCGCGCGGCGCGTTCGATCACCGGGACGAGCAAGCGTCGATCGACGAACAGCGCCCAGTCTTCACCGCGCCGGAAGTCGTCGTCGAACGTCGACCACGCCTCTCGGGCGGCGGTGTCCTGGAAGACACCACCCCACAGGTCGACGCCGATGGTGAGGGCGCCGTCGCCGACGACGCGGAAACCGACATCCTGGACCTCGCTGCCGATCTGTGCGGCCAGCGGTCCGAGCACGCGGAAGATCTCGGGACGGACGGCCCGCAGCTCGTCGTCGAGTGGCTCGCGGCGGTCGTCGATCAGCACGTCGAGAAGGCTCGTCTCGCCGTCGATCACCGCAACCGGTCCGCTGCGGCCCTGTTCGAGCCGTGCTTCCGTGGGCCAGAACGCGACACCAGCCGGCCCCTGCACCGGGCAGCTGGCGGCGCGGGCGCGACGCGCCTGGGCCAGCAGCAGCTGCGACGACCGGACGGGACTGATCTCCACGACGATGTCTCGACCGGCGTCCATCACGCCCCCTTCCCCGCCACCATCAGATCACACCATCCCGCTCCGGCGGGCGAGGGCGATCTAGCAGACGAGCTCGCCCTCGGGGATGGTGAGGTCGATGAGGTACGCCTCGATCGCCGATCTGGCGCAGAGGCTGACGCCGTAGCCCGTATGGGTGTTGGCCTCGACCGTGACGAAGAAGCCGTCCTCCAAGGTCTCGGCCATCACGCGACTGCCCTCGTAGGGGGTGGCCGGGTCACCGGTGTTCCCGACGACCATGATCGGGCCGGCCCCGGCCCCGGTGATCTCGAACGGCTCGTTCGGTTGCGGTGGCAGGGACGCGCAGATCACCAGCTCGTAGGCCTGGGTGTAGCCGATGCGCGACACGGCGGCGAACTCCGGACGGGCGGCGACCGCTGCGTCGACACCGCCGACGGCCGGGTCGTCGGCGCACGTGATGGCGAAGTACCCCTCGAGGTCGTTGCCGTAGGAGCCGTCGGGTAGCCGGTGGTAGTACGCGTCGTACAGGTCCAGTAGGAGAGCGCCGTCGCCGGCCTGCGCGGCTGCCAGCGCCTCGGCCAGCTGCTCCCATTGCGCCTCGGCGTACAGGGCCTGGGCGACGGCCAACTCGAAGACGCCGTCGACCAGGGGCGGTCGCCCCGCTCGGGTCGGGATCGGATCCTGCTCCAGGGCGGCGATGAGCGCGGCGAAGGCGCCCTCCGGGTCACCCTCGTTGTGGAACGGACAGGTCGTGTCGGCGGCGCAGTCGGCGAGGAACGCCGAGAGCGTGCGGTCGAAGCCGGCGGTCTGGTCGATCAGTCCGTCGACCCGCCCGGTCGTCGGGTCGAGGGCACCGTCGAGGACGGCCGCCCGCACGGTGTCAGGGAACAGCGTGGCCCACGTGGCGCCGAGCTTCGTGCCGTAGCTCCACCCGAAGTAGGTGATCTTGTCCTCCCCGAGGGCGGCACGGATGGCGTCCATGTCGCGAGCGGCGTCGACGGTCGAGATGTGGTCGAGCAGCTCGGCTGAGCGCTCGGCGCATCCGGCGGCGAACTCCGCCGCCGCGGCGCGCAGCTGAGCTTCCTCCTCGGGCGTGTCGGCCCCCGTCTCGATCCCCAGGTACGGGTCGTACTCGTCGACGCAGTCGATGAACGGCTCGGACTCCCCGGTGCCCCGCGGGTCCCAGCCGACGATGTCGAAGCGGGCCAGCAGGTCCTCGCCGTAGATGTCGGCAGCATGGAGCGCCAGGATGCTGCCGCCCACCCCGGGGCCTCCCGGGTTGACGAGCAGCGTCCCGATCTTGTTGGCTTGGTCCTCGGCCGGATGGCGCACCACGTACAGCGAGATCATCTCGCCGTCGGGGTCGTCGTAGTCGAGCGGCACGTCCAGGAACCCTTGCTCGCTCATGCCGTCGGGCGAGCGAGCCCACTGGAAGGCGTCGGCGGTCGGATCGACGGACGTCTCCGGCGGCGGCTCCGTGGTGCCTGGCCTGTCCTCGGTGGTCGGGGTGGCGGTCGTGGCGGGGGACTCCGACGTCACGGGTGACTCGGTGGCGGGCGGTGTCGCCTCCATCGCCGACGCCGTCGTCGGCGCCGAGTCCGAGCCGCACGACGTCGCCACGAGCCCGGCGGCGGCGAGGGCGACGATCAGGCGTCCGTGGCGGGATCGGTGCACGGCGCCGACCGTACAGGTCGGGGATGCGCCGTCGGCCTCGCGCCTGGCCACTCGAACTGGGTGCGTTCCTTCGCGACTGTCGGGAAGAACGGTGCCCAGATAGTGTTCAACGCTGACTCGCTGCGCTCGGGCAGCTTCAGCCAGTAGCGTCGCCGGCGGAGGTGCTGATGTCCGACGAGCTCGACGACTACGACGACGATGTCGACGACGAGGAAGCCATCGTCACCGAGTTGGCGGCGGAGGCCGACGTCTCCGACGCAGACGAGATCCTCGATCTGGAGGCCGAGCAGGACGAGACGCCGTTCGACAAGACGCGGCTGCAGTACTCGGGCGTCGAGGACGGTGACGGTGACGTCGACGTGGAGGAGCTGGCCGAGGCCGGCGCGCTGCTGGACGACCCGGAGAAGGAGGTGCTGCTCGACGGCGCGTTCGACGACCCGGACGGCAGCGACGGCTGGACGTAGCCGCCGCGCCACGCGGCTGATCAACGGGCGTGGTGTGCCAACATGACGCCGTGTTGACGGCGGACCCCCGTCCCCGGCCGCTGGCTGGGGGTGGTTGACCGTGCGCCGCGCGCTCGTCCCGATCCTGCTCGTGCTCAGCGGCATCCTGCTGCTCGTCGGCGGTCTGTCGCTGTGGGTCGAGAACACCGTCTACGACAGCGATGCCTTCAGCCGCCGGGCGGTGTCCGTCCTCCACTCCCAGGCGGTCCGCCAAGAGGTGGCGGAGCGGCTGACCACCGAGCTCGTGCGGGCCGGCAACCAGCAGGCCATCAGCTTCCGGCCGGCGTTCGAGACGGCCATCGAGACGGCCCTCGACACCGACACGTTCAGGAGCATCTTCCGCAACGCCATCCGCACCCTCCACGCCGACCTCCTGCGCGGTGGCTCCGGCGCGGCGGGCGTCAACCTCTCCGACTCGATCTCGATCATCACGGGCACCCTGCAGCTGCCCTCTGACGCCCGCGGAAAACCGGTACAGGAGGGCGGATTCGCGTCGAGCTTCGCCGATACGACGAAGACCTTGGGCGACCTCGGCGTGTGGGAGCTCGAGTCGACCATCCGCTACGTCGGGTACGGCGCCCTGGTCGGTGCCGTGGTCGCCGCCGCGGTGGCCGTCGCGCTGTCCACGCACCGGCGGCGCACCGTGTGGTGGCTCGGGTGGGTGCTGGTGTCCGTCGGCTTCTTCGTGGTCGCCCTGCTGTGGGTCGTGCAGTGGTATGCCGGGCGGCGCGTCTCCGACCCCGCGCTGAGCGCGGCGATCAGTGGCGGCGTCAGCGACGTGGTCGTCGACTTGCGCACGTTGGCCCTGTGGGTCATCGGCTACGGCGTGGTGACGGCGGCCGCCGCCGCGGCCACCGACCGCTTGTTCACCCCCGCCGTGGTCACCCGCCGCATCGGGGGCTGGCTGGACCAGCGCCGCCAGTCGACCGGAGGGACGGTGCTGATCGGCGCGCTCGGCGTGGTGCTCGGCTTCCTGATCATCCAGAACATCGCGTTGTCCTCCGTGCTCCTGGCGGCCGTGACCGGGCTGTGGCTGACGTACCTCGGGACGGCGGAGCTCCTCCGCCTCCTGCGCCGTGTCGCCACCGACGAGCGGGCCCGCACGTCGTGGTGGCGTCCCGTGCTGGTCGTCGGCGCCGTGTTGCTACTCGTCGGTGGTCTGATCGGCGGGCTCGTCCTGACCACCGCCCGATCCTCGGCCGACGCATCCGACGCGGCGCCCTCGGGGTGCAACGGAGACGAAGCCCTCTGCGACCTCCGCCTGGACCAGGTCATGTTGGCCGGCACACACAACGCGATGTCGTCGCCGCTCTATCCCGGTTGGCTGTTCGGCGAGCAGATCGGCCCGATCGACGACCAGCTCAACAGCGGCGTGCGAGCGCTGCTCTTCGACACGCACTACGGCATCCCGTCGCGGTCGCGGATGCCGGGATCGCAGACGCCGATCGTGCTCACGGACCGGGCGCGTGAGCTGGCCAACCCGGAGTTCGAGCAGGCCGACGTCGACGTCGTCGATCGCGCCAATGCCCTGGCCGCGCGGGCACCGAAGGCGGCCAACGCCAACAGCGGCATCTACCTCTGCCACAACTACTGCGAGCTCGGCGCGATCTCCTTCGCCACCGTGCTCGACGACATCAAGGAGTTCGTCGACACGCACCCCGACGACGTCATCGTGATCATCATCCAGGACGCCACGACGCCAGCTGATACGGCGGCCGCCTTCGTCGAGGCAGGGCTCGAGGAGAACATCGCCACGCTCGAGCCCGGACAGCCGCTGCCCACGCTGCAGGAGCTGATCGACGCCGGCACGACCGTCGTCGTGTTCGCCGAGGATGGCGGCGGCGGTGGTGCCCCGCCGTGGTACCAGCCGGCGTACCAGGGCTGGGTCCAGGAGACGCAGTTCAAGTTCGACTCGGTCGACGACTTCGAGTGCAGCCCGAACCGCGGCGACACGAACGGTGAGCTGTTCCTCGTCAACCACTGGGTGACGACGAAGGGTCCGGATCCGGCGACCGCCGGTCGGGCCAATGCCGACGACGTCGTCACCGCGCGACTCGAGGAGTGCATCGAACAGCGCGGCAAGCTGCCGAACATCGTCGCCATCGACTACGCCCAGAACTCGGACCTCATCGACCACCTTGCCGAACTGAACGCCCAACTACTGGACGACGTGCCGGACGACGAGGTGCCGTCGGCGACGACCTCGGCGACGTCGGCGACGACGGCGCCGGCGACGACCGTCGCGCCGCCCACGACGGTCCCCGCGACGACGACGCCGCCGGACACCAGCGTGCCGGCGGACGTCGATCCGAACGACATCATCACGACCTTGACTGGCGGCGATCCGGGGGCGTTCTGCAACGCGGTGTCGGACGTCGTGCTCTCGGCGACCGCCTATGCCGAGGCCGTGCTGACCGAGCCAGCAGACGAGCAGGGCCTGTCCGATCTCGCCTACGCGCCGATCCTCGTCCGTGCGCTGACCCCCTACCTCGACGCCGCCCCGGTCGAGCTGTTCGAGCGCGCCGATCCACTGCGGGCCCGCGCCGAGCTGTCGCGGACAGCGCTGGGCACCCTCGGACTGACCGAGCGCGACATCGCCGCGTTGGCCGACCAAGCGGAACGGGCGCTGCGGGCCACGACTCCGACCGACGGCGCCACCATCCAGGTGCAGCTGATCGATTCGATCGCCGAGACGCTGCCTCGTGACCAGGTCGTCGCCGCCGCCGCGGCGCTGGCTGCGTCGTTCGGCAACCAGGACGCCGGTGAGTTGTTGAACCTCGGTTTCGTACCGACGGACGTGGCGACCGCCAACGGGTACGGGTGCCTGCTCGACGAGGGCTGATCGCCCGCTGACCCGTTGCGCAACCGTCATCTGGCTGTCCGGGCGGATGCCGTGGCGCCGTCATACACTCGGTCCCAGTAGGAAGGTCTCGGCATGGCCATCGCATGGATCGCTGTGGGGGTGGTGCTCCTCGCCGTCGAGCTCCACCACTTCGCCTTCTACTCCCTGTTCGCCGCCGTCGGCTGCTTCGCCGGTGCAGCGGTCGCTGTCGTCGCTCCCGACGCGATCGCCGCGCAGGTCATCGCCGCCGTGCTCGTGGCCGTCGTCGGCATCGTGCTCGTGCGGCCGCGCGTCAGCGCGGCCATGCTGGCCCGCCACGGCACGCATCGCGGGCGGGGTGTGCACGGTGGTTTCGTCGGCCACGAAGTGGTGACGATCGACGTCGTCGGCGACGTGACCCGCGTCGGTCACGTGGAGCTCGCCGGCGAGCGATGGCGAGCCGTGAGCGGTGCTGACGTCGCGCTGCCGCCCGGTACGAGGGTGGTCATCACCGGCGTCGAGGGGACGACGCTCATCGTCTGGCCGGCCGACGGCCATCTGCCGATCGACGGCCTGCTCGACGTGGAGGGTCTCACCGAAGCAGACAACCGTCGGTTCGTCGATGATGGAGAACAGGAGCAGTCGTCATGAACACAGCGGGCATCATCGGCTTGGCCATCGCCGTCCTCGTGATGGCCGTGCTGCTGCTCGTGTTGCGCCAGATGGTCAACATCGTGCAGCAGGGCGAGGTCGGTGTCGTCAAGCACCTCGGCGAGTACCGCAAGACGCACGAGCCGGGCCTCGTCATCATCGCCCCGTTCGTCGACACGCTGCAGCGCGTCGACATGCGCGAGATCCCACGTCCCGGTGATCGCCAGGACGTCATCACCAAGGACAACGTCGTCGTCACGGTGAACGCCACGATCTTCACCCAGGTGGTCGTCGCCGAGCAGGCGTTGTTCAGCATCGCCAACTTCGATATCGGGATCGACGCGCTGGCCCGGACGGCGCTGCGGTCGGTGATCGGCACGATGACGCTCGACCAGGCGCTCTCGGAGCGCGAGAACATCAACACCGACGTGCAGCAGCAGATGGAGGCCGTCACCGACAAGTGGGGCATCCGGATCAACCGCATCGAGATCATCGAGATCGCCCCACCGCCCAAGATCCTCGAGGCGCTGGCCTTGCAGAAGCAGGCCGACCAGGAGAAGCGGGCCAAGATCCTGCAGTCGGAGGGCCTGCTGCAATCGGCGATCAACGTCGCCGAGGGCAACGCCCAGGCGGCGGTGCGCACGGCCGAGGGTCAACGGCAAGCGGCGATCCTGCGCGCCGAGGGCAGCAGGCAGGCCGCCATCCTCGAGTCCGAGGGTCGGGCCAAGGCGATCGAGACGGTCTACGCGGCGATCAAGCAGGGCGATCCCGACCCGACACTGGTCGCCATCCTGCAGCTCGACGCCCTGGCCAAGTTCGCCGACAGCGACAACGCCAAGATCGTCGTTCCCTATGAGTCAGCAGCGTTGCTCGGCGCAGCCCAGACGCTGCGCAGCGTGCTCGGCGCCGCACCGACCGACGGCCATGCCCAAGCTGGCGACGCCGAGACGCCCCCGCGACCACCGCGCCTCGACGCCGTTCCCGCCGAGGTCCGCCGGCTCGAGAGTCGCCCGTTCCAGCAGGAGCCGTGAGCGCCGGCGGCGCACTCAAGCTCCCGTGATCAGCTCACCGACGACGCTGCGCGTCCGCTCCAACGACTGCTGCAGGGCACCGGTGCCGACCGTCCCACCGAGGGTGGGGTCGACGAGGCCGGCCTGCACTGGCAGGACCACGTAGCCGGATCGATCGACATACGTCGGGATGACCTGTGGCGGACCGACGGCGAACGTGCCGTCGGCCTGCTCGGCGACCTCGACACGGACCATCATCCCGTCCTGGCCGCGGATCCCGCAGCAGTCCGTCGAGGAGCTCATCGCGCTCGAGGAAGTTGCCGAGCCCGAACACGACCCAGCGGCCGTTGACCTGCTCGATCGGCTGCACGACGTGGGCGTGGTGGCCGACGATGAGGTCGATGGCCCCGCTGGCGGTGATCTGCTCCGCCCAGCGCCGCTGGTCGGCGGTGACGCCGGTGACGCCCTCGGCACCCCAGTGCAGCGAGAGGAGCACGAACTCGGCGCCCCGTGCGCGGGCGTCCTGGGCCTCGGTGATGATGCGCTCCGGATCGATGAGGTTGGATCGCCATGGCTCGCCGTTCGTCGGCATGCCGTTGAAGCTGAACGTGTACGACAGATGGGCCACGCTGACGCCGCGCACGTCGAAGATGTCCGGCGCTGCCTCGGTCGGGGTGCGGGCCATGCCGGCGTGGCCGAGGCCGACCGCGTCGAACGTGTTGAGCGTGGCATCGACGCCAGCCGCACCCTTGTCCATCGCGTGGTTGGAGGCCAGCGAGCAGCGGTCGAAGCCGGCCGACCTGATCCCGGCGGCGATCTCCGCCGGCACCCCGTAGTCGGGGGTGTCGCGTCGGGCTCCGTGCCCGGTGGGGCGACCGGTGTCTCGAGGTGGCAGATGGCCAGGTCGGCAGCCTCGACGGTCGGCCGCACCACGGCGAACATCGGCGTGAAGTCGTACCCGCCCCCGCCTGCATTGGCGTTGGCCTGACGCACGACCGGGATGTGGGACAGCAGGTCGCCGGTCGCCAGCACGCTGAACGACCGTCCCGCCGCTGGCGGCGCGGTGGCCGGCACCGTGCTCGGCGCTGCTGGGACGGTCGTGATGGACGTGACGGTCGTCGGCGTCGGCGTTGACGTCGAGGCCACGGTGGCCGCCAGCGTCGGCGGCGGGGCGCCGGTCGGGGCCACCGTCGGGGGAGCGGTCGGGGCGATGGTCGAGGCGGGGGCGGTCGGTGTCTCGGCGGCGAGCGAGGGACCCGAGTCGAACTCCAACGAGCGAGCCGACCCGCCCCCGGAGTCACAGGAGGTCAGTGCAGCCAGGGCGAGACAGGCGGCGAGCGGTCTCGCCACGGGGGGCACGATCGGCGAGGCTACCGACCCACCGCGGCGTGAATGCTGGATGCTCGCACCGCCCGGTGGCTACCGTCCGGTCATGCGCCGTCGCCGGTTTGCGGCAGTTCTCGGCATGCTGCTGGCGGCGTGCAGTTCCGGCTCGTCCGGCTCGTCGACGGTGACGCTGGCCCCGACGCCGGTCGCGACCAGCGTTGGAACGCCCGCCGCGAGCGGTGCTCCGGCCACGGCGGGGCCGACCGTGGGGACGGTGGCGCCGACGGCGGGCGCACCGGCCACGACCGTCCCGCCGGCGCCGACCACGACTCGGCCCCCTGCTCTGGCGTACGGCGACGACGTCGGTCGACCGTGGGGTGGCGCGGTCGCCGGGCTGCTGACGTTCCGCGGCAACCCGAGCCGTACGTACCACGGTGCCGGGCCCGTGCCACGCCAGCCCGGTGTCCTGTGGCGATACCCGGGCTCCGGGATGTGCGGCGCATCCAGCGAATACGGGGAGACCCGCACGTGGTGCGGCACGGGCTGGGTCGGCCAACCGGCGGTGTTCGAGCGGGACGGGCGGACCTGGGTGGTCTTCGGTGCGTATGACTACAACTTCCACTTCCTCGACGCGGCGACCGGCCAGCCGATCCTCCCGCCGTTCCCGACCGGTGACATCGCCAAGGGCACGGTGACCGTCGACCCCGATGGGTTCCCGCTCGTGTACGGCGGCTCGCGCGACAACAAGCTGCGCGTCCTGGCCATCGACCGTGGCGAGCCGGTCGAGCTGTGGGCCCTCGACTCAACCGATCCGGCGCTGCAGCCGCGGTTGTGGAACAGCGACTGGGACGCCGCGCCGCTGATCGTCGGCGACTTCCTCGTCACGGGCGGGGAGAACAGCCGGTTCCACGTCGTCCGGCTCAATCGCAGCTATGGGCCCGACGGGCTCGTCCAGGTCGCACCCGAGCTGGTCTTCACGGCCCCCGCGTGGGACGACGAGCTCCTGGCCAACCTGCCCGATGATCGCGTGTCGGTGGAGAACGCCGTCACGCTGGTCGGCGACACCGCCTACTTCACGTCGTCGGGCGGGCTCGTCCAGGGCTGGGATCTGAGCAGCCTGCGCACGGGTCAGGGCGAGATCACCCGCACGTTCCGCTTCTGGACCGGCGACGACACCGACGCCACGATCGTCGCCGACGAGCAGGGCTACCTGTACGTCGGCCAGGAGTGGGATCGACAGAACGAGCGGGGCCGCCAGATCGGCCAGCTCCTCAAGCTCGACCCGCGCCAGCCCGACAACCCCGTCGTGTGGTCGATCCCCGACCAGGTCGGCGGCAAGAGCGGGACGTGGTCGACGCCGGCGCTCTATCGCGACGTGATCATCTGGCCGACGTTCAACGGCCCGATGCACGGCATCGACCGGGCCACCGGCGCGATCCGGTGGACCATCGAGCTGCCGTGGTCCGTGATGAGCTCACCGGTGGTCGTCGACGACGTGCTGATGCAGGCTGACGCGACCGGCGTGATCCATGCCTTCGACCTGACGGCGGTCGGGGCGCCAGCGCCGCTGTGGACCGTGCAGCTGCCGGCCAACATCGAGTCCACGCCGGCGCTGTGGAAGGGCCGACTGTACGTCGGGACGCGAGACGGCTACTTCTACGCCGTCGGCGACGCCTGACGCCGCGCCGAGCATCCGCGATAGCCAACCCTGCCCGGGCATAGCCTCGGCGTACATCCAGCAAGGAGGGTGTCCGTGACCGTCACGTTCAGCATCATCGGTCTGATCGTCGCCATCATCTGCGCGTACCTCGGCTACAGGATCGCCGCCGGCAAGGGCCGTAGCACGACCCTGTGGCCGATCCTGTGCTTCATCTTCCCGCTGATCGGTTTGATCGTCCTGCTGCTGATACCGCCGGGCGACATGCCGAGACGCGCCTACTGACGCGCCGATCACGTCAGCAGCTGATCGACCGGCGCGTACTCGTCGGTCAGCACCGGACTACCGCCGACCAGTTCGTCGAGCGCGGCGTCGTCGCTGACCACGACGTCATCATCTCCGCGGGCGGCGATGCGCGCTCGGATCGCGTCGAGCGGCAGCGGCGCGTCGCTGGCGATGACGATGCTGTTGCCGCCGCTCGTGCCGGCGAACCGCGCTGGCGGCGCCAGCACGGCGACGTTGGCGAACACCTCGCGCAGCGTGGCGACTTCGGCGCCGAGGAAGCGCAGCGGGGGTTGGTCGATGACGTTCTGGGCGAAGATGCCATCCGGTCGTAGGACCCGGGCCACGTCCGTGGCGAATTCACGCGTGGCGAGATGCCAAGGCACGGCCCGCCCACCGAAGGCGTCACCGATGACGAGATCGGCCGACGCCGTGGGACGCTCGGCGAGGTGGCCTCGGGCGTCGCCCGTCATCACCCGCAGCCGCCGGTCGAGGCGCAGACCGAGCTCGTCCTCGGCCAGCTCGACGACGCCGGGATCGAGCTCGAACACCACGCTGTCGGATCCAGGTCGCGTCGCTGCCAGGTAGCGCGGCATCGTGAACCCGCCACCGCCGACGTGCACGGCGTCGATCGCCGTCCCGGCCGGACGCACGGCATCGGCAACATCGCCGAGGAGCTGCGTGTAGGCGAACTCGAGGTGGGTCGGGTCCTCGAGATCGACGTAGGAGTGCCGCAGGTCGTCCAGCATGAGGACGCGGCCTGAGGCCCGCGCCGGGTCGTCCCGCACACTGGCGCAGAAGTAGACCGTCTCGACGTCGCACGGCACGCCGGCCACCAGCGCCGTGCCCCCGGCGACGAGGGCGATGAGACAGCCGGCTCCGACCGCCGAGTCGGGCCGGCGGCTGTCTCCCGTCCGCGGCAACCGCCACCACAGCACGGCGCCGGCGGCGACCATCATCCCGCCGACCACGATGACCACCGGCGTCATCGGGAACTGGGCGACGAGGATGAAGCCGGTGCCGAACACCCCGACCAGCGAACCGGCCGTGCCGAGCGCCGCCAGCCGGCCGACGACCCGACCCGTGTGGTCGACGCTGCCCAGCTGCAATTTGACGACCAGCGGGCTGACGGCGCTGAGCAGCGCCGACGGCAGGAAGAAGGCAGCCGTGGCGAGGAGCACGATCGTCGGCGGGTTCGAACCGTCGGCGGCCGGGCCGAGGCCACGGATGATCGGCACGGCGGCGATCGCCGCGCTCCCGCCAAGGGTCAGCGCGACCGGCAGGAGGGTCCGTGGGTTGATGCGGTCGGCCAGCCGTCCGCCGACCCATGTGCCGAGCGCAATGCCGGCGAGGACGACGCCGACGATGCCCGTGAACGTGTCGAGGGACACCCCGACGTAGGGCGCCAGCAGCCGTCCGGCGAGGATCTCGAGCACCAGCACGGCGCCGGAGGCAACGAACACGAGCACCCCCGCGAGCCGGCTGTCCATCGCGCTGGACCGTATTCGAACATCGAGGGGCTCGTGATCCGGCATGCTGGACGGGGTGCACGGCATCGTCATCGGTCACGCGCCGCGGGAGCCAGGAACGGGCGGCACCACCAGCTGGCGCTGTGGTTGATGAACCGGCGAGCCCGAGGGCTCGGTCCGGCTATCTGCTCGACAACCGGGCGCCGGAAGCGGAGCAGCGATTCGACAGTCTCGCTGCGCTGTTCAACCCCGTGACCTTCCGCCACGTCGAGATGTTGGGGATCACGCAGGGTTGGCGCTGTTGGGAGGTCGGAGTCGGTGGGCCGTCGATACTTCATTGGTTGTCGGACCGAGTTGGGCCGTCGGGCAGGGTGATCGCGACGGACATCGATCTGCGATGGGTCCAGGACGTGGACGGCGACAACGTTGAGGTGCGGCGACACGACGTCGCCCAAGACGATCCCCCGCCCGGGCCGTTCGATCTCGTCCATGAGCGTCTGGTCCTGATTCACGTTCCAGGTCGGGCGCAGGCCTTGGAGCGCATGGTCGGCGCTCTGCGTGCAGGCGGCTGGCTGCTGGTGGAGGATTTCGACTCGAACTTGCAGCCGTTCGCCTGCCCCGATGCTGCCGGTCCCGAGCAGGAACGGGCCAACAGGATCCGGGCCGGCCTGCGCGCCTTGCTCGCCGGGCGAGGCGCAGATCTCGACTTGGGCCGACGACTGCCTCGACTGCTGCGACAGGCCGGCCTGATCAACGTCGCCGCCGACGCCTACCTGCCAATCGCCCTGCCCGCAGCCTCAGCGTTGGAGCAGGCCAACATCACCCAGGTGCGCGACGAGCTCGTTGCCGCCGGGCATGCAACCGTCGAGGAGATCGACGCCCATTTGACGGCTGTCGCCGCCGGCGTGCTGGACCTGGCCACGCCGCCACTCATCTCGGCGTGGGGCCGCAAACCATAGACGGGCTGGTTGCTCTCTGCCGCCCGGGCGTTCCGAGTCTCAGCGTGCTCGCGACGTCCGGGCGCGACGTGGGAACGGCGCCTGCGCGCTCACCGCCCCCCGCCAGTCGTAACGCATGGTGGCGCCGTCGATGCGGAACGGCGCGATGACAACACGTGCCACCTGGCCGGACGTCGGGAACCGCTTCGCCATCTCGCGGTCGATCGTGATGGTGGATGTCCACTCGCTGGCCACGAGCTCGCCGCTCGAACGCTCCAACATCGCCATGCCGCGCTCTCGAAGCAGGCCGCGCTCGGTCCTCCACCACAATCGGTAGCCCCGTGAGGCCACGAAGTCGGTCGGCCCGTCGTACGAGCCGGTCAACGCAAGTTCGGTGTGCCACTTCGACTTCGATGTCGCGACGACTTCGGTCGTGAAGACGACTCGACTCTCCGGATAGTCAGGCAGCTCCAGCACCCGTTCGACCGCGTAATTGCCCCGGGTCAGGTCGAAGAGGTTGTAGATGTCGGTGGGTCTGCTCAGACCAGCAGACGTGTGGTGGGTTGTTCAAGTGTGCGTTCCGAGCGTCCCTGGGTTGAACGTCCTCGGGAGCTCGGTGAACTCACATTGCGAGGAACCACCGAGAGTCGTGTCGAACTCGGCTTCGATGGTGCCCACGTAGCGCTGATCGTTGATCACCCCCGCGACGTTCGTGTACGACACGACCCGGAGACCACGCTTGTCTTTCGCCACAACGCACCCCTCTCGTCACCGCGAAAGTAATCCGACCAAGTCATGCCGTCGAGCGACTCGTCGCCCAACATCCGCAGCCGATTCGGCTCACACGGCAGGACGCCGGGCGGTCGCCGTCGAGCGGAGCGCGGCATCGGCGAGTCGGTCGAGTTGCTGGGCGACGCCGGGCCACGTCGCTGGCGGGGACATTCGTGCGGCGCTTCGGACCATCGATTCGCCGAGGTGCGGGTCGACCATGATCCGCAGCACGGCGTCGGCGAGCGCAGCGGGATCCCGGCGTGGCACCAGCAGCGCGGCCGACGAGGGCAGGATCTCCGAGGACGCGGCAACGTCGGTGGCGACGATCGGGACGCCGGCGGCGAGCATCTCCTCGAAGAACCCATCGATCTGCTCTCCAGCGACATCCTGTGGCAGGACCACGGCGACGGCTTCGCGCAGCGCCTCGGTCATCGCGGTTTGGTCGGCGTCGTCGCGCGCAAACGTGACATGAGCTGCCACGCCAGAGATCCAGCATCGCCGGATCAGCGTTTCACGGTAGTTCTCGGCCTCGCTCGCGCCGAGGCCGTCCGATGTCGGCCCGGCGATCAGATATCGCACGTCGAGGGCCGACAAGTGCTCCATCGCGTCGATCATCGATTCGATCCCACCGCCGGGAGCGATCGGGCCCCACGTGACGATGCTCGGTCGCCGAGTAGGCATCGAGCTGGCCCGCCGGGTCGTCGGACCGCTGCGCAGCAACCACAGCGCCGACGGGTCGACGCCGTAGGTGCTGGCCAATCGGGCGGCGGCAGGTGCGGCGGTCACGGCGACCCCATCGGCAGACCGACAGGCCCTGGCGAGTGTTCGCCGTTGATCGGCGGTCGGATCGGCCGGCACATGGTGGAGCACGACGATGGTCGGCACGCCGACCATCTCGACGACGTCGAGCAACCGGTAGCTCGACTCCGCCGTGTGATGACGGCTGGGGAACCGGTCGTCCTCGACACAGTGATGGATGATCGCGACGTCGCATTGGTTCAGCTCGCCGGCAACGGCGGCCAGTGGGCGGGGCGAGTCCATCGAAACACTCGGATGGGCGTCGGCAGGTGCCGGCGTCGTCGACGCGATCCGGGCGACCTCGTGTCGGCAAGCCAGCGAGTCGGCCAGGGCGCTCGCGAAGCGCGCCGACGCCGACGTCCGGGAGCCCCAGCAGTTGACGACGCCGTAGCGGCGCCGGCGTGCGCTCGCCATCAATCGGCTGACGGGCATGGCGGCCTCCTCGACTCGGCTCAGGTCGAGGCGTCGAGCCTGCACGGGGCGACAGCACGACCGGCCGTCCTGCCCAAACGAGGCGACTCACCCAAGAAGGAACTTCACCCTACCAACCAGGCTGAACCGCCGCTCCGTTCATCGCGTCGCGGCAAGATGGGCTCGTCTTCGTATGTGGGAGGTTGGTGATGGCTGTCGCATTCCTGTCCACGCCGGCGTCGATGACTGCCGAGCAGTACGACCGGGTCATCGAGCAGTTGGAGGCGTCCGGAGCCGGTGACCCGCCGGGACGCCGATTCCACGCATGCTTCGGTCCAGATCATCACCTGACGATGTTCGACGTGTGGGACAGCGTGGATGAGTTCCAGGCCTTCGCGGTGAAGCTGATGCCCATCCTGGCCAACGAACAGATCGAGACGGCATCGGCGGAGCCACTTGTCATTCACCGGCTCATCGAGAGCGGTGAGGAAAGCTTCCTGCGCAAGACGCTCGCTGAGCTTCGCGAGAAGGCCTTTTTCATACGCCCCGTCGAGACGCTCCGAGAGAAGATCCACCGGGCAAAGGAGAAGTCCTCGGAGGAGGACAAGCCGAACGGCTCGGCGACGAAGTGAACCGTACAGTGCCACCATTCGGCCACCGCAAGCGTCGCGGCCGAAGTCAGGTTGACTTGGCGAAGGGCGGACGGTCGAGCGCGGCCGCGGCCAGGTTTCCGGCGATGACGTCGCGGGCGACGTCCGCCAGCCGAAGGTTGTGGTTGCGGGCGTGGTTGCGCAACGTGGCGAACGCCTGTTCCATGTCGACGGCTTCCCGCTGAGCGACCATCCCTTTCGCCTGCTCGATGACGATGCGGCTGTTCAGAGCATGGTTGAGCTGTTCGTTGAGGACCTGAGCCTCGAGCGTGGCGCGGTGCTGGAGGATGGCGATGGTGGCAACGTCGGCGAGCGCTTGGGCGGACTCGATGTCGGTCTGTCGCATCGCCCCCGGCTCGATGTGGAACAGGTTGAGGGCACCGACGACCGTGCCGCGCAGCCGCATGGGCAACGCGTGGACCGAGTGGAAGCCGGCCGCGAGCGCTTCCGCGGCGAATCGGGGCCAGCGGCCGTCGACCCTGGCCAGGTCCTGGTTCACGACTGGGTGCCCCGTCAGGTAGCAGTCGAGGCAGGGGCCCTCCTTCGCTTGTAGCTCGAACAACTCCAGCACGCGCATGGCCTCGCTGGAGGAAGCCATCACCCGCAGGTCACCGTCGGGTGCGACCAGCATGAGTCCAGCGGCGTCGACGTCGAGCACGTCGACGCAACGGTCAGCGAGCAACGTCAGCACCTCCACCACGTCGAAGTCCGCGACGAGCGTGTCGGCCAACTCGACGAACGTCTTGGCCAGCATCGCTTCTCTGGGCATGAGATCTCCAGTCACCTGGGCCCCGATCATGTCGGCCGCCCCCGCTCGGGACCATGACGCTCCCAGCGATGATACAACGGCGGCTGGTCGACTATGGCCGCCCTCGGCGGAGGTGCGTTCTCACGACGGGGAGTCTTCCTCTCCGTCTGTCACCTCGAGAATCAACGTTCTGGCCACAACGTCGTGAGCCACCTCAGCGAGGGGACGGCCGTTGCCGAAGGCGTACGCCCTGAGTCGGATGAGCGCCTCTGTGACGCCGATGTCGAGCTGGGCGGCGACCATGCCGGAAGCCTGGTGCACCACGTACTGGAAGTCGGCGCCGGCCTCTAGCGCGGCGGCCAGCGTTCCGGGCGGCGCGTTCGCCTGCAGTACGAGGACTGCCTGGGCGGCGACGTCGGCCATGACCAGCGCGTCGGCGTGTTGTTCGTCGGTGAGGGAACCCGATCGGTCGCGGTACAGATCGAGCGCCCCGAGGCGCACCGCCCCCACGTGCAGAGGGAAGCCGAAGACGGCCCGCACGCCCGCCTCGACGGCCGGCCCGGTGAAGGCGAGCCAGCGGGCTCTGACCGGTTCAGCCAGATCGGGTTCGAGCACGGGGCGGTCCTCATGGTAGGCGTCGACACAGGGTCCCTCCCCGAGCGCGTACTGCAGTTGCTCGATGAGTGCGCTCACCTTGTCGGTAGTACACACCGAACCTCGCGGCACGTCACCGGACATCAGCATGATTCCAGCGCCGTTCACGCCAGTGACCTCAGCGCACACCTCGCACAGCCGCTTCGTCTCCAGCTCGGGAGCGCCGTTGCCGTTGAGCAGAGTCAGAATCCGGAGCCGCCGCTCGCCAGCCACGGTTCACGGTCCCACGCACATGGCAACGCATGTGGTCCGCTGCGTGGCGAGCACCAGCAGGCCAGGGACCGGGCGGCCGGTGACGATCCGACGTCGCGTCGCGGCGTAGGTCCAACCGAGAGCTGCGACGACTGCCCACTTGAGCTTGAACGTGATCATCCGCCACGCCAGATCAGCTGGTTCGAACGATGGGATCGTGGTGGCTGACATCGATGGCTCCTGCCCGTCAAGGGCTCTATGAAGGCGCCACCAGGGTTCGGAGCAACGCATCCCCGGAATCCTGCCGAATGGGCAGGCCGAACACGCTCGGATCACTCGTCGTGTCGAGACCCACAATACACCCGCTGGCGTCGCCGTCCTGCAGCGTCTTGAACGGACGGCGTCGCGGGCGGTGTCCCGATGCCCTCAGCATTGACCATCGAGCTTCACCCGGACGATCTCATGAGGGTCGAAGCGATTGGCGATCGTCGGTGAGGCTGGCCGCAGCGCGGTAGGGGTGCCGAGCCGGCGTCAGGTTGCCCGAAATGAGGGTCGAAGCGATCGGCTTGGGCTGTTGTGCGGGCGGTGCCCGCGTCGGGCAGGGCAGGCCTCTGAGCAGGCTTTCCGTCGAGATTTCTCGCCGGGCGGGGTTGACGGTCGTACAGTTGTTCGATAGAATGTGGCGATGGGGAACGGTGTCCGACGAACTCGACGCAGCGATCATCACGCTGCTCGACGTCGACCCCCACGACCTCTCCGACGACGACCTCGACGACGCCGTGGTGGCGATCCAACGCCAGTCGTCACGCCTGGCCGCGGTGCGGGCCCGACTCATCTCCGCCTGGGATCACCGCCACATCTGGGCCACTGACGGCTCCCGGTCGCCGGCTGCCCGGCTGGCCCGGGACGCCTCGATCGCCCCGAACACCGCCGGCGCCGAGGTGCGGCGGGCCCGGGCGTTGCGCACGATGCCGCACACCGCGGCGGCGTTGGCCGAAGGTGCGCTGTCTCCCGATCATGTCGACCTCTTGGCCTGCGTCGACTCCGGGTCGCGCACCGTCGTGTTCGCCGACCACGAAGAGACACTCGTCGCCCAGTGCAAGCTGCTGCGGTTCTCCGATGCCTGCCGGATGGTCGCCTACTGGCGTCAACGGGCCGACGCCGCCATCATCGAGGACGAGGGTCAGCGCCTGCACGAAGGGCGCACGGCCTCGGCTGCCACGACCTTCGAGGGGGTGGTCGATCTGCGGGCGTTGTTCGACCCGCTCGGCGGCGCCGAGTTCCTCACCGAACTGCAACGCCTCGAACACCTCGAATACCTCGCCGACCTGCAACCCGATGCCCCGTCCCGCACGCCCGGGCAGCGCCGCCTCGACGCCTTGGTCGAGATGGCCCGCCGTTCCCGCAGCGCCCACCACGGCGGGCTGCGACCGCGCCCGCTGCTCACCGTCCTCGTCGGCGAACAGACGTTGGCCCGGCTCTGCGAGCTGGCCACCGGCACCGTCATCGCCCCCGGGCTGATCGTCCCCTTGTTGTCGGACGCCGACATCGAGCGAGTGGTGTTCGACGGACCCGACCGGGTCATCGCCGTGTCCCACAAGCGACGCTTCACCGGCGCCCTCCGCCGAGCGATCGAAGTCCGTGACCGACGCTGTCAACATCCCTCCGGCTGCGACGAACCGGCCGCCACCTGCGACGTCGACCACGTCGTCCCGCACAGCGAAGGCGGCATCACCTCCCACGACAACGGCGAGCTGAAGTGCCACGCCCACAACCGGGACGAGAGCAAGCGCAACGCTCAACCGAAGCCGACCAACGAGAGGCAACCGCCAGACCCCGAGCCCGACCCACCACCCGACGACTCGTAGCGGGCGGCCTGTTGAGACTCCCTCCGATCGGGACGGTCGGATCCGTCTGCACCAGCGCTTCGATCGCGCCGTCGTGATGACTACGACCGCGCTTGCCGATCTGTCCTCCGCACCCAGCCCAGCCGATCGCCTGGAACGCCAGCGCCGACGGCCGTTTCGTCGGCGTCGGCGGCCCCACGACCCGGCTCGATGTCGACACTCACGAGGCCACACACACGCCGATCCACGGCCGCTTGTCGGGCGACGCCACCGTCGTCGTCGGACTCAACGATGCCCAGCAGGTGGTCCGTGTCGACATCGCCACCGGCCGCGGCGACTACCTCCCGCCGCTGCCCGTCGGCTGGACGCGGTCCTCGCTCGACGCAACGAGCGCCGACAGCCGCAAGGTCGTCGTGGGCGCAACCAACGCCAACTTCGCCGACCAGGGCGTCTTCGAGCGCGGCGCCACGACCGGCCAATGGCGAGAGATCGGTCCCGACACCGGCCCCACACCGTGCCCGGGCGCCTGCAGCCACGGGCTGATCAGCGCCGACGGCGGCACCGTCGTGCTCCAGACGTCCGGCGCCGGCCAGCAACCGCAGGTCTGGGCCATGGTCGCGGGCGGTCGACGGCTCGTGAGCGGGACGTTCGGTGGCGGCCCGGCCAACGGCACCAGCGTGCCGCTCGACGTCAGCCCGGACGGCTCGAAGATCCTGTTCTGGTCGACGGCGACGGACCTCGATGGCGTTGCGGGCGGCGACGGCAGCGGCCGGCTCTACCTGTATCACCCCCATGGAACCAACGGTCTCGACCGTCCCATCCACGAGCTGCCGTCGTGCCATCGGCGAACAACCCGTCCGGGCCGATCGGCTCGATGAGCGCCAGCGGTGGGCGCATCGCGTTCGCCATCGACGCCACGCTGACCATGAACGGCAGCCCATTCACCGGGGCGGTTCCGGCCGTCGATGACCGCCGGACCGGCGTGACCACGCTCGTCGAGAGCGACGACTCCCGCGAGCAGCTCTGGGTCGGCCCGATCGAGATGAGCGACAATGGCCGGCGGGTGATCTGGACAGCGCGTCAGTGACGCCTCGACAGGACCCGAGCTGCGGCGAGTCGACTTCGTCGGCGGCTGACACGCCGGACGAGGCGGACAGGCCGGGCACGCCGCCGATGCCGATGCCGATGTCGATGTCGATGTCGAGCCACCATGGGGTCAGCATGCGCGGGCACGCCAGCGCGCGATGATGCGGGCCATGGTGACCCCCACCACGAGCAGCGTCCCAGGTGCCGACGTCGAGCCCGTAACCAGCGTTCCCGACGAGCTCGTGTCGCCACCCGACGAGCCGCCCCACAACGCAGGTTGGACGCTGCGGTTGCTGCAGCGTTACTGGGCGACGACCCTCCTGATCGGCATCATCCTCGTCGCGGGCATCGTCACGGGAGCGATGTGGAGGGGGATCGAGGAGGGCAGTGAGCTGTTCGACGCCGTGGCCTACGGCCTGCCGGCGTTCGAGGATGGCAAATGGCTGACGGCGATCACAGGGGCGTTCTTCGCGCCGCACCTGGCCCTCTACATCCCGATCCTCGCGCTCATGGTGGTCGCCACGAGCACCTACGAGCGGCGCGTCGGTCACTGGCAGACACTGCTCGTGGTCCTCGGCGGCCAGGCCCTCGCGGTGCTGGTGACGGCGGGGTTCCTGAAGCCGTTCGAGGACACCGGATGGACGTGGGCCGTCGAGCTCGGACGCGCGAGCGCGACCTCGGCATCTCGGCCGGCGGCTATGCGGTGGTCGCCGCGCTCACCGCCGTGATGCAGCCCGTGTGGCGCAAGCGCTTCCGCGTGGGCGTCGGCGTCTTCCTCGTCGCCATGGTCCTCGAGTCCGGCCTGCTGTGGGACGTCGAGCACCTCGCCGCGTGGTTCATCGGCCTGTTCGCCGGACCGTTCCTCGTCGGACGGCGGCCCGAGGCGCCTCGGCTCAACTTCGGCAAGCGGTTCCAGCGGGCGATCGTCGCGCTGGTCATCGCCGTCTCGGCCGTCGCCACATTGATCGAAGCGGCGTTCCCCGGCAACGGCGGCCCGTTCCACACCCAGAGCATCGACCCGGAGGTCGAGTCCGCGACGACGCTGGCCATCGTCATCTTCGCCATCCTCCTGCTCATCGCTGCCGACGGGCTGCGGCGGGGACGTCGCGTGGCATGGGTGTTCATGACCTCCATCTTCGTGATCGCGTTCATCAGCGAGTTCACCGTCGATCCGAGCGCCGAGCGGACCGCCGACCTCATCCTCGTCGGTGGGCAACTGGCACTGCTTGCTCGTCACGTACCGCGCCTTCAGCGCCCGGTCCCATCGGCGGTCGCTGCGGCGCGCCGGCCGTCGCCTCGCCATCGTCGCCCTCTGCCTGTTCGCCTACACGGCGATCGGCTTCTTCGTGCTGCAGGACGACTTCCTGCCCGCGGCCACGCCATGGGACATGCTCTCCGAGTTCGCCAGCCGACTGTTCTTCTCCTCCAGCGGCAACATCGAGCCGTTGACCCGGGCCGCTGAGTGGTTCGTCACGTCGATCGGCGCGGTGTGGATCATCACCATCCTGGTGACGGTGATCGGGTTGATCTACTCGAGCCGGCGACCTCGCCCCGAGCCGGAGCAGGACGACCCGGCTGCGTGGGCTCCTGCGGCAGCACGAGCTCGTCGTCGATCGACTGGATGCTCACGTGGAAGGGCAACACAGTCTGGTTCTCCGCCGACGGCGAGACGGCGATCGGCTACCGCATCGTCGGCTCGGTGGCGCTGTGCCTGGCCGATCCGGTCGGACCGCTCGATCGACGGCTCGACGCGCTGAAGGAGTTCGACGCGTTCTGCTTCAAGAAGGGGCTGGATCCCGTGCCTGTTCGCCGCCGGGGAGGAGACGGCCGCCTTGGCGCCCGAGCTGGGGTGGAAGCGGTCCAGGTCGCCGAGGACAGCGTCGTGGCGCTTGGAGGCGCCTGGAGTTCAAGGGCAAGCAGTGGCAGGACATCCGCACGGCGATCAACAAGGCCGGCAAGCAGGACGTGCGCGCTGGAGGTCACGCAGTGGGCCGACGCCAAGCCGGTCGTCAGCGACCAGCTGCGGGCGATCAGCGGCGGGCTGGGTGGCCGACAAGTCGCTGCCGGAGATGGGCTTCACGCTGGGCTCCCTGGCGCGAGGCCGACGACCCGGAGGTGCGCCTGCACCTCGCCGTCGACGCCGAGCGAACCGTCGAGGGGTTCACGTCGTGGATGCCGGTGGCGCGCGACGGCGAGATCGTCGGCTGGACGCATCGACCTGATGCGCCGGCGCGACCACGGCTTCCGCCCGGTGATGGAGTTCATGATCGGGGCATCGGCGATGCAGTTCAAGGAGGAGGGCTTCCGGTTCATCAGCCTGTCGGCGGCGCCGCTGGCCAAGGCGCCAGACACGTTGGCGGCCACCAGCGACCAGCAGGTGCTGCAGAAGCTGCTCGACTTCCTCGGCGACACGCTGGAGCCGTACTACGGCTTCCAGTCGTTGTTCTCCTTCAAGCGCAAGTTCCAACCCGAGCTTCGACCGATGTACCTCGTGTTCCCGGACGAGACGGCGCTGGCCGAGATCGGCATCGCCGTCGCCCGGGCGTACATGCCCGACGCCACCGGCAAGGACTGGGCGTGATGACCGATCGACATGCTGCGCCCGCACAAGGCGACGACCCCCCACGATGACTGACGCTCTGACCCGCACCGCACGTTCGAGCTGCAGTCCGGCGATCGTCGCTGCCGCGCGGGCGTCGGGGCGTCCGGTGCTCGACGCCGGGCGGGGTCAACCCAACTGGTTGGCGACGGAGCCGCGGGCGGCGATGTTCACGCCTCGGCGCAGTTCGCCGTCGGCGAGGCGGCAGCGGCCAGCCCGTCGCCGCACTGGGGCCAGCTGCCGCCCCACGACGGCATCGCCGACCAGGTTCCTCGAGTCGCTGGCTGCGACGGGCGCCCGGCGCTGACGCTGCTGGCCGAGGCGATCGACTACTGCCAGCAGGAGTTCGGACCTCGAGCCCGACGCCCTGGTCCACGAGCTGGTGCGCGGCGTGCTCGGTGCCGGGTACCCGTCGCCGCCGCGCTGCCTGGCCCACGTCGAGCGGATCCTGCAGCGCTACCTGCTGACGTCCGTCGGCAGCGAGTTCGCCCCGGCCGGCACGGTACAAGATCTTCGCCACCGAAGGTGGGGCCGCCGGCATGGCCTACGTGTTCCGCACGCTGCGGGAGAACGCCCTCGTCGCGCCCGGGCGACAAGGTGGCCATCGCCACGCCGATCTTCACGCCGTACCTCCAGATCCCGGTGCTCGAGGGCTTCGGCTTCGAGGTCGTCGAGCTGCCCGCCGACCACCACCACCCCGATCGCTTCCGCGAGGACGTCCTCGAGCAGCTGGCCGACCCGGCGATCAAGGCGTTCTTCGTCGTCAACCCCGGGAACCCCGACAGCCGCGCCTTGCCGCCGGCTCGACTGGCCCAGCTGCGCCAGCTGGTGACCGACGACCGGCCAGACCTGATCATCGTCGCCGACACCGTGTACGCCACGTTCGTCGAAGGGTTCCGCGGCACGATCACCGAGCTCCCGCGCAACGTCATCGTGCTGCACTCGTTCTCCAAGAACTACGGCGCCACCGGCTCGCGGCTCGGCTTCGTCGCCGTGCACAACGACAACGTGCTCGACGACCTGCTGGCGGCGCAGGACGACGTCACCCGCGCCGCCCAGCAGGTGCGCTACGGCTCGATGACCTCCGACGTCTCCAAGCTGGCGTTCATCGACCGACTCGTCGCCGACAGTCGCGAGGTGGCGTTGCACAACATCGCCGGCCTGGCCACGCCCGAGCAGGTGCAGATGACGCTCTTCGCCCTGGCCTACCTGCTGCCCCGAGGGCGGGCCTACATCGAGGCCACGAGGACGGAGCTGCGCCAACGCCTCGACGCGTTGCTGACGCCGATCGGCGTGTCGGCGCCGGGCGGGATGGACAGCTTCTACTACGCCCTCGTCGATCTGCTCGACGTCGCCGAGCAGCGCCGCGGCAAGGACTTCGCCCGCCACCTGGAGGAGGACTCGCGGCCCGAGGCGATCGCCCTGCAGCTGGCCCGCGAACACGGCGTCGTGGTGCTGCCTGGCGTGATCTTCGGCGCCGCCGGCTGGGACATCCGGGTCTCCCTGGCCTCCCTCGACGCCGACCAACTGCGCACCGTCGGCGAGGCCATCGTCGCCGTCCTCGACGCGCAGTAGCAAAACCTCAGGCCGTCGCGTCACCAACATCTGGGCGCGATCCTTCCCACGGGCGGACCTGGACACCGTTCTTCCCGACAGTTGCGAAGGAACGCGCCCAGATGTTCAGGAGCCGGCGATCTCCGGCCCCCGTGGCTGGTCATCGCCGTGGGCGTGACCGCCGCGCTGGCAGGGCACGCGGTGATCGGCGCACTCGTGCGTCACGACGCGCGGCAGCGTGTCAGTGCGAGCGTTGCGGAATCGTGTGCTGGCCGACCCAGAGCACGGCCAGCACACCAGCCCCCGAGATCACCAGGGTGAAGGTCGTGTCCTGGATCTCGCCGGGGTCGAGGGCCAGGAACTCGCGGGCCCACGGTACGGCCAGGCACAGCAGGAACAGTCCGGCCATCGCGGCGATCAGCCCGACCTTCCACGGTACGAGCGGCCGGGCGACGGCCGTCAGCACGGCCAGCCCGACGATGCACAGCGCGATCGTGGCCGTCGTGCGGTCCTCCTCGAGCGTGGAGTCCTCATAGGTTCTCGCCACCCAGTAGGCGCCGAACGAGCACGCTGCGGCGATCGCACCGGCCGGGATGCTGAACCGCAGCACGCGGGCCACCATGTTCGGGGCCACCGGGTCACGGTTCGGCGTCAGCGCCAGGACGAAGGCGGGGATGCCGATGGTCACCGCGGTGACGAGCGTCAGGTGGCGGGGGAGGAACGGGAAGGGCAGGCCGACGACGCCGGTCGTCAGCGGCCATCAACGCGCCGTAACACGTCTTCGTCAGGAACAGCTTGGCCACCCGCTCGACGTTGCCGATGACCCTGCGGCCCTCGGCGACGACCCTCGGCAGCACGGCGAAGCGGTTGTCCAGGAGGACGAGCTGGGCCACCGAACGCGTCGCCGCCGAACCGGAACCCATCGACACGCCGACGTCGGCATCCTTCAACGCCAGCACGTCGTTGACGCCGTCACCCGTCATCGCCACCGTGTGGCCCTCGGCCTGCAGGGCACCGACCATCGCCCGCTTCTGGTGCGGCGTGACGCGGCCGAACACCGATCCCGTGGTGACGGCGCCGGAGATCGCCGCCGGGTCGTCTCCGAGCCGGCGAGCGTCGACCGGCCGGTCGGCATGCTCCAGGCCGAGCCGCGACCGCGATCGCCCCGACCGTTCGTGGGTCGTCACCCGAGATGACCTTGACGGCGACGCCCTGCTCGCGGAAGTACTCGAGCGTCGATGCGCTGTCCGGACGGACGGCCTGGGCCAGTACGACGAGGGCGACCGCATCGACGTCGCCGTTGCGTCCGGCGCGTCGACCGGCTTGCTCGTGCGACCGAGGAGCAGCACGCGCAGCCCCTGCTCGGCCCGCTGGCCGGCCTGGGCGAGGGCCGCGATCGCCCGCCGGCAGGAGCATCTCGGGTGCGCCGATCACCCAGTTGCCGTGCTCGCCGAAGGACACGCCGCTCCACTTGCGGGCCGACGAGAAGGCCGCCCGCCGCTGGTGACCGTCCAGTCAGGGGCGCCGGGGTTCGCCGCGGCGATCGCCTGCATGGAGGCGTTCGGGGCTTCGTCGGCGGCGGCCAGCGCGGTGAGCGCCCGGCCGGTGTCGTCGGCCGCCGCGCCGCCCAGTGGGACGAGCTCGACGACCTCCATCCGGTCCTCCGTGAGCGTGCCCGTCTTGTCGGCGCACACGACGTCCACGCGGGCCAGCCCCTCGACCGCCCCGAGCTCCTGGACGAGGCAGCCCTGGCGCCCCAGCCGGATCACGCCGACGGCGAACGCCACGCTGGTCAGGAGCACCAGGCCTTCCGGGATCATGGTGATGATCCCGGCGACGGTGCCGCTGATGGCGTCGCTCGTCGACTCGTTGTCGCGCAACTGCGTGAACGCCAGCAGGATCGAGATCGGGATCAGGGCGTAGGTGACCAGCTTGAGCACCCGGTCCAGGTCGGCCCGGATCTGGCTGTGCACGAGCTCGAACCGGCTGGCCTCCTGGACGAGCTTGGCGGCGTAGGAATCGGCGCCGACGGCGGTGACCCGCATCATCCCGGTGCCGGCCACGGCGAAGCTGCCCGACATGACGGGGTCGCCAGGCTGCTTGACGACCGGGTCGGACTCGCCGGTCAGCAGCGACTCGTCGATCTCCAACGCCTCGGCGTCGATCACCGCGCCGTCGACCACCGCCTGCGTGCCGCTCGACAGCAGCAGGACGTCGTCGAGCACGACGTCGTCCGGCTGCAGCTCGGCCGTCGTACCGTCGCGGCGAACGCCCGCACGGTGGGCCGACCGATCAGCGCCAGCCGTTCGAACGAGCGCTTGGCCCGCAGCTCCTGCACGATGCCGATCAGCGTGTTGGCGATCGCCACCAGCCCGAACACGGCGTCCTGCAGCGGCCCGACGATCAGCATGATGACGAACAACGTGCCGACGATCACGTTGAACAGCGTGAAGACGTTGGCCCTGATGATCTGCGCCGTGCTCCGCCCGGCGCTGACGACGACGCGGTTGACCTGCCCGTTGGCGACGCGTTCGGCGACCTCGGCCGAGCTCAGTCCCAGCGCGAGGTCCGGCAGCAGCTCGCCGGCTGCCGCGTCATTGCCGGGATTTCTGCCGCTGTTCCTCGCGCAGCTCCTCGTAGCGCTCGTTCCAGTCCGGGGCCAGCCGGAGTCCCATGCGCGTGGCCTCCTCGGCCGACAGCTCGACCGGGAACCCCCGCTCGTCGGCCAGGCGGAAGGCCAGGTCGCCGTCGAACACGCCGCTCTCGGCCGACGCCTCGTGGAGGTTCTCGACGCCGCGCCGCAACGTCTTGGAGAACTTCTCGGCCTCCTTGGCGACCGTCTCGCGGGCCTGATCGCCGGTCGTCGCTCACGCCGACGTCGGGCCAGCGGGCGCCCATCACGTCGGACACGCCGGCCGTCGCCTTGCCCAGTGCGGCGCCGAGGCCCTTGTCCGTGCCGAGCAGCAGCTCGGAGTGGCGGACGGCGCGGCGCACGAGCTTGCGCAGGACGTAGCCCTGACGAGAGGCGGCGGGCCGGATGCCGGCGGCAGCGATCGTGAGGCCGGCGCGTAGGTGGTCGGCGACGATCCGCAGCGACCGCGCGGCGCCCTCGTCGAGCCCGCTCGGGGCCACGCCGAGGGGTTCGGCGACGACCTCCAGCAGGCGGGCCAGCTCGTCGGTCTGCCAGACCGACGACTGGCCGTTGAGGAACGAGCGCGATGCGCTCGAGTCCCATTCCGGTGTCGACGTTGCGCTGCTGCAGCTCGGTGAGGGTGCCGTCCTCCGCCCGGTTGAACGTCATGAAGACGTTGTTCCAGATCTCGACGTACTCGGGGATGTCGGCGAACGGCGGCGGGTCGCCGTCGCCGACCCACATGAAGATCTCGGTGTCCGGACCGCACGGCCCGGTCGGCCCGTTCGACCACCAGTTGTCGTCCGCGCCGAGCGGGTTGATGCGCCCAGTCGGATCGACGCCGGCGTCAGCGAACACCTGCTGCCAGATCGCCGGCGAGTCAGGGTCGGCGGCGGCGTCCTCACTGCCGCCGAACACCGTCACGTACAGGAAGTGTCGGGTCGACCCCGAAGTCCGCCGTCAGCAGGTCGAACGACTGGGGGATCGACGTCTCCTTGAAGTAGTCGCCGAGGCTCCAGTTGCCGAGCATCTCGAACACCGTGAGGTGGGTGTTGTCGCCGACCTCGTCGATGTCGGTCGTTCGCACGCAACGCTGCACGTCGGTCAACCGGCGACCGGCGGGGTGCGGTTCGCCGAGCAGGTACGCGGTCAACGGGTGCATGCCGGCCGTCGTGAAGAGCACGTCGGGGGTGGGCGAGCGCACCGAGTGGCCCTCGATGATCGTGTGCCCGCGCGCTTCCATGTAGGACAGGAAGTGGCGTTCGATCTCCTCCACGGTCCAGGACATGGGGGTTCCTCCCGGTCTCGACGTCAGGTTCGTACGTACCCGGCCCTGGCTCGATGGTGGTGGAGGGGAGAGGATTTGAACCTCTGTCTCGGCAAGCCGTGCTCTCCCAGCTGAGCTACGCCCCCCGCTCGTCAGAGAGAAGGTAGAGGATCAGTCCCAGCGTCGCAAGCGTCGAGGCGCCCACGCACCGACATCAGCCGCCGCTGCCGTAGGGGCGGGTGATGACCTCCAGCCAGTGGCCGTTCGGATCGGGGAAGTAGACGCCCCGCCCACCGTCGTGGCGATTGATCTCCCCGCGCTGGCGGCCGAACGGGTCGGCGAAGTGCTCGATCCCACGCTCGACGATGCGCCCGAAGACGGCGTCGAAGTCGTCCTCGCTGATGAGGAACGCATAGTGCTGGGGCGTGATCGCTTCCTGCGGTTCCTCCTCGTCGAAGTCGAGGTTGACGCCGTTGGCGGTGGTGATCTGCCAGAACGGCCCGTACCGCACGGGGTCGTCGAGGCCGAGCATCTCGGCGAACCACGCCGCCGACGCCGCGGCATCCTTCGACGCCACGATCGTGTGGTTCAACTGGACGCTCATGCCGACCTCGATGCTACGGCGATCCGCACCGGCACGACCGACCGGTCACGGGTGACGATGTTGCAGATCGACCGCAGGCTCTTCACGCCCGGCGCCGACGCGCACGGGTCACCTTGCATGCGCGAGGTCGGCGAGGTAGCGGTGGACCATCGGCACGCTGACGGCCCCCTCGCCGACCGCTGCGGCGACGCGCTTGACGTCGTTGGACCGTACGTCGCCGGCGGCGAAGACACCTGGAACGCTGGTCTCGAGCGCCATCGGAGGGCGGGCGAGCGGCCAGCCGGCGCCGTCAATGTCGGTGCCAGTGAGCACGAAGCCGTGGTCGTCGCGCTGGATCGCCGCAGGCAGCCAGTCGGTGCGGGTCTCGGTTCCGATGAGCACGAACAGCCCTGCGGCGGCGAGCCGTTGGCGTCGGCCGGTGAGGCGATGAGCGAACTCGACCCACTCGAGATGGCCGTCGCCGCCGCCGTCAACGACGTCCGTCTCGATCCGCACGTCGATCCGGTCGTTGGCCTCGATCTCGTTGACCAGGTAGGCCGACATCGTCGCCGACAGCGTGCTCCCGCGAGCGACGACGGTGACGCGTGCGGCGTACCGGGCGAGGTGCACCGCAGCCTGGCCGCCCGAGTTCCCGGCTCCGATGACAACGACGTCGCTGCCCTCCATTGCGCGGGCGTGGCTCGTCGCTGCGCCGTAGAACACGCCGGCGCCGACGAGCTGCTCGATCGACGCGACACCCAAGCGACGGTGCGTGACGCCGCATGCGAGGACCACCGCGTTGGCGCTCACCAACGCCCCGTCCGATAACCGGAGGCGCTGCGGTGCGCCGGCCTCCAGGGCGGTCGCCACTCGGGCGAGGTCGAAGGCGGCGCCGAATCGAGCGGCTTGGAGCACGGCCCGTCGCCCGAGCTGACGCCCCGTGATGCCTCGCGGGAAGCCGAGGTAGTTGCGGATCATCGAGCTCGTGCCCGCCTGGCCGCCGAACGCCTCGGCCTCCACGACCAACGTGGACAACCCCTCGGACGCGGCGTACACCGCGGCGCCCAACCCAGCTGGTCCGGCGCCGACGACGGCGACGTCGAACACGACGCCGTCCACATCGACGACGACCCCGAACGCCGAGGCGATCTCTCGGTCGGTCGGGTCGCTCAAAACAGCACCACCCATCACCTCGACGATCGGGTGCGTCGCCCCGCGACCCGCTCGCTCGCTGACGGCCCGGCCGGCCGGCGCATCAGCGGCGTGCACGCCGGTCGGCACACCGAGGCGCTCCAGCAGGTCGCGGATCTCAGCGCCGCGCCGACGGCTGCCGTCGTCGACCACGACCTTCACCGCCTCCACGACCGGTGATGTCGTCCACGCCCAATCACCGAGGTCCTCGGTGATCGCGCCGTGGAACTCCTCGTCTCGTGGCCCGGTCGGCCTGGTCAGCACGGTGTCGACGACGCCCAACGACACGGCGCGGGACACCGGCGGCATCTGCTCGGGTCGCAGGCCCCAGTCGAGCAGCAGGGTCCGCTTCGCCGTCGGTGCCAGGCTGCGGACGTGGGCCAGCACGTCGACGCCGTCGAGCGGCTGGGCGGCGGCGCTCGCCAGCACCATCGCGATCGGCTCGCCTGCCCGAGTCAGCTCGGCCAACCGAGCGATCGCCTGATCGCCGCCCGACACTGTCTCGATCCGATAGTCGCGCTCGTACCGACGCAGCTCGTCCAGCGTTCGCTGGCGCGCCGCGCTGTCTTTGATGACCACCATGATGACTGGCTCCACCGCCGCAGGCTGGCACCCTTCGGCGGACGACGCACGCGTCGTCGATCAGTGGCGGCGACCGACGGAGCGCCAGGGACCGTAGATCGCGAACGTGTGGCCCGGCTCCTGCAGGTTGGCGGACAGCGTCCGGCCGTCCGGCGAGAACGTGGCGCCGGTGAACTCGTTGCCGTTGAGCGCGTTGAAGGCGAACGGGAAGACCTCGCCGTCGTCGGTGATCCCGACCAGCCACTGGTTGTCCTCACCGTCCGTGCAGGCCACCGCGTAGCCGTATGGCGAGACGGTGATGTTGTCGGGCCCGTCGAACGGACCGCCGGCGGGGAACAGGGCGACGAGCTCGATCTGCTGGTCGCCCTCGTCGTAGCGCCAGATCTGACCGCCGTGTACGCCGTTCGTCACGTCCTCGGGGTCCTCGGCCTCCGGCCCGAGCGCGTACGAGGAAACGAACCAGATGGACCCTTTCCCGCGCCAGATGCCTTCCGCCTTGAACACCGGCGTGGCGTCGGTGACGAACCGGATCTCGTCCTCGTCGGGATCGGGATTGGCAACGGTGGTCCACGACACGTCGAGCACCGAGCCGGGAGTGTCGACGACCGACAGGTCGGTGCCGACGAGGGTGGGGACCTTCATGGCCTCGAGGACGCCGCCCTCGTGGAGCGCACCGCGGCCCAGGCGCGAGGCCGCCGGAGTGAACCGGTAGACGAGCCCGTGCTTCAGACCCTCGCCGCCGGCGTCCTCGGTGAGGTAGGCCCGGCCCCTGCTGCCGAATGCCACGGCCTCGTGCTCGTACCGTCCCATCGCGGTGATCGGCACCGGGTTCCCGCCCCGGATCGGATCGACCTCGAAGACGTAGCCATGGCGACGCCCGAGGTCGTCGAAGTTCTCCTCGCACGTGAGCCACGTTCCCCACGGCGTCGGGCCACCGGCGCAGTTGTCGATCGTGCCCGCCAGGCTGACCCGAGACGACTCGAGCCGTCGAGCGTTGTTGACCTCCAGCGTCGTGGTGCCGCCGGCGACGATGTCGAGGTCGTACGTCATCCCCGCGACGTGGGGCACCGGGGTCAAGCCCTCCTCGGCGACGTCGCCGGGCTCGAGCTCGTGGTTGCGGACGAGCAGCGTGCGGCCTCGCCGGCCGGCGAACGCGGCGGTTCCGTCGTGTGAAGCCGGGACCGGTGATCCATCGTCGAGCGTGTCGACCGCCTCGCGGGAGAACACCTCGTAGCGGAACCCGCGTGGCAGATCGAGTAGGCCAGCGGGGTCAGGCAGGAGGTCGCCATACCCGGGCTCACCGAACCGAGCCCCCGCCGGCGAGGCGGTCAACAGGGTCACCTGTCACGAACTCACCCCAGGCGACATGTGACCGCTCAGTCACGGTCCCGGGCCCTTCCCATGACGACGCCATGAATTCCTCCAGCATCGCGGCGCCCCGCAGTCTTCGAGGCGAATTGCGCGGGAATCACAACTACAACCGCCTGGGCGCCGGAACCGCCGCTACGAGGGGAGAGACCTTCGTAGCGGCGGTTGAGGTCAGCTGAGCGGACAGTTCGGGATGTCGTTGGCGTCTGCCAGCTGCTGTGCGGTGGGCTCGGCCTGCAGGTTGACGATGGCGTCGTGGACCATCGTCAGCACCTGATCACTCGAGAACGCGTAGTTGATTCCCGACGCCGAGCTGAGCAGGGCGGCAACACCGTGGCGGGCCAGCTTGTCGAAGCTGCCGCCGCCGAGGTTGACTCCCTGATCCATGGTGAGGTTCGGGTCCAGACCGGCGGCCGTCATCTGCGCCGCCGTGAGGCCGAAGATGTTGCTGAACAGCTGGTCGGTGACACCAAGGGCCGGGTCGTAGAAGTACGGCGCACCCTTGGCGTCAACCGCCGCCTTCACGTTCTGGGACACGGTGTCGCTGTTCTCGTCCCAGAGTTCCGTGTGGTTCCTCCAGAAGCCCGGTGTGCAGCCCTCGTTGGGAGCGACGATCTCGACCGTGCAGCTGTCTGACGCCATCACCACGTTGGGAAGACCCTGCACCCCGTACGTCGCCGTCACCGTGTTGGTTAGCAGACCGGGTGTGGACGGTGCGATGAACGTGTAGGTGATGGTGCAGGAGGCACCGCGTCCAGGCTCGGCCCGCAGGTGGTCGACGTGAAGTTGGCCGGATCGGTCAGGTCGCCCTTCAGCGAGTCGACGATGCTGATCACGTCCAAGCCCACGTCCCCGGTGTTGCTGATCGTGCACTCGTAGTTGATAGTGGCGCCCGGGGACACCGTGGCGGGGGCACACTCCTTGGCCACCATCAGGGCCGGGTGCACCAGGTCAACCGAATGCGAGTCGGCGGCCTGGAGCACGTTCGTGAACCCGGTCACCCCGCACACCAACGTCACCGTGTTGTTGAGCGGGTCAGGATCACCCGCCAGCACCGTGCGAGTCGCCGGGATCACCGTGTTACCCAGCGGCAACACGTCGTCGAACACGACCCCCAACAGCGAGTCGGTGGCCGTGCAGTCCAACGCCGGAGTGTCCGCCGACGAGTTGTTCGACAACGTGAACGTGTAGCTCACATCATCGCCAACCTTCGACAAGGTGTCACCGGTCTTGTCCACCGCGATCGCCGGCTGGAACAGGTTCACCGAATGCGAGTCGGCGGCCTGGAGCACGTTCGTGAACCCGGTCACCCCGCACACCAACGTCACCGTGTTGTTGAGCGGGTCAGGATCACCCGCCAGCACCGTGCGAGTCGCCGGGATCACCGTGTTACCCAGCGGCAACACGTCGTCGAACACGACCCCCAACAGCGAGTCGGTGGCCGTGCAGTCCAACGCCGGAGTGTCCGCCGACGAGTTGTTCGACAACGTGAACGTGTAGCTCACATCATCGCCAACCTTCGACAAGGTGTCACCGGTCTTGTCCACCGCGATCGCCGGCTGGAACAGGTTCACCGAATGCGAGTCGGCGGCCTGGAGCACGTTCGTGAACCCGGTCACCCCGCACACCAACGTCACCGTGTTGTTGAGCGGGTCAGGATCACCCGCCAGCACCGTGCGAGTCGCCGGGATCACCGTGTTACCCAGCGGCAACACGTCGTCGAACACGACCCCCAACAGCGAGTCGGTGGCCGTGCAGTCCAACGCCGGAGTGTCCGCCGACGAGTTGTTCGACAACGTGAACGTGTAGCTCACATCATCGCCAACCTTCGACAAGGTGTCACCGGTCTTGTCCACCACGATCGCCGGCTGGAACAGGTTCACCGAATGCGAGTCGGCGGCCTGGAGCACGTTCGTGAACCCGGTCACCCCGCACACCAACGTCACCGTGTTGTTGAGCGGGTCAGGATCACCCGCCAGCACCGTGCGAGTCGCCGGGATCACCGTGTTACCCAGCGGCAACACGTCGTCGAACACGACCCCCAACAGCGAGTCGGTGGCCGTGCAGTCCAACGCCGGAGTGTCCGCCGACGAGTTGTTCGACAACGTGAACGTGTAGCTCACATCATCGCCAACCTTCGACAAGGTGTCACCGGTCTTGTCCACCGCGATCGCCGGCTGGAACAGATTCACCGAATGGCCATCGCTGGCCGTGAGGACGTTGGGGAACCCAGTCGGCGAGCAGGTGACGGTGGCCGTGTTGAGGAACGGATCGGCAGCGCCCGCCGGGATCGTGAACGGTACCGTCGAGACGTCGCTCGCCCCGGAGGCCAACGTGACAGCCCTGGTGAACCCGATCGTCGGGTCACTCACCGTGCACACCAAGTTCGGTGTGTCGGCGCTGCTGGTGTTGTTCACCGTGATCGTGTAAACGACGTCGTCGCCGATCTTCGACAGGGTGTCACCGGTCTTGTCGATCGTCACCGACGGCTGGAACAGGTTCACCGAATGGCCGTCGCTGGCCGTGAGGACGTTGGGGAACCCAGTCGGCGAGCAGGTGACGGTGGCCGTGTTGAGGAACGGATCGGCAGCGCCCGCCGGGATCGTGAACGGTACCGTCGAGACGTCGCTCGCCCCGGAGGCCAACGTGACAGCCCTGGTGAACCCGATCGTCGGGTCACTCACCGTGCACACCAAGTTCGGTGTGTCGGCGCTGCTGGTGTTGTTCACCGTGATCGTGTAAACGACGCCGTCGCCAACCTTGGACAGCGCGTCACCGGTCTTGTCGATCGTCACCGACGGCTGGAACAGATTCACCGAATGCGAGTCCGTCCGCGTCACGGTGTCGCCGATCAGCAACGGGTTCGACCGGTACACCACGGTGACGGTGTTCGGCAACGGATCAGGATCGGTGCCCAAGACCGTGCGGGTGGCCGCGATCGTGCACGAGGCGCCGGGCGCCAGGCTGACTCCGCACGTGTTCGACGTCACGAATTGATGAGGGGTCTGGTCGACACCGTCGATGGTGATGGCTCCGAGGAGCGTGTCGGAGATGTCCTCCTTGAAGAGGGTGATGCCGCCGGTGTTCTCGATGGTGATCGTGTAGTTGGCGCCGTCGCCCGCCTTGGACAGCGTGTCGCCGTCCTTGGTGACCTCGAGGTCGCACAATGCGAGGTTGCCGAGCGCGTAGTCGTGGAGAGCCGACGTCAGCGACGGTGATGACCGGGTGTCGGTGAGGATCTTGGCGAAGCAGCGGTCGGCGAGCCCGAGGTCAGTGAGGCTCAGCCCAGCCTCGAAGAACTCCGACACGGCGAGATCGTTCGACGTCCCGCCCGGCTGCTTGGTCTCGGTCAGCCACGGCGGCGTGATCTGCGAGGTGTTCACGGTGGCGCACACGTCGTCGCCCGCAACCTCGCTCTTGCAGTCGGCGCCTGAGGCGATCGCGATCGGATTCAGGAAGCCGGCGGCTCCCCCGACCCACCTGTAGACGTTGATCGAGCTGACCGTTCCGCCGACGGTGAACTCAGACACGACGAGTACGTCACCATTCTGGTGATTCCCCGTGAAGGGGGTCGTACTCGGCCCCGCCGCCGGAGCGACACACCCGACGGTGGGGTCTTGGAGCAGCCAGAAGGCGACGTTGCCGGAACCCTCATTGGAGAAACGCTCCATGGCCATATAGATCTTCGTCTCGCCCGTTACAGGATCGACATACGCCGCCGAATAGGCGTTGACCACGTCGTCCTTGTCCGTGACGTTGTTGGCGCGAGCACACTCCCAACCGGGCGTGATGTTCAGCGTGTCCTTGCTGCCGGTGGTGAACGTCGTTCGGTCGGGACCGTTCGCCCCGGGCACGAAGTCGCGTACGTACTCCGCCGCGACGAAACCGGCCGGCAGCATGGTCTTCGGTGTCGGCTCCGACGTGCCGGCGACGTCGAACAGGTTCACCCAGTCGACCGTCGGGGTTCCCGGCGAGCCCGGGTTCACATCGGTGTCGCTGATGTCGCCGTCGAGCTGGAACGCCTGGTCGTGGACCGCGGCAGCCGGTGAGCCGGCAAGCGCCGCCGCCGCGGCGCCAAGCAACCCGACGCCGATAAACGGCCAGAACCGGCGGCGCCTACGAGCGCAGGTGTGTCCGTCAACGAGTTCGTTCAACCGTGTCATGTTCCCGGACCTCCTGCTGTGATCGGTCGAAACGCGCCGATGCGGGGAACCATCCCCGCCTCTGCGCGCCCCCTGCGTGGGCCGTGACGTACCGGGATCGAGACACAGCGTTCACCCGAAGCCGGGAACACCCTCGCTACTCGCGATCTCCCTCTACCCCACGCACGCTTCATTGCCCCTGCCCAACGCTGGGCGGTCCCTTGCCGCCGTCGTGGTCGATCTAATCCCCTGTCCGTGCGGGTGTCAATGTCACTTGGATGACGGACCTGTGTCGGGTGCCAGGCCGTGACCGTAACGTCAGGGCGCGAGGGATCGCGTTGAGAAATCTCAACGGACTCCCTCTTTCGGACGGATTTCGGTCCGCGTAAGGTGCCGGCGACCACAGACATTTATGCGGTCGAGGGTTGGTGTGCTGGTGTTTTCGCGCGCGCTCGCAATGAGGGCGCAGTGTCCCACTTGACAATGTCCCGCCAATGGAGCGAAGTTGCTCGGCTGGATCGTGGATGGACAATCAGGTGACTCGCATATCGGAGTAGAGCGACCCCTCAACGAATGTCGTAATGTGCGTCTCGGCCTTCAGTGGCAACAAGCGTGCGGATCGGGTGTTGGCGCATTCGTCCCAACTGAGGATTCGAGCGGAAAGGCGAAGCCTTCCCGCTCGGCTCGATGAGCCGGCCTTCGGCCGGCACCGCAGAGATGCAGCCGATCGACCAGCCAAGCTGGATCGATCGGCATTCGGGGGGCTCCGCCGGAGCCTCCGCCCCCCGAACCCTCCGCCCAAGGATCTGCCTTTCCGCTAAGGACCTAAATTTGGGCCATCGCGGTGAACGACGGGCGACGACGTCGTGAGCGCCCCATGTCCGACACGTGAACGTTGCCGCCGCCCAGAACGGGTGACGTCGTCAAGTCGGCGAGGCCGGCGTGCTCCACAGCCGGTCGATGAACCGCTGGTCCTCGTCGTAGAGCCAGCACTCGGCGAGCTTCCCGTCGCGCACCCGATAGACGAAGAGTCGCCGTACGACCCGCAGTGGGTCGCCCACGCCCTCGCGGGCGACGATGGCGGCGAACGCGTCGCCCCCGAGCACGTCTTCGATGTCGTCGAGCTGGCGGCCCGACCGCCGCGTGGCCTCGATCAGCACCTCGATGGCGGCCTCCTTGCCGACGTGGTCGCCGGCCAGCGGGCTCTCGCCGAAGTAGTGGAGCACGAACTCGTCGTGGTACAGACTGAACAGGGTTTCGAGGTCGTTGGCCTTCCAGGCTGCGGCATACCTGCGCACGGTGTCGATCGGATCCACGTCGTCAGCGTGACAGCTCAGGGAGCCGGCGTGCTTGCCCGGACACCGAGGCGACCAGCATTGCGATCTGACCAGCGCCACGCACCGCCGGCGTCATCGTCGTCGGCGGCCTGCCGCGTTGCATCGAGCGCGCATCAGTGGTCACTCGTGCACGCCCGACGGTCTGCCGCAGGCTGACGGGCTGGCACTAACCCCAGTGCCGCGAGCAATGGCGCGTGTGTCGGCGTCGGGCGGTGCGGCGAGCGCGCCGCGGTCATGGGCGCCGAGCTTGTGCACGAGCGCCGACACATGACTGCGCACCGTGCCCTTCGAGACCACGAGGTGTCGCGCGATGTCGGCGGTGCCGCGGCCCTGGCGGAGCAGCACGAGGACCTCCCATTCGCGGTTCGTCAGCTCCGCCTCTCGTCCATCCAGCCCGGTCACGAGGATGCCGCGACCTCCTGATCGGAGATGCTGCACCAGTGGATACGACACGGCGCGGGGAAGCACCGCGTCCCCCGCCAGCAGCGCATCGACGGCGTCGGCGACCACGGCAGGTGTGCTCGCGGAGGGCAGATACCCGAACGCCCCCGACGCCAAGGCGATCAGGACCTCGCGGGCGGGATCGAGCGGGCCGAGGACGAGCACGCTGAGGTCGGGGCGGGAGCCCGTCACCTCGGCCATGGCGCGGAGCGCGACCCCCGATGGAAACCCGTCGAGAACGATGATCACCGTGTCCTCGTCGCTCCCGGCGGCGACCGCCTGCTCCAAGGGCCAGGCAGTGGTCAAGGTGACGTCACTGCGTCGGGCGATGGCGCGTGTCAGCGCCCCGGCCCGTGCGGCGTCGCAGCAGCCGATGACGATGGTGTGTGTGCCCATCTACCACAGAGAGCGATGGCATCGTGACGAGCGTTACTGCCGCGGCCATGGGCACCCGCGGCGAGGTGCTCGAGAGGCGGCGGTCGGGGACGCACGGCCATGGCTCCAGGTGGACGATCGGTTTCGCGGCGGGGACGCCACCCGGCGGCTCGGAGACCGGAATTGAGCGCCGGTGCGTAAGGGGGGCGCCACGAGCGATGATGGTGGGGGATGACCGCTTGGGCAGGCGCCGACGCGTTCGATGACGTGCTGGTGTCGGCGCGGGCGGGGGACGAGTTGGCGTTCGCCAGTCTGTGGCGTTGGCTGAATCCGCCGCTGGTTCGCTGGCTCACCGTGGTCGCGCCCTGGAACGGCGAGGACGTGGCATCGGAGGTGTGGCTGTCGGTCAGTCGGGGCTTGGCTTCGTTCGAGGGCGGCGAGCGGCAGTTCCGCGGTTGGGTGTTCACGATCGCCCGCCGACGGGCGGTCGATTGGGCTCGCCGCCGCCGGCGCCAGCCGCCGCTCGCCGCCCTCGACGGGATCGACGTCGTAGATCCGATGGCGGCGAGCTCCGCGACGGTGGAAGCCGAAACCGCGCTGGATGCGGCGCTGGCGATGCTCCGGACACTGACGGTTGCTCAGCGCGAGGTGGTCGCGTTGCGGGTGATCGTCGGGATGACGGTGCGTGAGACCGCCGCGGTCGTGAGCAAGTCGGAAGCTGCCGTGCGGGTGCTCTGCCACCGCGGTCTTCGGGCGCTGGCGCAGCAACTCGACGCTGAGCAGCTCGCCGAAGGGGTAACGGTATGAGCGGCTCGTTCGCTGATGAGGGTGGGATGGGATCGACGGCACGATTCGACGACGATTCGTTCGCCCTTGACGACTCGCTCGTGGATCAACTGCTCGATGCCAACGAGGACGAGTCGGCGCCAGCGAGCTACCGGCGACTGGCGGGTGTACTGGGCGCTGCTCGTGGGCCGGCGACGGAAGCCGAGCTCGCCGGCGAACGTGAGGCCGTCATCATGTTCCGGTCGCGACGACCGGCCGGGCGGATCGACGAAGGTGCGCCGGCGCCGCGGCGCGAAGGGGCTGTTCGGTGCCGGCCTGCTCACTGTCGTCACCGTCACCGGAGCTGCGGCGGCGACGGGCAGCCTCCCTGATCCGGCCCAGGACGTCGTCGCCGCGATCCTCGCCAAGATCGGGATCAGCGTGCCGCCCGGCACCCGGCGGGTCCAGAGTGATCCAGCCGACTTCAGGCCCGCTGCAGGTCGGTCGGTGTGCGTCTCCCATCCCGGCGGATGCGATGACGAGCAGCGAGGAGACACCGGCGAGACGAGGGTCAGCGTCGCAACCGACCTGTCGGGCGGCGAGCGGCGGAACGCGACGATCGTTTCCAATCGCTCGCTCGGAGCCTCTCGACGAGGGTGGCGCCGACGGCCTCGCCGCCTCCCCACCCGATCCGTCGTCGCCAGCGAGTCCGCCGCCGGTGGTGCCAGCCGCCCCGTCGCCGGGCGATCCGGGCGGGATGCCGCCCTCGATCCTCGGCGGGCCACCCCCGGACGACCCGGGCGGGTCACAGCCATCGAAGCGCGGCGGGCCACCTCCGGGCAACCATGGCGGGCCACCGCCATCCAGCCCTGGCGGGCCACCTCCGGGCAACCCCGGCGGGCCACCGTCGGGCGACCGCGGGTCGCATGGGAATCGGCGCCACCATCGAACCAGGGTGGTCCGCCGCCAGCAAATCGAGGGTGGTCCGCCGCCATCCAACCAGGGTGGTCCACCGCCATCCAACCAGGGTGGTCCACCGCCGGTCCACTCGGGCGGCCCGCCACCGAGCCACGGATGGTCCGCCGCCATCGAACGAGGGTGGTCCGCCGCCATCGAACCAGGGTGGTCCACCGCCGGACCACTCGGTCGGCCCGCCACCGAGCCACGATGGACCGCCGCCACCGCAGGGTGGGCCCGACGGCTCATGAGCCAGATCTGACCCCGCGTCCATCTCGCGCCGCGGGTCATGGCTCTGTACCGCCGTCAACCCTTCGTGGTTGACAGCGCAGGTGATGACGATCAGCTTGAAGAGCGCCCGGTTGACGAACGCCTCGGTGATCGTGACGTCGTTCAGCCCGGGTTGCGGCGTCAGGTCGACAGCGACCGCATCCGGGTCGGGCTCGAAGCCCGGCGGGAACGGCGCAATCTCCTTGACGGTGTAGCGGCCGAGGAACGGGTCGACCTTCGGGAACTCGCCGACGTCCGGGTCGGCGTCAGGCGGAGCGTTGTCGAGCATCGAGACGCACACTCGGCGATGTCGACGAACGCGTCCGGGTTGGTCGACGTGTCGAGGCCGTGCGTCTGGCAGACCAAGGACGTGGCGCGGCCGAGGCGGGCCCCGGTGTCGTCGTTCTTGAACCAAGCGAGACTGCCGACGACGAACTCGTTGAGCGCCCGCCCGAGTTGGGTGCGACGCCGTCGGTGGAGCGCGCGCCGGCCGCTGGGGTCAGCGTGAAGTCGACGTTGGGTTGCGACCCATGAGGTGCGGACTCACGGCCATCGCCTGCTGGGCGAAGAAGCTGACGACGGTCACCGTCGCGGCTGCCATGACTGCAGGTCGTTCCATTGTCCCTCCCTCTTGGGACGGTCAGTTCTCCCTCACCGTCCCTTTCATGGACCCGCGGGTCGAACACGCCAACGTCCTCAGGGCGCCGCTCGAGTGGCCTCGGCCCGGTTGGTCAGGGTCAGAAGCGCATCAGCGTTGGAACCCGCCCTCGGATCCACGTTCGACACGCCTCCGCCGAATCGGCACGATGCGCGACTCGTACACGAAAGACAGACCGAGTAGCGCCGCAGCTGTCCCCCTTCTGATCTTGGGACACCGACTTCGGCGAGGCGTCGCCAGACTTCAATCGGGCTCGAGAACCTGTCGTAGCGGCACGCATTCAGACGACAAGAACCACTGGGCTGGATCGGGATCGAGTGCAACTCCGTTCGGGAGAGGCGTAGTAGCGCCGATCGGCGTTGGCGAAGCCATCAGACCCGTCGTAACCGAGAACCCAGACGAGCTCATCGGCCTCCTCGACGACCCATGCACCGAGGAAGGTGAAGCCGAAGCGGCGACGCAGGGGAACGACGCCGCGGAGCCAAGCCTCGAGAAACTCGTCGATGCATCCAGCACGGATGCGGTGACGTCGTAGCTCGAGTTCCACAACGCCGCACGTTACGCGTGCCGGTCCGCCTGCGTCGCGCCCCGTCGCACTACCGTCCGGTCGAGCCGGCGGCGTCGGAAGGAGCCCCGTTGCCCGCGAGACGTTGGTGGCGCCAGGACCACACGGAGGGCGCCGAGCCCGACTACCGCTTCACGCTGGCCAACGAGCGCACGTTCCTGGCGTGGATCCGCACGTCGCTCGGGCTGCTGGCCGGCGGTATCGCCGTGCGCCAGTTGGTCCAGCCGTTCGAAGTGGCGGGCGCCCGCACCGCGCTGGCGTTGGTGGCCATCGGCGGCAGCGCCGTGCTGGCCGCCGGTGGCTATCTGCGCTGGGTCGCTGTGCAGCGCGCCGTGCGCCGCGGGGAGCCGTTGCCACCCACGCGCCTGGTGCCGCTGATCGCCGTCGCCCTCGTCGTCATCGCCGCCGTCACGTTCGTCGTGGTCGGCGTTCGAATGAGCGAAATGAGCGACACCTCGCCCGCCGACGAGGATGGTGGGCTGCAGTTCGAACGCACGGCGTTCGCCTGGTGGCGGACCTCGCTGGCGGCGGTCGTCGCCGCGCTCCTCATCGTCCGGCAGGCGGGGGGAGGCACCGAACGCTGGGTGACATTGGCCGTGACGGCACTGCCCCTCGCGGTGCTCCTCGGGCTGGCGATGTGGCGCACAGAACGGCTGGCCCGCCGGAGCGTCGCCGCCGCCGGTCCCGGTCGGGCGCTGACGACGGCGATGACCGTCGCCGTGGCCACGATGCAGGTGGTCGCCGTGATCCTCGTGCTGTGACGCTCAGCGGGCGCCGACCCCGAGCGACCGCGCCCACAGCAGGCCCAGCGTCCGCGACGCCTCCTCCAGCTCGAACGGCTCATCGAGCACGAGCCACACGTAGGCGAAACGGTCGACCATCGAGCACAGCGCATTGGCGGCGTACCGGGCGTCGACGTCCGGCGGGGCGATCCCTTCGGTCTGCATGCGCTCGATCGAGGCCCGAGCTCGATCGACGAAGGCGCGTCGGATCTCACGGCGGATGTCCCGCAACTGGTCGCTGAACGTCGCCACCTGTTCGATCACGGCGAACAGCGCGGCGTTGTCTCGATAGGCAGCGAGGTAGCGACGGGTGGCCCGCGTGATGCGCCACAGCATCTCTTCCTCGATGCAGGCGAACGTCGGAACCGGCGTGGCTGGCTGGTCATCGGACGAGGCGTCGGTGGCTTGGCCCGTCGAGCGCTGCAGCATCGTGCGTTGCAGCTCCAGGGCGACCTCCCGGAAGATGTCCTCCCGCGAGGTGAAGTACCGGTAGAACGTGCCGTGGGCCATGCCGGCGCGACGCACGATGTCGGCGACGGTGGTGTCCAAGTACCGCTTCTCGGCGAACACCTCCGACGCGGCGGCGACGAGGTGGGCCCGGGTCCGCCGACCCCGGGGAGTGTGCGGGGCGCCTGCCGCAGTGCCCACCGCATCGCCCATCGAGCCATTGTTGCTGCTCGACGACGCGACCGTCCGGCTGGGCGTCAGTTCGGGATGCGACCGTGGCGGTGGATGGTGCGCGAGATGGCCTGCTCGCGCAGCCAGCACGGCAGCTCGACGCGGCCGTGATGGGTCACCGCCGTCTCGTCGACGACGACGCCCCGCTCGTGGGCCGCGTGGCGGACGGCGTCATCCACGGGGCAGAGCAGCCGGAGGCGCTCGACACCTGCGCCGCCGAGGCGGCGCGGCCAGCTGGCGGTCGTCCTCCACCACGTCGACGACGGCGTCCGTCCCCGGCGGGCCGGACACCTCGACGGCAACACCCGCCACGCGGGCGGCCGATCGCAGCGACGCCACATCGCCGGCCGGCGTCTGCACGGCGACGCGCGCCAGCACACCGGCCACCGGTCGGTAGCGCAGGACGTTGGATTCGCTGCGCAGGCCGGAGCGGTCGATCGACACGCCGAACTGCTCGGCCCACCAGCGTCGGTAGGACGCCTCGGCCTGCTCGACGACCGGCGGACCGAGGCGTCGTCGGTACGTCACGAAGCGCAGGACGTCATCGGGCCCGCCGGTCTTGGCGCCGCGACCGATGGCCGAGCGCTTCCAGCCGCCGAACGGCTGGCGCCGGACGATGGCACCGGTGATGTGGCGGTTGACGTAGGCGTTGCCGACCTGCACGCGGTCCAGCCAGCGGTCGATCTCGGCGTCGTCGAGGCTGTGCAAGCCGCCGGTCAGGCCGAAGTCGACGGCGTTCTGCAGCTCGACGGCGTGATCGAGGTCGTCCGCCCGCATCACCCCGAGCACCGGACCGAAGCACTCCGTGCGATGGAACCACGAACCCGGGCGGACCCCGATGCGCACTCCGGGCCGCCACAGCTGATCGGTGCCGTCGAGAGCCGCCGGTTCGACGAGCCACTCCTCCCCGGGGTCGAGCTCGGTCAGTCCTCTGCGCAGGGCGCCGCTCGGCGGCTTGATCACCGGACCGACCATCGAGGAAAGCTCGGTCGGACTGCCGACGCGCAGGCTGCGCACGGCGTCGGCCAGACGGCCGAGGAAGACCTGGTCGTCGTAGAGCGGTGCCTCGACGATGGCCAGGCTGGCCGCCGAGCACTTCTGCCCGGCGTGGCCGAAGGCCGAGCGGACGAGGTCGCGCAAGGCGAGATCGATGTCGGCGGTCTGGCTGACGACGAGGGAGTTCTTGCCGCTCGTCTCGGCCAGCAGGCGCAGCGACGGCCGCCATCCGAGGAACAGTCGGGCGGTGTCGTACGAGCCGGTCAAGACGACACCGTCGACGCTTGAGTGGGTCACCAGGTGCCGGCCGACGTCGTCATCCGGGCAGTGCACCAGCTGCACGACGTCCTCGGGGATGCCAGCGGCGTGGGCCAGGCGGACCAGCTCGAGGCCCGTGGCCACCGCCTCCGGCGCCGGCTTGAGCAGCACGGCGTTGCCGCCGGCGAGCGCTGTTACGAGGCCGTTGGCGGGGATCGCCATCGGGAAGTTCCATGGCCCGGCCACGAGCACGACACCGAGCGGAGTGGTGTCCACGCCATCGGCGGCCAGATCGTCGAGCGTCCGAGTGCCACTCGCCGCCCACCGCGCGAAGTCCAGCGCCTCCGACACCTCACCGTCGCCCTCCCGAACGGTCTTGCCCGTCTCGTGGGCCATCACGGCGATCGTGCGGCCGCGGTTGGCGGCCATCACCTCGGCGAGACGGGTGAGGGCGGCACGGCGCTCGTGCGGTCGACGCCGCCGCCCACCGCGCCGCACCGGTCCGCGCCCGGGCGACGAGGTCATCGATGCCGGCCGTCGTCGTCACGAGCGGCGGCAGCGGAGCCGGGCGATCGTCACGGAGGTGGTCGGCGATCCAGTGCGCGATTGGCGGCACGGGTGAAGTCGGTGTCGGGCTCGTTGGCGAACGGCGCGTCGGGGTCGAAGCGGCGCTCCTCGAGGGCTCGGTCCTGCGCCCGCCGGACCGTCCGAGGGACGTTCGGCGCGGCGGCCACGGCGACCTCGAACCGCTCCCGCTCGCGTTCCCAGACCGCCGAGCCGACGCTGATCGTGAACAGCGACCGCAGGAAGTTCTCGGGTCCGGCGTTCTCGTCGAGGCGCCGTGACAGATACGCGATGCTGGCGGCGAAGTCCTCGTCGGTGACCACCGGTGTGTACAGCAGGACGCCGTCGGCGTCGTCCAGCACGGCTCGCGCCTGCGGCGGCGCCATGCCCTCGAGCATCTCGATGCCGACCACGTCGTCGAGTTGGCGCCGCTCGCGTGCCGCCGAGCGCCCACGCGACGTCGAACAGGTTGTGGCTGCCGACGCCGACGACGAGCTCGCCGGCCGCCGCGGCGTCCAGGCTGCGGGCGAGCAACGACTTGTAGCTGGCGTCGACGTCGCCCTTGGTGGGGTACGGCGCCGGCTCCCAGCCGCCGAGCTCGGCGTCGACGTGCTCCATCGCCAGGTTGGCGCCCTTGACGAGGCGCACCTTGACGTACCCACCGCCGCGCTGGTGGCGGGCCGCGGCCCAGGCCACGACGCGGTCGAGCACGGCGTGGGTGTCCGGCAAGTAGGCCTGCAGCACGATGCCCGCCGGGAGGCGCTCGAAGCTCGGCTCGTCGAGCACCCGGCAGAACGCCTCGACGGTCAGGTCGAGATCGCGGTACTCCTCCATGTCGAGGTTGACGAAGACCGGCGGGTCGCACTCGAGGGCGACGCGGTACACCGCCCGCAGGCGCTCGGCGATGCGTTCGACCTCGTGGTCGAACGCCAGCACGTCGAGGTTGGCACACAGCGCGGAGGCCTTGACCGAGACGTACGAGACGTCGGGTCGGCGCATCCGGGCGCACAGCGCGTCCAGACGGCGCTGCGCCTCGTCGTCGCCGACGATCGCCTCGCCGAGCAGGTTGACGTTGACGCTGAACCCAGCGGCGCGGCGGGACTCGACGTGCCGGGCGAACGCGGGGTCACCGGCGGCGACGATGACGCCGCTCGTCTCGGCGCGGATGCGACGGCGGACGATGGCCGCCACCGGTCCTGGGGCGACGGAGGCTCCGACAGCAGCGAGACGCATGGCGAGGCGATCCGTCGGGCGGCAGGGAGGGCGGCAGGCCGGCGGCCACCAACGCCCGGAGCTGGGCCATCGACCGGGTCGCGCCGGGCGTGCGCAGCACCTCGTCGGTGAGGGCGAACAGCAGGTCACGCCCGCGGCGATCGGCAAGCAATCTGCCGAGCCGCCGCGCCCGCCGGCGCTCGCGCCACGTCGTGCGCTGCTCCGAGTCGGACAGCAGCGCCGCAGCGCGAGTGATCGCTGCGGAGACATCGTCGGCCACGACCCCCATTGAAGCGCCTCGGTGCTCAGGACCGGTGCTACACAGAGCCCGGTGCTGTGCGTCGTCGGTGATCTCGTCGAGGACGTCGTCGTCCGGCTGTCCGGTCCCCCGGAGCGCGGCACGGACACGCCGGTGACGATCGACCGGCGACGTGGCGGGAGTGCGGCGAACGTCGCCGTCGCCGCTGCGGCGGCCGGTGCGCCGACGCGCTTCATCGGTCGGGTCGGCGACGATCCGCTGGCCGACCAGCTCGTGGACGCCTTGGCGGACGCCGGCGTCGACACGTGTGTGCAGCGCGGACCCGGTCGCACCGGCTCGGTCGTCGTGCTGGTCGAGCCGGACGGCGAGCGCACGATGCTGCCTGACCGTGGGGCGGCGGCCGAGCTGGCGAGCGTGGACGAGTCCTGGCTGGACGGCGTGACGTGGCTCCACGCCCCTGCGTACTCGTTGTGCGGGGAGCCGATGGGAGCGGCCACCGCCGCCCTCGTCCGTCACGTCCAGGGTCGGTGGGGTCGCATCAGCGTGGACGTCTCGTCGGTGGCCGTCGTGCGGGCGTTCGGCGTCGACGCCTTCGTCGAGCTGCTGCGCCAGCTGGGACCCGACGTGGTGTTCGCCAACCGGGCCGAGGCCGCCCTCCTCGACGGGCTGGCGCCATCGTTGCTTGTCGTCAAGCAGGGAGCCGATCCCATCGAGCTGATCGCCGACGGCGCGCGCCGCGAGGTCGTTCCCGTCGCGCCCGTCGACGGGGTCGACGACACCACAGGAGCCGGCGACGCATTCGCCGGCGGGTTCATCGCGGCGATGATGCGCGGCGCCTCGCCAACCGCTGCCGCGGCGGCCGGTACGGCTGCGGCGGCCGCCGCGCTGGTGCGCGATCGCCGCCTCGGAATGAGCGCCTCGGCACGCCGGTTCATCCCCACATGGAACTGGACACCGCCCTCGACTTCGCTCGCCGTCAGCATCAGGGGGTCCTGGTCACGCTGAAGCGCGACGGCCGCCCGCAGTTGTCGAACATCGTGCACGGCGTCGGCGACGACGGCCTGATCCGCGATCTCCGTCACCGATGGGCGGGCCAAGACCGCCAACATCCGGCGCGACGACCGGGTCTCGTTGCACGTCGTCCGCGACGACTTCTACGCCTACACGGTGATCGAGGGTCGGGCCGCACTGACGCCGGTCGCCTCCGAGCCCGACGACGCCACCGTCGACGAGCTCGTCGCCTACTACCGCGCCGTGTCCGGCGAGCACCCGGACTGGGACGACTTTCGGCGATCGATGGTCGCCGATCGTCGGCTGGTCGTGCGCATCCGTCCGGAGCGGGCCTACGGCATGCTGCCCTGAGCGGCGGACGCGACGACGGCCCCGGTGCGCCGTTGCACCGGGGCCGTCGTGGGTCCCGCCCGTGGGCTCCCGCGAGGCTGGTTACCTGATCAGGCTGCCGTCGGGAGCGACGACGAACCAGATGCCGCCGGAGCCCTGACCGTTGGTGTCGCCGGGTGCGCTGTCGCCGGCGAAGGTGTAGAGCGGCCAATCGCCCGCCTTGACCTGTGAGCCGAACGGGTGCTCGACGATGGAGAAGACCGCTGCGTCGAGGTCGCCGAACGACGGCTCGCCCTCGACGAGTGCGGGCGGCCACGCCTCGGCGCAGCCGTCGGTGCACGTCGGCTCGCCCTCGGTGTCATTGGTGAACCCGTAGAGCGTCATGCCGTCGGCGTCGACGAGCATCGTGCCGAGGTCAGTCTCGGCCGTGGCCACGACGGCCGCTCCGGCGGCGGGCGCCGCTGCGGGGGCGGTGGGTTCGGCGGCCGCCTCGGTGGCCTCGGGCGCAGGTCCGTAGGGGTCACCGTAGAGACCGTCGCTCGCCGCAGCCGTGGTCGGTGCCGGGGGCGTGGTGGCGGGGCTGGCGGGTGGGGTGGTGGTGGCGGCGGCCGCGGCAGTGGCGGCGGGTGCCTCCGTCGGCGTCGACGCGTCGTCGTCGTCCCCGCCGCAGGCGGCCAGCGCGACGACCGCGGACGAGGCCGAGGGCGGCCATCGTCGAGCGGCGAGCGCGGGGCCCGCGGGCGGGGTGGAGAGGATGAGCGGTGTTCACGATGGAGTCTCCAGTCGGACCGTGGAATTCGATCAGTCGCCATGAGTACGGCCGGGACTCCCGAATGGTTCTCGATCCGTCGAGAATCCTGGCGGCGGCCGCCGACCGGCGTGCCAGGATGCGCACTCGTGGTGATCGACGACCGTGAGCTCGCCCGCCGGTTCCCGAGCGGTGACGACGACATCGTGCGCGCTCGTCTATGACCGCTACGGGCGGGCCGTGCACACGATCGCCGTCTCGATCCTGCACGACCAGGCGGCCGCCGCCGACGTCGTGCAGGCCACGTTCTTGAACGCCTGGCGGGCCGCCTCGCGCTTCACGCCCGACCGCGAGCTCGGTCCGTGGCTCTACGCCATCGCCAGGCGCCAGGCCATCGATGCGTACCGGCGCCAGCGTCGCGTCGAGGTGTCCGACGCCGACTCGCTCGATGTCGTCGAGCTTCCTCCGTCGCTGGAGAAGACGTGGGAGGCCTGGGAGGTGCGTCTGGCCCTGGACAAGCTGCCGGACGACGAGCAGGAGGTCGTCCGGCTGGCCTGGTTCGATGGGCTCAGCCACCCGGAGGTCGCCGAGCGGCTGGGCATCCCCGTCGGTACTGTGAAGTCGAGGATGCACCGTGCGCATCGCCGGCTCGCCGCGCTGCTCTCCCACCTCGTGGACGCGAACCGTTCCAGGGCCTCCGACGTAGTGACCGGCAACGGCGGAAGCGGGTCCGGAGGCGCCACACCATGAGCGACGACAACCAGGACATCGACGAGACGGTGGATGACGACGCCTTCGATGCTTTGGTCGCCGAGCTGCCCGACGTCTTGCGCGACCCGTCCGTCTGGGCCGAGCCGCCACCGTGGCTGGGTGAGACGATCGTGGCCGCCATCGCCGCCGAACGCGAGGAGCGTGGCGAGCAGGCGGCGCCGGCGCCCCCTGCACCGGCTCGCCGCGCCCGCCGGCGTCCGCGGCACACGTGGTGGCTGGCGGCCGCCGCGGCCGTTGTCGCCATCGCCGTCGTCGGCGTGGTCGCCACCCGCCTCGGGGACGAAGGTGGACAGGCCCTCAGCGCCGAGGGCACGGAGCTGGCGCCTGGTGCCAGCGCCGAGCTGAGCGTCGAGGAGTTCCCTGCCGGTGTCGAGATCACGATGAACATCCGGGACCTGCCACCCGCGCCGCCCGGCCAGTACTACCAAGGCTGGGTGCGCTCCGAGGACGGCGAGCTGGTGACCATCGGGACGTTCCACATGCGCGGCGGCGACGCCACCGTGACGTTGTGGTCAGGCGTCGAGCTGGCCAGCTACCCGATCGTGACGGTCACGATCCAGACGGAAGGGGCGGGGCAGGACTCCTCCGGCGAGGTCGTCCTGCGCGGATCGCTGGTTCCCTCAGACTGAGGTTGGGGCGGGCACGGCGGCGAGTCCGGCGCCCATCAGGTCGACGAAGTTGTCGCGGTAGAAGGCCTGCCGCACGGGGTCGTCGATGCCGGACAGGGACGCCTCGAACCGCTCGATCGGCCGCCGGCCACCTTCGACGTGCGGGTAGTCGGAGGAGAACAGGCAGACCTCGGGCCCGGCCTGCTCGATGATCCAGCCGACGTCCTCGGTCGGGTACGGCGTGCAGCGGACTTGCCGGCGCACATAGTCGCTGGGCCGCATCGAGAGCGCTTGGAGCCGGTCCTCGTGGCGGCCGAAGGCTTCGAGCGCTGATTCCATCTGCCGCATCCACGACGGCACCCAGATGGCCCCTTGCTCGATGACCCCGATGCGCAGGTCGGGGAAGCGCTCGAGCACCCCGTCGAAGATCATCGTGGCCAGTGTCTGGGCCGGTGGCATGGGGATGGCCATGTAGTCGACGGAGCGGAAGTTCTCCTCGCCGCCGTGGAAGTCGGGCGGGATCGGCAGGCCGTTGCGGAAGTAGTTCGGGTCGATGAGGTCACCGGTGCCGCCGACGTGGAAGACGACGGGAATGCCGGCCTCACTGGCCGCCGCCCAGACCGCGTCGAGGGCGACGTGGCTGGGGGAGTGCGTGGGCGGGCAGCCGGAGGCGATCAGCAACGCGGCAGCGCCCATCTCAATGGCCTCGGTGGTCAGGTGGCCGGCCTGGTCGAGATCGACGAGCGGGACGTAGCACGTCGGGAGCAGGCGCCGATCGACGGAGCAGAACTCGATCATCCCTCGGTTGTGTGCCCTGGCGGCTCCGATGGCCAGCTCGAGGTCGCCGCCGTGCTCCCAATCCCGCAGGCGGCGGTTGTGGAAGGTGTTGAACACGAGCTGACTGGCGAAACCGAGCAGGTCGAGGGCCCGCGACCGGTCCTCCGGCACGAACGAGCCGGTGGCGGCGAAGTTCTTGCGCTGCATGATCTCGGCCGCTTCGGCGTGGCGGTAGTCCGCGCTGGCGTGGCGGGCCCGCAGCCGCTCGAAGGCGTCATCGAGGTCGCGCAGCTGCTCGGCCGGATCACCGGTCTGGCGCAGCTCGTTGCCGCTGGCGTAGCGCAACGGCTCGATGCGCTCGCGGAGGGCAGGATCGGCGTGATCGCGGAGCCAGGTCGGCGGCTCCATGATGTGGGCGTCCGCATCGTGGACGACCAACCCCGTCGAGTTGTAGGCCATCTCCGCAGTCTGGCACCGGGACTGTCAGGGCTGGCAGGGCTGGCAGGACTGGCGAGCGAAGCGAGCCAGCGAACCCCGTGCCGGCCGGAAATCTGGGCGCGATCCTTCCCACCGCCCGATCTGGGCGCAGAATTTCTCAGGGGCTGCTTTGATCTGCGCCCAGATTCCCGCCGAGGCCGTTCGACGAGGCCCGATATCGTGCGGGGCACCGCAGGGCGACGTGGCCGAGTGGTTCAGGCAAGGGCCTGCAAAGCCCTCTACTCGGGTTCGATTCCCGACGTCGCCTCCAGCCTCTGACCTGCTATCGTGCCAGGTCAGAGGCCATTTTCGGTCTGACCGTCAGTGACCGCCAATGACCGGCAGTGACCTCCAGAACACGCCATTCTGCGCCGCAAATGCGCCGCATGCGCCGCAGATGCGCCGCACGAGGAGGTTCCAGATGGGATTCGTCGGCAAGGAGCGAGGCAAATACCGCGCCCGGTACCGGGATCCCCTCGGGCGCGAACACTCCCGCAGCTTCAGCCGAAAGGCGGACGCCGAACGGTTCCTGGTTGAGATCGAGGCCGACAAGCTGCGCGGCAACTGGATCGACCCGCGCGACGCCGACACACCACTCGCCGCATGGGCCGAGACGTCCTGTCGCTCTGCCGGCGGCTCTCGCCCGGCAACCAAGAGACGTATCGCCGCGACCTCCAGCGCTACGTCCTGCCCCGCTTCGGCGCCTATCGCCTCGGACGACTGCCTGCCGAGGAGATCGAGCAATGGCTCAACGACGAAGCCGCGGCCGGCATCGCCCCCAGCTCGGTCCATCGCCACTACCGCACGCTGCGACGCATGCTCGCCGTCGCCGTCCAGAAACAGAAGATCCACCCGCCGGATGCGCCAGCCGAGGAAGTCGAACCCCTCGTCTATGTGGCAGACCCTCGTCTTCTCCGCCGAAGACGTAGGCCGATCGGAGCGAGGCACCGCGGCGACTTCCACCCGAAGCGCTTCGGCGTCGTCGCTGGTGCCGTGCACCATGACCACGAGGTGAGCGGCCGGCGGGGATCTTACCCCTCGGCTTCTCGCAGAACCGGACGTGAACGTCTCCGCTCATCCGGCTCCCATCGTCCAGCCGTCGGGTCGCACGAGGTGCCAGTGGGCGAAGAGGCGGGGGTCGCGTCGTGCGACGCTTGCCAGCCACCGTTTCGCCCGCCGGAGGTGCCCGTGCAGCCGCTTGTACTTCCGCATGGCCCAACGAACGAGACCGTCGTTGAGATGTCGCAGGACGGGATACAACGAGGACTTGTAGAAGCGCCCGCAGTAGCTGACACAAATCTGTCGTGCCGCGGGCACACATTCTTCCAGAGCCCAGACAGCGACGCCCCGGTACCGCCGAATGCCCAGTGAGGATGGTGGTGTGGACTGATGGTGGTCCACCGGCTCGTGAGGGTGGTGGGCTACGGTCAGCGGCTCCTGCGGTCCGGTCTGACTCGTTGGGACATCGAGAATGTCGAGATGTCTGTCGGCCGGTCCGTGGGTCGGAAACGGGCACGCCCCGTTCCGGAGGGTGATCGATCGGTCTGTTAGCCGCAGTCCGATCGTCACGGTCTCCTTCCCGGGACGTGCGTGCCACCCCTTGACCAAGTTGAACTGAGAAGGGATGGCGATGTCCATCGTAGAGACGCGTTCGATCACCGGCGGAGTCGACACCCATCTGGATGTTCACGTCGCCGCCGCGCTTGACGCCAACGGCGGTCTGCTCGGCGTCTGGTCGTTCCCGACGACCACGGCCGGGTTCGCCGACTTGCACGCCTGGCTGATCGGCTTCGGCACGCTGGAGCGGGTCGGGGTGGAGGGCACCGGCGCCTACGGGGCCGGCTTGGCCCGCTTCCTCCGCGGTGTTGGGGTGACGGTGGTGGAGGTCGATCGACCCAATCGTCAGGCCCGTCGCCGGCACGGCAAGTCCGACAGCGCCGACGCCGTGGAGGCCGCTCGAGCGGCGCTGTCGGGCCGCGCTGCGGGCGTGGCGAAGACCGCCGATGGCAACGTCGAGGCGATCCGGGCGCTGCTCGTCGCCCACCGCTCGGGAAGCGACGTGCGCATCAAGTGCCTCAACCAGATCCGCCACCTCGGCTTCACCGCACCCGATGAGCTGCGGGAACGGTTCCGTGGCGTCACCGTCGACACCCTCGCCCGCCAGGCCGTTGCGCTTCGTCCCAACCCTGCCGGTGACCCCGTCGTGTATGCCACCAAGCTGGCCATGCACACCCTCGGCCGGCGCATCATCGACATCGACGCCGACAACGCCCGCCTCGACGGCGAGCTCGCCACCCTCGTGCAAGCGACCGCACCGAGCCTCGTCGCGCTCTACGGCGTCGGCACCCACACCGCGGCGATCTTGCTCGTCGCCGCCGGCGACAACGCCGAGCGCATCGGGTCCGAGGCCGCCTTCGCTCACCTCTGCGGGGTCGCCCCGATCCAGGCCTCGTCGGGCAAGACGACCCGCCATCGGCTCAACCGCGGCGGCAACCGCCAAGCCAACCACGCCCTTTGGCGGATCGTGTTCACCCGCATGAGCTCGGACCCGCGCACCCGCGCCTACGTCGAACGGCGCACCATCGAAGGACGCAGCAAGCGCGAGATCATCCGCGTCCTCAAGCGCTACGTCGCCCGCGAGGTCTACCGCCACCTCCCACGCGCGTAGCGCCACGATCGGAGTGGCGGGCCTGACCCACGAATGCCCCGACGCCGACCGGCTGTCCTGCTAACGATCTGTCGGCCCGCCACTCCACCCCGCTCCGCGACATCGCATGGCCTGATAAGAGCCTGCCCTCACCCCGAGTGGCCCATCACTGGTCTGCCAGCACCGTCGCCGAAACTGACCCTTGACAACACATAGGAGAATCGGTAGGGGCGCGGCTCGCAAGCCGCCGTCGCGCACAGATCATCCGATCTGTAGCTGCCCTCAAACGCCGGGACGGAGCCGCTCCCGCGGCTCCGTCGTGAGCGTGGTAGCAACCCAACGAGGAAGCTCTCCCCCAAATCGCGTTCACCCTTTGGCCAACAACCGACGCGCAACAATGTGCGCATCGCTTTCGCCGACGACGAGCTCGACTACCTCCGATCCCAGCCGCTGGCCCGCTTGGCCACCGTGGCCCCGGACGGCCAGCCCGATGTCACGCCGGTCGCCCTCGAGGTCGAGGGCACGACTCTGTGGATGTGCGGGGCGGGCGAGTCGGTCCTGCGCACGCGCAAGATCCGCAACATCACTGCCGGCCACCGCCAGGTCGCCCTCGTGGTCGACGACCTGCCGTCCTTGGAGCCGTTCATCGCCCGGGGCCTCCGCATCTACGGGACAGCCGAGGACCCCATCGACCGAGTCGGCATGGTCGGCCCCGGCCACTACGTCCGGGTCACGCCGACGATCTCGTGGAGCTGGAACCTTGAAGGTGCTCCCGCCGGCGACACCTGGTACAAGGCGCGCCGCACCGTCCACCAGCGCGCCTGAGGGGCACAGCGCTGCGACCGCCAGGAGGACATACGCGTTCTGCCGGCGATGAGCGCGGCGGTCGGCGTGCATCGAGCTGGCGACCCCAGGCTCCGTCCACCGGCAGACTGCCCTGCAACGCCGGCTTGTAGTCCGCGTCGGTCTGGTCCGCGGTCTGGCACGGGCTCGCCGTGCACGGATCAACCTGATACACGGGTGATGTGTGCCACGAACGCAGAGGAGGCATCGATGTAGAAGGTCGAAGCACTGATGCGGTGCTGTGCCAGAGATGGAGGAAGGCCCTCCGGGATCGCCCTGCAGGGGGAGGTCTCAAACCACCGCAAGCTGCGTCGGTCAAGAGCCGGGGTGGTGAGCGTTGCGGAAAAGGCGCGCCGAGAGTGCGTCAGGTATGAGCTGAGAAGGCGAGTGGAAGCGAACCGTTGATGACGTGTCGAAAGTGTATAGATGGCATCGAAACCGGGGGATGATCACCTGTCCCGGGATGAGCCTGGGGGCAACCTGCTTACTGCCCAGGTGGTGTCCGGCATGGAGGCGGCGCGAGCTCAGCTCGGGCTCTGGTATGGAACGTGGGAACCTGTCGCCCCGATACGGCGGCCGGTCATTGGGCCGTGATGGCCGGCCGGTCGCGAGAGGGAGGACTCCAAGCAGCGGGAACTGTGAGGGGCAGAGTACCGATGCGGGGCACAGGGACGGACCGGCTCGTAGTAGCGGTGATGCCTGGTAATGCGGGCGGAGCGAAGGGGCTGGGTCATTCAGGCATGTCTGGTGGTCAACCGTGATCGTGCGGGAGGAGCCGGTGGGCATGTCAAAGCCGGAGACGGTCAAGTCGTTTGAGATTTCCAAGCGGGTGGTGTGGGAGGCCTATGAGAAGGTCAAGGCCAACGAAGGGGCTGCGGGTGTCGACGGGGAGTCGATCGCAGAGTTCGAACGGGACCTGAAAGGGAACCTCTACAAGCTCTGGAATCGGATGTCCTCGGGGACGTATTTCCCGCCGCCGGTGCGTGCGGTGGAGATACCGAAGGCAGCAGGCAAGGGTGTCCGCGTGCTCGGGGTGCCCACGGTGTCGGACCGGATCGCCCAGACGGTCGTGCGGTCGTATCTGGAGCCGGAGGTGGAACCACTGTTCCATCCCGACTCCTACGGCTACCGGCCGGGGCGGTCCGCTCTCGACGCGGTGGCGACATGCCGGCAACGATGCTGGAAGAAGGACTGGGTGATCGACCTCGACATCCGGGCCTTCTTCGACAGCTTGGACCATGACCTTGTGATGCGGACGGTGTCGAAGCACACGGACCTGCGGTGGGTTCTCCTCTATGTGGAGCGATGGCTCAAGGCGCCGCTTCAGATGGGGGACGGCACCTTGGTGCAACGAGTTCGGGGAACCCCACAGGGTTCGGCGATCTCGCCCCTGTTGGCGAACCTCTTCCTCCACTACGCGTTCGACAGGTGGCTGACCCGGGAGTTCCCGACGGTCAGCTTCGAGCGCTACGCGGATGATGCGGTGGTTCACTGCGCGACCAAGGCCCAGGCACAGCAGGTGCTGGGGGCCATCGTCGAGCGGATGGCGCAGATCGGGTTGGAGTTGCATCCAGACAAGACGCGGATCGTGTACTGCAAGGACGCCACCCGCCCGGGCTCACACGAGCACCAGCGGTTCAACTTCCTGGGGTACACGTTTCGTCCCCGACTGGCAAAGAGCAGACACGGGAACTTCTTCGTGAGCTTCTTGCCGGCGGTCGGTGACGACGCCAAGAAGACGATCGGACGGGAGATCCGCTCCTGGCGGCTCAACCGGCGCAGCGATCTGGCCCTCAAGGACCTTGCACGCATGGTCAATCCCATCGTGCAAGGGTGGATCAACTACTACGGACGCTTCTACAAGTCCCTGTTGTATCCCCTCTTCCGCCGACTCAACGAGCACCTCGCTCGCTGGGCGTCGCGGAAATACAAACGGCTGCATCACCACCATGCCCGAGCGGTGCATTGGTTGCGGAGCGTCGCGGTACGCGACCCGACACTCTTTGCGCACTGGCGGCTGGGGGTACGACCCTGACGGCTGAATGATGGGAGCCGGATGAGTCGAGAGGCTCACGTCCGGTTCTGAGAGAGCCGGGGGGTGCGATTCCCCCCGGCCACTCGACCGTCCCTCTTTCTGCTGACCGCGAGCGCACGCACCCGTGTCATCTCAGGCGTTGTACGAGCCTTCAGGGCGAGTGATCATCGCACCACCTCCGCAGTCGTGGAGAGGGGCGCTGGTGCGACCTTCTCTCGGGCAGGTGTGCTATGAGGGCCACTGTTGTGCTGCGACCGCGATGTCGGGGTCGATGTCGGCGAGGCGATCGAGGATCTGGTCATCGCTGAGGGTCGCGTCGCGGAGGGTGTCGCGGAAGGCGGTGAAGGCATCGGCGGCGCCCGTGTGCCAGGCTCGTTTGGCGATGAGTATGAGCAGGAACTCGAACCAGATGTAGTTCAACGGGCCCTCCGCGAGCCCGTCGCCCATGCGGTTCAGCCTCGCACTGGCCACAGTTGGGATCCGGCGGCGGCGGACAGCTCGCAGATGGCTTCGAGGACGGGGAGCTGGTCGGGTTCCCTCGGCGACGTAGCCGTAGAAGCCGATGTTGGCAAACAGCTCGGCGAGCCACAGCCGTGGGAAGTCAGTGTCGCCGCTCGCCTCGTCGAACTCGTGGAAGAGGTGGGTGAGCTCATGGGCGATCACCAAGTCGGCGAAGCGGCTGCCGAGATCGGGTGGATCGCCGTAGATGGCACGAAGCCGTGTCCGGTCGACGTCCGTCAAGAGGGGTTCGATACGTCCGTGTAGCCTGCCAGAACGGAGCCGGCGTGGTGCGGGTGGCGACCCGGTCGGTGACGGCATGGGGCATCCCGTAGAGCGGCATGGCGGTGACTCGATCCCAGTCCTCCGGTCCGGCGACGTACAGGGTCGTGGACGGACGGGTCCCGAAGACGGCGTCCGAGCCAGTGGAGCACACGGTCGGTCCGCTGCGCGACGGCTCGCCCCTCGGCTTCGTGGCCGGCGGTGATGAAGGTCGGTATCGCGGTGCCGTCGAGACGGATGAAGGCGTCGGCGTGGGCGGGTGCTGGTGTGTGGGTCATGCCCACAAGTCGCCGGGCGGCTCGAAAAGTTCGAAACGGTCAGCGCCGGGCGGGTTCGACCACGCTTTCCGCAGGGTCGGCGCACGGAGATCTGCGTCGTCATCGGCGGGCAGTGCCCCGGGCACGTGCGACGGGTTGACTAACGTGCATTGCGGGCCCTCGATCGTCGTCGAGCAGCCGCAGCCGCAGCGCGGTGACCGGATCCCACGTCACCGTCGGGTCACGGTCGCTGAGCGCATTGAGCCGGGGGTGGATGGTCCGGTCGTCGGGCAGGTCGGCGCGGATCTCCCGGGCGACGTCGCTCGATGCCCGAACGGTCGGTTCTGAACGCCGTCGGAGTGCTATGGGCGTGTTCAGTTCAGGGGGCGGTCGCGAGGCGCCGCCGAGTACGAGCTTGCTAGGGCAAGCACGTGAGGGCGCCCGCGCTGAGGACTCCCTGAACAGATCGTCTGCACGAGGTGTGACCTCCACCCGACCCGCGGGCGATCCTGCTGGGCGGCGGAGATCCTTGGAGATGGCGGTCGAGGGGCGCCGCTTGTCGGGAGGGATCGGGGGCCGGGCACGAGGTTTCCTCCGGGCATCCTTCTGGGTGTTGAATCGAAGCCGATGACGCCGAGCTGGCACCTCGTGGGCCGAGAGCGTGAGCTCCGGCACATCGCCGCCCTGCGAGCTGACGGAGCCGGCGGGGTCGTGATCGCTGGGGAGGCCGGCCTCGGCAAGACTCGTCTGGCGAGCCAGGCGCTCGCCCTCTCGGAAGGAGGCGGCGCGGCCACCGCTCGGCTCGCGGCGACACGCGTGGCGGCTCCATCCCGCTCGGTGCGCTGAGCGCGGTCCTGCCCGAGCTGGGGGAGGGCATCAATCCGCCCCACGCCGCCCGACGTGAGTTCAATACGTTCGCGGCCGGCCGACCACTCGTGGTCATGGTCGATGATGCTGATCTGCTCGACGAGGTGTCGGCGACGCTCATCCTCCAGTTGGCGGTGGCTCGCGACGCCTTTGTGATCGCGACGTGCGGGCCGGTGAGGTAACCCCCGAACCGGTGGTCCAGCTCTGGAAGGACGGGCACGCCGATCGCATCGACCTCGCCCCGCTTGGTGAGCGTGACGTCGACGCACTCGTCGCGGCGATCCTCGATGGTGCCGTGGATACCGAGCTCTCGGCGGCCGTGGGCCGCCTCGCCCGGGGAAACCCGTTGACCGTCCGAGAGCTGCTCCTGTCCACACAGGAAGACGGCTCGGTCCGATTCGTGCGCGGTGTTTGGCGGGGCCGCCGGACCGCTGACCGTGTCGGTTCGGCTCAGCGAGCTCGTCGAACAGCGCATCGGGACCCTCCAGGATGACGAGCGTGACGCACTGGAGCTCGTGGCCCAGGGTGAACCCATCGGTCTGACCGCGCTCGAGCGCCTCTCGAGCACGACCGCTCTGGATCGGCTGGAGCTCCGCGGATTGCTCGGGTGCGCACCGACGGTATGCGTACGGAGGTCTGGCTCTGCCCATCCGCTCCACGGCGAGGCGCTCCGGGCCAAGATGTCGCCGCGACGCGCCGGGCCGTTCTGGCGCTGCTGGCCGATGCGGTGGAGCAGACGGGTGCCCGCCGACGCGGTGACCTCCTTCGTGTCACGGGGTGGAGGTGGAGGCCGGCGTCGCGTGCGATGCCGGCGGCCTGATCGAGGCCTCCGTGCAAACGGTCCGAGCCATGTCCTGGGATGCCGCGGCCAAACTCGGCCGGGCGGCGTGGGCGGCCCAGCCGACGTGGCAGACCGGGATGGTGCTCGGGCTCGTCCTGCTGCGGCTCGGGCGCTACGAAGAGGCGGAAAAGGTGTTGGCGGCGACCGGACGGCTCGCCGCGGACGACGTCCAGCGTGTCGACGTGGCGGGGCGGCAGCGCCGAGGCACTCCATCGCGGTCGCGCGGAGCAGCGGAGGCGCGCCAGGTGGTCGCCGGCTCGCGCCCTCGTCACCGATGCGACGTGCTCGCCGAGCTGGCCGTCGCAGACGCCACCATCGATCTCTACGAGGGCCGCAATCGAGCAGCGCGTGGAGGCGGTGGCACCGGTCCTCGAGGGCCCACCCAGCGGTGCGTTCCTTGGCGCCTCCTTCGTCAGTGCCTTCGGGCTGACCTACGACGGTCGGACCGAGGTCGCACGGCGCCTCGCGACCCAGGCGTTCGAACTGCACAGGGCCGTGTGGGACCGCGACGTGCTGCACGACCCGCCGGCCGTGCACTCATCGCCGTCGCGAAAGCGTGCATCGAAGCCGGCGCCTTCGGCGAGGCGGAGCGCATCGTCGTCGCGGAACACGAAAGGCGGTTCGGCGGGGCGATCAGCTCACCTCCGGCCTGTGCGCCTGGATGACCGGGCGCCTCCGACTCGCTGAGGGCCGGGTGGCGTCGGCGGCCCGTCTGCTCCGCCATGCGGCCGACCACTGGGTCGGCACGTCGGGTAGTGACTTCCCCTCACCGAGCTGGTCATCGCTCTGTCGCTTGCGGGGGATATGGCAGGTGCTCGCGTGGCGGCCGAGCGGTGCCACGCGATCCCGTCTCGGTGCGCCGACGGGTGGTTGCTCGATGGTGAGGCATGGA
>CAVRCY010000003.1:0-70984 GCA_963719775.1 uncultured Acidimicrobiia bacterium
TGGAACCCGCACCGCATCCACTTCGACGAGTCCTACGCACACGAAGAGGGCCACGCCGGTCCCGCCTTGCACTCGCACCTGCGCGCCGCGCTCGCCTTGCGCTGCGTCACCGAGGGCCTCGGCCCGGACTGGCAGATCACGAAGTTCGCGTACCGCCTGCGCAAGCCCGTCTACACGCCCGCCGACCTGGCCTACACCGCCCGCGTGACCGCGGCCGAAGACGACAGCTTGACCGTCGAGCTCATCGAAGAGAACCCCTCCGGCGAGCTCGGGTTCGAAGGCACGGCATGGGTCAGCAGGACCGCAGGAGCGACGCCATGACCGCCGCACCCGGACGGGGGCAGCGTCCGATCCGCATCGGGAACTGCTCGGGCTTCTACGGCGACCGCGCCTCGGCCATGGCCGACATGGCCCAAGCCGGCGGCATCGACGTCCTCACCGGTGACTACCTGGCCGAAGTCACGATGCTCATCCTCGGCAAGGCCCGGGCCAAAGATCCCACCAAGGGCTATGCGGCCACGTTCCTGCCGCACTTGGACGCCGCGCTCGAGCACCTCGTCGCCAACCGGATCCGCCTCGTCGTCAACGCCGGAGGGCTCAACCCCGGCGGGCTGGCCGCCGCCACCCGCGACCTGATCGCCCGCCACGGCCACGAGCTGCGCGTCTCCCACGTCGACGGCGATGACGTCTTCGGTCGCCTCGACGCGCTGCAACAGGCCGGCCATCGGCTGGCGCACCTGACCAGCGGCGAGCCGCTGACGTCATGGCCGCATCAGCCACTCACCGCCAACGCCTACCTCGGCGGGTTCGGCATCGCCCGGGCGCTCGACAACGGCGCCGACATCGTCATCACCGGCCGTGTCGCCGACGCCTCAGTGGTGGTCGGTGCCGCCGCCTGGTGGTGGAGTTGGACTCCCCACGACTACGACGCCCTCGCCGGTGCCGTCTGCGCCGGGCACGTCATCGAATGCGGGGCGCAGGCCACCGGGGGCAACTTCTCCGGGTTTCGCAGCATCGCCGACCTCACCGAGCCAGGGTTCCCGATCGCCGAGATCGCCGCCGACGGCTCCTCGGTCATCACCAAGAACCCGGGCACCGGCGGCGCCGTCACCACAGACACGGTGACCGCCCAGCTGCTCTACGAGATCGGCGAACCGGCCTACCTCAACTCCGACGTGATCACCCATCTCGACACTGCCACGCTGTCCGACCTCGGCGACGACCGCGTCGAGATCCACGGCGTGCAGGGCTCGCCGCCACCGCCGACGACCAAGGTCGCCATCACCGGGATCGGCGGCTGGGAGAACAGCGCCGTGTTGGCGCTGACCGGCACCGACCTCGACGCCAAGGCCGCCCTGGTCGAGCGATCCGTCCGCCGCTACGCCGACTCGGTCGATGGGATCGACGCGGTCGCACTCGACCGCATCGGTAAGGCGCAGCACGATCCCGACAGCCAGGATGCGGCCACCGAGCTCCTCAGAATCGCGGTGCAGGGCACCGAACAGGCCGCCGGGCGGGCGTTCTCGTCGCGGATCGTCGAGCTGGCGCTGTCGAGCTACCCAGGGCTGTACGCCCTCGGCCCGCCGCAACCGGGGTCGGCATTCGGCGTCTACTGGCCGGCACTGCTCGACCAATCAATGCTCGAGCACACCGTCCACCACCACGACGGCACCACCGAGATCATCGTCCCCGCCACGGCACCCGACGCCGAGGGTGCGGCGGCGCCGCCCGCCGAACCGCGCCTGGCGCCGTCGGCGTCGGCACCGTCGAGCGACGAGCTGGTCGCCGTCTCGCTCGGTGAGCTCGTGCATGCCCGCTCCGGCGACAAGGGCGGCGACGCGAACCTCGGTGTCTGGGTACGCGACCGGGCAGCCCGGGACTGGCTCACGTCGACCCTCACGGTCGACGAGCTCCGACGCCTGCTTCCCGAAACACGCCAGCTCGCGATCTCGCGCTACGAGCTCCCCAACCTGGGCGCCGTCAACTTCGTGCTCCGAGGACTGCTCGGAACCGGCGCCACCTCGACCCTGCGCCTGGACGCGCAAGCCAAGGCGCTCGGCGAATGGCTGCGCTCACGCAGCATCAACGTGCCGCGCGCTCTTGTGGAGGCCGCAACCGGTCGGAGCGTGTGACATGGGCGCCACGCTCACGCCGCGGTCCGCCACCTGCGGATCACTCCCGTCACCCCGCCGGACTCGACCCGTGAGGAGGTGTCATGACGACACGCACCTTGCCCTCGAGTGACTTCTACGGCCTCGAACGGACACTCGAGCCGAGCGAGCTCGCCGTTGTGCACGCCGTGCGCACGTTCATGCGCGATGAGGTGGAGCCGATCATCAACGACTACTGGACCCGCGCCAGGTTCCCGTTCCAGATCCTCGACGGGTTCCGCGAACTCGGCATCGCCGGCCTCCCCTATCAGGGGTACGGCTGCCCCGGCCGCAGCCGCACCCTGGACGGCATGGTGTTCATGGAGCTCGCCCGCACCGACCCGTCGATCGCCACGTTCCACGGCGTCCACAGCGGGCTGGCGATGGGGACGATCTACGTGTGCGGATCCGACGAGCAACGCGATCGCTGGCTACCTGGCATGGCCCGCCTCGAACAGATCGGCGCGTTCGGGCTGACCGAGCCCGACGTCGGATCGGGCGCCTCACGGGGTCTCACCACGACGGCTCGCCGCGACGGTGACCACTGGATCCTCAACGGCCAGAAGAAGTGGATCGGCAACGCCAGCTTTGCCGACCTCGTCATCATCTGGGCCCGCGACGAGGAAGACAATCAAGTCAAAGGGTTCGTCGTCGAGCGCGGCTCGCCCGGTATGAGCGTCGAAGACCTGCAGGACAAGATCGCCCTGCGCGTCGTGCAGAACGGGCTGATCACCCTCGACAGGTGTGATCGTCCCCGAGACCAACCGCCTCCAACGAGCCACCTCGTTCCGCGACACCGCCAAGGTGCTGAAGCTCACCCGGGCCGGTGTCGCCTGGATGGCAGTCGGCTGCGGCCTCGGCGCCTACGAGCACGCCCTCGCCTACGCCAAACAGCGCCACCAGTTCGGGCGACCGATCGCCGGATTCCAACTGGTCCAAGACCTGCTCGTGCGCATGCTCGGCAACTGCACCACCTCCGCCTGCCTCTGCCTGCGCCTCGCCCAACTCGCCGAAGCCGGCGAAGACCTCGACGAGCACTCCGCATTGGCCAAAGCCGTCTGCACCGTGCGGATGCGGGAGACAGTCGGCTGGGCGCGGGAGCTGATGGGCGGCAACGGCATCCTCCTCGACCACCACGTCGGCCGCTTCGTCGCCGACGCCGAAGCGCTCTACTCCTACGAGGGCACCCGCGAGATGAACACCTTGATCGTCGGGCGCAGCATCACCGGCATCAGCGCATTCGTCTGACCGGCCTCGCGAGAAACGTCCTCCGCGCTTGAAGCTTGCACCGCCGTCGGTCGCCGAGGACACCGAGGCGCTCGATCGACGGTCTACGTTGGCGCTCACCGGGGAGTCGGTCCGCCCCTCGACGCACCATCGAATCCGGCGAGGCAACACCCGGAACCCCTTCCAGGTGCACACCCTGCCGTCCAGCTACTCACCCTTCGCATCGATGCCCGACGCCCTCGCCGAGGTGCTGTCCGATGGCTGACACCGCGCGCGGGCGCTACCGTGCCCGAATGATGACCAGAACGCCGTGGCCACGACGTTGGCGCGGCCTTGCCGCCACGCTGGTGGTGATCGGCGTCGCCGGCTGCGGTGATGATCCGAGCGCAGAGGAACGGGTGTGTGACGCCCGAACGGAGCTACGCGACGCTGTCGACGATGTCGTGGCAGACATCGAAGCCGGCAACTTCGGTGACGCCAGTGATGGCACCGCCGCCATCAGCGAAGCCTACGACGAGCTCGCGTCCGCAGTCGACGAACTCGGTCAGGAGCAACGCGGGTATTGGCTCCCGATGTCGAAAACCTCCGAGCTGACATCGAGGCACTGCCAGAGGCGCAGGGACTCGATCAGCTCGGTTCAAGCATCGAGGCCATCCTGACAGGAGTGCAGCACATCTACGACGAGGCAACCGACGCGCTGCAATGCGAGTGAATCCACATCGCGACACCCAAACTGTCCGGCGTGGGCAGACGTTTGAGTCCCTCGGCGTCGAGGTGCTTACGTAACCATCGCGCTCGACCATTTTGGCAAGGACGATCGCGTCGTCGACCTCGCCGCTCTCGCACAACCACGCGCCGGCGGCGCCACGCCCGCTCGCCACCGCCTGGCGCACCTACGAACCGAGCTTCACACCACGCTCCGCGCAACCCGACCCGCCGCCTGACGCGAAACTTGCCTCAGATGTTCAGAACCTCAGCCTCAAGCGACGGCTAGCCGATCGGCCGGGGAAGTCCGGCGACCGCGGTCACAGCCAACCCACGCGCTTGAAGTACCAGCGGAGCACGACGACGGTGAGGACCATGATGGCGATCGCCAGCGGGTAGCCGAACACCCAGCCGAGCTCGGGCATGTGGCGGAAGTTCATGCCGTAGATGCCGGTGATGATGGTGGCCACGGCGGCGATCGCCGCCCAGGCGGACACCTGCTGGATGATGACGTTCTGCCGTACGGTGACCCTCGCCAGGTTGGCGTTGAGCAATCCGTCGAGCGCCTCGCCGAGCATCATGATCTCCTCGGACAGGCGGCGGGCGTGGTCGCTGACGTCACCGAGGAGCGGCGACAGCGCCTGGGGCGCCTCTACGAGCTCGCCACGCTCGAGTCTGTCGAAGATCGTGAGCATCGGGTGGATGGCGCGAGTGAGCCGTGCCGCCTCCTGGAGCTGGAGGTAGATCGGCTCGCTCTGGTCCTGATGACCCTGGAACACGGCCACCTGGATCTTCTCGAGCTGATCGCCGAGCCCGTCGACGACACGTTCGCTGTCCGTCGATCACCGCGTTGAGCACTGCCCATGCCGCCGCCATGGGCCCGTGCGTCGCAACCTCCGGACGTGTCCTGAGGCGCTCGCTTGCACCTTCGAGAGCATCGGGGCTCGACTGGCCGATGGCGATCGCGTAGCGCGCGCCGACGAAGATGTCGACAGCGCCGATCTCGAGCTGCGTCCCGGTCTCGTCGTGGCGCACCGTGGTCACCGTCAGGATCGTGTTTTCGCCGTGATGCTCCAGCTTCGGACGTTGGTATCCCTCCGGCGTGTCCCGGACCGCGAATTGCGGCAGATCGAAGGTAGTGCTCACCTCGTCCAGATCGTCGGCAGTAGGATCGCTTAGCGCCACCCACACGAACCCCGCCGCCTCACCGGCCAGCCTGCCGGCATCGCCGAGGCTCATCGGCTCGACGGAACGGACGCCAGCCACGTAATGAGCGCAATCGATGATCATGACGAGACGATGCTGCCAGTCGGCGGCAAAGGTGAGGAAGCCCTCGCAAGAGTCGCCGGAGCGCGCCGTGATCGGTCGGGAGGAACCCCCGAGTAGCCGTTGACGAGTGGGTGGCCGTGGTCGAGACCGTCGAGCACGACGGCCACGGTCGGCTCGAAAGCGCTGGTCCGCCCGGTCGGAGCGAACGGCAACACGGCGACGGGATCGTCGGTCAGCCGTGTCGGTGAGGAACGCCACGCTGGCTCGGGTTGCTGCCGACGGACGAGTGTGGGCGAGAGCGCGGAGGAGTCGGTGAGACACGGTACGGACCGTTCTGCTCACGCTCTCAATGTGATGCCCGGCGCGCCCGCGTGGTGGGGAACGCTCGACGACCGGACGCGCGACTTCACCGACGGAGGGCCCGGAAGCGATCCCTACTTTCATCCCTACAACTGGATGGATGCAGCAGCACTGATCGGACAGCTCGCTCGCGAAAGACCTGCTCAGCTGCACTCTGCAGCACGAGCTGCAAGCGGGTGGAAGCCCGGAAATGATCCACACGATCTTCGAGGGCACCAGCGAGATCCAGCAGCTCGTCATCGCTCGGGCGATCTCGGGCCTGCGCATCGAGTAATCCGGGCGACCCGCCCGTCGCGCCCGAACATCTGGGCGCGATCCTTCCCACCGGCCGATCTGGGCACCGATTTTCTCGACTGTCGGCAATTTTCGCGCCCAGTCCGAGCGCTCGGGTCGGTCCAGCGATGCGTTCGTCGGGCACGGGTCGCTCGCGGACAACTACCGTCACAGCGTGGCAACGGGCCCGGCAGTCGTCGATCGGAGCGTGGCGTTACCCGCGTTCGATCTCCTGGACTTGAAGCTCCAGCGCCCCGTGGCCCGCCCCGGGATCGTGGCACGTACCAGGCTGGTCGACCGGTTGCTGGCGACCTCTTCTCCACCGGTCATCTCGGTCGTCGCCCCGCCCGGGTACGGCAAGACGACGCTGCTGGCGCAGTGGGCCGAACGCAAGCGGCCGCGGGTGGGATGGGTCTCGGCCGATGATCGGGACAACGACCCTGCGGTCCTGCTGACCTCCATCGCCGTGGCGCTGAACGGCGTCGAGCCGGTCGACCCGACGGCGCTGCGAGCGCTGGCATCGTCGGGTGCTGGTGTCGAGGTTCCCCGGCGTCTGGTCTCCGCGATCGCCGCGATGGGCCGCCCCGTCGCGCTCGTCATCGACCACTTCGAAGCGCTGACGAACCAGCACTGCTTCGACATGATCGCGGCCATCGCCCTGGGCCTGCCAGCGGGATCGCAGCTGGCGATCGGTTCGCGCGACGCGTTGCCGCTTCCCGCGGCGCGGCTGCGTGCGCACCGCGGCATGGTGGAGATCGGTGTCGACGATCTCGCCATGGACCTGGATGAGGCGTCGACGTTGTTGGTGGAGACGGGAGTCGACCTCGCCGAAGCGGATCTGCTCGAGCTCGTCCGCCGCACCGAGGGTTGGCCGGTCGGGCTGTACCTCGCGGCGCTGGCGGTGCGGGCCGGCGGGTCGCACACCGCCGCCGGGGTGACGTTCACCGGAGATGACCGGTTCATGGGCGACTACCTGCGCTCGGAGTTCCTCGACCGGGTTTCGCCGTCTGACGTGACGTTCCTGACGCGCACGTCGATCCTGGACCGGATGTCCGGTCCGCTCTGCGATGCGACACGCAACGAGAAGCGATCGAGCGCCGTCCTCGAGCGGCTCGAGAGTCGAAACCTGCTGATCGTGCCTCTCGACCGTCGCCGGGAGTGGTATCGCTATCACCACCTCTTCCGGGAGCTGTTGTTGTCCGAGCTGCGGCGGCGCGAGCCGGAGATCGTCAGCGAGCTCCACCTGCGAGCGGCTGCGTGGTGTGAGGCGAACGGCATGCCAGAGGCTGCCATCGACCATGCCCAGGCCGCCGGTGATGCCGACACCGTGGCCCGTCTCGTGTTGCAGGTCGCCAATGCTGTCTGGGCCAGTGGACGCTCGGACACCATCATGCGATGGATGGTGTGGTTCGAGGCCAACCACCTGGTCGAGCGTTACCCTGCGATCGCCGTTCATGGAGCGTTGATGTTCGCGTTGGCGGGTCGATCGGCCGACGCCGAGCGTTGGGCGGACGCCGCCGAAGCGAGCGCGACGACCGGAAAGCTCGCCGATGGGAGCACGATCGAGGGCACGGTTGCCTATCTCCGGGCCGTCTTGTGTCGCGAGGGGCTCTCCGGAGATGCGACGCGATGCCCGCGTCGCCTGGGACGGTCTCGGCACGGCCAGCCCGTATCGGCCCACGATGCTCCACGCGGAAGGCGTGTCTCATCTCCTCGAGGGTGACCCGGAGCGGGCAGACGCGATCTTTGCCCGTGCCGTGGATGCGGCGACGCGTGTCGGCAGCCGACCGTTCGTCCCGGTTGTGCTCGCCGAACGTGGCATCGTGGCGATCCAACGCGATGACTGGACGGCGGCCGGATCGTTCGCCCGTGAAGCCCTGGCTCTGATGCAGGGCGGTCAGTTCGACGACTATTGGACGAGCGCCCTCGTGTACGCGTGGGCCGCCCGGGTTGCCCTGCAACGCGGAGATCCGTCGGAGGCACGACAGCTCGTCGCACGAGCCGCCCGACTGCGGCCACTGCTCAACTACGCGCTCCCCGTCGTTTCGGTCCAGGCGCTGCTCGAGATGGCGCGGGTCTACCTCGCGCTGGCCGATCCGGCCGGCGCCAGGGCAGTCCTGCGACAGGCCGACGACATCTTCCAACAGCGGCCCGCCCTCGGCAACCTCCCGAGGCAGGCCTCCGAACTGCGGGCCAAGGTCGACACGAGCCGAGCCGCATCCCCGGGAGCGTCCTCGCTGACGACTGCCGAGCTCCGGCTCCTCCCGCTGCTGCCCACCCATCTCTCGTTCCGCGAGATCGGGGAGCGGCTCTACGTCTCCCGTCACACGGTGAAGACGCAGGCGATCTCCATCTACCGCAAGCTCGGCGTGTCCTCGCGCAGCGAGACGATCGATCGGATGCACGAGCTCGGCCTGCTCGAGCACGCCTGACGGCGCGCCGGCGTGCTCAGCCGGACGATCATGTGGCACTGGGACGGCGTCGACGTGCCGGCGGAGGAGGAGCTATGTCGGAAGCCATGACAGCCCGGGATGCGCTGAGGTCGCCCCGCGCCGCCGCCGTCGCTGGAATCGTGTTCGCCGTGCTGCTCTCGGTCGCCCTCGCCCTCGTGCGCATCGCCGTGCCGAGCGATCCCGACGCCTCCAATGATTGGCTCGCCGACGGCGGCCGCCGGAAGGCGGTCGTGCTGGCGCTGAACCTGTTGCCGTTCGCGGGGATCGCCTTCTTGTGGTTCATCGGCGTCGTACGCGATCGGATCGGGGCGGGGGAGGACCGGCTCTTCGCGACGGTCTTCCTTGGCAGCGGGTTGCTGTTCGTCGCCATGCTCTTGACCGCGGCCGCCGTCGCCGGGGGGCTTCTGTTCACCGCCGAGGACGAGGCGCTCGTGGCCTTCCGGCCGGGCATCTGGTCCTACGGTCGTCGGATCACGCAGACCCTGCTGACGGTCTACGCGATGCGGATGGCCGCGGTCTTCATCATGGCGACGACGACGCTCGCGATCCGCCTCCAACTCGTCCCGCGGTGGCTCGCCCTCGTCGGCTACCTCACGGCTGCGGCGCTCCTCTTGACCGTCGGAGTCATTCCGTGGCTGGAGCTGCTTTTCCCGGCGTGGGTGTTCGTGCTCAGTGTCCACATCCTGGTGGTGACCATGCGTGCCCGCTCGGCAACGCCCAGTACAGCCACACCGTGAGTGACCAGGGCGCCGGCGATTTCATGCCGACCGGACGATGCGATCAAGATGGTCATCGTCTCGTATGGAGTTGTGATCGCGGGTGTCGGCACGTCACTGATCCGACGCTGCCCCCCGAGAAGCGGACGGCGATGACCAGCGGCCAAACCGGAGCAGCCGGTGCCGTCAGCCCGGGGCTGCCGTCCACCAGCCCGCGGCGATCCGGGCTCGTGCTCATCTCCCTGATCCTCGTCGCCGCAGTCGCCAACCTGAACCTCGCCGTCGCCAACGTCGCGCTCCCGGACATCGGGAAGGCGTTCGACTCGTCGCAGACTGCGCTCGACCTCGTCGCCGTCGGGTACTCGCTCGGACTGGCTGCATCGGTGCTGTACCTCGGTGCGATCGGCGACCGGTACGGGCGAAAGATGCTGCTCGTGTTCGGCGTCGCGCTGTCGGTCCCGGCGTGTCTGCTCGCCGCATGGGCGCCCTCGATCGAGGTGCTTTTCGGCGCCCGCCTGCTCGGTGGGCTGGCGGCCGGCATGGCCTACCCGACGACGCTGGCGCTGATCACCGCGTTGTGGTCGGGGCCGGCACGGACGAAGTCCATCGCGCTCTGGTCGGCATTGGGCGGAGGCATCTCCGCGCTCGGCCCGCTGGTCGCCGGCTTCCTCTTGGAGCACTTCTGGTGGGGATCGGTGTTCCTCATCACGTTGCCCCTGGCCGTCGTCGCCTTGGTGATGGCGCTGTCGTTCGTTCCCGGGAACGTCAACGAGACGACCGATCCCGTGGACAACCTCGGCGGCATCCTCTCGGTGGTGGCGATCGCCAGCCTTGTTCTGGCCATCAACTTCGCCCCGGTGCCGAACGAGGGCGCGCTGGCGATCGGCCTGGGCGCCATCGCCGTGGCGGCGCTGATCGCCTTCGTCGTCCGGCAGCGGCGGGCGGCGTTTCCGCTGTACGACCTGCACATCGCGGCGCGCCGCACGTTCTGGGTCGCCGCTTGCGCCGGGCTGATCGTGTTCGGGTCGCTGATGGGCGCGATGTTCATCGGTCAGCAGTACCTGCAGAACGTCCTGGGCTACTCCACCGTGGAGGCAGGGGCGGCGATCCTGCCTGCGGTGATCTTCATGGTGCTGATCGCGCCCCGATCGGCGACGTTCGTCGAAACGAAGGGGGCCCGCTTCACGCTGCTCGTCGGGTACGCCTGCTGCCTGCTCGGCTTCGTCACGATGCTGCTGCTGTGGGACGAGGACAGCGCGTACTGGTCGGTCGGCCTCGGCTACGCGCTGATCGGCGCCGGCGTCGGGTTTGCCGGTACGCCCGCCTCCCACTCGCTGACCGGGTCGGTGCCGGTCACCCGCGCCGGTATGGCGTCGGGGACGGCGGATCTCCAGCGCGACCTCGGCGGCGCCATCATGCAATCGATCCTCGGCGCGCTCCTCACGGCCGGCTACGCCGCTGCCGTGGCGACGGCGATCGCCGGCGCGCCCGACGCGGACGAGATCACCGACAGCGTCCAGGCGCAGTTGCAGAAGTCCTTCGCCAGCGCCGAGGGGGTCGCCGAGCAGTACCCGCAGTACGCCGAGCAGATCACTGCCGGGGCGAGGACGTCGTTCCTCGACGGCGCGGACTGGGCGTACACCGCCGGGATCGTCGCCATCATCCTTGGTGCAGTCATCGTCTTCTTCCTCTTCCCCAAGAGGGACGCCGAGAGGCAGCTGCTCGTCCGGTACCACCAAGAGGACGCTGGCGCCGTTGCACGGGCCGTCGAATCCCCACGCATAGGTTGACGTAGGCGATCGCCGATCCCGCCTACAAATCGAAGAAGCCGTTCTGCAGGTCGCGGACGATGGCGTCGATCGGCTGACCGCTCACGATGAGCGGTCCTCGCCACGGCGCGCTGAGCGCGAAGAGGAGCGCCACCGTGAGGCCGACGACGACGGCGAGGCCCATCACGAGGAAGGACGCTCGAAGGCTGGCGCGGAACGCCAACGCACCGGCGTTGGCGACCAACGCCGCCCCGGCCGCCACGAGCGTGACGACGTACAGCACGGGGATCTCGCGTGAGGCAGCCGCGGTGCGCGCCCGCCGACCGCTGGTCACGGCGTCGAGCGCGGCGAGCAGCTCCGTGCTCGCCGGCGTCCCGAGCTCGTCACGGGCGGCCTCGGTCCGCACGGTCCGCTCCAGTGTCGAGATGGCACCCCTCGTACGTGGGTCGCCCTCGGCGGCGCTCGCATCGCGCCACTCGGTGGCGCGCGTGACCCGCAGGTAGTCCAGCAGCGCGGCACGGATCGGTTCCGAGCGAACGCCCGGGCTGCTCGCCGCCCAGGCGAGGCGAGACGCCGCCGCCGCCTCGCTGCTCACGAGATCCTGTGCACTGCGCAGGTAGGCGGCCTCGCCGGCCAGCGTGAGCGCGATCATCACGGCGAACGCCGCGCCGAGGGCCGGCATCAGCGGGGTTGCAACGGCATGGACGCTGTCGCGCTCGGCCGCCGGCACGACGGCCCGAACCACGAGCCGGCCACCGGTGGCGACGACCACCGAGAGGGCCAGCGAACCGACGACGAGCAGCCACGTCGGCAGGGACGTGAACCAGTCCACGGCTAGATCCTGTTCCCGCGTTCGTCGCACGGCAGCGGACCGTCGAACTCGGCGACGTCCAGCTCCTCGTCGATGATGACCAGCGCCCGTTCCATCGCTTCGGGCTGGAGACCGCCGACGTTGTCGTGGAAGGGGTTGTTCAGGGAGTTGAGCAGCAGCAGCATCGCGGTGATGACGGCGACCACGCTGCCGATGAGCAGCGCCTGCGTGACAGCACGCTCGTCGCGATCGGCGAAGAAGAGCATGAACACGAAGATGATGCCGGCCGTGAAGAAGAGCACGAGCCACAGCGTCTGAGGGATCACGCCGGCGGCGCCATGGATCCGGTCGTTGCGGGCATCCTCACGCGTCGATGTCTGCTCGAGCCAGTGATCGTACGTGGACTGCTCCGCGGCCGTCTCCGGCTCGACGGTCCGCAGCGTTCGGAACAGCTCGACGCCCCACGGGTTGAGGTTTTCGCCCAAGGTGCCAGCCTCCATGCGGTCCCACTGGATGCCGGCGACCGAGCGGGCGTAGCACACCAGCTCAGCGGTCAGCTCGCCGGCCACCGACGGCGGGAAGAACTGGGCGGTCTCCACTTGCTGGGCCACGGTCAATGCCTCCACCTCGGCACCGGAGCGCGCCGCGTCGTAGCTCTCGAAGGCGAGGAAGACCACGAGCCCGAGCAGCACGGCAAACCCGGTCGCCAGCACACCGAACACCCCAGCGGCGCGATCGCCGTCGTTGAAGTAACTGCCTCCCGGCGCGTTGCGTCGCACGAGCAGCATCGCCGTGATGCCGACCGCAGCAGCGGCGACGATGATGGCGATGGCGACGACGATGTTCATCTCGTCGGCCTGACTATCAGACGGCGCGCTGGCCCGGCGCAGCACCCCGTCGCCATCGGCGCTGGAGGTACAGCGTCAGCGAGCTGCCGACCATGATGCAGACGACGTTCGTTGCCAGCACCTCCAGCGCGCCGACGGTGCTGGTGTCGGCGCCCAAACCGATGGAGCACCCCAGATAGGCGGCGGCAGGGATGGTCGTCACCGAGATGGCGACGCCCACCGCGGCGCCGGCTGCAGTCTCGAAGGCCAGCATCCCCGCCATCCCAGCAGTCAAGGCGACGAGGACAGTGCCGGGTCCGATCTCGGTGAGCGAGGGTCCGAGCACAGTGTCCGCCAGGTCGAGTCCGCTGTCGACTCGGTCGAAGACCCGGAGCAGTGCGGTCGCACCAGCGGCCATGAGGGAAGCGATGCCAAGTCCGACGCACAGCGTGAGGGCGGCGCGCGCGGCGAGCGCCAACCGCCGCTCGACGAGCCCGACGGCAACGGCCGAGATCGGCAGGAGGTCCGGACTGAGGGCCATCGCTCCGACGACGAGGATCGATGACCCGTTGAGCACGCCGACACCTGCCACCACGCCCGCCGACGCCATGAAGAGGACGTAGAGGAGGGCCGTGCGGGCGTGTTCCGCGGCCCGGCCGGTGATCTCCGCCCAGACCGCAGCGTCGCGGTGGGACCCGGTCCGTCGCCGTCCCCACCCGAGCGGTTGGATGCTGCTGGTACGCCACAGCACGACGTCGTCCCCGGCGAGCTCGCACTCGCTCAACAGGTCGAGCACGACGTCGGCAACGGCGGTATCGACCTCTCCCGTGAGTTGCACCATGTTGCCGGCCGTGCGGCCACCGACGATGACGTGCCGGACGCCGGTGATCTCAGCCAGTCGCTGTCCCACAGCGGCCGCCCGCTCCGGCGGCGCGTACGCACGCAGCTGGAGCATCGCCCCGCATCTTTGCAGTCAGCGGTGGTCGGTCGTGCTGGTCGCGTCGTCGGCCCGACTGCGGCTCAGCGCCCAGAAGGCGACGGCCACGCCGGCGACGAGCACCCAGCTCGCCCGCCCACTCCGCGGAGCGACCCCCGACCGCCTCGGCGACGGTGTGGCGTCCCATGCGAGTCGAGTCGTTGCCTCCGTGCCGCCGCCCGTCGGTGCGCCCTCCTCTGGGAGCAGGCCCCGCTGGTCGAGGACGTAGAGGAGGATGAATCCGGGGAGCACGATGAGCACGGCGCCGACGGCGGCGACGAGGATCGCCGCCAGTGTGCCCGACGGCGCGGCGGCATCGGCCACCTCGAGGCTCTCGGGGAGGATGTACGGCCATTGGGCCACGCCCCAAGCGACGATGACGGTCGCCACGGCGACCATGGCCAGCACGCGCGCCCCTCGGGCTGCGTTGCGGACCAGGAGGACGAGCGACGCGGCGCCGCAGCCCAGCGGACACGAGGACGAGCGGGAGCGCCCTCGTCGACAGCTCGTCGAAGAGGTAGCGAGCGTCCGACCGCAGCACGAAGATGCCGACGACGCCGGCCACCCCGGCCACGACCGCCGAACCGATGGCCCGCCGGCGGAAGTACTCCTCCATCTCCGCATCATGGAGACCCCGGGCATCCCAGACGAGGTAGACGGCAGCGAGGTAGGCGGCGACGACGACAGCGAGCACGCCACCGAGCACCGATGTCGGGTTCATCCAGCTGGTCCAGGGATCGCCGGCCTGCCCACCAGGCGGGATGCGGCCCGAGGCGACGGCGCCGGCGATGGCCCCGAAGCAGTACGGCACGAGCACCGAGGCGATGGCGAAGGCGGCGCCGAAGTTGCGCCGGTCGCGGGTCGTGAAGACGGTCTTGCGGAACGCGAAGCTCGACCCCCGCAGTACGACACCCAGGGCAGCGATGGTCAGCGGGATGAACAGGGTCAGGGTGATCGAGGCGTACGCCTCCGGGAACCCGGTCCACAGCACCACGAAGCAGAAGATCAACCACACGTGGTTGGCCTCCCACACCGGTCCGATGGAGTGGTCGATCACTTCCCGCGGACGGTCGCCCCGCTGCGCGCCGCCGGCCACGAGATCCCAGAACCCGGCGCCGAAGTCGGCTCCCCCGAAGACGGCGTACGCCGTCACGGCGATGAGCAGGATCACGGCGACCGCAGTGCTCATGACACGGTCGCTCTGGCACACGTCCTCGAGCTCCGGGCGCTCCGCAGGCGGGAGGCTCGGCCCGTACGGCACGTCATGCTCGGCCAGCGTGCGGTCCCGGAACCGCTTGCTCATCTTGCGCAGGATGAGGATGGTCGTGATCCCGAGTCCGAGGTACAGCGCGACGATGGCCACGAACGTGATCCAGACTCCCGTGTTGGCGGTCGCCCCATCCTCCACAGTCATCAGCTCGTAGACGATCCACGGCTGTCGCCCGACCTCGCTGACCACCCAGCCGGCCTCCATCGTGATCACCGAGGCGACACCCGCGCATGCGGCGACGCGCAGGAACCATCGGCTCTTGGGCATGTCCCGCCGGAAGATCCAGCACAGCCAATACCAGGCGGAGAGCAGGAAGAGCAGCGTGCCGAGCCCGACCATGATGTCCCAGGCCAAGTGGACGGTGTTGACCTGGCGGAGGGTCGGGCGCTGGTCGGCGGGCACGGTGTCGAGCCCCTGGATCTCCGTGCTGGTGCCGGTGCTGGGATCGGAGAGCCACGACGCCAGGCCGGGGATCGGGATCCCGCCGGAGACAGTGCCGTCGGAGTTCAGATGACCGAGGAGCGTCTCGGGTACGTCGCTGGCGGTCTCGGGCACCAGCTCGATGGCGGCGAACTTGATCGGCTGGTTGTTGTACACCCAACGCGCCATCGAGTCGCCGACGCCCATCTGGATCGGTATGGCAACGGCGGCGACGCTGAACGGGATCAGGAAGCCGAGACGGTGGTAGCGGTCCCGGCGGCCGCGCAGCATGCCGACCGCGTACACGGATGCCACGAGGAAGCCGCCCACGACATAGGCGGCGAGGACCATGTGGGCGGCCATCAACGGCATGGCGTCGTTGAAGATCACCCCCATCGGATCGACGTCCACGACCTCACCCTGCGCGTCCAGCGTGAAGCCCTCCGGCGAGTTCATCCACGCGTTGGCGGCGACCACCGAGACGCTGCCGAGGATGCCGGTGATGACGACGGGAACACCGGTCCAGAAGTGCGGCCATGGCCTGAGACGGCGCCAGCCGAAGATGTAGATGGCCACGAAGATCGCCTCGGTGAAGAAGAACAGGCCTTCGAAGGCGAACGGGACGCCGAACGCCTCGCCCCACTGCCCCATGAAGCGCGGCCACAGCAGCCCGAACTCGAACGACAGCACCGTCCCGGTGACGGCACCGACGGCGAACGTGACCGCCATGTAACTGGACCAGCGTTGGGCCAGTTGCAGCGCCGCGGCATCACCGTGCTTGATGCCGCGGTAGTTGGCGATGAGGGCCATCGCTGCCCACGACACGCCGAGCGGTACCAGAATGATGTGGAACGCCAGGGTGAAGGCCATCTGGGCGCGTGCCCACGGCACCGGGTCGACGGCCAGGATCGGTTGCAGGAACCCCTCCAACGGAGCGCTCACTGTTGCACCAACCAACCACCAGGGCCGTCGTCTGTCGTCACCCCGCCTGGATGAAACAGCGCCGGCCTGCCACCGGAGCGGGTTCACCCCATGCGGATGATGACGGGACCCCGAGCGACTCGTAGCGTCGGACTGGGTCCGCACGGCCCCGCCGCCGCGACGGCCCGAGGAGGGAACGATGCCCGAGCACTTCGACGTCATCATCATCGGGACCGGCGCCGGGGGAGGGACCCTCGCCCACACCCTGGCCCCGGCGGGCAAACGGGTCCTGCTGCTCGAGCGGGGCAACTTCCTGCCTCGCGAGACACAGAACTGGGACGCCGAGTCGGTGTTCCTGGACGGGCGCTACATCTCACCCGACACCTGGTACGACGCCGACGGTCAGCCGTTCCAACCGCAGGTCCACTACTTCGTGGGCGGCGCGACCAAGCTGTACGGCGCGGCGCTCTACCGCCTGCGCCCGCAGGACTTCGGTGAGGTCAAGCATGCCGACGGCGTCTCACCGGCGTGGCCAGTCACCTACGACGACTTCGAGCCGTGGTACACGAAGGCCGAATGGCTCTACCAGGTGCACGGCAACCACGGCGATGATCCGACCGAAGGCCCGTGGTCGAAGCAGTACCCCTGGCCGGCGGTCTCCCACGAACCGCGCATCCAGGAGATCTCCGACACGTTGGCGGCGGCCGGCTACCACCCGTTCCCGGCGCCGTGCGGGATCCTCCTCGACGAGGCCGACCGGGCGAGGAGCGCCTGCATCCGATGCACGTGGTGCGACGGCTACCCGTGCCTCGTGCACGCCAAGTCGGACGCCGAGGTGATCGCCGTGCGGCCCCTTCTCGACGATCCGAACGTCACGCTGCTCGTGGACGCCGAGGTCGTGCGGCTCGACACAGACGAGAGCGGCCGGACGGTCACGGGCGTCGTCGTGTCGCGTGGGGGCGCGCAGGAGACCTACGCCGGCGACATCGTCGTCGTGGCAGCCGGCGCGTCGAACAGCGCCAAGCTCCTCCTGCAGTCCGCCAACGACCGCCACCCCAACGGCCTCGCCAACGGCTCCGACCAGGTCGGACGCAACTTCATGTACCACAACTGCAAGGCCGTCGTGGCGCTGTCCAAGGAGCGCAACGACACGGTGTTCCAGAAGACCCTGGGGATCAACGACTTCTACTTCGGCGGGGACGACGGGTGGCCACTCGGCAACATCCAGATGGTCGGCAAGTCGAACGGCTGGGCGATGAAGGGGGAGGAGCCCAAGCTCACGATGCTCGCTCCGCACTGGAGCCTCGACGACGTCGCCAAACATGCCGTGGACTTCTGGCTGACCACCGAGGACCTCCCCGATCCCGACAACCGGGTCACCGTGGATCGTGACGGTCATGTCCACCTCGCGTACACGTCGAGCAATGATGAAGAGGCCGACCGGCTCTATCACGAGCTGAAGAGGGTCCTCAACCACATCGGGATGGCGGACCACCACGTGCTCGGCAAGAACTTCTACATGAAGATGAACATCCCCATCGCCGGGTGCGCCCACCAGGCGGGCACGTGCCGGTTCGGTACCGATCCGGCCACCTCCGCGCTCGACGTCAACTGCAAGGCCCACGAGCTCGACAACCTCTATGTCGTCGACACGAGCTTCTTCCCGAGCATCAGCGCGGTGAACCCGGCCCTGACCGCGATGGCGAATGCGATCCGCGTCGGCGAGCATCTGCTCGAGCGCGTCGCGTGAGCCAGCAACCACAACCGCAGCCCCGTCGGGGGCGCACTCCAGAGGGAGGATCCTCATGACACTCAAAGGCAAGGTCGCCATCGTCACCGGTGGCAACAGCGGCATCGGGAAGGCCGTCGTGCTCGGCCTCGCCGAGGCAGGCGCCAACATCGTCATCGACTACGTGGCCAACGAGGAGGCCACCGAGGACCTGGAGAAGCAGGTCGTCGCGTTGGGTGATCGAGCCATTGGCTTCGAGGCGGACGTCAGCAAGGTCGAGGACCTCGAACGCCTGATCGCCGCCGCCGTCGATGCCTTCGGTCGGCTCGACATCATGGTCAACAACGCCGGCATCGAGACCCGCACGTCGGTGCTCGACACGACCGAGGAGCAGTTCGAGCGGGTCATGGCGATCAACCTCAAGAGCGCCTTCTTCGGGACCCAGTTGGCGGCCAAGCAGATGATCGCCCAGGGTGACGGCGGTCGCATCATCAACATCACCTCGGTGCACGAGGACTGGCCGATGCCGGGCAACACGCCGTACTGCCTGTCGAAGGGCGGGATGCGCATGCTCACCCGCACGGCCGGAATCGAGCTCGGCGAGCACGGCATCACCGTCACCGGTGTCGGCCCTGGCGCCGTCGCCACCCCGATCAACGCCGAGACGATGGACGATCCGAAGAAGATGGCCACGCTCGACAACGCCATCCCACTCGGTCGGATGGCCCAGCCGCAGGAGATCGGCAGCGTGGTCGCCTTCCTTGCCGGCGACGGGGCCAGCTACCTCACGGCGACGACGATCTTCGCCGACGGCGGGATCATGCACTCGAGCCCCGGTCTCTAGGCATGACCACTGCCGAGGAGGCGCCAGCCCGCCACAGGGTGGTCGTCGTGGGAGCCGGGTTCGGCGGCCTCCCGGCCGTGCGTCTGCTCGGCCACGCCCCCGTCGACGTCACGCTGGTCGATCGCCGCAACTACCACCTGTTCCAACCGTTGCTGTACCAGGTGGCGACGGGGATGCTCTCACCAGGGCAGATCGCCCCGCCGATCCGGCACGTGGTCCGCCGTCTCGACAACGTCCGGGTCGAGCTGGCCGAGGTGTCGGGATTCGACCTCGATCGACGCATCGTGCACGCGGCGAGCGCCGCCGGCCAGCACCTCCTCGAGATCCCGTACGACAGCCTCATCGTCGCCGCCGGCGTGCAACAGTCCTACTTCGGGCACGACGAGCTGGCCCGCTACGCGCCGGGCATGAAGACGATCGACGATGCGCTCGAGCTGCGCCGACGGATCTTCGGTGCCTTCGAGATGGCCGAGGTGGCGAGCGACCCGGTGGAGAAGGAGCACTGGCTCACCGTCGTCGTCGTCGGCGCCGGCCCGACCGGCGTCGAGCTGGCCGGCCAGGTGCGGGAGCTCGCCGTCCGGTGCCTCAAGGGGGAGTTCCGCACCTTCGAGGCCTCGGCCGTGCGGGTGCTCCTCCTCGACGGGGGCAAGGAGCCCCTGGCCACGTTCGGCGACCGGCTGTCGGACAAGGCTGCCCAGGAACTGCGGCGCCTCGGCGTGGAGCTGCACATGGGTGCACGAGTCGTCGGCGTGGATGCCACTGGTGTCGACGTGACCGGCGCCGACGGCAGCCACTCGCGGATCGACGCCCGCACGACGATCTGGGCCGCCGGCGTGCAAGCGTCGCCGCTCGCCGCTGCACTGGCCGAAGCCAGCGGGGCCGAAGTCGACCGTGCCGGCCGCATCGCCGTGCGGCCTGACCTCACGTTGCCCGGGCATCCCGAGGTCTTCGCCGTGGGCGACATGGCCGCCCTCGACGAGCTGCCAGGGGTGGCCGAGGTCGCCATGCAGGGCGGGCTCCACGCCGCCCACTCGATCATGCGGCGGTTGAAGGGCGACGCCGCTGTCCCGTTCAAGTACCGGGACCTCGGCACTGTGGCGACGATTGGGCGCTTCCACGCCATCGCCAGCGTGCGCAAGCTGCGTCTCAGCGGGTTCCCGGGCTGGATCGTGTGGTTCTTCGTGCACCTGGCCTTCCTGAACGGCTTCGGCGGCCGGCTCTCGACGATGGTGCGCTGGCTGCGCTCGATGGTCGGGCGCAGCCGACTCGAGCGCGAGTTCAGCACCGCTCACACCGGTGGTGACCTCAGCTTGCCGACCACCGTGCGGGCAATCGTCCAGCCGGCACCGTTCCCGAACGCGCCCGTCGGAGCGGAGAAGGCCGGATCGTGAAGCGCTGTGCGCTCGAGTCGGAGTGATCACGACTGCCCTTTTCATCCCGTCGAGGCGATGCTCGGTGAGGTTTGCAGGGTTCAGATGACAGGGTGCCTGGCAACGAGGGGGTCTCGATGAACATCAACGAGGGACAGAGCGCGGCGATGCCGTCACCGTTCCCACCGATCGCCGACTTCGGTTTCCTGTCCGACTGCCACACGGGAGCCCTGATCGCTCCAGACAGTGGCGTCGACTGGCTCTGTGTCCCGCGGTTCGACGCCCCGAGCGTGTTCGGCAGCCTGCTCGACCGGGAGGCGGGCACGTTCCGTTTCGCCCCGTTCGGCATCAACGTCCCGACCCAGCGGGTATACGAGGCCGGGACGAACGTGCTCGTCGACCACCTGGAAGACGCCGTCCGGGTGGGTCGTCATCAGGGACGCGTTGACGATGGGGCCGACTCGGGGGCCGGATGCGGTCACGCCGCACAAGCGGGTTCCTGCCGACGACGACGCCGAGCATCTCCTCGTGCGAACGGCGGAGTGCGTCGACGGTCAAGTCGAGCTGGAGCTCGTGTGCGAGCCGGTGTTCGACTATGGGAAGACGGTCGCCACATGGGCGCTGACGGACGAGAACGGCCACGCCGCGGACGCCAGCTCGGCCGAGCTGACGCTGCGTCTGACCACCGACATGGCGCTCGGCATCGAGGGCAGCCGGGCCCGCGCCCGCCACATGCTCCGAGCCGGCGATCGGGTCTTCTGCTCCTTGTCCTGGGCCGACGGCCTCACGGCGCCGGAAACGTCGACGACGCCAAGGCGCGCATCGACACCACCGTGCAGTTCTGGCGGGACTGGCTGGACGGAGCGAGGATCCCCGACCACCGATATCGCGACCCGATCCAGCGCTCCGCATTGACGGTCAAGGGGCTGACGTACATGCCGACCGGCGCGACGGTCGCCGCGCTCACGACGTCGTTGCCGGAGACCCCGGGCGGTGAGCGGAACTGGGACTACCGCTACACCTGGCTGCGCGACTCCACGTTCACGTTGCAGGCATTGCATTGGCTCAACCTCGACGGCGAGGCGGACGAGTTCATGGAGTTCATCGCCGATCTCGAGGTCAACACCGATGGCGCGCTGCAGATCATGTACGGGATCGATGGGCGTCGAGATTTGACCGAATCCACCTTGGCGCACCTCAGCGGGTACGCCGGAGCCCAACCGGTCCGGGTCGGCAACGGGGCGTTCGACCAACGCCAGAACGACGTCTTCGGTGCCGCCCTCGACTCGATCCTCCTGCACACGCGGCGCAGCCAGCGCCTGCCTCGCCGACTGTGGCCGCTCATCGAAGCCCAGGCGGAGTGCGCGACCGCCGTGTGGCGGCAGCCCGACCAGGGCATCTGGGAGGCTCGCGGCGAGCCCAAGCACTACGTCTCGTCCAAGCTGATGTGCTGGGTCGCGCTCGATCGAGCGGCCAAGCTTGCCGCATCTGCACGGCTCCAGCGACCTCCGCGAGACGTGGCAGGCCAGCGCCGACGAGATCCGGGACGACATCTACAAGCAGGGTGTGAGCGACCGCGGCGTGCTCCGCCAGCACTACGACACCGACGCGTTGGACGCCTCCACGCTGCTCGCCCCGCTCTTCGGGTTCTTGCCGCGTGACGACGAGCGGGCCCGCAACAGCGTGCTGGCCATCGCCGACGATCTGACGGAGAACGGCTACGTGCTGCGCTACCGCACGGACGAGACCGACGACGGCCTGTCCGGGAAGGAGGGCACGTTCCTGATCTGCTCCTTCTGGCTGGTGTCGGGGCTGTCCCTGGTGGGCGAGCGAACACGGGCCCGTGATCTGATGGAGCGGCTGTTGCGGATCGCCTCGCCACTCGGCCTGTACGCAGAGGAGTTCGACGTCGAAACGGGCTACCACCTCGGGAACTTCCCGCAGGCCTTCTCGCACCTCGCCCTCATCGAGGCGGCGGGACGGATCATCGTTTCCGAGCTCATGCAGGAGTTCAACTGACCTCGGGTTGCAGGACCCGGGCCTCGTCGACCACTTCGAGGGCGTGATCGACGTCGTAGCCGAGGGCCCGCGCCACGTCGATGGCGACCGGCACGAGACGGGCCAGGCCGATCCTCGGCGCCACCGCGACGAGGAGGTCGACGACCTCTTCGGGGGTGACACCGGCGGCGCAGCGCCTCGGCGACACATCGCTCGTAGGAACCCGGCCCTCCGCCGGTGGCCAGCAGCGCTCCGAGCTCGACCAATGCCCTCGATCTGCAGTCCACCGGTCGAGGGCCACGCCCAGCTTCTCCGAATGCCGGAGCCCTCGGCGCGCCGTCGACGTCAGCGAGCAACCGGAGCGCGGCACAGATCGCGACCGGGTGTCCGGCGGACAGGTCGGCGGCTGCCACGATCCGGATCACCTCACCCCGGCCCGGCGGCCTCGCAGCCGATGGACACCGCGATGTCGGCGGCAGCCTTGCTGACTCGGGCCGCTCCGATGACCGGTGCCAGGGCAGCGAGCACCGCGACGACCTCCTCCTCGCTGCAGCCCGCCGTGAGCGCCGCGGCGACACCCCACTCGTAGGCCTGAGGCGCGGACTGCAGGGCGACGAGTCCGGACAAGCGGACGAGCCCGGCCGTCCGCGCATCGAGGCCGAACCCAGGATCGACGCCCGGATCGATCCCGAGGACCGATTCCAGCGTGTCATGGTCGAGGACGGCGAGCCGGCGCAAGAGCTCCTCGTGTCGCTGATCCACAGGCCGCCTCCTTCGAGGTGTTCGCTCGTGCGTCCCACTCGTAGTAAGGCGCACCGGATCGCGGCGCGCATCGTCCGGATCGGATGAACGCGGTGTCCCCGGACCTACGGGTTCGGCGGCGGTGGCGGCGGCGCCGGTGGCGGTGACGGTGACGTCGGAGGTTCTGCGGGGCGGACGTCGGTCGCCGGTGGCGGTGCCGTCGGTGGAGGTGACGGGGCCACCCCTGGTGTGGTCTGGACGGTCGGAGGGGGGCTCGTCGAGGGAGAGCCGCGGGCGCCGAACACGGCGAGCACCACGCCACCAGCCAGCAGGAGGTAGCCGAGGACGCACACGGCGATGGCCAGCGGGAGCAGCCAGTCGAGCTTGATGCCGGCGCGGGCCACGACGTCGATGCCGCTGCTGCCGTCGGCGTTCATCACGACAGCCGTCCAGTCGCCGCTCTCGACGTCCCACGTGAGCGGAGCGTCGCCGGTCGACTGTGCCGCCCAGAACGTCTCCTCGCCCGGTGGCGTGGGCGTCCGATCACCGTCGATGCGCTCGTACCTGACGTCGTCGCCGGAGTCGTCGATGTCGAAGTCGGCGAGCTCGTCGTAGCCGACGCGCTCGAGGTACGCCGTGACGTCATCGGTCGGGCCGATCCCGACGAACACGGGCCCGGCCTCGCCGACCGGCCGGACGTCGAGCGTGACGGTCGCAAAGTCGCCCCGCTCGGTGATCCAGTCGGCGTCTTTGGCGCCATTCAGGTCGAGGTTCTCCGACGTGATGGCCGCCGTCGGCGACATCAGCTCGATGTCATCGGTGCGGAAGAAGCCATCGTCGTCACGCTGGGTGGCGTAGACGATGATCCCCACGCCGCCGCCGATGAACAGCACGAGCCCGATGAGCGCGATCACGCACCCCAGCACCAGCATGACGATCTGCCCCGCCTTCATGAGCGGCACCTGGTCGGATCGTCGAAGCGTGGCATGGTGTCAACCTCCTCGGCGATGCCAGCCGCCCACCGCACCGCCGGCCTCCATGCTGGCAGGTTCGGCGAGGCCGACGATGCGCCGAGGGAGGCGCCGTAGCCGATGGCGCCGACCGTGACGACGAACCCGGTCAGCTGCACGGGCGAGAACGACTGCCCGAGGACGACCCATCCGAGCACGGCTCCCGTGATGGGAGCGGCGAGGCCGAGCAGCGGGGGCGCGGCCACCGGAAGCTTGCGGATCCCGTTGAACCAGAGCACGAACGCCAGGGCAGTGCCGATGAGGCTGAGGTAGGCGAACCCGATGAGGCCGTGCCCGCCGAGCGACGGCAGGTCGCCCTCCACGATGGCGGTCAGCGGGACGAGGAGCACGCCGCCCATCAACAGCTGCCACCCCGTCGAGGCAAGGCGGTTGGGGGGCGGCGGGAAGCGCTTCGTCAACACCACGCCGATGGCGAACGACACGTTGGCGCCAACGGCGGCGAGCACGCCGACCGGATCGAGACCGGCGCCCGGACTGATCACGACGAGGCCGACACCGACCGCGGCGACCGATCCGACGGCGAGGTCCAGCGCTCGTGGCCGACGTCGGCTGAACAGCCACGACAGGGCCGCGACGAGAAGTGGCTGCAGACCGCCGGCGGCGGCCGCCACCCCGCCTGGCAGCCGGTACACGGCGACGACGAGCAGCGGGAAGAAGATGCCGAAGTTGAACGCCGCCAACACCCCGGTGCGCCACCACTCCGCACCTCGCGGCCGCCACCTCGAGGCGAGCGTGCCGACGATCAGCAGCACGACGCCGGCGGGCAGGACACGCATCGCGGCCACTTGCAGTGGGCGGCCGTCGGGCAGCAGCTCGGTGATGACGACGTACGTCGTTCCCCACGAGATCGGCGCCAGCAGCGTCGCCGCCGCCGTCCAGGCGGGCGGGGCTGTCTTCACATTCGTTATCTTAATATCAAGATTCTGACCGTCAACTGTTTGGAGGTAGCGTGCGGCCGTGCCGCGGCAGGAGCACGATGCGGTCGATCGGATCACGAGTCAGTGGCAGGCCGTCCGCCCTGAGATGGACGTGTCGCCGATCGACGTCATCGGACGGGTCTCACGGCTGTCACGGCTCGTCGATCGCCGGCTGGCGGAGAACTTCGCCCGTTACGGGCTCGAGAACTGGATGTACGACGTGCTGGCGACGCTGCGCCGAGCGGGCGAACCGTACGAGCTCACGGCCGGCGAGCTCGTGGGTCAGTCGATGGTGACGACCGGCGCGATCACCAACCGCATCGACCGGCTCGAGGAACGGGGCCTGGTGGAGCGAGCCAGCACGGACGACCGCCGCAAGGTCATCGTGCGCCTCACGCGCAAGGGCCTCGACCTCGTCGACGAGGTCGTGCACTCGCACCTGGCCACGGAGCGGGAGATCCTGGCCGTCCTGTCGCCGCGCCAACAGCAGACCCTCGCCCACCTCCTGCGCACCACACTCCTCGCGCTCGGCGACCGGTGACGACGAACTGGGCGCGTTCCTTCGCGACAGTCGGGAAGAACGGTGCCCAGATGGGCCGGTGGGAAGGATCGCGCCCAGATGTGCGGGGACGCGACGGGTTGAGGTTCAGCTGCCGGGGATCGGGAGTCGTTCGACGAGCCAACTGATGGGCGCCCGCTCCGCGGCGAAGCGCATGATCGTGGCCACGAACCCCGGGAGCGAGCCGCGCTCCTCGGCGTCGTCGATCGCCCGCTCGGCACCGGCGCGCAATGCCTGCTCGGCGGTCTCGTCGTCCCACGTGACGTCCTCGTAGCCGCTGTCCGGGTCGATCGACAGCACGAGCCGCTCGCGGGTCGTGTGGAGATCGCACGCCGCGCCGTTGAGCGCCGACAAGGCGATGCTCTGGACGAGCCCGTCGAGGCCGCCGCCTTCATACGGGTCGGGATCGGCCGTGCACGGGTCGGCCGCCTCGTACTCACCGACATCGGCGGCGCCTGCGGCGACCTCGACGGCGAGCAGGGCAACGGCGCCGGCGGCGAGCACGCCGACGGCGATGGTCGCCCCGCGACGCCGACCCGGCGCCGCCTCGGCCTGGCGGCGATGACCGGCCACGAGCAGCGCCGGGACGGCGGCCAGCGCGGCGAGCGCGGCGGCGACGGCGAACGCCGGGCGGAAGGACCTGGTCACCGCCTCCGTGACCGTGTCCAGCAACCCGTCACGGGCACGGCCGAGGGCGTTGTCAGCCGTGGCCCCGCGCTCGTCGAACACCGCCTCGAGGTCGGGGACCTGGCCTCTCGGCGCCTCTTCGATCGCCGTCCGCAGGTCCCATGTCACGGGGATCTTGTCGCTCAGCGGCAGGTCGACCTCCAGCATGGATCGCGTGGCGCCCAGCGTGGCCCGCTCGATGCCGGCGTCGAGGCTCGACGACAGGACGGGCGCGATCAGGACGAGACCGAGCACGAGGCCGGCGTGGCGGGCGCCGATCGACGCCCCCGCCGCCTGCACCGCCGGCGCATCCGGGGGGATCGCCGCGGGTTCGAGCACGGCGCCGACGAGGTCGAAGCCGACGCCGCACAGCGCCAGCGCGACCCCGGCCAGCAGTGGGCTGGCGCCCGGCAGGAGGGCCAGGCCAGCCAGGCCAGCCGCCAGCAGCAGCGGTCCGGCGATCGCCGCCAGCACGGTCGGCGCCGCCGTCACGGCCCGGGCGACCACGATGCCGGCGGGCAGTGCCGTGACGAGCAACGCGCCCTGGATCGGGCTGTACCGCCAGACCTCGATGGCCAGGAGGACGCCCAGGAACAGGGCCGCCACGAGGGCGGCGAACACGAGGGCGAACCCCACGTTGGCCACGATCACGTCGCGTCGGCCGGTGCGCTCGCCGCCGTCGAGCCGCCTCTCGTGGCGCACGGCGCGAGCGGCCGGATCGAGGCCGACGACGAGCGCCGCGGCGACGACCGGCGCCTGGACGAAGAAGATCGCCCGCCAATCCAGGAGCTGCGTCAGCACGCCACCGAGTGCTGGCCCGAGCACGGCGCCGACCGTGGCCGCCGTCGCCCACCATCGTCGAGCACGCGCCTCGCTCGACATCACGGCGCTGAGCACGGGGATCGATCCAGCAAGCAGCAGCGTGGCGCCGATTCCTTGCCCACCGCGGGCGGCGAGCAGGAACGGCAGGCTCGTTGCCGCGCCGGCGGCGATCGAGGCAGCGGCGAAGACGACGGTCCCGACGACGACGAGCGTGATCGGCGACAGCCGTCGGTGGGCCAGCGTGACCGGGACGGCGACGACGGCCACGACGAGCGCGTACGTCGTCAGCACCCACGACACCCCGACGATCGTCGTGTCGAACTCGGCGTAGAGGTCGGGGAGGGCGAGGGCGACGACCGAGGCGTCGGCAAAGGCCAGCGCCACCGCGGTCACGAGCAGGGCGGCGACGATTCGTTGCCGCCCGGTCATGGCCGCAGAACGTACCGCCGGACGGCAGGACGACGCAGGCAGGGGGTCGAGAGACCTGGCCGTCTCGCGATCGGTCGTATCCGATCGGCGAGCCGCGCACTCCTGATGAGCACCAACCCCGAACAGAAGGACCACGTCGATGACGATCACTGCGACTACCCCGTCCACCGATGGCTACGACGACGACCGCTTGGCGCGGGTCTATGCCGTACTCGCCGGCATCGACCCCGACGATCTCCGTGATGCCCTTCTCGCCATCACCGAGGGCGCGCCGCTCCAGCGATCGACCAACGACGTCGACGATCCCGGGGCGGAGTTGCCGGTCGGGACGGGCGGGGCCGTCGAGCTCGACGACCTGCCGGACTTCGAGCGGCTGGTCGGCCAGAACAACCAACTGCCGGTGCACTTCCTCGAGGAGGGTGTCGTCGTTCAGCGAGCCGTCGCCCGGGTGCAGCTGAAGGAGGCGTTCAGCGGCCTCCCCGCCGGATCAGGTTGGGGCACCGGCTCGCTCGTGTCACCCTCGCTGTTGCTGACGAACAACCATGTCATCCCCGACCGAGCGTTCGCCGCCAAGCTGGCCGCGCAGTTCAACTACCAGTTCGAGTTCGGCGGCTCGGCGCTGACCGCCGACGGCTTCAACCTCGACCCTGACTCCTTCTTCCACACCAACGCCGCCCTCGACTACACGGTCGTGCGCGTCAGGTCGAAGCCGATGTTGTCGGTGGTCAAGCAGGCCGCCGCGATGGCCACCGACGGCGCCGGCGAGATGGAGGCCCTCACCGACTTCATCCGCCCGTTCCCCTGGCCGCACATCCCGATCTGGCGCACGCCCGGCTCGACATGGGGTCATCTGCGCCTCCCGGCGGGGCCGCTGGCGTATGCCACCGGCCAGTTCCTCAACGTGATCGGTCACCCGAGCGGGCGGCGCAAGGAGGTCGCGCTCCAGGAGAACACGATCACCGGCGTCTTCACGAGCGTGATCCGCTACACCACGGACACGGAGCCCGGTTCGTCGGGGTCGCCCGTGTTCACCAACGGGTGGGACATCGTGGCGTTGCACCACGCCGGCGGCGATCAGGCCAACGGCGTGTGGTTGAACAACGAGGGGATGCGCGTCGACCGCATCGTCACCGACCTCAGGGCCAACGTGCCGGCGGCGATCCGCACGGAGCTCGGCATCTGAGGGACCCGGAGGGGTGGGGGCCGTGCCCCACCCCTCCGGCAGGTCATCGGAGGTGTCACCAGAAGACGTGGCCGCCGAGGAAGCCGATGAGGAAGATGACGTACGTGAGGAAGGCCCGACCCCACCGCTGCGGCGGCGCCAACGCATAGGGCACGGCGGCGAGGGGGACGGCCAGCCCGACGTAGATCCACGGGTGGTCCCGCATCACGTGGGTCCACTGGCGGCCGGGAATGCGCCGCCACACCACCTCGTAGACATCGTCGAGGCGGCCGGTGACCAGCAGCGCGAACGCCGTCACGCTGAAGACGGCGACGGCGGCGGCGAATGCCAGCAGCACCGGATGCTTCCAGGGGTTGCGCACGATGGCCCCGCCGGCGCGCTTGAGCAGGTCGGCGTCCAGGCGGGGTGCGCCTGCAGGCGGCCGCGCCGGCTGCACGCCGGCGATGTCGGCGATGCGGGTGCCGATGCGATCCAGCAGATCGAACTCGAGGATCCTGCGCCGTACGCCTGGTGGAGCCGGGTCCGGCGGGTGATCGTGGATGGGTTCCAGGACGGTGGTCATGAGCGTGCCCCTCTCGGATGTGCACCGAGAGGAGTCGCCGCGGGACGCTGCTGATACGCGCCGGCTAGCGAGCCTTGACGGCCAACCGTCCTCGGTCGGCGACGCGCACCCGACCCCTGGCGACCTCGAGGATCCCCGCCTTCTCGAGGTCGCGCAGCGCCCGGTTGACGGTGGCCCGGGTGGTCGCCGTCATCATCGCCAGCTCACCCTGGCCGATGCGGATCCACCCGTCGCCCTCCTCGGAGAGTCCGAGCTCGTCGAGGCGCAGGAGCTGGCGTTGCACGCGCTTGGTGGTCGGCGTGAAGAGCAGCTCGATCAGCTGGGACGTCTGCTTCCGCATGCGCAGGACGAGGTCGGCGGTGAGGAGCTCCTCGATGTGCCGGCCGGAAGATCGGCTCCGCATGTCCTCGAACTCGGCGCGGCGGAGGCTGCGCGTGCGGCCGTCGGTGAGGGCGACGATCGTGGCGCTGCGGACGGAGTCGGGCAGCAGCAGGGCCATCTCACCGAACACCGCGCCGGGCGGGAACAGGTTCACCGTCACCACATGACCGAGCGTGCTGGAGCTGCGGGCCACGAACAGCCCGCGCTCGACGATGTGCAGCGCGTCGCCGGGGTCGCCCTCGTGGACGACCACCTCGTTGCGGGCGAAGCGCCGCTCGCGGGAGTGGCGCTGGAGGTCCAGTCGCTCTGGCTCGGACAAGCGGGCCTGGAACGGTTCCACCGGCAGCCGTGTCTAGCAGCCTCACTCCCGCCAGGGCAGCCCTGTCGGGGAATCGTGTCGCGTCAGACGGCGGCGGGTACAGCCTGCAGTCGGCGCACGGCGGGATCCTTGCCGAGGCGGTCGAGCAGTCGCCGGCGCGTGGGACCGAGGCTGCCGATCGGTCGGCTGACGCGGCGGCTGACGTCGCCGTAGCGGGCCGGGCCGTCCTCATGGAGCAGGAGGAGCAGACGGCGGTCGGCGTCGTCCAGCTTCTCCAGCGCGTCGCGGACGCCGACGGAGATCTGGCGCCGCTCGTGGAGGACGATGGCCTGGTCCTCGGTGCTGTTGGCGGAGGCGACGTCGTCGCCCAGCTCGGTCGGCACCATGCGGGCGTTGCGGTGCCCGACCTCGAGCGCCAGCCGGCGGCTGACGACGTTGAGCCACCCGAGCAGTGCCCGTGGCTCGCGGATGCGGTCGACGTTCTGGATCAGTCGGACCCACACCTCCTGCACGATGTCGTCGGGGTCGGTGTTGCCCCAGGCGTGGCGGCGGGCGTTGCGCTCCACCAGCGGACGGCAGAGGCGGATGAGCTTGTCGAGCGCTCCGATCCGGTCGGCGTGGGCCGCCCGGAGCAGGACCGCGACCGCGGCCGTGTCGATCTCCCTCGTATGCATGCTCCGATCGTCCGCCCGGAGACGGACGATGTCGTTGCCGCGGCGCGCGGGCGAAGTGTGTCCGCCGACATACTCGGCGGGAATCTCACTCCAGGGTGGCCCAGAACTCCTCGATGACGGCGGCCCCTCGCGCTGGATCCTCGAGCAACCACCAGTGGCCCAGGCCGTCGAGCTCCTCGAACCGGGCCCCCATCTGGATGGCCATGTGGCGGATCGAGTCCGTGCTGCCGGTGAACGGGTCGGCGGCTCCCGTGAGCGCGAGGCCGGGCCGGGCGGCCGCTGCCTCGGCGTCGGCGCCACTCCTGCATCGCCGGCTGGATCGCTGACGGTAGAGCGCCAGGATCGAGTGCCCGAACTCCTCGTCGAACGCGGCGAAGGCGGTTGCCGCGTCGGCGTGATGCCGGTGGCGGTGAGCAGGCCGGCCAGCTCGGCCTTCGGTGCGGCGACCGTCGTCTTGACCCACTCTTCACCGACGCCGGGCGTCTGCCAGAGCTGGGCGAAGTCGTGCCAGACGAACTCGGGGTGCAGCAAGCCAGCGACGTCGCTGACCCACGAGCGGATCAGCTCGGGACGCGTGGAGGCGAGGCGTAGCACGAAGGCGCCACCCCAGTCATGACCGACGAGGTCGACGGGCGCCGGATGCTACGTGGACGACGCTCCGCGCCCAGATGGGCGGGGTCAGGAGGCGGTGAGGATGATCGGCCGGCCGGTCGTGACGACGACCGTGTGCTCGAACTGCGCCGTCAGGTGGCCGGGGGTCTCGAGCGTCCAGCCGTCGGCGGCCTGCTGGGCGTAGGTCGCCCCGGTCGACAGGAACGGTTCGATGGCCAGGACCAAGCCCTCCCACAGCCGGGTGCCGTCGGCAGCGTCCTCGATGCCGGGGACGCTCGGCGCCTCCCACAGGCGCGCGGCCCGTGCCGTGGCCGTTGAGGTTGCCGATGACCGAGAAGCCATGGCGACGGGCGCGGCGCTGCACCGCCCGGCCGATGTGCCGCAGGGGTGCGCCCGCACGCGCCGCCGAGAGCGCGTCGCGGTTGGCCAGCTGCGTGGCCTCCAGCAGTCGGCGGGCGGTCGGGGAAACGGTGCCGACGGCCGTGCTGGCGCCCGTGTCGGCCCAGTACCCGTCGAGCTCGGCGGACACGTCGACGTTGACGAGGTCGCCGTCCGTGATCTGCCGCCGGTACGACGGGATGCCGTGGGCCGCTTCCTCGTTGACGCTGACACAGGTGGCCGCCGGGAACCCGACGGTCGGAGGTGCCGGCCTGGCGCCGGCATCAGCCAGCACGTCTCGTCCGATGGCGTCGAGCTCGCCCGTCGTGACGCCGGGAGCGATGGCCGCCAGCATCGCATCGCGAGCGCCGGCGACCAGGCCGCCGATGCGCCGCAGCCCCTCCAGGTCGTCGTCGTGGTCCACGGTCACGACAGCGAGGGTAGTGGTCAGTCGGCGAGCTCGTCGGAAGTCAGCGCCCGCAGGATGCAGAACTCGTTGCCCTCGGGGTCGGCCAGCACCACCCACGTCACGTCGGCGGACTGCCCGACGTCGACGCGGCGGGCGCCGAGCTGCTCGAAGCGGGCCACCTCGGCGGCCTGATCGGTCGGGCGGAGGTCGAGGTGCAGACGGTTCTTCACGGTCTTGTCCTCGGGCACCTTGATGAACAGGAGATCGGGCACGACGCCATCCTCGGGGCTGCCGGCCGGCGGCTCGAGCACGTATTCGTCGTCGTCGTGGTCGGTGATCCGCCACCCGAGCGCGGCGGACCACCACTCGGCCTGGGCGGCGGGATCGTGGGCGTCGATGTTGACGCACTGGATGCGGATGCTCATCCGGAGGATCGTGGCACGGTTCCGGTCGTCCCGTCGCTACCGTCACGGTCGGTGCCACACTGGCTGCTCAAGTCGGAGCCCTCGTCGTACAGCTACGACGATCTCGTCGCCGACGGTTCGACGGGATGGGACGGGGTGCGCAACTACCAGGCCCGCATCTTCCTGCGCGACATGCGCATCGGCGACGAGGCGATCTTCTACCACTCCGAGCGCGTCGCCGCCAGGAGCAGCCGGTGTCTGCGTCGTGATCGGCGAGGCGGAACCCGACCCGACGCAGTTCGATCCGCAGAGCCACTACTACGACGCCACGTCCGATCCTGCCGACCCGCGGTGGGTGTGGGTCACGGTGGCGCCGGTCCGGCGGCTGCCGTTCGTCTCGCTGGAGGAGCTCAGGACACTGCCCGAGCTCGCCAACTCGCGCCTGCTGGCCCGCGGCAACCGGCTGTCGGTCGTGCCGTTGAGCGACGCCGAGTTCGACGCCATCGTGGGCTACGCCGAGCGAGGGGGATCGGTCAATCGCCGAGAGCGACGAGGGCGGCGTTGACGATCTGCCCCGGCAGCAGGTCGAACACCTCGTAGATCTCGGGGATGCTGCCGGACTGACCGAACCCGTCGACGCCGACGGGGACGATGCGTGTGCCGAACACCGATCCGAGCCACGCCAGGTGGTGGCTGGCCGCGTCGTGGACGGTGACGATCGGCAGCGTCCGTTCGATTGGGCGTAGAAGAGCAGCAAGGTGGTGGGTCGCACCGGCGGTCCGCCCCGCCCGGGCGGCCGCCCGCTGGCCTTCCCGCCATCCGCGGTACAGCCGATCCGGGCTCGTCAGGTCGAGCACGAGGGCCGGCGCGCCCTCGTCGCGCAGCAGCTCGGCGGCGGCGAGGACCTCGGGCACGACCGGTCCGCACGTGGCGAGCACGACGGCCGCCGGCTCCTCCGGTTCGCCCAGCCGGTATCCGCCGGCGAGCACGTCGGCCCGCAGCCGGTCGGAGCCGAGACGCTCGAGCGCCGCAGCGAACGGCGCCTGGTCGACGGGTCGCGTCGAGAGCCGCAGGTACGTCGACCAGCCGTCCGGGTCGGCCAGCGCAGCGAGGCCGTCGCAGAGCAGCCAGTCGAGGGCCTGGGCGAAGGCCGGCTCGGCGTACGTCAGCGCTGGCAGCTCCAACCCGATCGACGGCGTGATCGTCGACTGATGGGCTCCACCCTCCGGGGCCAGCGTGATCCCGGCCGGCGTGCCGACGACGACGAACCGGGCCCCCGAGTAGAGGCCGTAGATCAACGCGTCCAGCCCGCGACACACGAACGGGTCGTAGACCGTCCCGATCGGCAGCAGGTGCTCGCCGTGCAGGTCGTGGCCGAGTCCGAGGGCGTGCAGCAGCAGGAAGAGGTTCATCTCGCTGATGCCGAGCTCGATGTGGCGCCCGGTCGGCGCCTGCCGCCACCGCAACAGGCGGCCCTCGCCGAGGAAGTCGGCGCGCTCATCGGGGGCGAACACGCCGACCTTGTTGATCCAGCCGCCGAGGTTGGTCGACACGCTGACGTCGGGCGAGGTCGTGACGATGCGCTCGCCGACCCCCTCGACGTCGGCCAGCCGGGTGAGGATGCGCCCGAACGTCTCCTGCGTCGACACGGCGCCGGCGGCGGGGATGCCGGTGGCCGGTGGGATCGGGAGGCGAGGCCGTGGGGGGACGGGCACGTTGTTCAGCTCGCCGCCGGTGATGTCGCACCGGCGACCCTCGGCGCTGTCGGGCTCGAAGCGCTCCCACTCGTCGTCGACCGTCAGACCCGTGGCGCGGCGCAGCTCGTCGATCTGTTGACCGGTCAGCAACGCGGCGTGGTTCAGCGGATCGCCGGCGATCGGCAGCCCCCAGCCCTTGACGGTGTAGGCGAACACGACGCTCGGGCGATCCTGCACCGCGTCGCAGGCCCGGTAGCTGTCGATCAGCAGGTCGAGATCGTGGCCGCCCAAGTTCTGCACGAGCGGCGCGACGTCGTCGTCCGGGTACTCGTCGAGCACTCGCCGCACCCGGTCGTCGGCGCCCGACAGGAAGCGCTGGCGCAGCTCGGCGCCACGGTGGGCGAACAGCGACTGGTACTCCTCGTTCGACATGTCGTCGATGCACGCCCGCAGCGCGTCGCCGCCCGGCCGGGCGAACGCGTCCTGTAGCCGGCGGCCGTACTTGGCCTCCACGACGTGCCACCCGGCACCGTCGAAGAACTCCATCAGCTTCTTGATCTTCTGATCGGGCACGACGCGATCGAGGCTCTGGCGGTTGGTGTCGACGACCCACATGACGTTGCCGAGCCCCTGGAGGGCCGGTTCGGTGACGGCTTCCCACACGTTGCCCTCGTCCAGCTCGGCGTCACCGGCGAGGGCGATGAACCGCGCCGGCGGGCGCATGCCGGAGTTGTGGGCCGACACGTAGCGGCGCACGGCTGCGGCGAAGAGCGGGGCCACGACGCCGAGCCCGACGGAGCCGGTCGAGAAGTCGAAGACGTCGGGGTCCTTCGTGCGGCTGGGGTACGACTGCAGGCCGCCACGCGCCCGCAGGCGGGTCAGGTAGGACCGGTCGAGCTCACCGGTCAGGTACTTGATGGCGTGGTAGACGGGTGAGGCGTGCGGCTTGACGGCGACCTTGTCGTCGCCGGACAGATGCCCGAACCACAGCGCGGTCATGATCCCGACCATCGACGCCGACGACGCCTGGTGACCGCCGACCTTGATCTCGCCCGGCGGCCGCTCCCGGTTGGCGTGGTCGACCATCCGCACGGCCAGCCACAGCACGCGCTGCTGGATCGCCCCCAGCGTGCCGATCTCGTCCGTCACCCCGCAATCGTGACATGGACGCATCGGCAATACTCTCCCCGGACGTGCCCGCCCGGGGGCGTCCGTCGGGAGGTATCTGCGTGAGCGTCTACAAGGTGGTCGAGATCATCGGCACGAGCACACAGTCGTGGGAGGACGCGGCCACCACGGCCGTCGCCAAGGCGCGAGACGATTCGCAACCTGCGGGTCGCCGAGGTCGTGGAGCAGGATGTGGATCTCTCCGAAAACGGCGCGGCGACATTCCGCACGAAGCTGCGGATCTCCTTCAAGTACGAGGACGAATCCGGCTGAGAAAGGCGCGCCCTAGCCCGGGTCGCTCTCGTGGCCCGGGCGGACGCGCAGGCCGGTGTAGGCCTTGTCGGCGCTCTGGCGGCCCTGCACGACCCGGTAGATCTCGTCGCACACCGGCATCGGGACGTCGTATCGCTTGGCCAGCTCGCGCGCCGTCACGGCCGTCTTGACGCCCTCGGCAACCATCGACATCTCGGCCATGATGTCCTCCAGCTTGCGGCCCAGCCCGAGCTGCTCGCCGACCATCCGGTTGCGGCTGAACGGGCTGATGCACGTCGTCACGAGGTCACCCATCCCGGCCAGCCCGGCGAACGTCGCTGCTTCCCCGCCCATCGCCACGCCGAGACGACTGAGCTCGGCCAAGCCTCTGGTCATCACGGCTGCTCGCGTGTTGTCCCCGACGCCGAGCCCCTGGGCAATGCCGCTGGCGATGGCGACGACGTTCTTGAGCGCCCCGCCGAGCTCGCAGCCGATCACATCGTGGTTGGTGTAGAGGCGGAACAGGCCGCGGCTGATGACCTTCTGGATGGCTGCGGCGACCGACAGATCCTCGGTGGCGATGACGCTGGCGGCAGCCTGGCCGGCCATGATCTCGCGGGCGATGTTGGGCCCGGTCAGGGCGGCGACGGGGTGACCGGGGACCTCCTCGGCGATCACCTGGGTCATCCGCAGCAGCGTCTTCTGCTCGAACCCCTTGGCCAGGCTGACGATCGGGATCCACGGGTGGATCCACTCCTTGGCCGCCCGCACGGTCGAGCGCATCGCCGTCGTCGGCACGCCGAGGATCAACAGCTCGGCGTGCCGCATCGCCTTCTCGAGATCGTCCGTGGCGAGCAGTCGCTCGGGGAGCTCGAACCCCGGCAGGTACGCCTCGTTGGTGTGGCGTCCGTCGATCTCGGCCGCCGTGTCGGCGCTGCGGGCCCAGATCATGGTCGGGTGGCGGGTCGCCAGCAACGCAGCCATCGTCGTGCCCCAGGACCCCGCGCCCAACACCGTCACCTGCATGGAGCAAACGTAGGCGACGCGGTGATGGCCGCGGTGCGGCCGGTTGTGGTCGCCGCAACCGCACGTCCTACGGTCAGCGTCATGTCCGACACCGTGCTGACCGAGCAACGAGGACGGGTGCTGCTGATCACCCTCAACCGGCCGGAGGCGAGGAACGCCATCGACTCCGACCTGTCCCAAGGCGTGCTCGCCGCCGTCCGCCAACTCGACGAGGACGACGGGCTGTCCGTCGGCGTGCTGACCGGCGCCGGCCGGGGCTTCTGTTCCGGGATGGACCTCAAGGCCTTCGTTGCCACCGGCCCGCCAGTGGGGCTGGCCGAGTTCTTCCGCAACGGCGCCCGCAAGCCGCTGATCGCCGCGGTCGAGGGCTTCGCCCTGGCCGGCGGCCTGGAGCTGGCGCTGGCCTGCGACCTGCTCGTCGCCGCCGGCGACGCCAAGTTCGGCATCCCCGAGGCCAGCGTCGGGCTGTTCGCCGGCGGCGGCGCGGCGTTCCGCTTGCCGACACGCGTCGGGTACGGCATGGCCATGGAGATGGCGCTCACCGCCGACCCGATCAGCGCCGAGCAGGCCCTCGCCCGCGGGCTCGTCAACCGTCTCGCGGAGCCCGGAGCGGCGGTCGAGGTCGCCATGCTGCTGGCCGAGCGGATCGCCCGCAACGCACCGCTGTCGGTGGCCATCAGCAAGCGTGTCGTCCGCGAATCGCACGGCATGACGGAGGCGGAGGCGTGGGAGCTCCAGGGTCCGCTGATGGGGGAGATCTTCCGCTCGGCGGATGCCCGCGAAGGCGCCACGGCCTTCGCCGAGAAGCGGGCGCCGAACTGGACGGGTCGCTGATGGCCATCGACTTCAGCCTGTCGCCAGAGCTCGAGGACCTACGGGCCCGGACGCGCGCGTTCGTCGACGAGGTGATCAAGCCGACGGAGCAGAAGATCCACGACGAGCGCCTGCAGGAGACGGACCGTCGGGCGTACCTCGGCGCGTTGGTCGGCATGCGCAAGCAGGCCCAGGAGGCCGGGATCTGGTTGCCGCACATGCCGGCGGAGTGGGGCGGCATGGGGCTCGGCCACGTCGAGCTGGCGATGGTCCAGGCCGAGGCGGCCAAGTCGACCTACGGGCCGTGGGTGTTCAACTGCCAGGCACCCGACGAGGGCAACATGCACACGCTGCTGCACTGGGGCACCGACGAACAGAAGGAGCGGTACCTGCGGCCGTTGTGTGAGGGCACTGCGTGGTCGTGCTTCGCCATGACCGAACCGGAGGTCGCCGGGTCCGACCCGACACTGATCCAGACGAAGGGCTACCAGGACGGCGAGGAGTGGGTGCTCAACGGGCACAAGTGGTTCATCTCCAACGCCCATCGCGCCAACTTCGCCATCCTCGTCGCCCGCACCGAGGAGGACCCCGATCTGCCGCAGGCGGCCAACACGGCGTTCATCGTCGACCTCCCGCACGAGGGCTGGACGGAGGTCCGCCAGATCGAGACGATGCACGGTTCGACCGGGCACAGCGAGATCCGCATCGAGGACCTGCGGCTGCACGAGTCGCAGATGCTCGGCGGGCGCGGGCAGGGTCACCTGCTCGGGCAGTACCGCCTGGGCCCGGCCCGCCTGGCGCACTGCATGCGCTGGATCGCCCAAGCCGAGATGGCCCTCGACATGATGGTCGACCGTGCTCTGCACCGGTACTCACACGGGTCACTGCTGGCCGAGAAGCAGGGGATCCAGTGGATGATCGCCGACTCGGCGATGGAGCTGTACCAGGCCAAGTTGATGGTGCTGCACGCGGCGTACAAGATCGACCATGGCGAGGAGTTCAAGTCCGAGGTGTCGATGGCCAAGCACTTCGTGGCCAACATGTTGAACCGCGTGATCGACCGGGCGATCCAGGTTCACGGCGCCCTCGGCTACTCCACGGACACGCCGCTGGCCAGCATGTTCCAGCACGCCCGCTGGGCCCGCTTCGCCGACGGCGCCGACGAGGTGCACCAGATGCGCATCGCCCAACGCACCATCGCCGCCTACACCGACACGGGCAGCACGAGATCGGCGACTGGAAACCTGCCGTTGTAAGACGGTTTGTGTCACCGCAACCGACGCCGGCTCGCAGAAACGGTGACACAGACCAAAGGGCTCATCCCGACGCCGCTGATCGACGCCGCTTGGCAGGTGCCTTCCTCGCCGCCGTCGCCCGCTTGGCCGGACCTCGGCGTGGCGGCGCCGGCCGTGGCGGCTCGGCCCACTCGGCGCTAGTGGCCTCGAAGAGGCGGTCGATCTCGGCGATGTGCAGGTCGACCATCGCCCAGAGGTCCGGAACGAGCTCCCGGCAGGAGACCAACCCGAACGTCAGCTCGTCGAGGTAGCTGTGCACCGTGATGTTGAGGCCCATGCCCTCGGCGACCGTCGAGACCGGGATGTACTGCTCGAGCTGCGCGCCGCTGAAGTACAACGGTTGGCGCGGGCCCGGCACGTTGGAGATGATGACGTTGATCGGAGAGCGCACACGGTCCCCGAGTCGGAGCTGCGACGCCAGGCGGATGGCCGACGTGGCGACGACCGGGGAGGCGAACTGGGCCATGTCGACGAGCGCGTCCGCCGGCACCAGCTCGAACTGCCGCTTGGCTGCGTTCATCGCCTACTGACAACGGGCGACGCGCTCGATCGGATCATCGACGTCCGTCGGCAGGTCGGCGACGATCCCCGAGACCCGGTTGGTCCACTGGTCGGTCTCGTCGCCCGTCCGGATCGACACCGGGACCATCGCCCGCAACGGCCCGTCGGGCAGCGCGTCGTGCAGGAGCAGGTACTCGCGCAAGGCACCGGCCGAGATGGCCATGACGACGTCGTTGACCGTGCCGCCGGTGGCGTCCTTGAGCCGCTTGATGTTGGCCAGCGACGCCGAGCGCATGGCGAAGCGGCGGTGGGCGGTGATCGACTTGTTCCACGGGGTCGGCGGGGCAGCGGTGACGGGGAGCGAGATGCGCCGCGAGCCGTCGCTGCCGGCGCCCAACCCGGTGACGGTCTTGATCAACGCGCCGGCCTGCCGCGCCGCCTCGCCGACGCTCGTGATGCCCGTCGACTCGGCGAGCTCGCGCACCAATCGCAGCTGGGCGCGCACCGCCTTGGCCGGGTTGCGGGCGAGGTTGCCGAGCGTGAGGCGCAGGAGCTCGACATCGCTCGGCACGGCCTCCGGCTCCCACGCCGGGCCTTCCGCCGGTGGCGGCGCGTCGGGTGACGTGTCGTGCATCAGCATCAACATGAGGACGCCGGAGGCGCCGTCGATCGTGGCGTGGTGGTACTTCGTCAGCAACGCCCACCGGCCGCTCTCCAGGCCCTCGATGACGTAGACCTCCCACAGCGGGCGGGAGCGGTCCATCGGCCGCCCCACGATGCGGGCCACCTGGTCGGCCAGCTGGTCGACGCGCCCTGGAGGCGCCAGGCTCAAGTGGCGGATGTGGAAGTCGATGTCGAAGTCGGGATCGTCGATCCAGTACGGGTGGTCCAAGTGCAGCGGGACCTCGACGATCCGCCGCCGCATCGGCTCGAGGGCACCGATCATCGACGAGAACCGTGCGTGGACCGCCTCGTACGGATCGAACTCCGGGCTCGGTCGGGCGTAGATCGACAGGCCGCTCACGTGGCCGAACGTCGTCGCCGTCTCCATGTACAGGAAGCTGCCGTCGAGACCTGTCAGTTGCTTCATGGCGCACCCCCGGTCCAGTGTCGCGGATCAGCGCACCCCGCCGTGACCCGAGGAGGCGTGTGTCAGACTCGGCGCCCGTGAGCGAGCGAGTCTTCGAGCGAGCGAACAATCGTCACGGTCTTTTCGCTCATTGGTGCCCGGTCGGATGGAGGAGGCGAAGCGTCTGCACGGGGCGCTGTTGCACCAATGAGTGACCGGGGGACCACGACCGAGACCGCCGCCGGCTGGTTGTCGCCCGACACCCTGGAGCAGATCCGCGCCCACGTCCCGATCGTCTACGTCGATGCCGTGCCCGTCCGCGTCGACGACGTGGGCCGGGTCACGAAGGTGGGGATGCTGCTGCGGGTGGCCGCCGACGGCACGATCAGCCGGATGGTCGTCAGCGGTCGGGTGCTGTTCGGAGAGCGCATCCGCGACGCGCTGATGCGCCATCTCGAGAAGGACCTCGGCCCGCTGGCGCTGCCCCGTTTGCCCGCCGACCCGACGCCGTTCACGGTCGTCGAGTACTTCCCCGATCCGCAGCGGTCCGGGTTCCACGACCCGCGGCACCACGCCGTCAGCCTGGCCTATGTCGTGCCCGTCGACGGTGACTGCCAGCCGACGCAGGAGGCCCTCGACCTGGCGTGGTTCGGGTGCGCCGAAGCGGTGAGCAAGGGCGTCCGCGAGCAGATGACGGGCGGCCAGGACCGGCTCATCCGTCTGGCGCTGGCGCACTGCGGCGAGCTGCCGTAGGAGGCGTGCCGAACCCGATTTACACGGTGGCATCCCGGGCCGCCCGCCGGCGGACGCGTACTGTGATGGCTTCGATGCCGGAGGGCGACACCATCCACCGAACCGCAGCCGCGCTGCGGACGGCGCTGGTCGACCAGAAGATGGTCCGCTTCGATGCTCCCCGGTTGATCGGCATCACGCCCCGGGCCGGCCGCACCATCGAGCGGGTCGAGTGCCACGGGCGGCACCTCGATGTGGAGTGGGACGACGGCGTCATCCTGCACACCAACATGCGGCTGAGTGGCTCGTGGCACCTGTACCGCACGGACGAGTGCTGGCAGCACCCCCAGCGCCACCTGCGGGTGCTGATCGAGGTCGATGGGTGGATGGCCGTGTGCTTCAACGCCCCGGTCGTGGAGACGTACCGCCGGCCGGATGCCGGGCGGCACCCCGGGCTGGGCGGACTCGGACCGGATCTGTGTCGCGCCGACGCCGACCTGCGGCGCTGCATCGAGTCGCTGCTGGCGTATGACGATCCCGGCGCGAGCCTGTCGGCGGTGCTGCTCGACCAGCGGGTGTTCTGCGGCCTCGGGAACGTGTACCGCTCCGAGGTCCTGTGGGCCGGCGAGTGGAGCCCGTGGGCGCCCGTCGGCGACCTGCCGGAGACCGACGCGGTGCGCCTGGTCAACGTGGCCGCCACGCTGCTGCGGGCCAACCTCCGCCGCGCCGACCGGATCGACGTCGACGGGCGGCATCGGCGGGTTCGCCGTGTACGGCCGGTCGGGCCAGGGCTGCCGACGGTGCGGGACGACGATCGAGGCCCGGCGGTCGGGCGAGGAAGCCCGCACCCTGTACTGGTGTCCCGGGTGCCAGGTGCGCTTCGAGCTCCGCCCGCCGCGGCCGGCCGAACCCCCGATGGACCGTCACCCCGCCGCCGCCCAGTTCCTCGCCGACCTCCCCTGGCGCCGCCCCGCCTGACGCGACCCGGCCGTCGCGACCGCGAACATCTGGGCGCGATCCTTCCCACGGGCGAACCTGGGTGCAGAAATTCTCAGACGTCGCGAAGGATCGCGCCCAGATCAGCCAGGACCGCCCGGGCGGAGGTGTCGGCGCAGCGCGAAGCGCAGTCCCGACCACGTGTCGTCGATGGCGCAGACCTTGTTGTCGACCCACCCGCTGGGCAACAGGTCCTCGCGCAACGTGTCCTCCGTGATGTCCGTGGCGACGCCACTCGACCGCTTCGGCCACGCCACCCACACGGTGCCGTTCGGGGCCACGGCGCGGATCAGCGAGGGCCAGGCGCGGACGAGCTTCGAGCGGGCTGTGAAGAACGCGACGACGACGTCGAGCGGTGGGCGGACGCTGCCGAGCTGCTCCGACCCGAACGGCAACGGCCCCAGGTTCGCCGCGAAGTCCAGGGGGTCGGACTTCACGGCGAACCTGGTCGCCCTCCTTGATCCCCAGCTTCTTGGCGAGTGGGGTCCCGGAGTAGCCGACCATCGCCGCTACTCGGTGGCGATGGCCTCCAGGACGTTCATCCTGGCTGCCTTGCGCGACGGGTAGAGGGCGGCGATGAGGCCGGCCACGACGGCCCCGACGAGGATGACCACGATGATCGTCGGGTTGAACGCCAGCCGGTCGATGATGTCGTCGGAAACGGCCAGGGACAAGGCGATGCCGATGAGAGTTCCGAGGACGATGCCGACGATGGCGCCGAACGTGGACACGATCACCGCCTCCCAGCGCACGGATCGCCGGGTCTGCCGACGGGTCATCCCGACGGCCCGCATCAGCCCGATCTCGCGTGTCCGCTCGAACACGCCGAGGGCCAGCGTGATCGAGATCCCGAGCACGGCGATGAGGATGGCGAAGCCCAGCAGGATCGTGATGATGAGGAGCAGTTGATCGATCTGCTCCGACTGCGACTTGCGGAACTCGGCGTTGCTCTCCACCTTGGCTTGCGGGAAGGCGGCCATCGCGCTCTCCACCGCCGCGTCGCCGAGCGCCGGATCGACGCCCTCGGCCAGCTTGGCGACGACGAAGAAGTCTCGAATCGTCGACTGCGAGCTGACCTGGTCCAGCGTGTCGAGCGACACCAGCCACCCGCCGGCGAGCGACGAATCGCCGTAGATGCCGGCCACCCGCAGGTCCAGCACGGTGCCGTTCTGGAACGTCACCGGGACCGTGTCCCCGACCGCCAGGCCGAGCTCCTCGGCGGGGTCGTCGTTGACGAGGATCCCGCCGTTGGCCATGCCTTCGTACGTGCCGTCCAGGAGGTCCAGGTCGATCAGCTCCCCGAGGGTGTCCGGGTTGGCTGCGCCGATCGCCCGCTGCTCGCCGTCGATGAGTGCCTCGGTGCCGCGGATCGGCGTGACCGCCGACAGCTCGGGCACCTGGGCCAGCGTGGTCCCGACGTTCGGCGGGAGTCCCTGGAAGGACTCGTCCGTGACGATGTAGTCGGCCTGCACCGAGTCTTCGAGGATGCCCAGGAACGTCGAGCGCAGCGACGAGGCGAACACCGCCGCGGCGCTGACCAGCGCCACCCCGATCATCAGCGCGGCAGCCGTGGCCGACGTCCGGCGGGGTGCCCGTCCGGCGTTCTCCCGGGCGAGGATGCCGGGTGCTCCGAGCACCTTGGCCACCGGCCAGCCGATCGCCCTGGTCACCGGCTTGGCCACTGTCGACGAGACGCTGGCGACGCCGAGGAACAGCAGCAGCGCGCCGCCGCCGGCCAGCGCCAGCAACCCGAGCGTGCCGCCGGGACGCAGGAACAGCCCCGACCCGAACATGGCGGCGCCGAGCACCGTGACGATCGTGCCGACGACGAGACGACGGGCGCTGAGCGCCTCGAACCCGAGCTCCGGACGCATGGCGGCGACCGGTGGGACCTTGGCCGCCCGCCGAGCGGGCACGATGACGGCCAGCATCGTGATGCCGACACCGACCACGAACGCCATCAGCACCGTGAAGGGCTTGAGCACCGTGTCGCTCGACGGGAAGCCGGCGCCGGCGGCGTTGAAGAGGTTGATCATGCCCCGGGCCACGAGGATGCCGCCGCCGATGCCAACCACCGTCGCCACCAGCGACATGATCAGCGCCTCGATGTAGATCATCCGGCGGACCTGCGTCCCCGACGCGCCGACCGCCCGCAACAGGGCGAGCTCCCGCAGGCGCTGACCGATCGTGATCTGGAAGACGTTGTTGATGAGGAAGGCGCTGACGAACGCCGTGATGAAGGCGAAGATCAGCAAACCGGTCCCGAAGGCGCTGATGAACACGCCGACGTCGGCCTTGTTCTCCTCGATCAGCACATCGCGGGTCACGACCTCGGTACCAGGCGGCAGGATCTGCTCGATCTGGCCCTGCACCGTGGCCACGTCTTGACCGTCCGCCACGGCGACGTCGACGCCGTCGAGGGTGTCACCGGCGCCGAGCACCGTGGCCGCTGTCGGGACGTCCCACGCCGCCAGCGTGGCGCCGGCGAAGCCGTCGCTGTCACCGAGGCCGACGAGGGCGGTGATCGTGAACTGGTGGGTGCCCGTGTCCGTGATGACACCGATCGCGTCGCCGACCGCGAAGTCCTCGCGGTCGGCGGTGGCCTTGTCGATGGCCACCTGGTCAGGGCCCGCGGGCGGCACACCCTCGCCCTTGATCTGCAGGCCCGAAAGCGACGAGTCCCCCGTCCAGGCCACGCCGAGCGTCGGCGCGCCCTGGGTGGTGATCGCCTTGCCGTCCTGGTCGAGCAACTGCGCATAACGCTGGAGCAGCGGCTCCGTCGCCGCGACGCCCTCGACCTGGGCGACCTGGTCGGCCAACGTGGCCGGGATCGGGTCACGTTGCTGGCTGCCCTCGCCCTGCTCGAAGGCGACCGCCGAGCGGACCTCGAGGTCGACGTTCTCCGTGATCTGGGTGAACAGGTTGTCGAACGTGGCTCGCAAGCTGTCGGCCAGCACGAACGAACCGACGACGAACGACACACCGACGACGATGGCGATGGAGATCGCGATGAGGCGCCCGAAGCGGGCGCGGATGCTCTTGCGGGCGATGAGCGCGGTGGACTGGAAGCTCACGACGGGAACCTCAGTCGCCGTAGCGCTTCATGCGGTCGATCACCGCTTCGGCGGTCGGCTCGGCCATCTCGTCGACGATCCGTCCGTCGCCCAGGAAGACGACGCGGTCGGCGTACGACGCGGCATTCGGGTCGTGCGTCACCATGACGATCGTCTGGCCGTACTCGCGCACGGCGCGGCGGAGGAAGTCGAGGATCTCGGCGCCGGTGCGGGAGTCGAGGTTGCCCGTCGGCTCGTCGGCGAAGATGATGTCGGCCTGCCCGGCCATCGCCCGGGCGACGGCGACGCGTTGCTGCTGGCCACCCGACAGCTCGCTCGGGCGGTGCTTCAAGCGGTCCTCGAGGCCAACCGTCTTGACGACTTCGTCGATCCACGACCTGATCACCGGACTCGCCGCCGAGCATCAGCGGGAGCACGATGTTCTCTTTGGCGGTCAACGTCGGGATCAGGTTGTAGGCCTGGAAGATGAAACCGACCTTGGACCGGCGGAGCTCGGTGAGCTCCTTGTCGTTGAGCCGGGCGAGGTACGTGTCGCCGATGTACACGGCGCCCGAAGTCAGCGTGTCGAGGCCGGCGAGGCAGTGCATGAGGGTGCTCTTGCCCGAGCCCGACGGACCCATGATGGCGGTGAAGCGCCCGGCCTCGAACGACACGGTGACGCCATCGAGGGCCCGGACTTCGCTGTCGCCCATGCCGTAGGTCTTGACGGCATCGATGGCGCCGGCCGCCGCCCGGGGGGCGGGCGCGGTCGAGATGACGGTGGCGGATTCGCTCATGCCCCCGTTGTAGTGGTCACCCGCCGCGGCGTGCGTCCTCCTTGCGGTGGATCGCCGTCCCCCCAGGGACCGATCTGGCCCCGCGTCAGTCGGACCGGCTGGTCGACCTCGACCGGCCGGCGCCGATCGATGCCAGCACCAGGCCGACGACCATCGTCGCGAAGCCGATGACCGGCGCCGAGACGCCAGGCACCACGTCGGTGTTGTCGTCGGCGACGCCCGCCTCGCGGACGAGCACGTACATCCAGATGGCGCAGCCGACGAGTGACAATGCCACGCCGACCACGATCAACCACCGACTCGTCCGGGGGGCGCCGTACGGCTCCTCCTCGACGTCCAGGCGGATGCGGTAATCGGTCGAGTGGTGGCGGTGAGCGGGCATCGGACCCCCAGGAGATTGTGCGTCGTGCGGCCGACGCGAGCGCGCCGTGTCCGAATTGAGGAACCTCCGCCCGCTCGCCAGATACATCATGGCATCCCAGACCATCTGGGCGCGCAGAGTCTCGGAAATGGGACCCTCCGCGCCCAGACCGGCATTTGCGACGCTCCGCGCCCAGATGGAGGCCGTCGCGACGGTCAGCTGCCCCCGGGTTCGACGAGGCCCGATTCGTAGGCCGCGACGACGGCTTGGACGCGGTCGCGGGCGTGCAGCTTGGTCAGCACGCGCCCGACGTGCGTCTTGATCGTCGCCTCGCCGAGGTACAGGGCGGCGGCGATCTCGGCGTTCGACATCCCGCGGGCCATCAGTCGCAGCACCTCGACCTCACGTTCGGTGAGCTGGTCCAGCCCGGGCACCGCGTCGAGCGCTGGCCGGCGGGCGATCTCCTCGATCAACAGCCTCGTGACCTGCGGAGCGAGCAGCGCGTCCCCTCGGGCGATCACCTCGATGGCCGCCACCAGCTGCTCGGCCGGCGCATCCTTGAGCAGGAACCCGCTGGCCCCCGCCCGCAGCGCCGCGTACACGTAGTCCTCCAGGTCGAACGTCGTCAGCATCAGCACGTTGGGGGCGGCGGCGCCCATGTCGGTGCGCAACCGGGCGCATGCCTCGATGCCGTCCATGCGCGGCATCCGGACGTCCATCAGGACGACGTCGGGTCGCGCCCTGGGCACCAACTGGACCGCTTCGATGCCGTCCGCCGCTTCCCCGACGACCCGCAACGACGGCTCGGCCTCGAGGATCAGCCGCAGCCCGTGGCGGACCATCGCCTGGTCGTCGACCAGGACGACCCGGATCACGACGCCAGCTCGGCCGCCGGCGCGTCGGCGGCCGTGGCTGGCGCTGCAGCCGGTGGCATCGGGAGCACCGCACTGACCCGCCAGCCGCCACCCGGTCGAGGCCCGGCGGCGAACGTCCCGCCCGCCGCGACGACCCGCTCGTGCATCCCGATCAGCCCATACCCGTCGGCGGTGGTCTGCGCCGAGGCGCCCCGCCCGTCGTCCTCGACGCGCACCTCGACGTTGGTGGGGCCGCACGTCACGCGCACGTCGACGCTGGCACCGGGACCGGCGTGGCGGTTGGCGTTCGTCAGCGCCTCCTGGACGACGCGGTACGCCGCCAGGCTGACGCCGGCGGGGACGCTGTCGACGATCCCGGTGACGGCCAGCCGCACCGGCAGGCCGGCGTGGGTGTCGACGAGGGCGTCGAGGTCGGCCAGCGTCGGCAGCGGCATCGCCAGCCGTTCGTCGACGTCGCTGCGCAGCACGCCGAGCACCTGGCGCAGCTCGTCCATCGTCTGGCGGCCCGTGCGCTCGATGTTCTCCAACAGCGCCGGCGCCGTCTCGGGCCGGCTGTCGAGGTTGCGACGGGCGGCGGACGCCTGGATGACCATCACGCTGACCGAGTGGGCGACGATGTCGTGCAGTTCGCGGGCGATGCGGTTGCGCTCCTCGGCGACGCGCTCCCTGGCCAGCAGGTCGCGCTCCCGCTCGGCTCGTTCCGCCCGGTCGGCCAGCGACTCGAGGTGCAACCGTCGCCGGCGGACGTTGTCACCGACGACGAGCGCCGCGGTGAGCACGCCGGCGGTGGCGATGGCGTCGACCACCGTCAGCTCGTCGTCGACGATGCCCGCCACGAGCAGCATGACGAACACCACGCTGACGCCGGCGACCCCGATGACACGGCGACGCCCCTCGGTGTGGGCACCGACCGAGTACACGGCGACGAGCACGGCGAGCCATGTGGAACCGCTGATGTCCAGCAACTCGGAGGCCGCCTGGGCCACGAGCACCACCATCAGCGTGGCGATCGGCCAGCGCCTCCGGAACATCACCGGGAGGGTCGAGGCGATGACGAACAGCGGTGTCCACCACGTCGGATCCCGATCGGGCTGGTCGGCGTCGAGCTGCGTCGCGCTGAGGTGGATGACGAGAGCCAGGGCCATCAGCGCGACGGCCAGCAGCGTGTCGGCGGCCAGCGGATGCTCCCTGATCCAGCGCACCCCCCGCCGCCACAGCTCGGCCGCGCCTCGCATCCATCGAACGCTACCCACGCGGCCTCGGGCGGTCGTCAGACGACGGGTGGATCGATGTCAACCTCGAGGATGGCGCGGGCCCGGCGGCCGTAGCATTCCTGTCATGGCGACGACCGCCTGCGCCACGTGCGCCCAGCCGGTGCCGTCGGGGGCCCGCTTCTGCCCCTCGTGCGGCGCGCCCACCGCTGGTCCGAGCGTCGCGCCCGAGGAGCGCCGCGTCGTCACGGTCGTGTTCGCCGACCTCGTGGGGTACACCTCGCTGGCCGAGCACCTCGACCCGGAGAACGTCAAGCTGCTCGTCGAATCGTGCTTCGAACGGCTGGTCGCCGACATCGACGATTCGGCGGACGCGTCGACAAGCTGCTCGGTGACGGCATCGTGGCGCTGTTCGGCGCGCCCGTCGCCCACGAGGACGATGCCGAAAGGGCGGTCCGGGCTGCGCTGCGGATGCAGCACAGCCTGGCCCGGTACGTCGCCGAGCGCGGCGCCGCCGCCGGCCCGCCGATCCAGATGCGCATCGGCATCAACACCGGCGAGGTGCTGGTCGGCACGCTCGCCGGCACGGACTACACGGCGATGGGCGACGTCGTCAACACGGCGTCCCGGCTGCAGGCGCTGGCGCCTCCCGGCGGGGTGTTGATCGGCAGCGCCACCGCCGCGCTGTGCTCGCCGGCGATCTCGACCGAGCCGTTCGCCATCACCCAGCTGCGCGGTCGGGATCAGGTCGAGCAGTCGTGGCTGGTGACCGGCGCGCTGGCCGCCGGCACGCGGCCACTGCGCTGGGACGTGCCGTTCGTCGGCCGGGCCCCCGAACGGGTCCTGCTCGACGCCGCAGTGCAGCTGGTGCGCGACGGCCACAGCGGCGTCGTGTCGATCATCGGCGAAGCCGGCGCGGGCAAGACCCGGCTGGCCGAGGAGATCGTCGATCCGCTGGAGGGTGAGGCGATCGTCGTCCGCACGACCTGTGCGCCCTACGGCGAGTACAACGTGTGGGCGCCGGTGGTGACGGCGTTGACCGTGATGTTCGGGATCGACCGGGATGCCACGCCGGCCGACGTGCGGCGCGTCGTCGAGAGCCGGGCCGAGGAGCTGTGGAGCCTGGCGCCGGGCGATCCCGCCGTCGAGCGGTACCTCGACGTCTTCGCCCACCTGCTCGGCCATCCGTCCGATCTCGACCGCTTCGACGCCGCCGGCGCCCGTGACGCGGTGGCCAACGCCGTCACCGAGATGCTGCGGCGCAATGCCCGCACCCGGATGACGGTGCTGTGGGTCGACAACCTGCAGTGGGCCGATGCCATGCTGCGCGACTACCTGGCGGTGGTCGTGCGATCGCTCGGTGACCTGCCGTTCCTGCTGGTCACGGGGCAGCGCCCCGATCCCGACGTGCTGTGGCCGCCCCCCGTCGACCGCCCGCTCGTGCTGCAGGTGCCATTGGGGCCGCTGGACCGGACCGATTCGATGGCGCTGGTGCGCGGGATCCTGGAGCGCAGCGAGCCGGTGCCCGACCACGACGAGCGGACGATCTCCGAGCTCGTCGACCGTGGCGGTGGCAACCCGCTGTTCCTCGTCGAGCTGGCCGCGTTGGCCGTCGGCTGCCCGACCGGCTCGGAGCTCCCTGGATCGTTGCGGGCGCTGATCGCCGCCCGCGTCGACCAGCTCCCGGGCCCGCAGCGGTCGATCCTCGACAACGCCGCGGTGCTCGGGCACCGCGACATCACCGGCGCGCTGGCCCGGTTCGCCGAGGAGATGGGTCAGGAGTTCCGCCAAGGGGACCTCGTCGATCTGGCGGCCACGGGACTCCTCGAGCTGGACGGCAAGTGGTGGCAGTTCCGCAGCGACGTCGTGCGCGAGGTCGTGTACCAGACGTTGACCAAGCGGGTGCGGGCGCAGCGCCACGCCGGCATCGCTGCCGTGCTGGCGGCCCGCGGGTACAGCATCGACGACGTCGCCCATCACGCCGCCACCGCCGCAGAGCTCGTCGTCGAGCTGGGCGCCATCGAGGGTGTGCGCCCGTCGATCGTCGGGCATGCCATCGATGCGCTCCTCGAGGCGGCGACGACGGCGGTCAACACCGGGCGCTACGAGTCGGCGATCCGCCATGCCAGCCGCGCCCTCGACCTGCACCGGGCCGATCCGGCGATGGAGCGCCGGCTGCTGCTCGTGCGGGCGACGGCCGAGCTGGAGCGCCGGGAGTGCGCAGCGGCGTCGAGTGACGCCCAGGCCGTGCTGGACGCGGCGTTGGCGGCTGGGGACCGCGTGCACGAAGGCGAGGCCCGTCGCCGGCTCGGCACGATCGCCCAGATGCTGGGTGACCTGGCGACGGCCCAGCGGGAGCTCGACGACGGCGATCGCGCTGTTCCGCGGCCCGGGCGACGAAGGGCGCCTCGCCGACGCGCTGCGGGCCCGCGGATTCGCCGAGGTGTTCGGCGGCTCGCTTGCCCGACGCCCGCAAGTTCCTCGACGAGGCGATGTCCATCTACCACGAGATCGACGACGAGCGGGGCCATGCCTGGACCCACCAGAACCTGGCGTGGGTGGCCTTCCAGGTCGGCGACTTCGCCGACGCCGAGATGCAGTTGAGCGAGGCCAGGGAGCGCTTCCTCGAGCTCGGCGACCACGCCGGTGTGAGCTGGGCGGAGGGCCTGCAGGCCTGGGTGTCGTACTTCCAGCGACGCTTCGAGGAGGCCGAGGAGCTGGCCACGGCCGTCGAGTCCGACGCCCGTCGCTGGGGCGATCCCTGGGCCACGATGATGATGCAGACGCTGCTGGCCAACCTGCGCCTGTGGACCGGCCGCCTGGCCGAGGCCGAGCAGTTCGCCGAGCGGGCGCTGGCCGGGTTCCGCGACGTCAACGACCGGTACGGCGTGATGCAGGCCCTCGGGCCGCTCAACCGGGCACGGGCCGGCCTCGGCAAGAAGGCCGACGCCAAGCGCGGCGCCGAGGAGGCGATCGCCCTCGGCGGCACGTTCGGCGAGCTGGGCATGGCGCTGCAAGCAGCAGCCGGCGTGGCCATGCACTTGGGCGGCGGCGAGATGGCCGTCACGCTGGCGGAGCAGGTCATCGAGCGCAACCTGGCATCGGGGACGAACCCCGACGAGGCGTACGTGCTGCTGGCGCTGGGCTGCTGCCAGACCGGGGCGCTCGACGAAGCCGTGGCGGCGATCGAGCGGATCGACGTCGAGGACTTCCCGTTCGGGCGCAGCGCGCGGGCCCTCGTGTGGGCGGTGGCCGGCGACGTCGCCGCGGCCATCGAAGACGCCGAGCTGGTCGAGCGCGAGCGCGGCGCCAGCTACTTCGATCTCGCGGTGGCCCGGCTGGCCGGCGTGCTGGCCGCCGACCGCGCCGGCGATGTCGAGGGCAGCCGCTACTGGCTGGAGGCGCTGACCAGCCTGGCGTCCTCGGTCGGCGACGTCGTGTTCATCGCCATCGCCCAGCGCCTGCACGACCGGCCGGTGGAGGTGCGACGACGAGAAGTCGACGCTGGCGGCCGGTTGGCGGCGGGTCGTCGACACCGTCGTCGTCGGCTGACGCCAACTCGTGGCCGTGCTCACATGAACCAGGCCCCGACGGGGTTGATCGTCGGGCGGTTCGACCCGCCGCACCTCGGACACTCGTTCCTCATCGAGCAGGCGGCGCTCCGATGCGGGCGCTTGGTCGTCTACGTCAACAGCGGCCCCGCCGACGCCGTGCCCGGCGACGTTGCGGGCGGGGTGGCTGGCCGAGCTGCACCCGGACGTCGACGTCGTCGAAGTCGTCCACGAGCTGCCGACCGACTTCGACGACGAGGCGCTGTGGGAGCGATGGCTCGACCTGTTCCGGCGGCACTGGCCGTTCGAACGCGGTCCGGACGTGATCTTGTCCAGCGATCCCTACGTTGCCGAGCTGGCGCGCCGCCTCGGTGCCGAGGCGGTGATCGTGGACGCCGATCGGGTCAACGTCCCGATCAGCGCCACCATGATCAGGACGAACCCGGCTGCCCACCTCGACCGGCTGGCGCCACCCGTGCGGGCCTGGGTCGAGGAGAGCTGGCTCTGAGCGCGAGAGCCGGCTACTGGGCCGGCTGGGGCACGATCCGGATGTAGGGCTTCGGGGCCTTCCAACCGTCGGGATAGATCTGCTTCGCCTCGTCGTCGGACACCGAGCCGGCGATGATGACGTCCTCGCCCTGCTGCCAGTTGACCGGGGTGGCGACGCGGTGCTTGGCGGTCAGCTGCAAGGAGTCGATCACCCGCAGCACCTCGTCGAAGTTGCGCCCGGTCGTCATCGGGTAGACGAGGATCAGCTTGATCTTCTTGTCCGGGCCGACGACGAACACGTTGCGCACCGTCTGGTTGTCGGCCGGCGTGCGCTGCAGCGGATCACCCGACGTCGCCGCCGGGAGCATCTCGTAGAGCTTCGACACGTTGAAGTCGGAGTCGGCGATGATCGGGTAGTTCGGGGCCGCGCCCTGGGTCTCCTCGATGTCGGCGGCCCACTGCTGGTGGCGATCGCTGGGGTCGACGGACAGGCCGATGACCTTCACGTTGCGCTTCTCGAACTCGGGCTGGATCTTGGCCATGTAGCCGAGCTCCGTCGTGCACACCGGCGTGAAGTCCTTCGGATGGCTGAACAGCACGCCCCACGAGTCGCCGAGCCACTCGTGGAAGTTGATCGTGCCCTCGGTCGAATCGGCGGTGAAGTCGGGGGCGGTGTCCCCGAGTCGGACGGCCATGGTGCTCGCTCCTTGATGCCTGAAGTGGGTGTTCGCAGCCCCGGGCAGCGTAGCGGAGGAAATCCCGACTGCCCGGGTCGAGATTGATGGCGTCAGTGGGCGCCGATTGGGGTCGGGCCCGGGCGCCGGTCCGTTGCCGGACCGGCGGCCCGCCCGCCTGCGGCAGCGTAGCCCGACAAGGCGCCGCTTGACACCCGTTGACCTACCCGCCGTCCACCCAGCCGTCGACGGGCGCACCGACGCCGCCGTGTCGCGCCGTCTGCCGTTCGCCGGACCACCAGCGGAGGATGAACGAGATGACCACGAAGGCGACGAGGATCCCGACGCAGTAGCCGATGATCGAGCCCACGCTGTTCTCGTCGGGGTCGAGGAACGGATACGGGTACCAGTCGGCCAGCGGGCCGCGGACCATCGTGTACACGAGGTACACGGACGGGAAGATCCACCACGTCGCCATCTGCCCGATCGTCGGCTTGATCGGTGACCGGTAGACGAACCAATCGAGCGTCACGACGATCGGCCCGAGCACGTGGACGATGAAGTTGACCCACTGGGTGTTCGTGTTGACGTCGGCGGACTCTGGCGCCAGCAGCACGTTGTAGACGATGCCGGTGATGATCATGTACAGCGTCACGGCGCCGCGCAGGATGACGAACGGCTCGATCGGCGACCAGGGCCGGCCGGATCGCCAGCGCGCCGAGCACGATGATCGCGCCGATGTTGCTGAGGATCGTGAAGTAGCTGAAGAAGTTGACGGCGTCGAACGTCGGGTCGTCCTCGCCGTTGACGAAGTGGTACACGAGGGTGAACAACGTCGTCAGTGCCATGCCCCCTCTGACGACACGCTGCACGGCCGGCATGGCCGGAGTGTAGAACCGCCCACCATGGCTACCGTGGGACAGGCATGAGCGTCAAGATCGAGCTGGGGGAGTTGGCGTCGCAGATCGGCGAGTTCGGCTTCGCCTACCTGGTCACCGTCGGCGACGGCGGGCGGGCCCACGTCCTGTCGGTGTGGCCGGAGGTCGGCCCCGACGGGCTCGTCGTGGACGGCGTCGGCCGCCACTCGCAGGAGAACGTCACGAGCCGCCCGGATGTCACGCTCGTGTGGCCGCCGGCCCAGCCGGACGGATTCAGCCTGCTCGTCGACGGCGCGGCCACGGTCGACGGATCGACCATCACGGTGGCCCCGGCGAAGGCCATCCTGCACCGCCCCGCCGCCGGCCCCGACGGTCGCCGCGCCGGCTCCGACTGCCTCCCCCTCTAGCCTGCGCCATCCGAGTGTTTGAGCGGCATCCGAGTGCTCCGGACGTCGGATGTCTCGACCTCTGACACCTCGGATGCCGCTCAACACTCGGACGGGAGGGCGTCAGGCGAGGCCGGCTTTGGCCCGTTTGGCGGCCCGACCGCGCTCGGTCTGATCGAGGACGACCTTGCGCAGACGCACTGACGTCGGCGTGACCTCGACGCTCTCGTCGTCGGCGATGAACTCGAGCGCCTGCTCCAGCGACATCGGGCGGGGCGGGATCAGCTTCTCGAAGGCCTCGGCGGTGGACGACCGGATGTTGGTCAGCTTCTTCTCCCTCGTCGGGTTGACGTCCATGTCGTCGGCCCGGGCGTTCTCGCCGACGATCATCCCCTCGTAGACCTCGGTGCCCGGGCCGACGAACAGCTGCCCGCGCTCCTGCAACGCCAGGAGGGAGTAGCCGGTCGTCGGACCTCGCCGGTCGGCGACGAGCGAGCCGCGGGTGCGAGCGCGGATCGTGCCGGCCCACGGCTCGTAGCGCTCGAACACGTGGTGCAGCAACGCCGTCCCGCGGCGTCTCGGTCATCAGCTCGGTGCGGAACCCGATGAGGCCGCGGGCCGGCACGAGGTAGTCGAGGCGGACCCAGCCGGTGCCGTGGTTGACGATCTGCTCCATCCGCCCCTTGCGCAGCGCCAGCAGCTGGGTGATGACGCCCAGGAAGTCCTCGGGCACGTCGACGGTGAGACGGTCGACCGGCTCGTGCACGCGTGCCGTCGACGTCGCGGGTCAGCACCTGGGGCTTGCCGACGACCAGCTCGAAGCCCTCCCGGCGCATCATCTCGACGAGGACGGCCAGCTGCAGCTCACCGCGGCCCTGGACCTCCCAAGTGTCCGGGCGCTCGGTCGGCAGGACCCGGATGCTGACGTTGCCGACGAGCTCGGCGTCGAGGCGGTTCTTCACCAGGCGGGCCGTCAGCGACGTGCCCTCCTGGCCGGCGAGGGGAGAAGTGTTGATGCCGATCGTCATCGACAGGCTGGGATCGTCGATGTGCAGCACCGGCAGCGGGCGGGGGTCGTCCGGGTCGGCGAGCGTCTCGCCGATCGTGATCTCGGGGATGCCGGCCACGGCGACGATCTCGCCGGGCCCGGCCTCGTCGGCAGGGACCCGATCCAAGGCGTCTGTCGTGTACAGCTCGGCGATGCGGGCCCGCTCGATCGTGCCGTCGGCGCGACACCAGGCCACCGGCCGACCCTTGCGCAGCGTGCCGGAGCGGATCCGGCACAGCGCGAGGCGCCCGACGTAGGGCGAGGCGTCGAGGTTCGTGACGAGCGCCTGCAGCGGGACGTCCGGGTCGTATGTCGGCGCCGGGATGCGCTCGACGAGCAGGTCGAGCAGTGGGACGAGGGTGGCGCCGTCAGGCAGCCCGGCCCCGTCGGCCGGCCGATCCATCGACGCCTTGCCCTCGCGGGAGACGCAGTAGACGATCGGGAAGTCGAGCTGCTCGACGTCGGCGTCGAGGTCGAGGAACAGCTCCTCGACGTCGTGGACGACCTCGGCGATGCGGGCGTCCGGTCGATCGACCTTGTTGATCACGAGGATCACCGGCAGCTTGGCCTCCAGCGTCTTGCGCAGCACGAAACGGGTCTGCGGGAGCGGCCCCTCGGACGCGTCGACGAGCAGCAGCACGCCGTCGACCATCGACAGCGCCCGTTCGACCTCGCCGCCGAAGTCGGCGTGACCCGGCGTGTCGACGATGTTGATCGTCACCGCGTCGTCACCGCGCCCGTAGCGCACCGCCGTGTTCTTGGCCAGGATCGTGATGCCCTTCTCGCGCTCCAGATCCATCGAGTCCATGACCCGCTCGCCGACGTCCTGGTTGACACGGAACGCACCGGACTGCCAGAGCATCTGGTCGACGAGCGTCGTCTTGCCGTGATCGACGTGCGCCACGATGGCCACGTTGCGGAGGTCGTCACGACTACGCACCCCGGGCAGGGTACGTCCGCAACGCCCACCGAGGATCGGAACTGACGCAAAGTCACGGCCACATCTGGCCGCGAAATCCACGGAGAACCGGTCGCGACGTCAGCGACCTGCGGCGACCTCCGTGTCGAGGAACGCTCGCACGGCGGCGTTGAAGTGGTCGTTGCGGTCGCCGGCGACCATGTGCCCGGCCCCTGCCACGTCAACCAGCTGGGCGTGCGGGATCAGCGTCAACAGGTGGCGGGCGCCTTCCTCGCTGAGCAGGTCGCTGGCCTGGCCGCGCACGACGAGCGTCGGAACCGTGACCGCGCGGGCCGCCTCCTCAAGTCGCTCCTGCGGCACGAAGCGGGCCGTCGGGACGCCGTCGACACCGCCGTCCTGCGGGACCTCGGGCGCCATGAAACGGGGATCCCAGTGCCAATACCAGCGGCCGTCGTCGCGCTGGCGCAGGTTCTTGGTCAGCCCGGTGAGGTCGGACGGACGCGGCCGGTGCGGGTTGTACGACGAGATGGCGTCGGCCGCTTCCTCGAGGTCGGCGAACCCGCTCAAGCCCTGACGCATGAAGGCCCGGATGCGCTCCGCGCCGCTCGGTTCGATGCGCGGCGCGACGTCGACGAGCACGAGGGCGGTCGCTACCGGCGTCGCCGATTCGCCCACGGCCAGCAGGCTGGCGATGCCACCGAGCGACGCGCCGACGAGCGCCGGTGGTTGCTCGAGCGATGCCGAGATGGCCACGACGTCGCCGGCGAAGCGCTCGAGGCTGTACACGCCGTCCGGCGACCAGTCGCTGTTGCCGTGGCCGCGCAGGTCGGCGCTCACCGCGTACCACCCGTCGTCACCGAGCAGGCTGGCCGTGTTGCGCCACGCGTGCCGAGTCTGTCCGCCGCCGTGGAGCAGCACCACCGGTTGGTGGCCCGGCTCGCCGAACGCGTCGGCGGCGAGGGTGATGCCGTCGGCACCGGGGAGTCGCATGGCCCGGACTCTGGCACACCGAGCCCGCTGCCCGACGGGTCGGCGCCGTCACGCCGGGACGGCGGTCACGATCACGTTGCTCAGGTAGTGGTTGGTCTCGTCGTTGAACTCGCCACCGCAGGTGACGAGCCGCAGCACGCTCTCCCCGTCGCGGGCGAACACGCCGTTGACGGCGACCGCCGGCTTGTCGACCAGCTCGACCGCCGTGACAGTGAACGCTCGCTGGGACCCGTCGTCGTAGGCCACCGTGACCGTCTCACCGATGGCCGTGTCCGACAACGAGTTGAACGTGCCCCGCTGACCCTTCCAGTCGAGGTGGCCGGCGATGACCGCCGAGCCAGGCTCCCCGGGCGAGGGTCCGTACCGGTACCAGACGAGCGTCTTGGCGTCTGGCGGGATGGCCAGTTCAGCAGCCTCGTTGACACCGGCGGGGATGACGGCGCCGTCGATGTCCCGGCCGGCGAAGCTGACGCGCACCGGCGCAGCGACCGCCCTCGGTGTCAGGATGCCGATGTCGGCCTCGTACGTGACGATCGGCGCCATCGTCGGCGGCGCCGGAGTCGTTGTCGCCGTCGACGCGACGGCGGTCGTCGCCTCCGATGTCGTGGTGGTCGCCAGCGCGGTGGACTGGCTTGGTGGTCGTGGTCGTCGCGCTGGTCGTCGTCTGCTCGACGGTGGTCGGCGGTGCTTGGACCGCCGTCCCGCCGGCGCCGATGGCGACGAGGCCGACGGTCACCGCGCCGACGACTGCCACGGCGCCGACAACGGCGGCCAGCGGCGACATCGTTCAGCGAACTGTGGCGGCTCGCCGGGATCGCGACCAGACGGCCAGGCCGGTTGCACCGACGAAGGACACCGCCGCCAGCGCCACCAGCACCATCGTCCGGTTGCCGTCGTCGGCGGGACGCGCCGAGCCGTCGCCCGTTTGGATGACCGCCGGTGCGGACTGCAGGCCGTCGATGCGCACAACCGCCCATCCGAGCGTGCCCTGCGCTTGCGAGCCGATGAGGTACATGAAGTTGGCCGTGCCGTCGGCGTACTCGTTGCTCTGCGGCGCCGCCAGCGGCGCACCACCGGCGGCCGGCGTGACCTTCAGCTCGTACACGCCGGCATCGAGCACCTGCTCCGATTCGGCCTTCGCCGCGACCGCGCCTGGTGCCGGCACGTCGTTGAGCACCACGCTGACATCCTCGGCTGCCGCCGTGTGCCGGACCACGACACGTGAGTCGCCGGCCGGGACGGCTCCGAGGTCATCCTGGAACGCGCTGAGCGTCGGCGCACCCGTGGCGTCGAGGTGGGCCACGAGCGATCCCTGGAAGCCGGGCGGCACCGTGACCGTCTGTGTCAGCAGCGGTTCATCCGTCGCCGCTGCACCGGCGGTGCGGATCTCGACGAGGTGATCACCCGCCGGGATCGGCAGCGGCTCGGTGGACCGCTCGGGTTGGAACGTCGGCAGCGCCAGTGCGCCGTCGAGGTAGATGTCGGCAACGAGCCCGCGCAGCCCGTGCACCACACGCACCTGGCCGGGTGGGTCCTGGGCGTCGGCGGCGCCGGCTGCCCAGCCGCCCGCCAGCGCCGAGGCCATCGCCGCAACGGCAAAGAACCGAGTGAATCGCCGACCGGCCGCCGTCTGGGTGGCCGTCATCCGCTGTCCCGCCATATCCCGCCTCCATTCAATCCGCCAGGGCCGATACTGTATGACGTTGACAGCTACCTGTACACCCCCTAGACACACGACAGTGGGGCGGCCACAAACGATGTCTGGCGGAGACGCTCGGTGCTAGCAGCCGTGTTGACGGCGGTCGGAGTTGTTCTCGGCGCGTCTGCCGTTCCGCCGCCGGGCCAACCGCTCGATGTCGCAGTGGTGGACGAGTCCGGGTTCCCGACGGTGGTCGTGGACGTCGTCGTGCCGGCGCCGCTGTCCGCCGTCGAGATCACGGCGGACATGGTCTCCGTCGACGGCATCGCGGTGGACTCGCTCGAACGCGTCGACCCGACGACGACGGCGGTGGCGCTCGTCGTCGACGACCGGCCGACGATCGACGACGTCACGGTCGAGGGCGAACAGGGTGCCGCCGTCGAGCTGGCCCGCAACCTCGACGAGGGCGCGCAGTTCGCGCTGTTCACCCCGAGCGGCCTGCGGTCGGCGTTGACCGCCGATCGCAACGCGACGATCGCCCGCATTGCGGGCATCACCGCCGGCGCTCCTGACGTCGTACCGCTGCCCGAGCTGCTGCTCGACGCGGCGACGACACTGTCCGAGAGCCGGTTGCCAGACCGCCATCTCGTGGTCGTCCTCGGTGGCGACGTGTCGCTCGACGACGCTCAGTTGCCGGCGCTGCGATCGACGCTGTCGGAATCCGGGACGAGGGTCCACGCGGTGGCGCCCAACGGCCCCGGTGCCTTGGCCGACCTCGCCGCCGCCAGCGGTGGCCTCGTGCCGGCGACCACGGAGCCGGTCGCGGCGATGGACCGGATCACCTCCGCCATCGACGACCGCTACCGGGCCGTCGCTACGGTGGCCGCGCCGGGCGGACATCAGGTCGCCGTCGAGGTCGAGGGCAACCGGTTCACGGCACCGATCGACGTGGCGCCCCCGGCGCCGGCGACGCCAACGCCGGCTCCACCTGCCTCAGCGCCAGCGTCATCGCCGCCGTCCGCGGCCACCGCGACGACGGTCGAGCGGACCGACGCTCCGGTCGCCACCACCCAACCCGCCGCCGAGGAACCGCTCGAGACACCCGCGCCCGCAAGCGAGGCCGCTGGCGACGGCGGCTCGAGCATCGTGGTGCCGGCGGTCCTGGCGATCTTGGTGCTGGCGGCCGGCGGGGCCGGGGCCTTCGTGCTGTTGCGTCGTCGACACACCGGCCAACCGGCCATTGCCGCCGCGGATCACCCGGCCGACACGCCAGCGCCGGTAACCCTCGACACTCCCGAGCCCGCACCGGAACCGCGCGTCGTTCCTCCGCCGGAGGCCCCTTGGGCTGTGGTCGTGGTGCCCCCACCCCCGGCCGCCCCGGCCGCCGTACTCGGACCGCCGCTGGAGCCCCAACGCGAGCCGGAGCCGCAGCCGGCGGCAACGCTCCCACCCGCACCGGTTCCGGGACCGCCGCCCATCCTCACGCCCGCCGCCGCCGAGGTGCGGTCCGAGCCGGAACCCCCGGAGCCTCAGCTGGAGACCCCCGCGGCCATCGTCCTGCCGCCACCCCTGGTCGCACCGGCGCCCGTCCCCGATCAACTGGTGACCCCACAGCCGGAGCCTGGGTGCCGGCGGTCGAGCCGGTCGCCGCAGTCGAAGAGACACCCGTCGCCCGGCGACGAGCGACCCGTCGCGGGCCGGCGCCACTGAGCCGACCGCGTGGGCGCCCGCCCTCCCGACCCGAGCCCGCCCCGGAGCCGGAGCCAGAGGTCGAGCCCGTCCCCACCGCTTCCCCGGACGTCGACGTCGCCGATGCGCCGCCGCGGCGCACGGTGAAGCCGCTGTCACGGCCCCGCGTGCGGCCGCAGCCGGCGGCCCCGGTTGAGCGTCCACAGCGCGAGGTCAAGCCGTTGCTGCGACCACGCGCCCGCGACCAGGCGCCGGCACCATCGGAGGCCGCCGCGCCCGTGACGGCGCCGCCGGCCGACGACCGCCCGCCGGCGTGGCTCGTGTCGGGGAAGCTGCGCATGCGGCCGTCGACGGGCGAGGTGTGGAGCGGGAACCGTCGGGTCGAGCTCAACCAGGCCGAACTGGCGGTCCTCGAGCTGCTGCTGACGGAGGGTGGCCACGGCCTCACGAGCGAGTCGATCCTCGAGGCGGCGGGACTGCCGCCTGACGAAGGTCGAGAGGCGGCCGACGCGATCATCGCCGCGGTTCGTCGCAAGACGGGTACCGCCGGCCGCAACCAGACGGTGCGCAAGGAAAAGGTCGTCATGTACTACTTCGGCGACAACGACACCGCCGGCTGACCTACGCGGCTGCGCGCCGCCGGCTCTCCAGCACATCTTCACGTCCTCTCCACGCGTCGGTGCCGACGGTGCCCGCATGATGGTCAGATGGCCAACGTGCATGCCGAGGCAGGGGAGCGCGGGCCAGCCCTCGCCGCCGTCGGACCTCGGCGGGCACAGGTCGCGCTGCTCATCGCCGCCGCGATCGGTGCGGCGATTGCCGTGCTCCTCGGCGTGTACGCCCGGCTCCACGACCCGACCGCGCGAGCAGATCGCCCACTTCGGGTTCTCCTCCACCCTCTCCATGAAGGCGTGGCTGACGACCGTCGCCGCCGTGCTCGCGCTGGCCCAGGCCGCCTCCGCCGCCTGGATGTGGGGACGCCTGCCACGCGCCGGCCGCCCTCCGCGCTGGGTCCGCCACGCCCACCGATGGACCGGGACGGCTGCGTTCCTGCTCGTCTTGCCCGTCGCTTACCACTGCCTGTGGTCGCTGGGATGGCGTGACCCGGACGCCCGCGTGCTGGTGCACGGGCTGCTCGGGTGTGCCTTCTTCGGCGTGCTGACGACGAAGCTGCTGGCGTTGCGGATCAACGGGTTGCCCGGTTGGGCCCTGCCCGTCATCGGCGGCGGTCTCGTCGTCGTGATGCTCGGTATCTGGTCCACCTCGTCGCTGTGGTTCTTCACCAACATCGGCTTCCCGGGCTTCTGAGACTGGCTCGTCCCATGGCACTCCGCTTCACCCCCACGCTGGCGATCTGCGCCATCGGCGCGGCCGTGACGGGCGCGCTGCTGGCGTTACCGCCGGCCGAGTCGAACGACGCCGCAACGCCACCTCCGGCCACGGTGGCGGGCGGCGCACCGGTCGCTCCGGCAGCGGCGATCGACATCGCCGATTTTTCCTTCGGGCAACCGCGAACCGTTGGGGTCGGTGGGGCCGTAGAGGTCACCAACGCCGACGACACGGCGCACACCTTGACTGCCGACGGGGGCGCCTTCGACACGGGTGCCGTTGACGGTGGCTCGACGGTGTCGTTCACAGCCCCGGGCACGCCTGGGACCTACGACTTCTTCTGCGCCATCCACCCTTCGATGACCGGCTCGCTGGTCGTCAACTGACACCAGGAACCATCATCACCATGAAACTGCGGACCATTCCCTTCATCGTTGCCGGCCTGGCTGTGCTGGCGGCCGGTTGCGGCCGTGAGAACAGCAACGACGACGCCGAGATCGCCGCCGCCGCGGCGCCGGTGACCACCGCGGCGCCGTCGACCACCGCCGCGCCCACCACGACGGCGGCGCCCGTGGCAGCTGCCGCAGCGGCTCCCGCCGTCAAGGCTGGCGCCAGCGAGCTGGGCAAGTTGCTGGTCGACGCCAGCGGCCTCACGGTGTACGGCTTCACCAACGACATCGATGCCATCTCGACGTGCTACAGCACCTGCGCCGACGCGTGGCCCCCGGTCATCGTCGACGCCGAGTGGGCCGTCGCGCCCGGGCTCGACACCGGCATCTTCTCGACGACCGAGCGCGAGGACGGCACGCTGCAGCTCGTCGCCGGCAAGTTCCCGCTGTACACGTTCGGCGGCGATGCCGCACCTGGCGACACCAACGGCCAGGGTTCGGGCGACGTGTGGTTCGCCGTCGCCCTGGACGGCACCCTGCTGAACGGTGAGGCACCGGCCGACGCCGCCGCTGCCGCCGCCCCGACGACTGTCGCACCCGCACCGGCTCCCGCTCCGGCGCCGGCTCCGGCTCCGCCCGTCGGGGTCGGTCCGACCGAGCTCGGGGACGCGCTCGTCGATGTCGACGGGCTGACGCTGTACGGCTTCACGAAGGACGCCAACGGCGAGCCGACGTGCGAGGGCGACTGCGCCGACGCGTGGCCGCCGCTGCTCGTGGAGAGCGAGGAGCTGCCGGCCGGTCTCGACCCCGCCGTCTTCTCCGTCGTGCACCGCGCCGACGACAGCCACCAGCTGAAGGCCGGCAAGTGGCCGCTGTACCGCTTCGCTGGCGATGACGAGGCCGGCCAGACCAACGGCCAGGGCTCCGGTGACGTCTGGTTCGTCGTCAACCCCGCGGGCGGGCTCATCAAGAACGCCGGCTGATTGCCCCCACCCGGCGCCGCAGGGCCCTGGTCGTTCCACGCGACCAGGGCCTTCGCGCGTCCGGCTCCAGTTTCTGACGCCCATTCACGGTCACCAATGACCACGAATTCGACGGAGAACCCGCCGTTAGGCTCGGAGCACCGCTCCCGTAGCTCAGGGGATAGAGCGTCGGTTTCCTAAACCGTGCGTCGCAGGTTCGAATCCTGCCGGGGGCACCGCGAAACACCTGATAGATGGCTTTCACGAACGTGTGCAACCTCTAGTAACTAGAGTCGTGGTAACGCCAACAACATCGGGCGCGCCGAACGCGAACACTACTTGCGCGTCAGGGTCACGGCGACAGCCAGCGACCGGGTGTTCACCACGGACATCGGCGAACCACCGCGACCGAACTCGGTCGGCCAAGCGTTCCGCAGGCTCGCCCAACAGGCCGGCGTCCGAGTGATCCGGCTGCACGCCACGTGGCGGGAGGGCGATCGCCGCCGCCAGTTGAAGCGGCGTACCGTACGACCGCGAGGCACACGGCCTGCTCGGCTGCCTGCGTCCCCTTCAGGAGCGACCGAGCTCCGAAGCTGTGCGCTTCGCGTAGGCAAGTAGGCGAACTCCGAACGGCGGCCACCCGGGCGCGATCTCGCCGGGTTGTCTCGGTTCGATCATCCGGCGCAATTCCGCAGTGGCATGCATCGAGGACTGCTCCAGCTGCAACGCCGTGACGTCGCGACACTCCACGTGTACACCGGCCGGCGCATCCCCCGGGCGGGATGTCCCTTCAGCGAGCGGGGTTCTGACCCCACGGGCGCCGGGACCGCGAGGTCAGCCGGCGCTGACGTACTCGACGGCAGCGGCGACAGGCAGCACCTCATCGAGGAAGCCCTCGTGGGCTCCGGTGGCCGGGTCCTCGACCGTCCCGGCGGCATGGACGATCACCAGGCACGCCGTCCGCCCGTCGTCCTTGCGGCGCAGCACGCGGCCCATCCGCTGGATCATCTGGCGCCGACTGCGGCTGGCGGCGAGCACGACGGCCACATCGGCGGCCGGCACGTCGACACCCTCGTCGAGCACCTGCGGCGCGGCGACCGCACGGAGCGCACCCGACTCGAACCGGGCGAGCACGTCACGGCGAGCCGTGGGTGCAATGTGCGAGTGGATCGCGGCCGCAGAGATGCCGTGGCGCCGGAGCTGGGCGGCGGCTCGTTCGGCTGCGGCGATGTCGTGGGTGAACACGATCGACCGGCCCGATGCCGCAACGCGCGGTGCGAGGCCGTCGAGCGCGTGGCGTCGGGCCGGCATGTCGGCGAGCAGGCGGCGGCGCGCCTGCAGCGCACCGAGATAGCGGCGAGCGGCCGCCGCGGCCGTGCCGTCGCCGCGCGCCGCGAGCCGGGACACGGCGGCGAAGAAGACGCCGACCGGCTCGGGTGGCGCGTGGCCAGCGCCGACGAGCTCGGCCCGGGCTGCGCTCATGTCGAGCGTGAGGGGGTCGTATTCGGCCTGCTCGTCGAGCGTCAGCTCGACGCCGACCAACGAGACAGCGAATGGGGCGATGATGCCGTCGGCGATCGCTCGCTGGTACCCGATGCGGTAGCACGGCCCGCCGAAGTACGGGTCGAGCCAGGTGACGTGGCCGTCGTCGGATCGGGCGTAGGTGGCCGACAGTCCCAGACGACGGGGGAAGTCGGCGTGCAGCGCGACGCGGTTTCCTTCGGACCCGTACCGATGGCATTCGTCGGCGACGAGCAGGCCACCCGGCCGACGCGGCTGGAGGTCCGTGTCGCGTGCCGAGTTGACGACGGCGACGACGATGTCGTGGCGCCCGAGATCGTCGCGCTGGCCACCACCCAGGCGCCCGACGCACGCCGTGGCCGGGCCGTGGCGGGCCAGCACGGCACACCACTGGTCGGCCAGCTCGCGCGTTGGGACCAGCACGAGCACCTGCCCGCCACGAGCCAGCTCGGCGATGATCGTGTGGACGCCGAGCATCGTCTTGCCCGTGCCGGTGACGGCCTCGACGACGCCGCGCCCGTCCCGACCCCGCCGAGCCGCGAGCGCCTCGAGTTGCCACTTGTACGGCTCGAAGGCTGTGCCGCCCACCGCGGCGGCCGGCGGTGCCGGCTGCTGTCCTGCCGGCCACCAGCGTGGCGGCTCGGCTCTGTCTGGCGCGAAGCGATGGGGTTGCGGCGCAGCACCGACACGACGTCCGCCGCGGTAATGGACACCCGTCCCGCCGTCCGCAGCGCGTCGCGGATCTCGGTGGCCGTGCGCCCCGGCCGGCGGCGACGGGAGGATCGCGACGCGCCGAGGTCGTCCGTCACCAGCTGATCATGGCGCCGGCGAATCGCCTGGAGCGTCGGCCCCGGCGGTGTCGTGACGGACAGGTCCACGACGAGGTCGCTCGTGGCGAGGTCGGGCACGTACGACGGTCGAGGCGCAGCAGGTCCCACTCGTTGATCCACGCCCGCACGTACTGGCGCATCCGGTTCGACGGCAGGCGCTCCAACCCCTCGACGTCCGGCGGCGCCCACCCGAAGGCGGCGGCGTGGATCGACCGCAGCTTGCGGTAGGTGCGGTCGAGCTCGTCACGATCAGGTGGTTGCAGGCGCACCTGCTCGCGCTCCATCCACGCATCCCGATTCAGCCACCGCCGCGAGCAGCTCCGCCTCCTCCGTGGCCTTCATCCGCAGCCGCTTCGGGATCAGCTCGAGGTCGTTCTTGCCCACGAGCACTTGCGCCTCGAAGTCGTCGACGGTCGCCAGCACGGCGCCGAGCGGCGCGCCCGGGTCGTCGCGGTCGCCGCGCACCCACCGGGCCACCTCGGCATAGGACTTGCCCCGTTGCAGCAGTGAGTACCGGCCGATCAGCTCGACCTCGTCGAGCAGCAGCACCCAGCCGCGATGCCCAGCGGCCGTGATGAGCCGGGAGACGAAGCGGAAGCGCTGCACGGCGAGGTCGCGCTCCTTCGCAGCCGCCAGCCGGTATGTCGCGGCCGCCCCGGCCTCCTTCAGCCGGCGCCGCAGGTCGGCGACGGGCAGGGGGTCTCCAGCCCAGAAGCGAATGATGCGGTCGGCGAACTCGCATCGCCACCGCGTACTCGTACAGGAACAGGCTCGCCGCGAACCGGCTGTCGACGGCGCATCGTCGGTGTGCACCCAGCGGTACAGCCCGGCGTAGGCGGCCGAATCCGGCAGCAGCCCGGTCGCGATCTCGTCGATCGCCGACCCGGACTTGCCGGGGAACGACCGCGTCGGCGATGGCGGCCACGAACACCTTGACCGGGTCGTGCAGAGCCGTCTCCTCGGAGATGACGACCTTGGACACGACGAACCCGGCCTCGAGCGCCGTGTGGGCGAGGTGCTCCAGGACGTGGCTCTTGCCGGAACCGAACCCGCCCGCCACGAGCATCCCCGGGACCGGATCGCTGGCCGGCCGAGCGCGCCGATGGCATCGAGCAGCTGGCTGAAGCGGTCCGCCACGGCGGTCTGCTGTGAACCGAGCGCCGACACCGCGTCACGGTTGGGCACACCGGCGCGCAGCGCCTCCAGCGCCCGCCTGGCGCTGAGCGCGCCCAGTGGCATCACCTCACCGGCCTCGTTCACGCCGCACCGACCCGGATCAGCGAGGAGTACGGGTTGTCCCGGCTGCGGTCGCGCACGTCGTCGGCGATGCGGAGCTTCAGCGCCTGGTAGGCGTCGATGCCGCGGTTGGGGTCGGCTGTCAGCTCGGGCCCGCCGATCACGACGACACAGCAGTGGGCCAGCTCGTCGGTGTTGTCGACGAGCTGGCGCATCAGCTCGTAGCCGTCAAGGAGCGCCGCCTTGGTGTAGTAGTTGCCGTGGCGCTCCTCGGCGGCGGGTCGCCGGGCGAAGCCGAACCGGCGCACGTCGAGCTCGAGCAGGAGCCCGGCATGACCGTTGGCCGCCAGCCAGTGGGCGGTCGAGAACAGCAACTGGCGGGCGTTGTGGCGGCCGATGCGGCGGAAGATCATGGCGCTGCGCGGCACGGAGATCTGGCGCAGCTCGCCCCGCAACCAGTCGAGCACGGCGGCGTGCTCCGCCGCGGTGACCTGGCCGGTCCGCAGATGGGCCTGGCACAGCCGCAGCATGGCGATGCGGAACTCCTGAACCATGGCGTAGTCGTGGAACACGTCGTGCTGCAGCTGACGGTTGACGTCGCGGCCGAGCTCGGCCGCCGCAACGTCGTGGTGAGCAGCGACGGCGTCGACGGAGAGATCGGCGGACCCCCCGGCGACCGGATGGGCGATGGCCGCATAGGACACCCGGACACGATGAGCGGCGAGTTGCTCCCAGTCGACCTGGCCGGCGACGGCGAAGAAGACCTGGTCCATCATGTGGATACGGGTGTCGACGGCGTCGACGCGGACCGTCGCGTAGCCACGATCGCCCGCCCGCAGGCGCAGCAGCTGGGCGAACCGGTCGGCGTCATCGACGTCGGCGGCGACGACGAATTGACGGCCGCGCCCCCTCCCGCGACATACGTGGCGAGGTACTCGCCGGCCAGGAAGTCGGCGTACTCGTCGGCGGCGATCATCGCCGGCCGCCCTCGAAGGCGGGCCGGCGTAGACCTTCTCCTGACCGGCGCGGGTGACCGTGCGCAGCGTCCCGGCACTTCGGGTGAGGGCGCTGGCCGGCAGCCGGAGCTCGCGGCCGTCCTTCGTCGTCGTGACGCCGCTCTGATCGAGCAGGTAGAGGTCGCGGGCGAAGCTCTTGTCGGCTGTAGAGCGGGCGGCGCCGGACATCACGGTGAGCACGTTGTAGACATCGGCCAGATTGACGGTGTGCCGGGTTGTCCACGTTTGCTGGCGACGACGAGGTCGAGGCCGATGGCCAGTGCCTCGAGGAAGCCTCGGGCTCCAACTTCGGTGGCCGCGCCTGCAGCGACAGGAGGGTGCGCACGGCACTGTCGGGCGCGCCCGCTTGTCGCGCTTCTTGTCGATCAGCACCGTCGCGTCCGGCAGCGACAGGGCGACGATCGCCGGATAGCTGATGATTCGGTCGTCGGACTCGAAGGCATCGAGGCCCTGCTCGGCGGCCAGCGCCAGCACCTCCTTGGTGTACCGGCCCGACGCGAGTGGCCCTGCTCGTCGAACGTCCACTGGTCCCAGAGGTCGCGGGCGTCCGCCGATGCGCCGTCGGCCAGCCGCACGGCGTTGTCCAAGGACTCGCGCAACGCCCGCATCTTCGCGGTCGCGGCGGCCGACTTCGCCTTCTTCATCTCGCCGAGGGCCGCCGCAGCCGCCTGACGGCGGCGTCGGCCGCTTGCTCGATCGTGGCGAGCGGGCTCCGGCTCGTGGTCGGTCAGCCGTTGTCTCCCTGTCCGTCGGCGGTCGGCGGCGCACAACCCGCACATCGGCGCCACGGCGGTCAGGTAGATGAGATGGCGAACTCGTCACCCAGCGCGGCGCCGACTGCGAGGGCGATCGGCCGCAGCGAGCCGCGCGCGGCGTCTCGCGGTCGTCGATCACGGCAACGACGCAGTATCGAGTGGAGCGGCGGTCGGCACCTCGCCGCGACCCGAGGGCGGCGGCGACCGCGGGAGCCAACGGCCCGTGACCGCCGGTCAGACGTCGTGGTCCACGACGATGCGCGGCGTCGCCCCGAACACCCCAGGGCTGCGGGTGGCGGTGTCGCTGCCCACTCGACCGGGCCACCACGCCGCCGGCCGTGGCACGAAGCCGCGGTCCGCCCACCAGCGCGGCGCCCGCCCGCAGGGAGCCAGCCAGCGGCTCGTCGCACGCCATCGGCTGGCCCGTAGCGTGCAGCACACGTTGGCGATCGTCGCCGGGTTACCCGTCCGCAGCAGGACGGCCCGTCGATCAGGCCGACTCGTTGTCGATCGAGCCACGCCAGGACATGGGCGTCGGCCACGCCGAGCGCCATCAGCGCCCACGTAACGTCGGTGAGCAGGTTGACGCCACCGTCGTCGCTGAGGAGCCGCCAGGTCTCGCCGACGGGCTCGGCCGGGACCGTCGCCGCCCAGCCAAGGTGGCCCTCGATCGCACGGTAGGACCGGCGAGCCGGAGCAGCGGGCAAGGCACGTGTCCGGCAACGGCGGCAGGCCGACGGCGTGAGTGCCTGATCCACGGCGGCCAGCGGCGCGGCAGCACCGACGGTGCGGGCCAGCTCGGCGGCGAGATCGACCAGCGGTCGGCAGCTCGTCGCCGCATGCGACGCACGCGCCGTCGAGCGGGTACGACTGGCGCACCCATTCGTACCCGATGCCAGATTGGTGCCGAGATCGTGTTTCGTGACGAGCGGCTCCAGGCCGAGAACGGCGTGCTCGAACACGGCTCGGTCGCGTATGCCCCAGCAGCGGCCAAGGCACGTTCGAGGTGACCAGTCGCGGGCCTCCTGATGCCCGGAGAGCAGCCGGACCGGGCGGCGCGAACTTCGGGTCGGGATGGGCGCCGAGGTCGGCGATCGCCGGCGGATCGCCCCGCCGTCGGCGGCGAGCACGGCGGCCAGATCGTCGAGGGTGGCGGCGACGAAGGCTGGCGCGACCACTGCGATCGTGTCGTGCCCCGCCGTCACCAGGGCAGTGAGCAGGACGATGGCCGGCTTAACGGCCCGACCAAGACGACCAGCCATGTCGCCGAGGTGCCGTGTCGAAGGTCCCGTCCGCCGGCGAGCGAGGCTGCAACGTCGGATCGCGGCCATGACCTCGGCGGCGGCCGGCCACCCGCAGCGCCGGCACGACCGCGTCGAGGCGGTGGTGACGAGCCTCGCCCACGTGGCTGGTCAGCGTCGCGATCACCGTCGAGCAGCCGGGCGTGCGACCGCGATCGGCCGGCACGGGGAGCCCGCAGGACCCTCGGCGTCGTTGCGACCGCGTCGCCAGCGCGGACAGCTCGGCCAGGGCCGAGCGGCCCGGGTCGAGCACGTCGAGTGGGGCGAACAGGTCACCGAGCACCGGAACGCTGCCGTGACCGCTTAGCGTGCCATCAGCCGATCGATGGCGACGAACGTAGCGAGTCGCAAGCCATGTGCCGCGACGTCCGCAGCAGCCCGCGCATGCGCAGCTCAGACGCCACGAATTCGCGGCGGCGCCCGGACAGTGCCGCGCCGTCGGCACGATGTTCGGGACATGGGCCTGGTCTCTCGACTCCCCGGGAGCGTCACCTCGGCGGAGCAGCAGGCGCTGTGGCGATCGGCGTTCGTCGTCGTCCCCGTCATGACCACGATCGCGTGGCGGAACAGATGTCCGGACGCGTCTCGTCGGACAGCTCGGCACGCCATCGTCGACGAGGCGGGCCAGGTGCGCGCCACGCCGTACCGCTCTTCGCCAAGGTACGCCGGGCCGTCGTCGTCGGCGTCAGCAGCAACTCGCACCGTTCGTCACGCTCGAACCGGAGTTGCTCGAGCCCGTCATGGCGGCAGCCGATGCCGACGAGCGGTTCCCCGCACACCGCGTCCGTGCAGCGGCTCGGCCGACGCCGGGTCGACAAGGCACGCGAATGAACTCGGCGACTCGACCACGTGGACGGGTTACCCCTGCCCGGCCACTTCCGCTGCGCCGATCCGATGTTCGGTACCGCCAACACCCTTAGCTACGGCGCACGATCATCCGCCTCCGCGCGGCGAGCCCAGCGGCGCAGTCGCCGGCGGCTTGTCGACGAGGTGGATCGATGTGCCGCTGGCGGCCGGCAGCCACTGGGGGACGGACGACCGAACAGCGCTCACGTACGTGCTGACGGAGTCCCGGCCGAGCCCCCGGGCGATGAGCTGTTCATCATCGCCCCCTTCCGCGGTGGTTGTTGAAGGTGCACGCCGGGGTCGCGGTCGAAGCTCGACCAACCCCTCAAGGACGGGCACCCGGCGTCACGACATCTGGCGAGCGTGGGCCGAGGAGCACATCGGAACGGTGCACACGTTCCAAGGTCGGCGAGGCCAACACCGTCGTGCTGTTGCTCAGCGCCGACGCCGCCCGCCAAGGTGCCCGCAGCTGGGTTGCTCCACCACCGAACCTGCTCAACGTGGCGGTGACCAGAG
>CAVRCY010000004.1:0-478793 GCA_963719775.1 uncultured Acidimicrobiia bacterium
CTGTCCGACGAGGGCAACCACCAGTTGCTCGAGCGTGACCTGCGCTACGCGTGGTGGAACAACCACCGGGTCGTGGACGCCGCCATCGGCACGTTCATCGAGTACGGCACCAAGGACCGCCGCAAGGAGCGTGAGAGCTACGCCGAGATGTGGCGCCGCTGGATCTACGACGACTACTACCGCAGCTACCTGGTCCCGCTCGAGAAGTACGGCCTGGTCATCCCGCACGACCTCATCGAGGAGTCGTGGAACCAGATCTGGAACAAGGGCTACGTCCACGAGGTCGCCCAGTTCTTCGCCACCGGCTGGCTTGCCAACTACTGGCGGATCGACGGGATGACCGACGAGGACTTCGAGTGGTTCGAGTTCAAGTACCCGGGCTGGTACGACAAGTACGGCAAGTGGTGGGAGAACTACAACCGCCTGTCAATGCCCAATGGGCACAACCCGATCGTCGCCGAGAACGTCGACTACGTCTATCCGCACCGCTGCTGGGTCTGCATGGTGCCCTGCCTGGTCCGTGAGGACATGGTCATGGACAAGGTCGACGGCCAGTGGCGGACGTACTGCCACGAGGTTTGCGCCTGGACCGACAAGACCGCGTTCCGCCCGACGTTCATGGGGCGCGAGACGCCGAACATGGGCCAGCTCACGGGCAGGCGCGAATGGGAGACGCTGTACCACGGCTGGAACTGGGCGGATGTGGTCTCCGACATGGGCTTCGTCCGCGACGACGGCAAGACCATGACGGCGCAGCCGCATCTCAACCTTGATCCCAAGAAGATGTGGACCCTGGAGCACATGCGGCGGATGGGCAACCTGCAAAGCCCCAACGTGCTGCTCAACGAGATGTCCGACGACGAGCGCAAGGCCTTCGCCGCCGACTACGTCCGCCAAGGGCCTGCCGGGCGCCCGGCGCCAGCCGAGGCCTGATCAGCCTGATCAGCCAGGGCCGGCTCGGTTGCGAGCCGGCCCTCGCATTCACCGCGAAGAGCCTGCGAGAGGGTATGGCTGACGGCAAGCACGTCGTCCGGTTCGAGCCGGTCGGCATCAAAATCGAGGTCGACGAAGACCAGACGATCCTGCGTGCCGCGTTCGAGCAGGGCGTTCTGCTGCCTCACGGCTGCAAGGAGGGGCAGTGCGCCTCCTGCAAGTCCTTCGTGCTCGAGGGCGAAGACATCGAGCTCGACAAGTACTCGACCTTCGCGCTGCCGGACTTCGAAAAGGAAGAAGGCTTCACGCTGCTGTGCCGGGCCCATGCCTTCGAGGATCTGACGATCGAGCTGCTGCACTACGACGAGGAGCTGATCCGATCCGGGCTGCCGATACAGCAGGCCGTCACGGAGGTGGTTTCCAACGAACGTGTCACCCACGACATGCGTCATCTCGTCATCCGCTTGATCGAGCCGAAAGAGATCAAGTTCTTCCCAGGGCAGTACCTGGACTTCGCGATTCCCGACACCGACGAGAGCCGGTCGTTCTCCATGGCCAACACCTCCAGCCGGGACGGCCGGCTCGAGTTCGTCATCAAGATCTACCCCGACGGCCTGTTCTCCCACTTCCTGGACACGCAGGTCAATGAAGGCGACCGCTTGGAGGTCAACGGCCCGTACGGGGTGTTCACCCTGCGCGAAGGCCACGACAGCGATCTGATGTTCATCGGCGGCGGCGCCGGCATGGCCCCGATCTTGTCCCTCTTGCGCTCGATGGCAGAGCGCGGGATCACGAGGCGAGCCACGTACTACTACGGTGCCCGCCGCCGCCGCGACCTGTGCTTCGAGGAGGAACTGCGGGCGCTGGAGGGCTCGTTGTCAAACTTCCGCTACATCCCCGCGCTGTCGGAGCCCGAAGACGACGACTGGGACGGCGAGGTCGGGCTGATCACCGACGTCGTCGCACGGCACGAGTCCGACCTGAGCAGAGCCGACGGCTACATCTGCGGCCCGCCCCCGATGGTGGATGCCGCGATTGCCACACTCACCCGCCTCGGGGTACCCGAGCAGCGCATCTACTACGACAAGTTCACGACGACCGGCGAGGCCGGCACGTGACCTGCCGCGACAGCGGCCTAACCCAATGACGACGGAAGGGGCAACACTGAATGTCTGATGTCACAGAACGCAGCGTGCCGAAGGTGCAGTTCACCGACGCGGAGGCGGGCGCCAAGGAGTTCCCAGACTCCGACGCACGACGGTTCAACTACTTCGAACCGGCCAGGCGCAAGCAGACCCACTACGAAGACGTCACCGTCGAGGTCCAGCCGGATCCCCGGCACTACCTCAGCCAGGGCTGGATCTACGGATTCGCCAACGGCGAGGTGGGCTATCCGCTGACGTGGACCAAGCTCAAGGCCTGGGGTCAAGACCAGCCCGAGCCCGAGCGTGGCCCGGGATCAGGCGGCTTGCCCAAGAACTTCTCCTGGCCTGCACACGGCTGGCACGAGTTCCGCGACCCGAACGAAGAGTGGGAGATGACGCTGTACCGCTACGGTGCCAACGTCGTCCGCCAGGTCAACGCCAACATCGATGTGGCCCGCCAGGCCAAGGCCTTCGATCAGTGGAACCCGAACTGGGTCAGATTCGTCGAGCGCCACGTCGGCGCCTGGATGCACATCGAGCACATCCTCGGGCTCTACGTGTTCAGCCACGCCAATCGCTCCGGCCCGACCAACATGCACAACACCGCGATCGTCGTCAACGGCATGCACAAGATCCGCTTCGCCCAGGACCTCGCGTTGTACAACCTCACGCTCAGTGAGGAGATCGAGGCCTTCGACGGCACGGCGCACCTGGAGACGTGGAACTCCGACCCGGCGTGGAAGGGCGCCCACAAGCTGGTCGAGGCACTGACCGCCATCGAGGACGACTGGGGCGAGACGATGTTCGCGGCCAACGTCGTGTTCGAACCACTGGTCGGCGAGATGTTCCGCAGCAACCTCGTGCAACAGGCGGCGGCCGGCAACGGCGACTTCGTGACACCGACGATCATCGGTGCCGGGGAGTATGACTACGGTCAGCGCGACCTGCGCATGACCATCGCGATGTTCGAGCCACGGGCCAGCGACAAGGAGTTCGCCGCGCACAACAAGGAGGTCATGCAGGGCTGGCTCTCGAAGTGGGTCCCGCAGGCCCTCGAAGCCGTGCGCGGGCTGCAACCGCTGTGGTCCCAGCCCGACTTCAAGCCGCCGAGGTTCGAGGACGGTCTCGACCGGGCCAAGAACCGCTTCAGCGGGATCGTGTCCGAACTTGGTTTGCAGATACCCGAGGAGCTTGCCCAGTGACCACCTTCAAGACCGCCGAGAGCCCGTTCAAGTCCGACAACACCGCCTCGAACAGGTGCGGTTTCACACTGATGAACAACCAGGTCGGGTCTCTCATCGCACAGGTGATGGGGACCAAGGACAACGTCTCCGTCATGCCCCTCCCGTCGATGATCAGGGTGGACGCCGTGAATCGAATGGACGTCGTCTACTCGGAGATGGACGACGCCGCCGGGGAGGAGGAGGGCTGGTTCAACGCGGCCGAGTTCGAGGAGAACATGTCGACCCACTACGGGCGCATGATCCACGAGGACGACCGGACCATCATGTTCGCCAACCCGGAGGACGCGGCCGATTTGCTCGGCTTCGACCTGAAGGCAAGGACGTAGCGCTCGCACAGAGCTCTTCCGTCGGACTGCCGGCCTGCGATCTGTGGGCCGGCGGTTCGAGGTCCATGGTCGGACAGACGCCGGCGGCGCGGCGGTAGCCCCGGACGGGCTGCCCCTGCACTCGCAGCGCGCACACCACGCGCGTGAGCATCGAAGTCAACGCCATGTCTGAGCCTGCCCGCGACCCGGTACGGGGTGGGCACGGCCAACGACGCACAGGCGGGCACAAGCATCGACCGCAAGGAGCACGCCATGAAGGCAGTCCGGTTGCACAGCTACCACAAGCCACCCCTGGTCGACGACGTCGCGGAGCCGACCATCTCCGGACCGCTCGACGTGATCGTGAAGATCGGCGGAGCCGGCGTCTGCCGTACCGACCTGCACATCATCGAGGGCCAGTGGGCGGACGCGATGACCCCTGACCTGCCCTACACCATCGGCCACGAGAACGCCGGCTGGGTGCAGGAGGTCGGCGCGGGTGTGACGCACGTCGCGGTCGGGGACACCGTGATCCTGCATCCGCTGGCCACGTGCGGCCAGTGCCTGCCCTGCCGCCGCGGCAAGGACATGCAATGCGCCGACGCGTACTTCCCCGGCCTGTCGAACAACGACGGGGGCATGGCGGAGTACCTGCGCACCAGCGCCAGGTCCTGCGTCAAGCTCAACCCCGACACCAGGCCGCAAGACGTCGCGGCGCTCGCCGACGCGGGCATCACGGCGTACCACGCCGTACGCAAGGCGATCCCCCTGCTCTACCCCGGCACCGCCGCCGTCGTACAGGGCGCGGGCGGCCTTGGCCACATCGGAATCCAGTGCCTGGCCGCCCTGACGGCCACGAGGATCATCGTGGTCGACAGGAATCCCGAGGCGCTCGCGCTGGCCAAGGAGATCGGAGCCGACGAGACCGTCGTCGCCGACGGCAACCACATCGAGGCGGTCAAGGACCTCACCGGCGGCGAGGGCGCGCGGGTCGTGTTCGACTTCGTCGCCGAAGGAGGCGCGGAGCACGACGCCTGGGCGATGACCGCGCCGGACGGCTCGCAATTCGTCATCGGCTACGGTGGCGAGGTGGCTGCGCCAACGCTGGACTTCGTGGCCGGCGAGAAGAACATCATCGGCAACATCGTCGGCACGTACAGCGACCTCGCCGAGCTGATGGTGCTCGCCCAGGCGGGCAAGGTCAAGCTGCACACCAAGACCTACCCCTTGGACTCGGTGGTCGAGGCCCTGGACGATCTCGACAACGGACGGGTCCGGGGGCGGGCGATCCTCGTCCCGTAGTCATTCTCAGACCACCCACGAACCGAGGGGTAGTACGCGATGGCGAAGGAACTGCGATTTGGCGAGGAGGCCCGCGCCTTGCTCCTGGCCGGGGTCAACCAGCTCGCGGAAGTGGTGAAGTCCACGCTCGGGCCCAAGGGCCGCAACGTCATCTTGGAGAAGATCACCGGGTCGCCGGTGGTCACGAACGACGGTGTGACGATCGCGCGGGAGATCCATCTCAAAGACCAGTTCGAGAACATGGGCGCCCAGCTCGTCAAGGAAGCGGCGATCAAGACCAACGACATCGTCGGCGACGGCACCACGACCGCCACCGTGCTGGCCCAGGCCATCATCCGTGAGGGCATGAAGGCCATCGCGGCCGGTGGCAACCCCGTCCTGATCAAGCGCGGCATCGACATCGCCGTCGCCCGTCTGGTCGAGCACCTGCAGAACGTCGCGCACCCGGTGATGACCGAGCACGACTTCGCCCGGGTGGCGGCGATCTCCGCCAACGACGACGACGACGTGGGAGCGGTGATCGCCCGGGCGCTGCACACCGTCGGCGATGCCGGCATCGTCACCGTGACGGAGTCCGCGCTGCACGGGATGGACGTCGACTTCGTCGAGGGCTTCCAGTGGGACAACGGCTATGTCTCGCCGTACATGGTGACCAACCCGGCCAGCCTCGAGGCGATCGTCGACGACCCCTACATCCTGCTCTGCAGCGAGAAGATCACCAAGGTGCAACAGGTCATGCCGCTGATCGACCAGGTCATGCGCAACCCACGACCACTGGTCATCGTGGCCGAGAACGTCGAGGGCACGGCGTTGAGCATGCTGGTGCACAACCACGTGAACGGCTTCTTCCGCTGTGTGGCGGTGCGGGCCCCCGGCTTCGGCGACCGCCGGCTGCGCAAGCTCGAGGACATCGCCACGATGACCGGTGGCGAGGTGTACAGCAAGCACTCCGGCTTCACACTGGAGACGATGCAGGCCAGCCAGCTCGGCCGGGCGTCCCAGGTGCGGGTCAACGCCGAACGCACGGCGATCATCGGCGGGGCGGGCTCAGCGGAGGCCATCGACTTTCGGCTCGCACAGATGCGCGCCGAGCGCGAGCGGGCGACCTACGGGGTCGACGAGGACGTCCTCAACGAGCGGATCGGGTCGCTGTCGGGCAAGGTCGCGGTGATCAGCGTCGGCGCCCCGACCAACGCCGAGCTTGCCGAGCTGCAGCACCGCGTGGAGGATGCCCTGTCCGCCACGCGCGCCGCGATGGCGGAGGGCATCGTGGCTGGGGGCGGAGCTGCCCTCCTCCACGCCGAGCCGGCATTGGCCGATCTTGACGTCAAGGACGACTATGCCGCGGGCGTGGAGATCGTCCGCCGCTCGCTGATAGAACCCGCGTTCCTGATCGCCACCAACGCGGGCTACTCCGGAGAGGAGGTGGTCGAGCGGACCACCCAGCTCGGGGTCGACGAGGGCTTCGACGCGCTCGAGGGCCGCTTCGGGAACATGATCGACATGGGCATCATCGACCCGCTTCGCGTGGCCAGGGCGGCGCTGCAAAACGGTGCGTCGGTCGCCGGCCTGCTGCTCACGACCAACTCCCTGGTCGCCGAGGAGAAGACCCCATGGGGCGGCAGCGCTGCCCTCATGACGGAGTTCGGATCCCTGGACGAGGGCATCCCGCAGCCCTCTCCCGACTCCAGCACCCCGCAGTCGCTGGGCCTGGGTCCGTCGGTCGGCTGACCCTGCAAGAAGGCGATTCGGCCCAGCCGAATCACATCGAGCAGGCCGTCACGAGCGACCCATCCAGCGCACATCGTCGGTGATCGGCTCCTTGCCGTCGCACGCAGGACCTGCTCGCTCGGGCGGCATGGCGGCCAATGCTCAGACGGCGCAGTGCCGTCGCTCTCGCCGTGCCAAGAGCAGCCCGGAGGCGTGGCGACAGATGGCAACCAGCCTTCACACCGGCCGCAACGGGACCCACCGAGCCGAACTACACCAAGGACTCGTCAGCCGGTCGCCAGCGCAACCCCGACCGACGCGGCGCCAATGACGGCAACCGACACGGCCGTGGTCAACGGACGCGGATCGTACGAGCGCCTCTCCCGTACGAGCACGATCGACGCCGCGACCATGATCGCGAGGCCGTGGTCGATCATCACCGCAACCATCAACGGCCAGCACGTGGCGACGCACGACATGCCCGTGCGCACGCCGTAGGCGACACAGTCGGTGTCTGAGGCCAGTCCCCGCGGGCGCAAGGGACGGGTCGCGCCACACCGCCGCAGCCGCCTGCGGCGTCCGGGGGCGAACGGCGTGACGGCGGCGATGGCGAAGGCGCCGGCCAGCGCCGGCGCCCGTCCGATCCAGGTCGCGGCCACGACGCCGGCGGCAAGGGTCACGGCGCCAACCACGGTCCAGACGCCGACGAAACCGACGAGGAAGGCGCCCGCCGCCCGGTACCGCCGGGGCCACAGGCTCGACGTCGCAGCCCGGTTGACCTGGAACAGGACGAGCGGCGTCATCATTGCCGACCCCATGACGGCAGAGTGGGTGACGGCGTCGATCGGCCCGTGGCCGCCGGAGGCGCCGAGGTGGTGGCTGGGATCATCGACGGCGGCGCTGGCCAGCACCGCCCACCCGCCGACCGCCAGCGCCGCCGCGCACCACTCCGGCCGGTGCCAGTGAGTTCGTAGGACCAACCGGAGGACGCGCGACGCCGGGAGCGCCGGCCCAATTGCGGTGACCGCGGTCATGAGTAGACGAGGCTGATCCGCCCGACAGCGATGTCGCCGCCGGGCACGTTGCCGTCGGCGTCGGGGACCGGCACGAACGACACCTGCAGCTGCTGGGGGTTCCATCGCCCGTCGCCCCGCATCCGTTGCACGAGCGACGTGATGTCGAAGGTCACCGAGGTACCACTGCCACTGTGGCGGTTGTCGCGCTTGGAGGCGGCCAGCACCCCGAACATGGGCAGCGTGCCCACCCGGTGCTCGGGGAAGTCCTGGCTCCTGGCCGGGTCGGGCACGTTGAGGTACACGTCGACCAGGCCAGCGCCGAGGCGGGTCCCGGTCACGTTCTCCAACTTCAGGTGCACCCGGGTGCCGGCCAGCGGACCTGCCTCGTCCGCCATCTCGCGGGCGCCGGGACCCCCTCGGCCGGGCGACGGAGACGCTGGCGACCGACACGCGTGACCCGATCGGCGTCGGCGCCTCGCTCTCGCCGCCGGTCACGACGTTGGCGGGCACGGTGGCTCCCGCGCCGTCGGCCGGGGCGTCGGGCATGCCCGAGGTCGCCGAATGGGTGCCGGCGCAGTTCGATCCGGCGCCGCCGGTGGGGCGGGTGCTCCTCGGGACCCCATCGGGTGACGGTGCGGTACTGGCGCAGATGACCGAGCCGGGTGACGGCGTCGTGAGCTGGACCCTTGTCGAGGCCGTGTTCAGGTCCGCTGCTGCGGCGGTGTCCGGTGGCAGCCAGATCAACCTGCGCGACATGGTCGCCTTCGACGGTTCGTTGCACGCCATGTCCGCCGAGCTCGACTTCGAAGGGCGCCCGGCCAGCTGGCGCCTGTGGTCTTCTCTTGACGGGGTGGCATGGGCTGCCAGCGAGCCGGGCGGGCTGGACCGTGCCGTTGAGCTGTGGTCCATTTCGGCCACCGCCCAGGGCTTGTTCCTCGGCGGGGTCCGCGACTCCGAGGCCAACGCACCGGGGATCTGGCACTCACCCGACGGCACCAACTGGCAGCTGCTCGACACGCCACCCCACAGCGAAGCCGGGGGCGTCGTCGACGTCATCGCCACCGACACCGGGCTGGTCGCGTTCGTGTCCGGCCAGGGCGCCATCTGGCAGTCGGTGGACGGTGGCGCCACGTGGACGGTGGCCGAGGTGGCCGTCACCGAGGTCGATCAGTGGTCGATCGAGTCGGCCGCCCGACTGGGGGCCCAGCTGGTCGCCGTCGGCGGAACAAACGGCGCGTCGTCCGAGTTGCTCGTGGTCGTCTCCGGCGACGGCGGAGCGACGTGGCGCCGCGTCACCGTCGAGCCGACAGCAAACCTCACTGACCGGCCCACCCCGAATGTCGTCGTCGCCGCCGCCGACGCCTTCTGGGTCACCACCTGGCACGACGGGCCCGGGTCTGTCATGGCCGATCCGGCGGCCTGTTACCAGGACCTGCACTCGTGCCGCTCCCATCCCGTCCTCCTACGCAGCGACGATGGGCTGGTGTGGAGCGACATCGACCTTGGCTTCGCCGGGCGAAACGGGCAGTGGTACGTCGAACGAGCCATCGACGTTGGCTCCGAAGGTCTCCTCATCCTCGGCACCAGTGGCCGCCCACAACACGAGGGCTGGATCTGGGCAAGCGTTACGGCACCCCCGCGACGGGCGCCGGTCGACGTGATCCCAACCGACCAGTACCCACTCGTCGGTCACACCGACTCGGTGGCCATCGGGGCCACCTACCGCTACCCGATGTCCATCCACTGCGGGATCGGCAATGCCCTGGGCAACTTCGACGGCCGCTACTGGGTATTCACCGACGCGCCATCAGGCCTCCCGCCAACAGCAGGCGTCGGGGACCTCCCCGCCCACTGGCCCATCGCCGAAGGAGAAGAACACCTCCTCGGGCTGGTCACACGCACCGACGAAGACACCATCGAATACCGCCTCCCCTCCGGCGAACTCGTCGCCACGTACACCGCGTCCGATGAGCAACCGCCCGGCTGCGCATAGCCGGCGATGGCGGACACGCTCACGTGGCGTCATCCCCGTTGTTCGAGGACACGGCGTGGAACGCGCCGGCGTGTCGGAATCGAGCGGATCGGGCCGCTCGCTGTCTCAGCCGACGTGACCTTCGAAGACCGACGCGATCAGCACCGGCAAACGGCTCAGCGGCCCCACTCGATGGCCGGGCAGAGGATCCCGATGTCCTGGCCCCGCGATCCGGAGCGATGCGGAGAGCAATGAGCGCACCTGGTGCGCCGATCTCTCACCGCACAGGCCAGGAGTTCAGCCGCAGGCCGCCCGCGAGGGAAGCCTTGACGGCCCGGGAAGTCCCCGATCGAGTGCGAGGGCACTCTCGACGATGCCGCCTGAACATCTGGTAGCTAGGTGGCGTGGATCGTGACCTCGCCGCCGACGGCGCCTCGTACTGCCCGTCGTTCTCTTTGCTCGACGACGCCATGGACGACACTCTCGCGGCCGCTCTCGGTCGCGCGGTGACGGAGGGCTGTCCCGAGCCCCGACCGGACGAGACCGGGCCGCAGTGGTGGGCCGTCACCGCCATGGCCGGTGTGGCCACCGACGACGAGGGCCGACCGGCGCACGGCGAGGACGCGCAGATCGTGCGCCTGGGGCAGGGCCAGGGCGTCCTGCTGGTCACCGACCAGACGGCGGCATGTGCGCTGACGACCGGCCAATTGCTGGGCGACGCGGCATCACTCGTGCTGTCCTTCGATCTCGACGAGGTGGCCGCGGTCGAGGCCGATCGGAGACGGGCGATCGTGCGCACGCACGTGCGCTCAATGACCATCGAGCTGCGCGGCGCGTCGTGGGGTGCGGTCGGGTTGGCGGTGGCCGGCGAGCTCGTCCGACATGCCGGCATGCGCGGCGCACCGGTGGATGCCATCGATGCTGACACGTTGGTCGCCCGCCTTGCCCCCTCGTGACGTCATCACCTCGTTGACGGCGTCGACGTCGACACCTTGGTGGACGGTGCGCCGTCAGCGGCGTCGCCGGTGATGGCTCGGATCTCGACGCCGACCATTGGCTCGGGCGTCCAGTTCGTCAACGCCCACCTCGTCGACCTCGTCGGTCATGCTCACCTCACGCGAGCGCCGATGCTCGCGCTCGCTCTGCAGCATCGATGAGCCGATGCGTTCGAGGATGCAGGTGCGGGGCGTGACTGCCCACTCGTAGCGGACGCGTCGATGGTGCCCGGATCGCCCGGCGACGGTGCGAGGCTGATCCGGTGACGAGGGATCAGGTTCTCGAACTGTGCCTCAGCCTCTGGGGTGCGGTCGAGGACTACCCGTTCGGCGAAGAGGTCGCCGTCTTCAAGGTCGGCGGCAAGATGTTCGCTTTGGTGATGCTCGCCGGAGAGTCCGGCACCGTGACGCTGAAGTGCGACCCCATCTGGGCCGTCGAGCTGCGGGAGATCCATGCTGCGGTTCGTCCCGGGTATCACACGAACAAGCGCCACTGGAACACCGTCGACCTCGACGGCACCGTGGACGAGCGGGAGCTCCAAGCGATGATCGAGCACTCCTACGAGCTCATCGTGAGTCGATTGCCACGGCGTGAACGAGAGCGACTTCTCGAACAGTGACCGCGATGCATCAATGTCTCGACGCGCTGCTGCCGCTGTTGATGCCGGCACGTCCGCGACGAGCGTGCTGCGGCGGGCAGGACCCAGCGTTCCAGGACACGGAGGCGCCGACACGATCCGCGCCGGTATCTGCCTGTCGCGCTCAGAGCGTTCGCTCCGCGTCGACGCGCCCGACCCGGCAATCTGTACTGGATCGAATGCCAACAAGTCGAGATGGCGGTGCGAGCGCAGTACGGCCAGCACGAATCAAGGAGGAAGGTATGTTCCGCAACCCAGATCACGTCACCATCGCGGTCGCCAATGCTGCGAACGCGATCACGTTCTTCGAGCTGCTCGGCTTCCGGAAGCAACACGTCACGACGATCGATGGAGATGCGCCGGCGAAGTACATGGGCATGCCGGACATGAAGGCCGAGCACATCACCCTCGTGCTGGAGGGGTCTGCACCTCGCTTCGAGATCCAGTTGCTGGAGTTCGATCCAGTGCCGGCGGCGGATCCCGGTGAGCATCCGACGAATCTCCGGCGGCGTGGCTACAACCACCTTGCGTTTCGTGTCGACGACATCGCGGCCGCCGCCGCCCATCTGGAGGCCAACGGGGTGACGATGCTCAGCGAGGAGCTGGACTACATCAGCCGGCGGCTCCGGCTGTTCGAAGGTCCTGAAGGGATCACCCTCGAGTTGGTGGAGTGGGTCGGTTCGGGCAGCGATCAGCACCCAGTCCGTTGAACAAGAACTCCAATCGGCGGCGTAGTCATCGCATTGCCCACTACACGCTCACGAAGAGCCCGCTGGCCTCGGTGAGCGCTGTCCGAAGGCCCCTACGGGAGCTGATGCCGAGTTTTGGATACACGTTGCGCAGGTGCCACTCCACGGTGCGCGGACTGAGGAACAGCTGCGCACCGATCTCGGGGTTCGACAGCCCGTCGCGGGCGAGCCGCGCGATCTGCTGCTCCTGCGGAGTCAGCTCATCGCGCGTTTCGATGGTCCGCTTGCGCACCCTCTCGCCTGTGGCCAGCAGCTCACCCCGGGCACGCTCGGCGAACGCCTCCATGCCGATCGCAACGAAGAGTTCGTGTGCCCGTCGCGGCAACCGAGCACGGGGTCGCCGTGCCGGCCCGCGGTCGCATCCCCGCCGACGTGGAGCGACAATTCAACGAGGCCAGCGGACGCGCGTAGCAACTCCGCAGCGAGGGCTCCACGACTGCACACCGCTCCTGCATCAACCTTTCGCTGATCAGAGCCGGCAGCCGGCCATTCCGGACAGCGAAGAGGCGCATCGATGAACCATCGTCCTTCGGGTGCCGCGCCGCAGTCCGGCGCGCCGACCTGAGGCCCCCCTCCCCGAACTGAGGTCGCCCACGCCGTGGCGGCGCGTCGGGCCCTCTGATGGACACACGCGAGACCCGGAGAGCGAGCGACCATCGTGTCTGCCGTTGACCCGGTCTGACGCAGCGCGCGAGCATGGGGTCGCCGCGCACAGTAGCGGCTGCACGATGTTGTCGCTCCAGACCCCGGCGACTTCCTCACCAGCGTAAGCGAGGTAGGGAATGGCGAGCAATGGCATCGCGTTCAGTGAAACGTCTGCTCTGACCTATGGCGACGACGACCCAACCGGCGGCTCCTGGCTGTTCCGCGATGTCGCCCGCCTGCAGCTCGTCCGTCACGTTGTCGATGACTCGGGGGCTGCACTGGCGTGGGCCGGTGAAGCGATGGCCCAAGTCGAACAAGAGATCGATCACTTGTGGCATGACTCGATGGCGGCAGATGACCGTGCGATGGCGCAGCGGCTCGCTGAGGTGAGCCACGCGCTGCACCGCGCCGCACGCCTGCTGGAGCACGAGGACACGATCGGATAGGCCCCGCCCCGGGGCGCGGGGCCGAGGTCTCGCGAAGCCTGGCCGCACCGCGGGTCCGGGGGCTTCTCGATCGCGAGCATTTTGGGTGGTCTGCGCTCAGTCGTATCCGCGCGCCAGAGCTTCCGTTATCGGCGCTCCCCGAGCACCTGCGAGGCATCCGCCTGATGGCCCCCGCCTCGGCGATCCGCGTGCCGCCGCCTCCGACGCTCAGAGGCGTGGCTCGAGGTCCGACCTCGGCCCGGCCCGAACTCGCTCGGCCTGCTCGTGCACCGAACGTCGGTCACGGACGTTCGGCATGTCGGACTCCCGAGGCGGTAGCGGATGCGTTTCGCTCGGGGATCGGCGACTGGGACGGCACCCACAGCTCTGATCGTGGGCGGGTCCTTGGGCGTCGGGGTCTCGCGGCTTACCCGGCCTGGTGGGCGGTGTTCTCGACCCAGTGGGTCAGCAGGTCGAGGTCGCCTGAAGCTTGCAGGCTGTCGTCGAGCACGGCGGAGATCGACCGACGCCTGGTCAGCATCAGCAGCAACGAGGTCGCCGGCCCGCGGACCGTGACGTCGGCGTCGCCGTCACCGTGCTGCCACGTGGCTCCGGCGCCGGTGTGGCCTACCACCTCGACGCCGAGCTCGCCGAATGCGCCGTCAGTTGCTCGATCTGTGTCACCGTTTCCGCCATCGGACCGCGGTTTCGGTGACGCAAATCGCGAACGCCCCGACTCGGCGTTCGGCGCAGCCTGGCCGGGTGCCGAACAACGCCTCGGCGACCGATGCATGTATAATGCATGCATGCCGAACATCCAGGTTCGAGACGTCCCCGAAGACGTGCACGCGGCGCTCGTCCGTCGCGCCGCGCTCGCAGGTCAGTCGCTTCAGCAGTACCTCGCCGCGCAACTGACGGCACTCGCGGCGACGCCCACCCTCGACGAGATGCTCGACCGGATCGCACAACGCCCCAAAGGTCGCCTCTCCCAACGAGACGCCATTGCTGCCGTCGAAGACGAACGTGCTCGTCGTTGACGCGTCGGTGCTCGCTCCCGCAGTCGCTGACGGCGGAAGCGACGGTGACACGTGTCGCAACCGACTTCGCGGCGAGGCTGTCGCGGGTCCCGACCTGCTACGCGTCGAGGTCATCTCAGCCATCCGCCGGCAGACCGCGAACGCGGTGCTCACGGTCGAGCACGCAGACCGGGCGATCGATGATCTCCTCGATCTCCCCTTGGCCATCTATCCGACCGCACCCCTGCTCCATCGGGTCTGGGCGCTGCGCAACAACGTCACCGCATACGACGCCTGCTACGCCGCCCTCGCCGAGGCGCTCGGCTGCCCGCTGCTCACCGCCGATCTCCGCCTCGCCCACGCCGCTGGCGTCAGATGCGACATCGAACTCGTGTGACCGACCGCCATCGCATTCGTTACAGGCGCCGCTGACTCCCGCGTCGTCGGTAGCTCGGACGCTCCAGCGGCTGCCGATTCCTTGTTGGGGTGGCGGAGGTCTACATGGTCGGCAGTGTGGCTCGCCGAAGGGGCCGGCCGCGATGAGGCAAGCCAAGGAAAGAAGGGTTGATTGCCGTGGGCATTCCCGCGACCATGCGCGCCCTGCAGCAGACCTCGTTGAGTGGTCCGCAGGACATGCGATTGATGACCGACGCGCCGGTACCGAGCCCTGGCGAGGGCGAGGTCCTGATCCGGGTCGCCGCCGCCGGTGTCAACTTCGCCGACCTCTCGAGGGCCTACGGCACGTTCGGGGGCGGCCCGCAGCCGCCGTATCTGGCTGGTTTCGAGGCCGCCGGAGAGGTCGTCGCCGTGGGCGAGGCGGTGACCGGTGCACGATTGGGGACTCGCGTCGTCGGCGTCGGATACGGAGCTTTCGCCGAGTACATGGTCCTGCCTGCGGCCGCGGCGGTGCCCGTGCCGGCTGGCTGGACAGCCGAGCAGGCGCTGGGCCTGGTCGTGAACTGGCCCACAGCACTTGCCGCGCTCAAGCCCCTGGGAAGCATCGCCAGCGGGGAGACGGTGCTGGTCCACGCTGCGGCGGGCGCGACCGGCCAGGCCGCGGTGACGATGGCCAAGCACTACGGCGCGACGGTCATCGCCACCGCCTCGCCGAGCAAGCACGAGACAGTGCTGGCACTCGGCGCGGAGCACGTCCTGGACTCCCTCGATGGCGACCTCGCCGCCGAGGTGCTGCGGCTGACCGGTGGTGCCGGTGCCGATTTGGTGCTTGAGTCGGCGGGTGGGGCCACCTTCAATGCCAGCCTGGCCGCGGCCAAGCCGGTCACCGGGCGCGTCATCGTCTACGGCGTGGCAGGCGGCGAAGTCGCGATCACCAACTGGGAGCTGGTGTACAAGCACCAGGTCCACATCATCGGCCTCAACATCGGCGTGCTGATCCAGGCCGCACCTCAGATCTTCGGCGAACTCATGGGTGAGCTGTCCGCCCTCATCGCCGCCGGCGTCCTCGGCCCCGCTCGCCCCACCGCATACGACTTGGCCGACGGTCCGAAGGTTCTCGCCGAACTGGAAGCCAGGGCTACCGTCGGCAAACTGGCCCTGCGGCCGTGACAACCCGGCCACCGCCCGGATGCCCACTGGACCTGGGTTTCGATTCTTTCCGCAACGGCATCCCGGGTCGTAGTGGGTGACGGTCCCGACCGGCGGGACCAACCGGGATGCCATCTCACATCCGGCCGACTGGACGCGGCCTAGCGTCGCGGCATGACGGTGAACGTGCGGAAGGCGACGAACCAGGACCGGTTCGCTGCCGAGACCGAGCGGTTCCGCCGGGAGCTGTTGGCGCACTGTTACCGCATGGTCGGCTCGGCGCATGACGCCGAGGACCTGGTGCAGGAAACGTATCTTCGGGCCTGGCGTTCCTACGCTGGCTTCCAGGGCCGCGCGTCGATTCGGACCTGGCTCTACAAGATCGCCACTAACGTCTGCCTGACCGCGTTGGAGCCGCGCCGGATCCGGGTGCTGCCCTCCGGCCTGACGGGTTCGTACGACGGACCCGATCGCCCGCCGAGTCACGTCGCGCCGGGCGAGGTCTCGTGGCTGGAACCCTTGCCGGACCGATGGATCGCCCCGGCCGCCGACGATCCGGCCGCGGCGGTGATCGCGCGCGAGTCGCTACGGCTGGCGCTCATCGCGAGCCTGCAGCACCTGCCCGCCCGCCAGCGCGCGATCCTCGTCCTGCGCGAGGTGCTGGCGTTCTCCGCGGCCGAAACTGCGGACATCCTCGGCACCACGACGGCGGCGGTGAAGAGCGGCCTGCAGCGCGCCCGCGCCCGTCTGGACGAACTGGAGCCAGAGCCCGAGGAACTGCTCGAACCGACCGACCAGCGGGCACGTACGCTGCTCGACGGCTACATCGCAGCCTTCCAGCGCTCCGACGCTGGCCTGCTGGAACAAGTGCTGCGCTCGGACGCCACGCTGGAGGCGACGCCATTCCGCGACTGGCAGGCGGGCCGGGTGAAGTGCATCCACCTGCTCGAGACGTACGTGCTGGGCGCGCCGGGCGACTGGCAGATGACCGCCACCACAGCCAACGGCCAGCCCGCCGCCGCCGTGTACCACCGAGACGCGGACAGCACGCTCCGGGCCCACGGAATCGTGGTGCTGGCCCCGACCGCCACCGGTGTCTCCCGCGTGATCGAGTTCCACGATCCAGCGCTGGTCGCCACGTTCGGCTTCCCGGACGTGCTCGCAGCCTGATCCCGACGCAGAGCCAGCTCGACGCGTCCTTGAAGCAGTGGTCCAGGCGTTACGTCTCGACGATGTTCAACGACTCCACCTGTTCGACCTCGTCCGCGCCGCGAAGCAGCGTCCATCGAAGCGGCGTCCGACCCCCGAGCAGGTGCGGCCGGGCGTGCAGCGGGTGCTCGACACGATGACCGAGTCGGCTGCGTTCGTGCGCAACGGCCGCCTCGACATCTTGTCGGGCAACCGGCTCGACCATGCGCTGTACTCCGAAGCGTTCGCCGATCCGAGGCGGCCTTTCGCCATGTGCCTCACGCAGTTTCTTGACGAGCTCGGGCTCGTCGAACGCGGCACACCCCACGCGACACCGCGGGCGGCCCGCTCAGGAAGGTCCTCCTGATCGCACGAGGGTCACTGGGCGCGGGCACATCGATCCGATCTCCCCGCGCCCATGATCACCTCAGCAGCTGGTCGGGTTCTCGACCTCGACACAGGTGTCGTTCTGGGTGCCTCCGTTGCCGGTGTCATTGTCGTTGACTCCGGTGCCGCCATCGAGGTCGTCGGGTCCCTCACCGCCGTGCAGTTCGTCGTTGTTGCCATCGCCGAACAGCTCGTTGTGGTTCTGCCCACCTTGGAGCAGGTCCTCGCCGAACCCTCCGTGGATCTCGTCCTCCCCGGCACCGCCCAGCACGTGGTCGTTCCCTCCACTCGTGTCGACGAAGTCGGCCCCGGCGAGGGCGCAGACGATGTCCTGGTCACCGCTGGTCTGGATGACGTCGGCGGTGGCGGTGCCGATGACGAACTCCGGACCCAGCCCGCCAGGGCTGTTGTAGAAGTTGGGCGTCGCCGTCGTTGCCATGTCGATGACCGTGTAGCCGGCCGGTGGGTTGCTCCCTGAGAAGCTCGCGCATCCAGCCGGGACGACGACCACCGCGGCGGTGGCCGCGCCGGCCATCGCCACCGCTGCGCTGACCCCGAGCGCCGCAACCCCGAGCGCGACCGCCAGGCGCGAGGAACGCTTGGTCTTGTTCATCGTGATTCTCGCTCTCATATTGGGACGCCAGAGTCGGCGTCCTCGGCAAGCCTCGAGACGCTCCGCTAGCCGGGCGCAAGCGGGACCTTCCGCTGCGGCGAATTCGATCGCGGAACAGCCGGACAGGAAGTATCGGACGGCGGGTCGCTAGCGCCACGGAGCCGGCGGTCGTGCGGGGACGGCCCACCGAGGAGCACACGACCGTCGACGGTGAGTTGGCCGTTGCATTTGCGACGGCGCTGAAGTGCCGCTCAACACGAGTTGCCAGCGTGAATTTTTGCAGATGCAACTTATGGGCAGCCGGTGACCGTGTCGTTGGGGTCGGCGCTGCAGCCATCGGTGCCGCTACCCCCGGCGATGGCGTCGTTGTCTTCCACGCTGTCGACGGCGTCGAGTTCGTCATCGCCACTCCCGCCCTGCAACTGGTCGTTGCCGGACCCGCCGACCAGCGTGTCGCTGCCGGACCCGCCGATCAGGGTGTCGTCGCCGGGCCCGCCATCCAGCATGTCGTTGCCGGACCCGCCATTCAGGATGTCGTTGCCGGACCCGCCATCCAGCATGTCGTTGCCGGACCCGCCATCCAGCATGTCGTTGCCGGACCCGCCGTCCAGCATGTCGTCGCCGGACCCGCCATCCAGCATGTCGTCGCCGAGCCCGCCATCCAGGATGTCGTTGCCGGACAGGCCGAACAGGGAGTCGTTGCCGCCCAGCCCGCAGATCACGTCGGCGGCGCTGGTACCGAACAGGACGTCGTCGCCGTCGGTGCCGACGATCGTGCACGCGGGGGGCTCGTCCGACTGCACGACCTGGGTGACCGAGCCGCTGCTCGGCTGGAATGCCGCGGTGCCGCTGTAGGTGGCGGTGATCGTGTGGGAGCCCTCGGTCAGCGTCGAGGTGGTGAAGGTGGCCTGACCGGAGGCGTTGAGAGCGACGCCAGCGGCCAAGGTCGTCGCCCCCTCAGTGAAGTCGACAGTGCCGGTCGTCACCGGGTTGCCGCCACTCGTCACGGTCGCCGTGAAGGTGACCGACTGGCCGACCGTCGAGGGGTTGACCGAGGAAGTCACCACCGTCGAGGTGGCCGCCCGTTGCACAACCTGGGTGACCGAACCGCTGCTCGGCTGGAATGCCGCGGTGCCGCTGTAGGTGGCCGTAATCGTGTGGGAGCCCTCGATCAGCGTCGAGGTGGTGAAGGTGGCCTGACCGGAGGCGTTGAGAGCGACGCCAGCGGCCAAGGTCGTCGCCCCCTCAGTGAAGTCGACAGTGCCGGTCGTCACCGGGTTGCCGCCACTCGTCACGGTCGCCGTGAAGGTGACCGACTGGCCGACCGCCGAGGGGTTGACCGAGGAAGTCACCACCGTCGACGTGGCCGCCCGTTGCACAACCTGGATGACCGAACCGCTGCTCGGCTGGAATGCCGCGGTGCCGCTGTAGGTGGCCGTAATCGTGTGGGAGCCCTCGATCAGCGTCGAGGTGGTGAAGGTGGCCTGACCGGAGGCGTTGAGAGCAACGCCAGCGGCCAAGGTCGTCGCCCCCTCAGTGAAGTCGACAGTGCCGGTCGTCACCGGGTTGCCGCCACTCGTCACGGTCGCCGTGAAGGTGACCGCCTGGCCGACCGCCGAGGGGTTGACCGAGGAGGTCACCGTGGTTGTCGTCGGCTGCGCGGTCGACACGTTCAAGCACCAGCCACTAGCGATGCTGCCGCTGTCACCGGACGCGTCATCGGCGACGAAGAGCCTCCAGGTCCCGTTGGGGTTGGTGCCGTTGAAGGTCGCCAACGTCGTGGCGCTCGAGGCGACGGGTGCTGGCGGCGGCAGGGCTGCGTCGGCGCCATCGGTGTCGTGGTCACTCGGATCGAACGTGCCCGTTGAGAGTGGGCCTCCGGAGGGGATCGGTCCGCCGGCGCTATCAGCGAAGGTGAGGTCGACGCCGGTGGCAGCCGTGGAGCCACCGGCGTCGCTCATCAGGACGAGGTTCTGGCCCGCCGGCCCGACCAGCAGCACCTCGAGGTCGAACGGAGTGGTGTGGGACACATCGGCCAGGTCGACGGTGAGCCCTGAGATGGCGGTTCCAGCACCTGACACGGTGATGCGCGACGGGTAGGGCGTGCTCGCCCCGGACGACGGCACGGTGATGCCTCCAGCGTTGCACCATGTGTCGCCGTCAGGAGTGGTCGTGGCGTTGTCGACGACTTGGGTGACGGTGCCGCTGCTGGTGAGCAGCGTGGGGGTGCCGTTGAAGGTGGACGTGACCACGTGGCTGCCCTCGGCGAGGGCGGCTGTCGAGAACGTCGCCTGTCCGGAGGCGTTGACGGGGACGTTCGCCGCCAGGGTGGTCGGACCCTCGGTGAACGTGACCGTACCGGTCGTGACCGGAGCGGCGCCGCTGGTGACGGTCGCCGTGAACGTGACCGAGCTACCCGTCGTCGAGGGGTTCGGCGCGGAGTTGAGCACCGTGGTCGTCGACGCTGCGACCTCCGAGGTGGTGATCGTCACGCTCCACCCTCCGACGATCGATCCGGAGTCACCGGTGGCGTCGTCCACGACGTACAAGCTCCACGGGCCGTTCGGGTTGGTACCGGTGAACGTGCCGAGGGTCGTCGCTGACCCTGGGGCCGGGGCCGGGGCCGGGAACGAGTCAGCCCCTGGTTCGCCAGCATCGGTGTCGGTGGGCCGGTAGCTCACCGTCCCGCTGATCGTGCCGGACTGGGGCACGCTGGCCGAGGCGGAGTCGTCGAACGTGACGGTGGCGTTGCTGGCGCCGACAAAGCCGTTGGCGCCGCCAGGGTCAGAGAGGAGGACGAGGTTGGCGCCGCTCGGCCCGACGAGCAACAGATCGACGTCGTTGGCGAAGCCGTGCGAGAAGCCGTTGAGCCGCACATCGACGTCGCTGACGGGCCCGGCCATCCCGGAAACCGTGACCGTCGACGGGTATGGCGTCGCTGGTGTCGGCGGCGGCGGTGTGTCGGTGCCGATCGTGATCGGCGTGCTGTTGGTGAACGTCGTCGGGCCGGCGGCGACCGCCGGCGCAGAGATCAGCACTCCGGCCGCGAACGCTGCGAGAACAGCCCCCGTCGTCAGGCCACGCAGGTGAGACCGACGGGACTTCGGGGCCAACTCGGTCAGCATCATCCCACCTCTTGCTTCGTGCGGAGTCTGCGTGTACCGCCCCGACTCGGAACGATACGGGGGATCCGTGATCGTGTCCATGCCTCGGGGTCACGTGAACACGGCCTCGTAACGAGCGCCGGCAGGCCCCGGTCCGATCGGCACCAAGAAGAGCTCGAGCCCGTCGAAGGCCTGGTGCTCGAGCGGCCAGATCCCTTGGTCCAGCGCCGGAGACTCTGGACCGACGAAGATGAGCGAGAAGGACCGTCGACGGTCGAACGCTCGCCGACCCTCGTCGACCGCGCCGAGCTCGAGCTGCACTGTTGACGTGGTGCCGGCGACGCCGAACACGTCACCGATCAGCGGCCGGAAGTCGGCCGCAGTCAGCGCGGCGAGGTCGACCAGGGCCGTACCATCAGGTCGTAGACAGCGCCCGGTTCGACCACCCTGAAGCCGAGGCGGCGGTACAGGCGCTGAGCCCGATTGTGGGGCTCGACGTGCAAACGGGTCGGCAGCCGTCGGCGATCGGCCTCGGCCAGCACGCCGGCGAGGAGCGCGGAGCCGATGCCCCGTTCACGGTGCTCGGGCAAGAGGGCGATGTCGACGATGAGCACCCGCTCGTCGTCGATGTCGACATAGAGCCGTCCGACGGGGAGGCCGTCGAGCAACACCACCGACCGCTCGGTCGTCGGCAGGGCGTCGGCGTAGTAGCGGTCCTGGGCGTCGAACTGCATCGCCAGGAACGCCGCCTTCTCCTCGTCGGACCACGGCAGCACCGCGAGCTCCTCGGCCCGAGAGGCTCGGTAGACCTCCATGAGGAACGTCCGGTCGTCGTCAACTGCGGGGCGCACCTCGATCGATGCCACTCCACGGGCGGACACGAGCGAAGGGTACTTTGCGGCTGTGGGGTCGACCGACATGGCCCGGTTCCGAGCGCAGGTGCTCGACGACGAGCGGCTGCAGGAAGAGCTCCTCGCCGTCGATCCCGGTGTTTTCGCCGAGCAAGCCAGTGCAATCGCCGCTCGCGATGGGTGGACCGTCAGCCCGGCGGAGTTCGACGACGCGCTCCGCGCCGCTCGGCGGGTGTGGTTGGAGCGATGGGTCTGACACCTGCCGACGTCGGGCGGTGGACACCGATCCGGATCCACGACGTTGACGGCGAACCGGTCATCGACTGGTGCCACATGTCCGGGATCGACTTCACCGACCCGTTCCTCGACGAGACGGTGCAACGGGCGCTGCGCCACCCCTTTCGGCTGCTGTTTCGCCACCAGACACCGCTTCGCCGGCTCGACGCGCTCGTCGCAGGCAATCCCGGCCTCCCGACGGCGGGAATCATCTTGCACGTTTCCCGGTGCGGATCGACGCTGATCAGCCAGGCATTCGGCGCGCTGCCAGAGATCCTTTCCCTCGCCGAACCAGCAGTGCTCGGCTCCGTGCTCTTTGCCGATGCTCCCGAGACCGAGCGCGTCCGATGGTTCAGACAGCTACTCGCCGCGCTCGCCCAGCCCCGCCATCCGGCCCAACGCCAGGTTGTCGTCAAGCTCGATGCGTGGGCGGTGCTCGCGCTGCCCATCGTTCGCGCCGCCTGCCCGGGTGCGCCCGTCGTCTTCATCCACCGCGACCCGGTCGAGGTCCTCGTCTCCCACCAACGCCATCGAGGCTTCCACGTGATTCCGGGCACGCTCGACGCAGCCCGTCTCCGTCTCGAGCCGGGCCAGCGACCCCCAACCGACCTCGACGAGTACGGAGCATTCGTGCTCGGCCGGCTGCTCGCCGCCGCCGCCGAGCACCTCGAGCGCAGCGACCTCGTCATCGACCACGCCCAGCTGCCGGCGGCCATCACCGACGACGTCGCTCCGCACTTCGGACTGGCGCTCGACGTCGAAGGGCGCGCCCGCATCGCCGCCGCTGCCACACGGGACGCCAAGAACCCGCTGCTCGCCTACGAGGACGACCGCGCCGCCAAGCGGGCTCGCGCCGACGGCCACGTCCGGGAGGTGGTTCAGCATTGGACGCTGCCGGCGCTGGCGGCACTGGAGACCCGCCACCAATGAGCGATGGAGTCTTCGACCGAGCGAGTGTTCCCACCGCAGTGCGCCTTCCGTTTCGCTTCGATGCCGCGGCCCTTGCCGCCGCCGCAGCCGCCTTGCCCGCCAATGCGTGGGAGCCGCACTTCAACAACCAACAGTACGAAGGCGACTGGAGCGGCGTGCCGCTGCGGATCGCCGTCGGCGCGGCGCTCGCGCTGTACCCCGATCCGACCAGTGATCGCTTCGAAGACAGCGAACATCTCGGGCGCTGTCCATCGGTCATCGATGCCCTGGCGCAGCTCAAGTGCCCCGTGCAGACCGTCCGTTTCCTCCGACTCGGGCCGGGCTCGAGGATCAAGGAGCACCGTGATCACCGGCTGTCCTTCGCCGATGGCGAGCTTCGCCTCCACGTCCCGGTCACGACCGATCCCGACGTCGATTTCCGCGTCGGCGGGTCGACCGTCACGATGGCGCCGGGCGACGTCTGGTACCTGGACCTCTCCGAACGCCACTCCGTGAACAACCACGGCAGCCACGCCCGCGTGCACCTCGTGATCGACTGCGTAGTCGACGACTGGTTGACCGCTCAGCTCGCTGCAGGAAGCTCTCGCCACGAGGAATGATCCGTCGTACACTCCGGCCGTGGACCCGTGGGGCATGCTGCGCACACGGCGGAGCGTCATCGTCGGAGCGGCGGCCACGGCTGTTGTCGTGATGACACCATTGCGGTCATGGGCGCACAGCCGTCTCGACACCGTGTCGAGATCGGCATTCGCACAGATGCTGGGTCAGACCTTCACCCTCACCGGTCCGACCGGATCTGTGCGCGCCACACTCGACGAGGTCGGCGACCTCGTCGGTGCCCCGGCGGGCGCCGACGGGCGGTTCTCGCTGCTGTTCCGCGCGCCGTCCACGGTTCGGGCCGCCGACGGTACATACACCGTGACGAACCGTCGACTCGGTTCGCTGTCGCTGTTCCTCGTCCCGATCGATCGGGGCGCCTCAGCCCGGCTGTACCAGGCCATCGTCAACCGGACCTGACCCACTCCAGGAGGCCACTCATGAGCCAGCCGTTCCTCGGCGAGATCAAGATGGTGGGGTTCAACTTCGCACCCCGCGGCTACGCGCTGTGCAATGGGCAGATCCTGCCGATCGCTCAGAACACCGCCCTGTTCTCGCTGCTCGGCACGACCTACGGCGGCAACGGCCAGACCACCTTTGCGCTGCCCGATCTCCGCAGCCGCGTCCCCGTCCATCAGGGACAGGGACCGGGGCTGTCGGGCTACACCCTCGGCCAGGCCAGCGGCACCGAGACGGTGACGCTGAATGTCCAGCAGATCCCGGCGCACAACCACACCGTGAATGCGTCCGCCACCGCAGCGTCGAAGAGCCCGGCCAACAACGTTCCTGCCGTCACCGGCGCCGGTTCTTCGTATGGGGCGCCACCGGACGGCACGACCATGAACCCGGGCATGATCACCGGTGGTGGAGGCAACCAACCGCACACCAACCTGCAGCCATCCCTCTGCATCAACTTCGTCATCGCCCTCGAAGGCATCTTCCCGTCCCGGAACTGAGAGGTCGCCGTCCAGCGCTGCGACTCAGGAAATCCAGCCGCTGAGCACACGCGCGATCCGTCTCGATGTGAGCGATGAGCGTTGCTACGCCGCCGATCTCTCATCGCGTGAACCGCCCCGGGTTCCACGGAGCGGTTCAGCTGGATGTCGCCCAACCTCTGGGCACAGGGTCGCTCAGTCTTCATCTCGGGTTCATCTCCGGCGTGCGGCGGAGGGTGGGCCGATCTGGTTCGATCGGTGTCGTGAATCGGCGCGGCCTGTTCCAAGCCGAGGTGAGAGCGGCCGCGTTGAGTTCGATCCTGGACTCTGGAAGCAGGTCCTGGCGTCGCCTGCGACCGTGGGGTTGGGTCCGCTGGGGCCGGCTGATGCCGGGCCGGCGTTCAGCCCGGACGGGAGCCGGCCGTGTCCACCCCACCGCGGGCTCGACGGCGGTGGCGTGACGTTCGAGATCGTCGGGCTGTGACATCGTGACGATGGAGGATGCCGGGAGGGAGCGAAAGCATGTCGATTGATCAGGGTGAGGGTGCCCCGGGCCGAATCAGCCGACGGGAGGCGATCGCACGGCTTGTCGGCGGAGGCGGCGCAGCGGCGCTGGCGTTCGGCTCGAGCGCAACGGCTTCGGCGACCGCCGCGAACCGCGATCGGTTCATCGACGGTCGCGTCGTTGCGTTGGCGATTCCCGGCGCCTCGGCGTTGGCGCAGGTCGGGGTGTTCCTGCCCGGCAGCCCGATTCACGACAACCCCGTGCTGGCGGCGTTCACGCAGCCGGGCCGCGTCCTCGACCCGTCGCGCCTGGTGGTCGGTAGCCGCTCGAACTTCGGCGCGCCGAAGGCGGACGTCAGCCAGTTCGAGGGATCGTTTCTGTCGATCGATCCGGCCGGCGAGCGCCTCGCTGTGCCGGCGACGTTCGCCGCTGCCGGCGACCAGGCCTCCACCCTGGACGGCGCGGTCCAGCTGTACAGCGCCCAGAGCCCGAACTTCCTCAACGGCATCTACCACCCGACGGCCGTGACGGCCAACCAGGCCGCTGTTGCCAATCCGCTGGGCATGTCGATCAACAACTCATTCGGGCGCCCCTGGCCGGCGAATGCGCCCTACGGGCTGACCGGTCCAGGCTCGTCCTCGATCGTCGACCCCGACGGCCGCCCCCTGCAGGCCGCACCCAATGAGACGACCGGCGGCGTGTACTTCGACGATCTCACCGGCCGCCAGCCCGTACAGGTGATCCCGGGGGCACTGAGGACGGCGGCGGTGGGCACCGCGCTGCTCGGCCGAGCGGCCGATGGGACGGGACGCGCAGTGTTCTGCGTCGTGATGGCCGATGGCAGCATCGTGCAGGAGCACACCGAGAAGGCGCTCGACGGTCTGGCGCCGGTCGGGACGGTGCAGCCGCTCGTGGGGCGGTCCTGGCCGGGGGCGCTGGACCGCACCGACGGCCACGGCAACGATCAGGCGCGCCGCCCGCTGCCACGGCTCGGAGCGATCGTCAGCTACGCACCCCTACTCGTCCTGTTCGTCAGCCAGCCATTCGACAACTCGATCAAGGTGATCGAGATGACGATCGGCGGCCCACCGGGCAACGAGGTGTTCACGCCCGGTGCGACGCGGGTGATTCGCTCGAGGGCGCTGAACCAGCCACTCGACCTGGCCCCGGTGGCGATCGAAACCGGAAACCCGAATCAGTCGAGCAACACCACGATGAAGCCGGATACGGACTTCTACGTCTGCAATCGGGGTAACGGCACGATCGTGCGGATGACCCAGAGCGGACAGGTCGTGCGGGAGCGCCGGGTCCGAGCCGAAGGCCGGTCACTCGGCTCGGCACGCCTGAACGGCATCGCCACCGCGTCCGACGGCTCGAAGATCTGGGCCAGCTACGTCGGCAAGCTCCCCGGCTCGCCGGACCCGTTGGGGGGCGTGCTCGAGCTGCCTGCGTTCTGAGAAGCATCCGCACTCCGACACGTCTCCACCAGACCCGAGGCGTGTCGGCAGCGGGCCGACGAGATCGAGGCTCGACGCACCCTGCAGTTCGGTCACCCGCTGTGCTGTCGGCTCGCAGCCGCGCAGCTGCATGCCATCGCGTCGCGCTCTGCGGGCAACGGATGCCGGTGGAGAATGATGGCGACGACCATCGGGATGAAGACGACCGCGTTGTAGAACAGGTGGAGCTCGACTCGTGGGAGCGCGAGCTGCAGGATGCTGGTCGGCACGGCCCGGCCGAGGAGGTGGTTGCCGGTCTGGGATTGGATGAGCAGGATCAGGTGCTCGAAGTGGTGCCAGATCTGGATGCCCAGCGCCACGGTCCACCAGACCCGGGACTGACCGACGAATCCGGGGCGCAGGATGATCAACCCGATCAGCATCACCAACGCGTACGCGTAGTGCAGCGCCTCTTCGTGGACGACCCACGGGAACCACTGGCCGATCACCCCGCGTGATTCGGGCACCGGACGATCGAGCACCCAGATCTGGATGGCCTGCACGACGTGTTCGGCCCAGTGCGCGAGCACGATCACCATGAACACGATGAGTGCTGTCCGGTGACCGCGGGTGTTGAGGTAGTTGAGCCAGCGCTGCTTCGGCAGCGGATACGCGGCGATCGTCATCGGTGACCTCCGGGTTCAGGCGTGCGTTCCGTCGTACGGCATGCCTGCGCCGAGGGATTGTCCCGACCGCCAAAAGTCATCGATTCGTCATATTGGTGGTGAATCCCCGTCGGCCCGCCGCTCGTACGTCCGAGCATGGACTACCTGGTCGTCGGCGCCGGCCCGGCCGGCCTGCAACTGGGCTGGCTCCTGCATCGCGCCGGCCGTGACTACCTCGTCATCGAGGCGGGCCCGACGCCGGGAACGTTCTACCGGACGTTCCCTCGCCACCGCCGGATGATCTCGATCAACAAGCCGCACACGGGCTGGGAGGACCCGGAGCTCAACTTGCGCATGGACTGGAACTCGTTGCTCAGCGACGACCCGAGCCTCCGGTTCACCCGCTACACCGACCGCTACTTTCCCGACGCCGACGACTATGTCCGGTACCTCGGCGACTACGCGGCGAAGGGCGAGCTCAACGTCGAGTGCGATACCCGCGTCACGTCGATCGCCCGCCGCGACGACGGTGCGTTCGCGGTGACCGATCACCGCGGCGACGTGCGCCGGGCCAAGCGGGTCATCGTGGCAACCGGGTTCGGCCGAGCGTTCGTCCCGCCGATCCCGGGCATCGAAGCGGCCGAGAGCTACGGCGACGTGTCCACCGTGCCGGACGACTTCACGAACCAGCGGGTCCTCATCATCGGCAAGGGCAACTCGGCCTTCGAGACCGCCGACAACCTGATCGAGCGGGCGGCAGTGATCCACGTCGTCGGGCCCCGGTCGATCAACTTCGCGTGGCGGACCCACTTCGTCGGTCACGTGCGGGCCGTCAACAACAACTTCCTCGACACGTACCAGCTCAAGTCGCAGAACATGGTGCTCGACGCGACGATCGTCCGCATCGAGCGGCGCGGGGACGAGTTCGACGTGACGCTCACCTACTCCCGGCGTGACAAGACCGTCGAGCTGACGTACGACCGTGTGATCGCGTGCACCGGGTTCGCCATGGACGCGTCGGTCTTCGACGAGACCTGCCGCCCCGAGCTGACGATCAACGAACGTTTCCCGGCCCTCACTTCGTCCTGGGAGTCGGTGAACGTGCCCGACTTGTACTTCGCCGGCACGCTGACCCAGAGCCGCGACTTCAAGAAGTACAGCAGCGCGTTCATCAAGGGCTTCCGCTACGGCACGCGTGCCTTGCAGCGGATGCTCGACCGCAAGTACGAGGGTGTTCCGTGGCCGAGCGACGAGCTCGCGGCCACGCCCGAGGCCATCGCCGCTGCCGTGCTCGCCCGCATCAACCGGACGTCGGGCCTGTGGCAGCAGTACTCGTTCCTGTGCGATCTGGTCGAGATCACGACCGTTGGCGCCCGGTACTACGAGGAGGTGCCCGTCGACCACGTGCTCGACGGTGACTTCGGCGTGGCCGACCGGTTCGTCACGGTCACGCTCGAGTACGGCGCCGGCCACGACGCCATCGACCCGTTCGACGTCGACATCGGCCGGGCGTGGGAGGCCGACGCCGCCAACGACGTTCGCTATCTGCACCCGGTGCTCCGCTACTACGAGGGCACCGCCGTCGTGTCGGTGCTGGCGCTGCCCGAGGACGTGTGCAACGACTGGTCGCGCGACGACACCTACCGTGCGCCGATCGTCGAGTTCCTTGCTGCGGTGCTGACTTCGACGTCCCGGTCCCGCGACGTCGGTGCACCGGTCAACGTTCGGGAGTTCGAGGCCGCGGCGCGGGCGGTCATCGACCCGGTTCACTACGACTACTTCGCCGGCGGCGCCCAAGACGAGATCACCGTCCGGGCCAACGAGTCGGCCTTCGGGCGTGTCACGCTGGTGCCCCGCGTCCTGCGCGGCGCCGGCGTCCCCGAGCTGGACGTCACGGTGCTGGGCACCGACATGGCCATGCCGATCCTCTTGGCGCCGACCGCGTTCCACCGCCTCGCCCACCCTGAGGCCGAGCGGGCCACCGCCCGGGCGGCGGCCGCGGCCGGGGTCACGATGATCGCCGCCATGCTGTCGACCGTCGCCATCGAGGACATCGCCGCCGAGTCCCGCAAGACGGCCGCCGAATGGGAGCCAACGTTGTGGTTCCAGATCTACGTGCAACCCGACCTCGGCTTCACCGAAGCAATCGTCCGCAGGGCAGAGACCGCCGGGTGCCGGGCCCTCGTGGTCACCGTCGACTCCGCCGCCCTCGGGCGCGCCGAACGCAACGACCGCAACGACTTCCACGATCTACCCCCCGGGTTGCGCTGCGAGAACCTGCGTGAGCTGCGCGGCGGCGAGCCGGGCAGTGTCCGGCAGGTCGTGCTGTCCCCGGACATCTCATGGAGTCACATCGAGTGGCTGCGCGGCATCTCGGACCTCCCGATCCTCCTGAAGGGTGTCCTCCACCCGCTCGACGCCCACCTTGCCGTCGAACACGGCGTCGACGGCGTGATCGTGTCGAACCACGGCGGACGTCAGCTCGACTCCACGCCGGCGACGATCGACCAGCTGCCGCTGATCGTCGAGGCCGTCGAGCAGCGCCTACCGGTCCTGCTCGACGGAGGAGTCCGGCGCGGCACCGACGTCGTCAAGGCGCTCGCCCTCGGCGCGACCGCGGTGGCGGTCGGGCGCCCCGCCGTGTGGGGGCTCGCCGCCGGCGGCGAGGCGGGCGTCGCCCGTGTGCTCGCACTGTTGCGGAACGAGCTGGACAACGCCCTGCGCCTGTGCGGCTGCGACTCGCCCCGGGCGATCAGCCACGATCTCATCGGCAGGCTGGCGTGAAGGTCATCGGCGCCGGCATCGGCCGCACGGGGACGTTGTCGCTGAAGGCGGCGCTCGAGCGGCTCGGGTTCGGCCCGTGCTTCCACGGGCGCCACGTGCTCGACCACCGCGATCGCTTGCCGCTGTGGCTGGCGGCGTCGTCGGGGGAGACGGTCGACTGGCCGCTCCTGTTCGAGGGCTACGAGTCCACGATGGACTGGCCGGGCGCGGCGTTCTGGCGCCAGCTGATCGTCACCTGGCCCGACGCCAAGGTGATCCTCACCGAGCGCGACCCCGACCGCTGGTACGACAGCGTCGCCCGCACGATCTACCCGATGTTCGGCAGCCACTCCGATCCCCGGGCGGCCGAGGCGCGTGCTGTCGTGCCCGGGCTGGATGTGATGACCGACTTCACCCGGCGGCTCATCTGGGACGGCCCGTTCTTCAAAGGCCGGTTCGAGGACCGCGACTACGCGATCGGCGTGTACCTCGGCCACAACGCAGCGGTGCGCCAGACCGTGCCCGCCGACCGGCTGTTGGTGTGCGGGCCTGACGTCGGGTGGCCGGTGCTCTGCGAGTTCCTCGGGGTCGCCGTGCCCGACGAGCCCTACCCGCACCTCAACGATCCGGACGGGTTCTGGGGTCGCGTCCAGGCACGCATGGCCGAGGCGACGGCCGCCGCTGAGGCGCGCTGACGCCCATGGCCAGCTGGCTTGCCGCCCGGGTGGTGGCCCTTCGCGTGTGGTTGTTCGCCCGCATCAACGGCGACGAAGGCATCCCGATCCCCGGCCCGATCGTCGACGCCGGCCGGTTCAAACAGGTGTACGGGCACCCGGCGGCGAACGGCCGCAGCCGCGGCGCCGCATTGTCGGACCTGTTCTGGTACTGGCTCGCCCCCGGCCCGGAGGTCCATCAGGAACACCTCGAGGCGGGGCCGCGCTACGACGCCGTCGCGGCGACCACCCGGCGCTTCCTCACGATCCCGAACCCGGAGGTCGAGCGGCTCGCACGCGGCTACACGGCCGAGGCCTGCGGCGACCTCGCGGGGCGCCGACTCGTCCGGCTGCGGGACGTGATGATGCCGATCTGGGCTGGGTTCTTCTTCGAGATCGTGTTTGGAAAGCCCTGCCCGCCGGGCGCGCGACGCCTCATCGTCGACAACGCCGACGACGTCGTGACGGCGCTCAAGTGCCTGAGCTTGCGACACATGAGTCGCCGGGACCGGCTCACCCGCTACCTGCTCGACCATCTCGACGACGTCGCCCACCCGCTCCCCGATGGGCTGACGGCCAACGAGCGGGCGCTGTACCTGCAGGGAACGTTCTTCAACACCGCCGTCGTCCAGATGTCGGAGGCCATGGCCCACCTGCTGATGGTGCTCGCCCAGCACCCGCCGCTGCAGGCCGAGCTGGCCGCCCACCCCGAGGACCGTCGTCGACTCGACCACGTCATGAACGAGACGATGCGGCTGTACCCGTTGTTCGGGATCGCCCACCGGATCACGTCGGGTGAACTCGCCGTCGACGAGCACACGACGCTGCCCACCGGCTCCGTGCTGTGCTTCAACTATCAGGCGTTCCACCAGACCGGCTACGAAGACCCGGAACGGTTCGACCCGGCGCGATGGGAACGCCTGACACCCAAAGACGCCCACTTCATCCCATTCGGAGTGGCTGCCAACCGCCCCTGCCCGGCGTGGCACGTCGCGCCGATCGCCATGCGGGCAGTGACGGACGAGATCCTGCAGCGCTTCTCGTTGTACTCGTCGGCCGACCACACCCGGTCGATCCCGAACCGGGCGCCGTGCCTGCTCGTGCCGCGAGCATCGGCCCCACCTCACGGGCTCGATCGCGCGATGACGGCGATGCGGCTCCGCGATCAGGCTGGCGACGTCGGTCGCAGCGTCACGCAGCTCGTGCTCGGGACCTACATGGTGTGGGACGCCCGGCGGAAACGATTGTGTGAGCGCCACTTCGCCGAGACCACCTGTCTGACCACAGGGGGTCGTGGGACGACTGATCAACGGGACGATGAGCGCCTGTTCCCACGACCACTGCTCGAGGCCCTGGACCGCCATCCGGACCGGACGGCGTTCGAGCACGGGGACCACCGGCTGTCGTACGGCGAGCTGCTCGCGGCGGTCCGCCGCTGCACGGCCGGGTTGCGGGCGGCGGGCCTGCGCCCGGGCCGGAGCGTCGCCGTGCACACCGCGCTGACCCCTGCGGGGTTCGCCGCGCACGTCGCCGCCCATGCACTGGGCTGCCAGGTCGTGGCGATCCGTCCGGCGTGGAGCGCCGCCCAGCTCGCCGGCGTACTCGACGACGGAATCGATGCTGTCGTCGGCGACGCGACCACGCTCACCCCGGAGGTGCGCCGGCTCGCCGTCGGCCTCGAAGTGCTCTCCGTCGATGACGTCCTCGCCGCCGACGACCCCGGGTCGGTCGACGTCATTGCCCGCCCGGACGACCTCGCCCGCGTGAACTTCACCAGCGGCAGCACCGGCCGCCCGAAGGGATGCGCGTACACGTATCGGACGTTGAGCCTCGGGTACACGCCCGACCGACGGTCCCCCGAACTCGCTCGCCTGGTGGCCGGCTTCGACCGGATGCTCGTACATGGTGCGTGGGCGATGCCAGTGATGTTCACGTTCGCCGGCCGTTGCCTTCTTCGGGGCGGCACGGTCGTCATCGCTGACGCCGTCGGCAGCCGGCCGACCGTGCCGTTCGCCCTCGAGCGATCATCGCATCAGCGGAGTGGCGATGACCCCACCGATGCTCCAGCAGATGCTCGCCGTGTTGCGCGACGAGCCAGTCGACCTCGACAGCCTGCGGGCGTTGGTGGTCAGCGGGTCGCCGGCCAGTGCCGAGCTGCTGACGGCAGCCGCAGACCGGCTGGGTCCGGTGGTGTGGCAGGGCTACGGGCAAGCGGAATCAGGGATGATCTCGCTGCTCACACCCGAAGAGGTCGACATCGCGTCCAGCTCCGTCGGCAAGCCGCTGCCCGATGTCGACGTCCGGGTGGAGGCCCCTGACGGGAAGGACGCCGGCGAGATCCACGTTCGCAGCCCCTACGGCATGGCCCAGTACTGGGGCGACCCCGACGGGACCGCCGCCATCATGGCCGGCGGCTGGCTGAACACCCGAGACGTCGGTTGGCTCGACCCCGAGGGGCGGCTGCACCTCACGGGCCGCACCCGCGACGTCATCCTGGTCAACGGCGAGGTGTGCTATGCAGCCGCGATCGAACGGGCACTCACGACGCACCCGGCCGTCGCCCAGGCGCACGTGGTAGGTGTGCCCGACGAGCGGACGGGCGAGGCGGTCCACGCCTTCGTCGTGCCCGTGGATGGGGCGCCTCAACCGGCGCTCGACGAGTTGGCCGCCCTTGCCGCGTGTCGAGCTCACGGCGGCCCATGTGCCAACCGCAGTGACTGTCCTCGAGCACGTCCCGCTAACCCCGGGCGGCAAGCCCGACAAGCACGCTCTCGCCGCCCTCGCCCGCGTCGCAGAGGCTGGCTAGCCGCACGTCGAAGCCCCGCGTGCCGAAGAGCTCGAGGAAGCGCCCGATCGTCGTCGCGCCGCCGATCGGCACGAGCGTGAGACCCTCGGCTTCCAGGTCACGGCCCCGACGCGCCGCGAACCGTTCGACGGCTCGTTGATCGCTGACGCCTCGACGGTGGGTCCGCCGGGGTGAACACGCGGATTGCAGTTACAGCTCCACGAGCAGGTGCTTCATCCGGGAGATCTCGATCTGCTGGTCGGTCGCGATGTGTTGGGCCAGCTGGAAGATCGCCGGCTCCTGCCCACCGCCTGTTTCGCTCAGCAGATCCTCCACCATGATGACGGCGCCCTCATGGTGGCGGATCATGTACTGCACGAACAGCCGGTCGAAACGCCGACCGCGGGCCGCCCCGAGCTGAGCGAGCTCGGCGGCCGTCAGCATCCCCGGCATCCGCTCGGCCTGTTCGGCGCCGTGCTGATGGTGCTCGTCCGGCAGGGCCTCGCCGCGTGCAGTCAGCCAGGTTTCGAGCTGGGCGATCTCATCGCGCTGGGAGATGTCCATCCGCTCCGCGAGCTTGGGCAGGTCGCCGCTGCTGGCCCGATTGGCGACCATCGCGGTCATCGTCAGCGCCTGCTCGTGGTGCGGGATCATGTTCTGCACGAAGGCGACGTCGGCCTTTGTGTACGTCGGCACCTCGAGCGCCTCGAACTCTTCCTTGGTCAGCTCCCGGTTGCTCTCCCCAGGCGCACCTAGCTGGACGACGCGGGCAGGATCTTCGTCGCTGTTCTCCGAACCGGCGTCGGAGCTGCATGCGGCCGTGCCGCTCAGGACAACCAGCAGGGCAACCAGAGCCACAAGGCTCCGCGGGAAGGTCAGCATCAAATCAGGTTCCCTGTATCAACTTCGCAACGTGACCCATTTTGCGTCTGGCACGGCGCCGCGGGTGTCACTAGTGTGCCTCACCGTCGGTTCGTTCGGGCGCCAGGCCGCACATCTGCGGCCGGGGTGGGCGACCGAACCGACACTCAGGGGAGGGCGTGGCAGTGCACGGCAAGCTTCGCAGACTCATCGGCCGCTCGGGGCGACGCACCGTCGCAGGCGCCGTCGCCCTGGTGGCGACTCTTGTGCCGGTATCGGCCTCGGCGACTCCGCCGGACCCGTCCGACCCACGCGTGGGGGTGGCACCCGGCTACTTCCCGTGGGTGGAGGTTTCCAGCAACGTCGACCTGGTCGACAACGACCCCAGGGTCGCGCCGTTCGACGCACCTCCAACCGGATTCACGGGCATCGCCTTCGCCAACTCCGACCTGGCCTTCACCGGCGATCACGCCATTGTCGGCAACTTCAACGGCTTCCAGGTCTACGACATCTCCGAACCAACCAATCCGGCGCTCCAGAACTCCTTCGTCTGTCCGGGTGGTCAGGGTGACCCCTCGGTGTACGGCGATCTGCTCTTCATCTCGGTCGAGGAGACCCGCGGCCGCATCGACTGCGGCTCTCAGGGCGCACCGGGCGCCGTCAATGCGGAACGCTTCCGCGGCGTTCGGATCTTCGACATCAGCGACCTCGACAACCCGGTGCAGTTGCCCGGCGTGCAGACGTGCCGCGGGTCGCACACGCACACGATCGTCACGGATCCGCACGACCCGAACAACATCTACATCTACAACTCCGGCACGGCCGGCGTGCGGTCGCCGCTCGAGCTGGCGGGATGTGAGAACGCCGCGCTGACGAAGGACCCGGTCACGAGCGGCAACCCGACCCAGTGGCGCATCGACGTCATCAAGGTTCCGCTGGACGCTCCGGAGACGGCGTCGATCGTCAGCCAACCGCGGATCTTCACCGATCCGGCGACAGGTGCGTTCAACGGCCTGCAGAACACACTGCCCGTGCCGCAAGGCGAGACCCCCCAGCCCGATCAGTTGCACCCCTCCGGAATCCCGTACGGCCCGGTGCCCAACACCAACACCTGCCACGACATGACGGCGTACCCCGCGCTCGGCGTGGCTGCCGGCGCCTGCCAGGGCAATGGCATCCTGCTCGACATCACCGATCCTGTGAATCCGGTGCGGCTGGACGCGGTGAGTGACCCGAACTACTCCTACTGGCACTCGGCGACGCTCAGCAACGACGGCAGCACCGTCATCTTCACCGACGAGTGGGGCGGTGGCACGAGCGCGCGGTGCCGCGCCACCGACCAACTCGAGTGGGGGGCTGACTCCTTCTACGAGGTGGACAACGGGCAGATGGAGTTCGCCAGCTACTTCAAGATGCCTGCAGTTCAGACCACCCAGGAGAACTGCGTGGCGCACAACTCTTCACTCGTGCCCGTGCCGGGCCGCGACATCCTCGTGCAGGCGTGGTACCAGGGTGGGACCTCGTTGATCGACTTCAGCGACGCTTCCGCGCCGGTGGAGATCGGGTACTTCGACCGCGGACCGATCAGCGTCCCGGCGAATCCGACCGGCCTCAACCTCGGCGGCTTGTGGTCGACCTACTGGTACAACGGCAACATCTACGGCACGGAGATCGCTCGGGGCTTCGACACGTTCGAGCTGCTCGTGAGCGACATGATGTCTGAGAACGAACTCGGTGCGGCGAAGGAGTACCAGGTCGACGAGTTCAATGCCCAGCACCAGACCGAGATCATCTGGGCGCCGAGCTTCAACGTGGCTGGGTCCTACTTCGACCAGGCCGTGCGCGCCGGCACCCTCGACGATCGAACCGAGGCAAAGGTCGGCAGGCATCTCGACAAGGCCGAGACTCTGCAGAGCAAGGGCGAGACGGCCTCGGCAATCGACCAGCTGAACAACGCGATCCGGCAGCTCGACGACTCGGACCTGCGAAGGGCGCTGATTGCCCTGCGCGACTCACTGCATCCGTAGGGCCTGAGCCAGCCCGGCTGGCTTGCCACCGCAGCTTTCATTACAGGTCGTCCCGCAGGCGCGCCGTGGGCTTGATCAACGCGGACCGCACCGCCCGAGCGCGCAGAAGGCCGCGAGCGCGTACCCGACGGCCGAGAGGGAGCCGGCTGCACCAAAGCCCACCGATCACGAGCGAGCGAAGCGAGTCTCGGCAGCGGCGTAGCGTTCTGTCCGTACGCATCGCATCACCTCGACCGATTCCTACGGACAGGACGGTGATGCGCCCGCGCGCAGTGGCATTGATCCACGTCGCGATCGGACTGGCCCTGCTCGTCGGCCTCGAGGTCGTCCTGGTGATCGACGGCCCAGTCGAGCCGACGTGGCTGATCCTCGCCTTTCCCCTGATGGGCTGCACCTACGGCGCCGCCGGCCTCGAGGCGTGGCGACGGCGGCCGAGCAACAGAGTCGGCTCGCTGCTCGTCCTCGGCGCGTGGAGCTGGCTGCTGGCCGGCCTCAACAACGTCGGGAACGAGTTCCTCGTCACCGTCGGCCAGTTCTCATCGACACTCGGCGTCGCCGTCATCGTGCACCTCTTGCTGGCGTTCCCGTCGGGTCGCCTCCCCGACCGGGCTTCGCGTTGGATCGTCGCCGCGGCGTACGTCACGACAACCGTCCTCGAGATCCCGCTCTGGCTGTTCGACCCGGATTCGCCGGCGATGATCTCCGACGATCCCACACTGGAACGTCTCGCCGAGTGGACGCAGCGCAGCATCGGTTCGGTGATCCTCGTAGCCACGTCCGTGGTCGCCTTCCGCCGGTTGCGAGCGGCGACGCCGGCGGCCCGGCGGGTGCTCGGCCCAGTCCTCGGCGCACCCGTAGGTAGCCCTGGTCCGTTCCCGTGATCCTGGGCCAACGGCGGACGAATGTGAACAGCGTGGAACGACGGCGGTCTTGAGCGGGTCCGCCAGCATCTGCTCGACGCCGTGACGTCGACGTCGAGTGGAACGGTCCACATGACTCGTTCGTCGGAACCGCTCACCTCGAGGCAGCGGAGCGATGGGGTCACCCTTGAGCTGTCGACGGATTCTCGGAGAGGATGTGGCGAGGATGTCGAGACCAGCCCGGCGGCTCCGTCCCAGGGCCAGATGCGGCCACCGTGGCCGCACCGCACCAAGGAGACCCAGCATGACGAAGTACCTGCTCCTCAAGCACTACCGCGGCGCCCCCGAGGCCGTGAACGCCGTCCCGATGGACCAATGGACCCCGGAGGAGGTCGAGGACCACGTGCAGTTCATGGCCGACTTCGCCGCCCGGCTGGAGAGCACCGGTGAGTACGTCGACGGCCAGGCGCTCTCGCCCGAGGGCACGTTCGTCCGGTACGACGGGGAGGGCCGGCCGCCGGTCACCGACGGGCCCTTCGCGGAGACCAAGGACCTGATCGCCGGCTGGATGGTGATCGACGTCGACACCTACGAGCGCGCGCTCGCGCTCGCCGGCGAGTTGTCGGCAGCTCCTGGAGCCGGCGGCAAGCCGATCCACGAGTGGCTCGAGGTGCGCCCGTTCCTGACCGCCCCGCCGACGGTCACCGAGTGACCGGACCGACCAGGGCAGATCTGGTCATCGACGAACTGCTGCTGAGGGAGCTGACTCCCGCGGTGATCGCCGTCCTCGTGCATCGCGGAGTTGACTTCGCGACGGCCGAGGACGCCGTGCAGGAAGCTCTCATCCAGGCCGCGCTGACCTGGCCCGACCGACCGCCCGCCGACCCGAAGGGCTGGCTGGTCACGGTTGCCTGGCGCAAGTTCCTCGACGCCCGCCGCTCCCAGGTCTCACGTCGCGACCGGGAGCAGCGGGTCGAGGCCGAGCCGCCGCCCGGATCGACCGAGACCGCAGACGACACGTTGCAGCTCTTCTTCCTGTGCGCCCATCCGTCGCTGACCCCGGCGTCCGCGGTGGCCCTCACGCTGCGCGCCGTCGGTGGCTTGACCACACGGCAGATCGCCCAGGCCTATCTCGTGCCGGAGGCGACCATGGCGCAGCGGATCAGCCGGGCCAAACGCACGGTCGGTGATGTGCGGTTCGAGGAGCCAGGCGACCTGGCGACGGTGCAACGGGTGCTCTACCTGGTCTTCAACGAGGGCTACACCGGCGACGTCGACCTGGCGGCCGAGGCGATCCGGCTGACCCGGCAGTTGGCGTCGATGACCGATGACGAGGAGACCGCGGGGCTGCTGGCGTTGATGCTGCTGCACCACGCTCGGCGGCCTTCGCGGACCCGGCGCGACGGCAGCCTGGTCCCCCTGGCCGAGCAGGACCGCTCCCGCTGGAACACCTCGCTCATCGCCGAGGGCGTTGCCGTCCTGCAGACAGCGCTGGGTCGCGACCGACTCGGTGAGTTCCAAGCCCAGGCCGCGATCGCCGCTCTGCACGCCGACGCGCCGCGTCGCCGAGGAGACCGACTGGGTGCAGATCGTCGGCTGGTACGACGAGCTGCTCCGGCTCACCGAGAGCCCGGTCGTGCAGCTCAACCGGGCCATCGCGATCGGCGAGGCCGATGGCCCCTTGGCCGGCCTCGCCGCCTTGGCCACCGTGGACCCTGGCCTGCCTCGCCACACCGCCGCCTCGGCGTACCTTCACGAGAAGGCGGGCGACCTTCGGACCGCGGCACGGCTGTATGCCGACGCCGCCCGGTCCGCCCCCAGCCTCGCCGAACGTCACCACCTCACCCGGCAGGCAGCGCGGATCAGTCAAGCGCTGCGTGGGTGAGTCTGTTGGTCAACCACTCGCGCAGGATGAACCTCATGCGGCATACGTGACGCCGCACGAGGTCGCGGCCACCTGGCAGGATCACCAAGACGACCGAACACCGCGGCCTGAAGCGACAACGCCGACAGGTCCAGGCGACCTGAGCCTCTCGTCCCACACCCTCCGATGGACGCCTCCACCGACATCCCACCCACACCCTCCGCGGTCGCCACGATCGGCGTCTACGGGTTCACCCGCGACACGTTCCTCCAGCGGCTGTCAGGGTCCGACGTCCGCCTCGTCTTGGACGTCCGCCAGCGGCGCGGCGTCCGTGGACCGCACTACGCATGGGCCAACTCCCGGCGCCTGCAGGACACCCTCGCCGACGCGAACCTCGGCTACCGCCACCACCCCGAGCTCGCCCCGACGACCGAGCTGCGCCATCTGCAGTACGCCGAGGACGCCCGGCTCGGCGTCGGCAAGCGCTCCCGCGTCGAGCTCGCACCCGAGTACGTGCGCCGCTACACGGCCGAGATACTCGACCGCGCCGACCTCGCCGCCCTCGTCACGACCCTGCGGTCCGACGGCCTCGCCGCACTGCTCTGCGTCGAGCGCGACCCGGAGGCCTGCCACCGCTCCCTCATCGCCGCCCGCCTGGACGACCCCCACGGCCTCACGATCGAGCACCTGCGCCCCTGACGGCGGCCACCGCCCGAGGGCGGACCGACCCGTCCGGGCCGGCCTGGAAGCCGCGGCGACCTCCGGCGCGAGTTCGGCGTTCGTCCGGTTCGGCGATCACTGTCGGCGCGATCGGCCCCTCCGGGCGACCGATTGCCGAGTCGGGGCGTTCGCGATTGCGTCACCGACACGCGGTCGATGGCGGAAACGGTGACACAAATCGGGCAACGGGCGGGCAGACGGCGTGCGATGAGAGATCGGCGGCATAGCGGCGCTCGGGCAGTCGGGTCGCGTCGTCGGGACGGATATCCGCCCGCATGTGACGGGTTGATGGTGCGAACCTTCTCGGCATGATCTTCGGTCACCACGTCAGACCGGCGGACACGGTCGCGTCGGCCGAGTGGATCGCCGACGCATGCCGGGGAGTGTGGTGGACGGTCGGTGCACTGGTTCCGAACCAGTACCCGCAGTTCCTGCGTGTGCACGCGCCGGACCCAACCGTCGAGGACTGGTGGTCGGCGTACCGGGCCTTGTACGAGATCATCGCCTCGATCGGGGAACGGCACACCGCCAGCCCTGATCGGGCGTGGTTCGCCGTCTGGGAGGGTCACGGGTTCGCCAGCTCCATCACCCAAGTCGCGTGGCGAGGGCCGCTCGACGATGAAACCCGCCGAGCACTCGACGAGAAGCGGTTGCGACTCCGCTACGAGAGCGAACGTCGCAACAGCGCAATCCGCGCCGCCTTGCGCGATGTTCCCCGATTCGACCTGCCAAACCGGACCTACTACCTACTGCGCGGCCCAGTGATGGCGGCGACTCAGTTGCGCTACCCCGCGCCGTCGACTGGTTGGCGCAACCCCGACCTGTTCTGGCCCGACGACCGGCGGTGGTTCGTCGCCACCGACGTGGACTTCTGGTCGCTCTACATCGGAGGCGACGACGACTTCATCGCCGAACTCGTCGACAACCTCCCGACGCCCGCAGAGCTTGTTGAGCTCGACCGCCAGCTCGAGATCGAGGACTGAACGCACCCCGACCTCACCGCCCAACACGCGCCCTGAAGTGCCGGCGTCCAGTGTGGGTCGCCCGTCGACAACTCGACGGTGCGCCACATGATCGATCCGCCGGCGAGCGTTGGCTACCTGCGCCGTTGCCGGCGCCGCCGTAGTCGCGCCTCGACCCCATCGAGGATCAGCTCGAGCCCGAATGCGTCGTCTGCGTCCCCGCTGGATCCCTCGGCGAGGGCCGCGAAGAGGTGAGGCAGATCCTCGACGTCGGCGAGTCGATCGATGATCTCGGCGAGGTCTGCGAACGGGCTGGCGGCCAGATCCCGGATCTCGACTTGGACCCGTGCCTCGGCGAGGACGTGCTGGCTGAGCAGGCTGAGGATCTGCCCCTTCTCCTCGGTTGGTAGATCGAGGCGGCGCATGACGCCGAAGCCTTGGTCGATCCACCGTGTCCGATGGGGTCCCAACGGGGTCGAGGCGAGGGGCAAGTCCAGCACCCACGGATGAGCGAGCACGCCATCGATCTGGACCCGAGCCCACGCTTCCAACCCGTCGCGCCAGCCCAGCCCTTCGGGCAGCGCCGGCGCGTCAGCCGCCACCCGGTCGACGAGCAGGGTGAGCAACTCGTCTTTGCTCCTGATGTGGCGGTAGAGGGCCATCGCTGTGCATTGGAGAGCGTCGCCGACTCGCGCCATCGACACCGCCGCAAGGCCCTCGGCGTCGGCGAGTTCGAGGGCCGCCTCCACGATGGAGGGTACGTCGAGCACCGGCCGGGTACCCCGCCGGCGTTTCGCCTGCTGCCCCCACAGCCGTCGCATCGTCTCGTCCACATCGGGCGGGGTGTCGAGAGACCGGTCGTCACTCACGGGGCCAACCTCCCGCATACCGTGGATCGCCCTGGTGCTTCGCCTTGACAGAAACTGTGTACGTCCGCAACATTGTGTTTATCATATAAGCGGCTGGACCGTCGGGCGGCGGCCCGACCCCTCGCAGCGAAGGAGAGGAACAATGAGTGCGATCGTGATGCACAACGTCGTGTCGGTCGACGGCTACATCGCCGACGACAACGACGACATCGGGCCGCTGTTCGACTGGTACTTCAACGGCGACACTGCCCTCGCCGACCAGAGCGCGTTCCGGGTCTCGCAGGCTTCGGCGGACTACGTGAGACCGCTGTGGGAGGACATCGGGTCGATGGTGATCGGGCGTCATCTGTTCGACATCATGAACGGATGGGACGGAAACCCCCCGGTTGGTGACCACGTGGTCGTCGTGTCGCACCGGCCCAAGCCTGACGGCTGGCATCCCGATGCGTCGTACCACTTCGTCAACGACGTGAGGAAGGGTGTCGCGAAGGCCGAACAGCTCGCAGACGGGCGCACCGTCACGGTCGCTGCAGGCGACGTCGGCGGGCAGGCGCTCGCAGCCGGTCTCGTGAATGAGGTCGCGATGGACGTCGTACCCGTCGTGTTCGGCTCCGGTAAGCGGTACTTCGGGCCCGTCGACGCGCTTCACCTCCTCGAGGACCCGCACGTGGTCATCCCGGGAAGCCGGGTGCTCCACCTGAGATACCGGGTTCGCCGGTGACCCAGGATAGATCCGACGATGTCGGCTCTCAGCGACCTCGCCGCCGGGACGCGACCGCCCGGTGGACTGTGAACTGTGAGCGCGGATGTGCAAGAGGACACGGCGGACATCCGCTGCGTGGAGTCACAGTTCCGGCTGACCCACGGCGCCGGGGCTGCGTCGAGGATCGTGGCTGAACGTGCCGCGCGTTCATCGGTGTCGTCGTGGAGCGTGGAGGAACTGGTCGACCAGCTGCGGCCATGCGTGGATGTCGTTGAGGTCGTTGGCGACGTGCAGTGTTGCGTCCGGCAGGTGGTCGGTCAGCGCCTCGGCCGTTTCGAGGGGGTGACCGGGGTCATCGGTCCAGGCGAGCACGAGGGTGGGCTGGGTGAGCGCTTTGAGGTCGGTCGTCGGTGGGAGGTCGGATGCTGCAGCGCCTCGGAGGATGGCAGCGACGGTGTTGGGGTCCATCCGCGACAGTCGGTCGAGTCCGTCGTCGCGGATCTGCTGGCTGGCCGCCCCGAGCACGATCGGCGGGTGCTCGTGCCGTGCGACGTCGATGAGGGCGCGCATGCCGCCGGTCAGGACGAGCTCTGCGCTGCGTTCGTAGTGCTGGCGCTGGGTGATGCGGGTGCGCCAGGCGGTTGGCGGTGTCGCGAGGACGAGGCGTTCGATCCGGTGGGGTGCTCGTAGTGCCGCGTAGATTGCTGTGGCGCACCCCATGGATGCTCCGCCGACGGCGCAGCGCTGCACGCCGAGAGCGTCGAGGATCGCGATGATGTCGGCGCCGAGCTGCGGCCACGTGTAGGTGGCGGGGTCGTCCGGACCGTGCGATGAGCCGTGGCCACGTGCGTCGTAGCGTATGACGCGTGTGGTGGTGAGGTGCGTCCAGTCGAACAGTCCGGACGTGAGCTCGGCTTCGACGCTGGAGGTCAGGCCGTGTGCCCACAGGAAAGGAGGCTGGTCGCCGCCGGGGTCGTCGACGGCGAGGCCGGCAGCGCGGCCGTCTCCGTCGGGGACGATCATTTGAGTCCGCCGGCGAGGAGTCCGCGGACGAAAGATCGCTGGAACGCGAAGTACACGACCAGCGGCACGGACATCGAGATGAAGGCGGCGGCAGCGAGGCGTTGGGTGCCTTGACCGGTGGTCGAGTTGACGAGGTTGGCCATCGTGACCGTGACCGGAGCGACGGTCGGGTCGCCGCCAAGGAAGATCAGCGCAACGAGCAGGTCGTTCCACACCCAGATGAACTGGAAGATGGCGACCGCGGCGAGGGCCGGGCGTGCCAGCGGCAACGCGATGCGGACGAATGCGTCGAGCATGGTGGCGCCGTCGAGCTCGGCGGCGTGGAACAGGTCGTCGGGAAGGGAGGCGAAGAAACTGCGCAGCAGGTAGATCGCGAATGGCAAGCCGAGCGCGATGTGGACCAGCCACGTCCCGAGGTAGGTGCCGGCGAGTCCGGCGCGGTCGTAGAGGCGAAGGGTCGGCACGAGCACGATCTGGACGGGGACGACGGCGAGGACGAGGGCGGCGGCGACCATGAGGCGGCGACCTCGGAGCTCGAGTCGCGCCAGCGCGAACGCTGCGATCGACCCGACGGTCATCATGGCGGTGACCGCCGGCACGGCGATGATGGCGCTGTTGACGAGCGCGTCGAGCAGCCCGCTGGTGGACATGGCGTCTCGGTAGTTGTCAAGTGTGAGGGCGGTGGGATCGGTGATCGCCGTCCACCAGCCGCTGCGGGCGGCGTCGTACTCGGTGCGCATCGAGGTGACGAAGAGCCCGACTAGCGGCACGGCCCACAGGCCGCAGATCAGCGTCAGCACGAGCCCGACCGGCAACCGCCGCCGCCGAAGGGAAGCGGATCGGTGGACGGCTGCTCCGGTCGGCGACGGCCCGACGTCCGGGAGCATCGTCTCGATGGCGGTCATGCGGCGCGGTCACCGAGTCGGCCGCGTCGCACGTTGAGGTAGATGATCGGTGCTGCCGCGGCGGCGAGCAGGACGGCGACCGCGCTTGCCCGTCCGTCGTCACGGCTGACGAACAGCTGCTGGTACAGGACGTTGGCGATCACGTTCGTGTCGAACGCACCGTTCGTCATGACGTACACCACGTCGAACGCTTTGAGGGCGGTGATCGCCATGGCGGTGGCGACGACGACCAGGGCGGGACGCAGCTGGGGCAGCGTGATGTAGCGGAAGGTCTGCCACGACGTCGCCCCGTCCATCTTCGACGCCTCGACGAGCTCCGCCGGCAATCCCTTCAGGGCTGCCGACAGCACGATCGTCGCGAAGCCGACCGTCATCCACACGCCAACCGTGATGAGCGCTGCGTTGTTGGTCCTCGTGTCGATCAGCCAGGCGACAGGGTCGACCCCGGGTGCCGCGGCGAGGACCGCGTTGAGCGTGCTCACCTGCGGCCGGTTGCTCGGCTGGTACTCGAACATCGCCTGCCAGATGATCGCCCCGGCCACGAACGAGATCGCGATCGGGGCGACGACGACCGCCTTTGCCACTCGTTCGTGCCGGACGCGGTCAGCGAGCGTGGCGACAGCGAGGCCGATCACCACCGGCACGGTCGCGAGCACGATCAGCCAGGCGACGTTGTTGCGCAGCGCCACTCGTACATCACCGTCAGACACGAGGAATTGGTAGTTGTGGAGGCCCGCCCAGGCCTGGCCGCTACGCGTCGCGGAAGCTGAGCACCGCCGTGGCCAGCATCGGCCAGGCGAGGAACACGGCGAGCAGGATCCCGGCCGGGCCCAACCAGCCGGCAGCACGCACTGCGGTTCGCCATCGCTGCGACCTCCGTGCCGCGACGCGTTCGACGAGCCACAGCCAGCCGAGCGCGCCGGCCGGCACAGCGACGGTGAACGCTGCGGCGGCGCGCACTCAGCCGTCCGTGTAGGCGGTGCGTTGCACCTCGTCGAGCCCGGCGAGGATGTCGTCGAGCGAATCCGGATCTGCGACATAGGACATCACCGCTTGGTGGAAGGCCGTCACCATCGCCGCGGGCATGCCGTCCTGGGCGCCGAACACGACCGTGTCGGCGTCGAGGTAGGCCTCGGCGGCCCTCGCCGACAGCGGTGACGTGTATGCCGTCAGCGGTGTCTGCCGGTTGGGGCCGATCCACAGTCCCGAGGCAGCGATCAGCTCGCTGAACTGCTCACTGGCGACGTAGCGCATGAACGCTCGGGCCTGCGGCGTGTCGACGAACATTCCGAACGTCTCGCCGGAAGTAACGATGCCGGGCGACTCGTCCGCGTGCGCCGACGGGAAGAGGAAGAAGTCGACGTCGGCGACTGGCTCGATATCCGGGACGGTGGCCACCATGGCATTGCCGAGCCAGTCGCCTTGGACATGCAGGTAGCACGAGGGTGGATCGTCGAACAGGCCGACGGCGCTGTCGGAGAAGCTGCTGGTCAACGCCGCGGTCGGGCCGCCGGCGACCTTGGCCGGGTCGGTGGCGATCGCGCCGAACGACTCGAAGGCCTGACGCACCTGTGCCGAGGTCCACGGCAGCTCACCTTGCCACCACTGGTCGTACGCCTCGGCGCCAGCGGTCTGCAGCATGAACTGTTGGATGAACGACGCCCCTGGCCAGCCGCTCACCGGTCCGGACTCCAGGCCCATGCAGAACGCGGTTCGCCCGTCGGCTGCGGCGTCGTCGACCCATGCCGTCAGCTCGTCGAGCGTCCCCGACGTCGGCCCGTCATAGGTCGCCGGGTTGTACCACACCAACCCGGCGACCGCCGTCGTCCCCGGCACGCCGAACAATGTGCCGTCCGCCGAACCCAGCTCGACGAGCGACGGCGGGAAGTCGGCCCGAACGGCGTCGACGTCGACGACGTCGTCGAGCGCGAGCAGCTCACCGGCCTCGGCGAGGTCGCGCATTTGACCGGCGCTCGGGTTCGACACGATGTCGGGCGGGTTGCCACCGTCGAGCCTCGTCTGCAGCACCGCCAACAGATCCTGTGTGCCTTCGTACTCGACCTCGATGCCGGTCGCCTCCTCGAACGCCTCGAACGCCGCCAAGAACGCCTCGCGCTGGTCGTCGCCGAGTACGCCGAGCACGCTGACCGAACCGCCGATCGCCGTTGCCGTCGTCCCGGAGCCAGCGTCCGGCGGAGCCGTCGCGCCAGACGACGTGGAGGCGGACTCGTCGGCTGCCGTCGTGGCGCTCGTGCCGGTCGAGTCCGAGTCGGCGCAGGACGCCACGACGAGCAACGCAGCGGTCGCCGATGCGGCCAGCCGTGAACACCTACGACGTGACATGCCAAACCCCCTTGACCCCGCCCACTCCACACGGCACAGTCACATCATGTCAAGAACTTCGATCGAAGCACTTCGACGCGGCTGTGGCGACTCCTGAGTCCGCCCATGGGCGTCACCATCTACGACGTCGCCAGCCGGGCAGGCGTCAGCATTTCCACGGTCTCCTACACACTCAACGCTCCCGGCAAGGTGCGCGCCGCCACCCGTCAACGCATCCTCGCGGCGATCGACGAGCTCGGATTCGTGCCCCGGACCGACGCCCACGCCCGCGCCCGCAAGGGCGTCGGCCGCATCGGGGTCGTCGCCCCGCTCACGACGTACCCGTCCTACGAGGTCCGCCTACGCGGCGTCCTCGACGGCCTCCGCGACCAGCCCTATGAGCTCGTCCTGTACGACCAGGCGACGCTCACCGTCCGCCGGAACTACCTCGACTCGCTACCGCTGACCAACCGGCTCGACGGCATCATCGTCATGTCACTCCAGTTCGACGACACCGTCGCCTCGCGTCTCCTGAACCGAGAGCTGCCCACGGTCCTCGTCGAGTTCGCCCGAGACGGCTTCTCCAGCGTGCACGTCGACGACCGTGAGGGCGGCCGACTCGCCGCCGACCACATGCTCGCCGCAGGGCATCGCCGCTTCGGCTTCATCGGCGAAGCCCGAGTCGCGATCGACATGGACATCGACGCCGCCCACCGCCTCGATGGGTTCCGACAAGGCCTCGTCGTCGGTGGCTGCGACCTCCCCGACGACCACGTCATCCGCGGAGCCCCGGGGGTCGAGCCGGCCCGCACCTACGCCCACCGCCTCTTCGACCTCCCGGACCCACCGACGGCCATCTTCACCCACAGCGACGTGCAAGCCGTCGGAGTCCTCAAAGCCATCGCCGAACGAGCCTGGCACTGCCCCGACGACGTCGCCGTCGTCGGGTTCGACGACCTCGACTTCGCCGACTACCTCGGCCTCACCACCGTCGCCCAACCACTTCGCGAAACCGGGCGAGCAGCGACCACCCTGCTGCTCGCCACCATCGATGACCCGGACCGAGCTCGCCAACGGATCCAACTTCCGCTCCGACTCATCCCGCGCACGACCACCTGAACGCGCCGACGATGCGGCGTCTCACGTCCGCCCGACCGGATCGGCGGGGGTCGTGCACCGTGCCGGCGAAGCTGACCTTGACCTCGCAGCTGGTCAGCTCGGCGCGGATCTCTCGGGCATCGAGCACCGACCGGGCAAGACAGTCGAGCACTGACCACCAGCGTGTCGCCGGCCCGGCACCCGTTCTGCAGCACGGGCCTGCACCCGGTGGTCGTCTCGATGGTCGTCGGATCGAGTCTGTTCGTGACTCAGTCGGTGCTGCTGGCGGCTTGCTTCTCGGCGATGATCTGGATGAGGTTGCCGCATGTGTCGTCGAAGACGGCGATGATGGCTTCGCCGACATCGGTCGGTGGCTGGGTGAACGTCACGCCGTCGTTGGTCAGCCGGTCGTACTCTGCTGCGACATCGTCGACGGCGAACTGGGCCAGCGGGATGCCGTCCTCGACGAGGGCGTCTCTGAACGGTTTGACCGCCGGGTGACCCGCGGGCTCCAGCAGCAGCTCGGGTCCATCGGGTGACTCGGGTGACACGACGGTGAGCCATGCGTCGTCGCCGATCGGGACATCGCGATGCTTCGTGAATCCGAGCACGTCGGTGTAGAACGCGAGTGCGGCTCGTTGGTCGTCGACGAAGATGCTGGTCAGTTGGATTCTCATGAAGTGGTGTCTTTCCCGACGACAGGCCATCGTCGTGTGATCGCAGCGAGGGGCTCGCTGTTGAAGTAGTGGAACTTGGAACGGCCACGCCGCTCGGTGCGGACCAGGCCGGCGGACTCGAGCACGCCGAGATGCTGCGAGATTGCTTGCCGGGTCGAGCTGAGGCCGTGGCGGGTGGTGAGCAGTGAGCAGATCTCGAAGAGGGTCTGTCCGTCGCTGGCGGCGAGTTCGTCGAGGATGACGCGCCTGGTCTCGTCGTCGAGAGCTCTGAACACGTCGGCCACCCCGGTCACAATATGCAAGTGTGGACTTGCATATCAACCTGTCGGTGCCGACGTGCCCCGTCGGTCGTCGAGCACACCAGGGACTTCGACGGGTGCGACGGGCAGCGGAGTAGAGCACGCTTGGTGGCGTCACCAACCGCATCAGGCTCGGAAATGAGACCTGAACCATCTTGCGGCCTGGCGGGAGCCGGACCTCTTCACGACCGAGGTCCGTCCTTCCTTCAGGTCGCTGCGCTCGAGGAGGCGTCATGAGCACGACCGAAGTTCAGTCGTTCCAGATCGACATTCCAGAGAAGGAGATCGACGACTTGCGCCAGCGTGTCGCGGCGACGCGCTGGCCCACCAAGGAGCTCGTCCCGGACCGATCGCAGGGCGTGCAGCTGGCGACGATGCGGGAGCTCGCCCGCTACTGGACGAGCGAGTACGACTGGCGCAAGTGCGAGGCGAGACTGAACGCGCTGCCGCAGTTCACGACCGAGATCGACGGGGTGACGATCCACTTCATCCACGTCAGGTCCCGGCATGAGAACGCGTTGCCGCTGATCATGACGCATGGCTGGCCAGGCTCGGTCGTCGAGCTGCTGGAGACCGTCGGCCCGCTGACCGACCCGACCGCTCACGGCGGCACCCCCGAGGACGCATTCCACCTGGTGCTGCCGTCGATGCCCGGTTACGGCTTCTCGGCCGAGCCGGCCGAGCTCGGCTGGGACGCCAGCCGCGTCGCCCGCGCCTGGGCGGAGCTGATGCACCGCCTCGGCTACACCCGCTACGTCGCCCAGGGCGGCGACGTGGGCGCCCTCGTCACGGACTTGATGGGCCGCCAGGCGGTCGAGGGTTTGGTCGGCTACCACCTGAACCTGCTCACGGCGGTGCTCGCCATCGGCGATCACCTGCCCAAGGAATCCGAACAGGAACGCGCCGCGGCCGAGGCGGTCGCGACGTTCAGGCAGGATGGCTTCGGCTACTTCCTCGAGATGGCAACGCGGCCACAGACGATCGGCTACGCCCTGCTGGATTCACCCGTCGCGCTGGCGGCCTGGATGCTCGACCACGACACCGACAGCTACTACAAGATGTCCCGCGCCTTCGTCGACGGCGAGCCCGTGGGCAACCTCACCCGGGACAACCTCCTCGACAACATCACGCTGTACTGGCTGACCGGCACAGCAGTGTCGGCGGCCCGGTCGTACTGGGAGGACGGACGAGCGCTGGCCGCAGCGCTGGCGAGCGGCCAGCCTCCTCCGCCGGTCTCGGTTCCGGTCGGCTTCACGACGTTCCCCGGCGAGATCTGGGCTTCCCCGCGCAGCTGGGTCGAGGCGGTCTATCCCGGCCTCGCCTACTTCAACGAGGCCGAGAGGGGCGGCCACTTCGCCGCCTGGGAGGAGCCGCAGCTCTTCACGGCTGAAGTGCGGGCCGCATTCAGCTCACTGCGCTGACGACGCACTGTCTTCGGCTCGCTCGACGTGACATCACGGACGCAACTCGCACGCCGGCTGTCGTCACTGGGTCGCGCTGGACGCCACGTTCGGGGGTAGTCAACCGTCACAGTGGTAGTGGGTTGGCGAGGACACCTGTTCCGGGCAGGCGACCGGAGAGGGTGCGAACGAAGTCGACGGCGTCGATCTCGATGCGTTCGCCGTGGACGCCTTGTGAGAACTTGCCGCCGGCGGGACCGTCGAGCACGAGTTCGAATGGCTGGCGGTGGAGGGTCGCCCACTCGGCGACGATGTCGGCGACGAGGCGGCCATCGTGATCGGCGGTGAGGTTGATCGGCCGGTCGATGGCCGTGTGGATGTCGATCCGATGGGCCCAGACGTCACGGGTGAAGCCGACGTCGAGCAGGTACTTGAGTGGGGCCCACCCGATCGGCGGACCGAACGGGAGCGGCAGGTACCGCGCCGGGGGTGGGGTCCGCCACCGCCCCTTGACCGCATTCGGGCCCACGGCCCGGAGTCGGGTGACGAGCTCGTCGATCGACAGGTGGGAGCGCTCGCGGATCTGCAACTCGTTGAGGCCGTCGACCCAGTGGTGGGAGTCGATCTCTTTGTTGAGCGGCAGGCCACGCCGAAGCTGGTGGGCGAACTCGGTCACCGACGCCTGCGCGTCGGCCGACCCGAGCACGTGCAAAGCGATCTTGCGGACGTCCCACCCGGTGCAGTCCGTCGGCCGCGCCCACTCGTCGGCGGTGAGCGACTCGACCAGGTCGGCGAAACGAACGAACTCCTCTTCGGCCAGCACCCGGGCCTCGGGACGCGGGATCCGGTTGTCCTTCATCGGTGCTTGCCCCTGTTGATGGCGTCGTCGACGTACAGGTCGATGAGACGATTGAGATGACGGCTCCAACGGTTGCCGCCAGGGTCGTTGCTGAGCTGCGCCTCGATCAGGCCGGCGACCATCGCGACGATGCAATCGATGTCGCCCTGCTGAGTGACGCCTGCTTCGTTGATCAGCTTGACAACGCGTCCAAGCACTTCCCCCGCCAGTGCATACGACCCCGCAGAGGGGACGAAACCCGGGACGTGGCGCTGAAAGAGCAGCTCGCATCGTGCTGGATCCTCGAGCCCGAAGGTGACGAACGCGCCGACGCACTTCTTCAACGCGGCGCGGGGGTCACGCGGGTAGCTGAGTTGCTCGAGCCGATCGAGCAGCTGCTGGTTGCCGTCGGCGAACATCGCGTCGTACAGGGCGTGCTTGGAGTCGAAGTACTCGTAGAGCGACGGCTGGCGCATCCCCACCTCGCGGGCCAAGGCGTGCAGCGAGACCCCGGCGATCCCGTGTTCGCGGGCGAGCTTCCATGCGGAGGCGACGATCGAGGCGACTCTGGCCTCTCGACGCTGCGCCACCTTGGCGGCCATCAGTCGATCTCAGGGCCCGAACGCCGTCGACCAGGAGGCGACCGTCGTCGCATCACGCATGCACCATCTCCGCCGGGCGCGCCACTGACCCAGATCCGCCTGACCGACCCAGGCGACCGTCGGCTTTGCCGCTCGGCAGCCCGGCCGGCAACAGTTCCATCGTGCCGTAGCTGTTCATCGCGCCCACTCCTTTGGTGAATCCCTGTGATGCCTATCGCTAATAGGCAGTTTACCTATTGCCGATAGGAAGTCAAGGGGGCCGCGCGTACCGATCTCCGCACGCTGGGCTCACAGCTCGTCGGCCGACGGCTCGTACGCTCGGCGGGCGTGCGGCGCACGTATGTCCAGGGTGTTCACGAGTACGAGCTCGACGACGACCGCGCTCGTGTCGACGTGGACGCGCTGTGGAGCTTCCTGTCGACTGAGGCGTACTGGGCACGCTGGCGTCGGCGATCCGACGTCGAGGCGCAGCTGCGATCAGCGTGGCGGGTGGTGGCCGCGTACGACGGCGATGGAATGGTCGGGTTCGCGAGAGCGATCTCGGACGGTGTGGCGCTGGCCTACCTTGCAGACGTGTATGTCGAAGAGCGAGCGCGTGGCGACGGCGTCGGCATCGAGCTGGTCAGGACAATGATCGACGGCGGACCTGGCGCGAACATGCGATGGATGCTGCACACCCGTGATGCCCACGGCCTGTACGAGCGCTTCGCGTTCGGGCGTCCCGATGACACGTACCTCGAGCGGCCGCCGGGCCAGCTGGGGTCGCCTGATCGGTGATGGACGACCGCGAGCCCAGCGGGCACGGCTGCGCTACACCGCCCCCGCTCGGACAACGGTGCACCAACCGATCGAAGCGATGGGTCGCGCCGTCGTCGTGCGCGCGTCGACAGGCCGGGTGCCGACTGAGTTGCCTCACTGAGTTGTGGTCGATCGTTGTCGGAGCCGGTCAGCCCCTCGCGACGGCGGCGTGGAGGGCGAGGAGGTCGGGCACGGTCTCGGATGGTCGACGTCCGAGGCCGCACTCGGTGGCGATCCCGAACGCCGGCACCACCTTCGAGGCCGCGGCCATCCTCCGCTGCGTGCCTTCCAGCCCGTCGGTGTGGTGGACGAGTCCGAGGTACAGCTCGGTGTCATCGGCCAGGCGCAGATCGGACAGGGGCGCGTAGTAGGCCTCGTCGTCGCGTTCGCGAGGCACGGGCAGGTGCAACCAGTTCAACGGCCTCTCGAGACCATCGACGAGGGCGTTCGCCACTCGCACCAGGATGGCCGCGTCGGTCGGCTGCGTGAAGTGCTGATGCCCGGCGTCGCCGTAGCAGAGGTGGAAGCCGAGCTCGACATCGGCAGAGACACGATTGCCGACGCGTATGAGCCGTTCCAGGATGCCAGCCTCGGCCGGTTCAAACCACACGGGGAAGAGACCCTCGAGGACACCGAACTCGACGGCCGTGTCCCATTGGATGGCCAGGTCCTCATGCGGAATTGCGGCCAGCACACGGTCCAGGTCGGCCAACAACAGACGCTCGTAGACAGCTTCGACCGCTGCCTGGTCCTCCGGGGTGACGAACAAGGCAACGGTCGCCAACGGTGTGGGCAGGCAGACCTGGAACCGGGTGCCGGCCGCGATCACTCCTTCGTTGCGCAGCTTTCTGAACTGGGCGTACGAGGCTTCGGCCGCGTCGGCGTAGCCACAACCCGTCAGAGAGATGTCGTCCGCCACGCTGCCTTCGCGCAAAGCGGCACGCGGGAGGGGCCGGTAGTGGTCGGGATCCGGTGGCACGACCTCGAGCGCCGGATCGCCGCCCAGCATCGGTATCTGCCACTCGATCCAGTTGGTACGAGCTCCAGTCTCACCATCGGGAAATCGGGCCACCCATGGTCCGACCGCGGCCGCCGTGGCCCGGAACACCGCCTCGCTGCTGCCCAGCGGCACACTCCCCACGAGGTGCACTCCGCACCCGTTCAGACCTGCCTTGGCCATCGTCGCCTCCTGTTGCTGAGACCTTGGTCAGTGGATCGCCGACCCTTGACCCTTCTCGACCGCGATCCCACCTTTGCCGTCCGGCACGAAGTGCAGGAGAGCGGCGGCCACACCCCAGCTGGTGGTGGCGACCACCGGGAAGCCGGCCGCCACCACAGCTCTCGCCGTGGCGACATCCCACACGTTCGGGAGCCTCAGTGGCGTGCCCGGCTGGTGCAGCGACCGCAGCCGCTCGCACCGGCTCGCGAGGTCGCCAGGTCCTGACGGGGTCATGTGAAGAGCGTACGAAATTGGCCGCGCTCACGGGCGCGGACGCCCGGCCTAGGAAGCTGGGACGCGGGGAAGGCCGAACAGGTCGAACAGCGCCGGGTCGAGGAAGACGTGAATGGCGCCGATGCGCCCGGCGATGTTGTCGAGCACCTGGATGGAGAACGCGGTGGGCTGGCCTCCGGGCTTCGGCGGGCGGTAGACGGCGACCGCCGGCGAGCCGTTGGCGTGGACCGGCGTGAAGCGCTCTTGGCTGAAGGCGTCAACGGCGAGCATCCAGCGCCGGATGTCGTCGGGGCCTTGCATCCAGAGTTCGAATGGCGGCATCTCGAGGATGGCGTCGTCACGCAACAGGGCGACGAGGGAGTCGACGTCGTGGCGCTCGAAGGCGTCGATGTAGGCGGCGAGGAGTTCGCGATCGGCGGCGGAGGGCTGGCTGGGTGCCGAGTCGCGGTCGATGGTGGCGAGTACGGCGCGGGCCCGGCGGAGCGCGCTGTTCACGGCGTCGGGGCTCGTGTCGAGGAGCGTTGCGACCTCGGCGGCTCGCCAGCGCAGCACGTCGCGCAGGATGAGCACTGCTCGTTGCCGGGGAGCGAGGTGTTGCAGCGCAGCGATGAAGGCGAGGCGCACCGACTCGCGTGACACCGCGTGCTCCGCCGGATCACCGTCCGCCGGCAGGATCAGGCTGTCGGGGGCGGGCTGAACCCACGTCGCCTCCGGTCGGGCATCACCCCGGCGGAGTTCGCCAGCGGCGACGGGCGCGACGTCCATCGGCAGGGCGCGCCGCGAGCGCCCTTTCAACAGGTCGAGGCAGACGTTGATGGCGATCCGGTAGAGCCACGGGCGCAGTCCGGCTCGGTCCTCGAACGTCGCCAGTGCCCGCCACGCCCGCAGCATCGTCTCCTGGACGGCATCCTCGGCCTCGTAGATTGATCCGAGCATCCGGTAGCAGTAGCCGGTCAGCTCCCGGCGGTACTGTTCCAACTGGTCGGCCGGGATCGCGGCGCTGGCGGTGACCCCGCTCACCAGGGCAGCGTACGCACGTCGAGCCTTATCCGGCGGGGGTGAGCCCGGCGGTCGTCAGCAGATATGCGCCCGGCGCGTATTCCGCCGAGGTCACCAAGTCGACCGTCGCCTTGCCGACGTCCTCGGGCGTGAGTCCCGGGCCGGACCGTGTGAGGTACTGGTCGACGTCGAGTCCCTCACGGCGCGCATAGGCGGCCACCGCCATCGACCCCAGCTCGGTCGCCGAAGTCAACCGCGGCAGCACCGAGATGAAACGGATGCCGAGCCCGGCCCGCGCCGACTCGTCCGCGGCGTAGCCGGTGATGAACCGGATCGTGGCCTTGGCCCCGGCGTAGCCGCCGCTGAGCGGCGAGCCGGCTACGGCCGCGCCGCTGGACATCGCGATCACGGTGCTGCCAGGGCGGAGCGGGAGCAGGAGCGCTTCGCGGATCCAAAGGAACGCCTGGCGCACGTCGACCTCCCAATTGCGGCTGAAGCTCTCCCACGTGTGGTGCTGAATCGGCCGCATCAGCGGCGCAGCGCCGGCGTTGAGGACGAGCGTGTCGGGTTGGTACTGCTCGATCAGGGTTCCGGCCACCACCGGGTCGGCGACGTCGGCGGTCTCCGTGGCGACCGCGCCGCCGAGCTCGTCGCGCAACGAGGCCAGCGACTCGGCGTTTCGGGCGACGGCGACCACCTTGGCGCCCTCGGCGTGCAGCGCCGAGGTGATCGCCCGGCCGAAGCCTCGGCTCGCGCCGGTGACCAAGGCGGTGGAACTGTTCGTATCCGAAGATGTCATCTCGAGTCTCCATCAGGCGGGACGGGCCGATCCCCGTCGCAGGTAGAACTGCTCGGCCCGCCAAGAGTCGTCGCGCCGTCATCGTGGGGACGCAGCTTCACGGCGGGCGACGACTTTGCCACCGTCCTGTGCGGTGAGAGATCGGCGCACCAGGTGCGCTCATCTCTCACCGCATCGCTCCAGCCCACGGGCGGTGACCACGCAAGTTCAGGCCGCGTGCGGAGTGCCGCTCGCGCACACGGCTGGGCGGCATGACGAGCAGCCTGTCTCCGACCGGCGAGCCATACTGTCAAGAGCCGGTGCCGTCGTCGATTTCATCGCTGCCGGAGATGCCCGCCCGTCGATCACCCGTGGCCGCCAGTGGGCAGATCGCGGTGGCCGCGAAGAGGCGTGCGGCGCCGTCACGCCGAGTCGGGGCGCGGTCAGCTCGAAGCCGGCAGAACTCGCGGAGCGCCGAACGGCTTCTGCGCGATGCCCTCCGCCCGTCCCGATTCTGAGGTGTTAGCCAAGGGTTGCGAGGAGGTCGTCGCATATCTGCTTGCAGCGTCGACACATCTCGGCGCAGAGGCGGCAGTGCTCGTGGTGGCCAGCGTGCAGCTCACACTCCTCGGCGCAGGCCAAGCAGGCCACCGCACAGGCTTCGACGCTCGCGCGGATGAGGCGCAGGTCGGGCGTCGTCTGCCGTGTCAGGATGCGGCCGGTTGCGTCGCAAACGTCGGCGCAGTCGAGGTCGAGCCGTATGCACCGAACCAGCTCGGCGTGGTCGTCCTCGCCGAGGCAATCGTCGGCGCAGGCGGTACAGCTAGCAACGCAGTCGAGACACTCTTGAATGCAGCGCAGGACCAGGTCGCGATCCAGGGCCGTCGGGTGCGGATGCAACTTGAATATCTCCGGAAAGATCACGTGCTTCCCCTTCTCGTTCAAGCTCGACAGCGTGCCGTCAACACGCCGGCGGCGCGACCGCGCACAGATTGCCCGCCATCGAGCCTCGGCGTCCACCCCTCGCTCGGCGGAACGGGCACGCCGAACGACGGGTCGGTATCGACTCGCACGAAGGCGCGCGGGTGTCGCGGTCACCTGCGCACCGGCACGATGCCCACAGCGTCAGCGCAGCGCTGAGCCGGCGATGGAGGGCCGGGGCCCATCGCCTCGATATCCGGCAAGCCAGCGGTCGTGCAGCACCCGGAATGGCCTCAGCCGTTCCGCGTAGTGACGCATCGGCGCATGACGCGGCGCTGGGGATAGTGGTCGGTGAGGGCGCGGTGGCAGGTCGCGGTCTCGTCCCAGATGGCGAGGTCGCCGGCTTGCCAACGCCAGCGGACTTGGATGTGAGGATCGTCGAGCATCGAGTGCAGTCGCGCGAGCAGGCGGCCGTCGGCACCGTCGGGCCCGACGATGCGGCGTGCGTAGAGCGGGCACAGGAAGAGGCTCGTGCGTCCGGTGATCGGATGTGTCTGCACGAGCGGGTGCTCGTTCCCGGAGTGCTGTCGGCTGAGTCTGTTGGCTGCCTCGGGGCCGTGGTGCCGTTCGACAGACGCCAGCAATGAGGCATCGGGGGCGTGGACCACGGTGGATTCCGCACACAGTCGCTGCACCTCCGAGGGAAGCGCGTCGTAGATCGCGGCCGTTGATGCCCAGATCGTGTCCCCGCCGAACTCGGGGATCACGACAGCGCTGAGGAAGCCGAGCCCCGGTGGCTCGCTGGTCCAACTCACATCGGTGTGCCATGGGAACCCGGCTGGCGGGCGGGCGGCAGTGTCCTCGATCGTCGACACTGGCCCTTCCGCGCCCTGGTGACCAGCGGCGAACTGGACTGGGGATGCCTGGATGGTGCCGAAGGCCCGGGCGAGTGTCGCGTGCTGCTCGGCAGAGAGGTGCTGGCGGCGCAGTACCACGACGTGGTGCTCACCGATGGCGGTGCGCAGCGCGTCCACGATGGACTCATCGATGCCTGCGCGCAGGTCGACGCCTCGCAGTTCCACACCAATGTTCGCAGTCAGCCGCCTCACGACGAGGCCGCCGGTTCGGGCGGTCACGCCAGCCGCCCAGTGCCGCCGTCGTCGATTCGCTCAGCATCGGCTCCGCCAACGACGAGCGGCACGCTGTCGGTACCGACGTTGATGCCGAGACTGGGGAGAATCGCGAACGACATGTCCATGGCCTGCATGCTCGGGAAGGCCCCACACCGGCGACAACGGCCGTTCAGACGATTGTCGGCTGGTCTGCGCATCGTCCGATCGGCCGAGGTGCACGGCGCGCACGGGTCGTTAGCGTCGCCAACGTGGATCTGGCCCGTCTCGCCACGCCGTTGCGCCTGGTACTCAGCATCGCCCTTGTGGTCGTGGTGGGCTCGGCGGTGCTCGTGGATCTCTGGATCACCGGAGGGCGGTCGGCCCCGGGCCCCGACTCGCGGCTGTCGGCGCTCGCCATCGGAGCGATCGCAATCCTTGGCGCGCGCGTGGGCGGTCAAGCCCCGGCATGTGCTGCTGGTCGCCACGGCCGCCTCGGTGATCTCACTGCTCGAAACCAGCCGCCGCTCCGACGTCGGCGGGCCGGGGTTCGGGTTCTTCACCGAGTTCGTCGTGATGCCTGTGTTCCTCGCCGCGGTGCTCGTCCGACCGACGCGCCTGCGCTGGCCGGTTGCCACGCTGGTGGTCATCGCCGCTGCAGCGATCTCCCTGCGGGCCGGACCGGGGCCCATCCGAGCCGTCCTCGCGATGTCCATCCTCGTGCTCCTCGGCGCAGCGGTGGCTGCCGTCGTCTACATGCACCTACGCGAGAACGAGCGGCGGATGAGCATCGCCCAGGCTCGCGAGAACGAGCGCCTCGACCTCGCCCGGGAGCTCCACGACATCGTTGGCCACCACGTCACCGGCATCGTCGTGCTGGCCCAAGCAAGCCGCTTCACAGGTGGTGACGGAACCCGGGTCGCCCGCCGATCGAGCCCTCGCCGACATCGAGACCGCTGGCGTCGAGACGCTCACCTCAGTACGCCGGTTGATCGGACTTCTCCGCACCGATCCGACCAGCTCGCCGCCGCCTCGAGTCGCCGACATCGAGCGCAACGTCGAGGACCTCCGCACCACGCATCCATACACCCAGCTGATCATCGACGACGACATACGCGCGGCGCCCGTACCGGCAGACCTGGCAAAGACGATCCAGCGGCTCACCCAGGAAGCAGCAACCAACGTCCGACGCCACGGTGACCCCAACGGTCCGGTGACGTTCTCGCTGAACTCGACCCTGGGTGCGTTCGAGCTCACGGTGGAGAACCGAATGCTGCACGCGCCCCTCGACACCGGCTACGGCCTCGTGGGCATGCGCGAGCGCGTCGACGCGCTCGGAGGCACCTTCCACGCCGGGCCCGACGGCGAGATGTGGCGGATCCGCGCCGTGATCCCGACAGACCGAGCGCGTGCTGGTGAACCTCACGCAGAGCGAACCGCCGATCACGGTGCTGCTCGCCGACGATCAAGCGATGGTCCGAGCAGGCTTCCGGATGATCGTCGACAGCCAGCCCGACATGACCGTGATCGGCGAAGTCGACAACGGGCGTGCCGCCGTCGAGCTCGCCAAACGGATCCGTCCCGATGTCTGCCTGCTCGACATCCGGATGCCCGTGCTCGACGGGCTGGCCGCCACCCGACTCCTCGCGGGCCCCGACGTACCGCAGCCGCTGCGAGTGGTCATCGCAACAACCTTCGACTCCGACGAGCACGTCCAGATCGCCCTGCGCAACGGCGCCGCCGGCTTCATCCTCAAGGACAGCGGCCCTCACCTGCTCCTCGAGGCGGTGCGCGCCGCCGCAGCCGGCGACGCCCTGATCTCCCCATCCATCACGGTGCGGTACCTCGACCGCTTCATCAGACCCGCGACAACGCCATCGCCACGAGATCACCCCCTTTCCGAACGAGAGCTCGAAGTCGCCCGCGCCGTCGCCCGCGGCCTCGGAAACCAAGAGATCGCCACCGAGCTGTTCATCTCCCTGTCAACGGTGAAGACACACCTCACCAGCATCCAAACCAAGCTCCGCCTCCGCAACCGGGTCCAGATCGCGATCTGGGTGACAGAACACGACCCACCCAGCAGGCCAAGGGCGCCTCGCCAGGTCACTCGCTCTCGGCCATTCGACTGATCTTGAACCGGCCGGATGGCCGGCCGACGATGACCGCACGGCCGATGTCAGCGTGTCCTGCGCTACCGCATCCTGCCCGACATGACACAGAGCCCCTCGGCCGCGAGGCGACGCGATCGACCAACGCGCCGCGCACTCGTGCCGGTTGCGATGGTCGTGATCGCCGCCGCAGCGGCGTGCAGCGAATCCGGCAACGCGACGAACGACACGCACGGCGCGTCTCACACGACGATCGTCGACGACAGCGCCATCGCCGCGCCCCCGGTCGACGCATCCGCTTACGCGGTCTTCGACGCCCAGGCGTCCACGATGCTGGCCACCACGAACGCCGACGCCCGCCTCTCCGTCGGCAGTCTGATGAAGCTGCTCACCGCGGTCGTCGCCTACGACGCCGGTCAGCAGGACAAGGCCATCGTCGCGCCCGACGGACTCGCTGGCAGCGGAGACGAGTCAGTGATCGGGATCGGCGCCGGACAGGTCGTGTCACGCTCGTTGCTGATCCGAGCCATGTTGAAGGTGAGCGCCAACGACGCTGCCCGCCTGCTCGCCATCGACATCGCCGGCTCCGAGGATGCCTACGCGACGATGATGAACGACGCCGCGGCGTCGCTCGGGCTCACGAACACACATGCCGTGAACGCCAGCGGGCTCGATGCCGAGGGCCAGTTCTCGTCGGCACGCGACCTGATCACGCTCGCCACCGTCCTGTCGGCGAACGCCGACTTCCGGCAGACCGTCATGGACACGACCGCCCGGTTCAACGGGCAGACGATCCCCAACACCAACGACCTCCTCGTGACGTACCCGGGCGCCGACGGCATCAAGACGGGACACACGAGCAACGCCGGCTACTGCCTCCTCGCCTCGGCAACCCGCCACGGCCGGCGCATCATCGTGGCCCTCTTGGGTGCGCCAACCGACGACGCCCGCGACCAGGCAGCGGCAACGCTGCTCGACTGGGCGTTCACCCAGGGCCCGCCTCAGGGATGAGGCGGCGGCAGGCCGCTCCGTCGTCCGTGGTGGCCACCAGGGCGAGGCAGGTGCAGGCTTGGGCGATGGAGCGGCTCGATCGCGGTGCTGTCGTCGCGGCCATGACCGCCGCGAGCCTGGGCGCGGCGAGCGCCGCGATGAGCGCGTACTGGGCGCTCGGAGGTACGGCGTTGCTCGACACCGTCGGTGGCGAGATCGAGCGCTGGGGCCGACAGCGTACGACCGGTGTCGTCGCCACGCTGTGGCTGATCACCGTCGCGAAACTCGTCGGAGCCGTCGCGCCGCTCGTGCTCGTAGGAGTGGGAGCGGGACGGCTCCCGCCCTGGACCAGAGCGAGGCCGATGCGAGTGCTGGGATGGATCGTGGCGATCGGGCTGACCGCCTACGGGGGTGTGCTCACCGTCGCCGGCCTGCTCGTCGAGTCTGGTGTGATCGATGCTGCGGACGATGCCGACGAGCGTGCCATTGCCTGGCACGCCTACTTCTGGGATCCGTGGTTCGCGCTGTGGGGCGTCGCCTTCACGGTGGCCATGTGGCGCAGTCGCTACGAGCGAGGGCTGCGGGATGCTGATGCGGCACCGCCCGCCAATGCACGACGTTCATAACCTGTGTGTCGATGCCGACCTCCCGGACGCACGCTCCCCGTCGACTTGTCGGGCGTGACGCTCAACTGGCGTTGATCGGGTCCCACCTGTCCGACCTGGATCAGGCGCGGGGAGGTTTGCTGCTGCTCAGCGGCGAGCCGGGGATTGGCAAGACCCGTCTCGCCGAGGAGATTGTGGCACTGGCCCGTGCCCGCGGCGCAAGCACCGCCTGGACGACCGCGTGGCAGGGCGAGGGTGCTCCCCCGTTGTGGCCGTGGGTGCAGATCCTGCGCCAGCTCGCCGGTTCCGATCACACGCTCGGCGACTTCGTCGCAGAGTCTCCGGGCGCATCGGCGGCCGCCCAGTTCGCGCAGTTCGAGGCGGTGGCTGGCGTCGTTCGCGGCGCCGCCTCCGGCGGATCCCTCGTGGTGGTCCTCGAAGACCTGCAGTGGGCTGATGCAGCATCGGTCAGGGTTCTGTGCTTCGTCGGTGCGGCCATTCGCGATGTGAGTTGCCTGCTCGTGGGCACCTATCGCCCGGAAGAGCTCGATCGAGAACACATCGCCGAGCTGGCTCGGGTAGGCACCTCGGTGGCGGTCCCCCGGCTCTCGCCCGAGGCGGCGGCGGAGTTGCTGCGAACGGCCGCCGGGCAGGGTGTATCGACCGCGGCGGTCGACGCCGTCGTCCAGCGGAGCGCGGGGAATCCGTTGTTCGTGTGGGAGTTCGGTCAGTTCATGGCGCAGTCGGGCCGCCTCGATGTCGCGCCGGCGGCGGTGCCCGACGCTGTGGCCGCGGTCATCGAGCGCCGGCTGGCGCGGTTGACGGAGGCCGTTGTTGCGATCCTGCGGGTGGGGGCGATCGCCGGCAAGTCGTTCACCGCCGAGGCCGTCGCCTCCATCGGCGACATCTCCGTCGACAATGCCGCCGCCGCGTGTGAGACGGCCATCGGTGCCGGCATCGTGACCCGAGCAGATCACGGGACCTTCGTGTTCAGCCACGACATCGTTCACGAGGTCGTGCTGCACGGGATCGATCCGACTCGAAGGGCGGATCTGCACCGCCGCGCCGCGGCGGCGCTTGTGGAGGGTCTGGAGGTGGATCCGTCCTTCCACGCTGTGGTCGCCGATCACCTCGACCAGGCCGGCCCTGACCACGCCGATGCCGCGTCGGTGCAGTGGGAGCTCGCGGCGCGCCGGGCGCTGATCGTGCTCGCCTATCGAGAGGCGGCGGGGTTCTTCCGGCGTGGCGCCCGGGCCGCGTCGACCGACCTCCATCGCCGTGCCACCCTGATGCTCGACGAGGGTGACTCGCTGCTGCTCGCCGGTGACCTGGAAGCGGCACGGGAACGCTTCACGGCCTGCGCGGAGTTGGCCCGGTCCATCGCGGCGCCCGACATCCGGGCACGAGCGGTCTTGGGAATCGGCACCGGCCCGGTGGCGTGGGAGGTACCGATCGGGAGCGGCGAGCAGGCCAGGCTCGTGGCCGACGCGCTCGATGCGCTGCCCGACGATGCGATCGAACTGCGATCAATGCTGCTGGCGCGCCTGTCGGTCACCGCGGCCACACCGGAGACGATGGAGACGGCGCGCCAGCGGGCCGCGGCCGCGCTGGAGCTGGCGGACGAGGTCGGCGATGCGGTGTTGATCGCGCAGGCCCTTGCGGCGATCAACGACGCCCATGGCGGCCCGGCGCACACCATGCTCAGGCGGGAGAATGCCGATGCGATCGTGGAGCTCGCCCTGGCGGCCGGTGACCGGATGCTGGAGCTGTTGGGGTACCGGTTCCGCATCGTGGCCGATCTCGAGGTCGGCGACCTCAGCGCCGTCGACGACTCCATCGCCGCCTTCAGCCGTCTGGTCGATCAGCTCCGTCAGCCACTGGTGAGGTGGTATGTGCCGCTGTTCAGGGGCATGCGCGCCCTGCTGGCAGGGGACCTCGGTACAGCGGAGCGCCATCACCGCGACGTCGCCGCGGCGGCCATGGCGACCGGCAGCCACAACGCCGAAATGCTGGCAGTCACGCTGTTGCTCGGGATCCAGGTCGCTGCCGGGCGCCGCCCGGAGCCGGACGCGATGGACGAGCTCTTCCACGTCGATCCGGCCGACTGGGCCAGCTACGCGTCCGGTCTGGCGATGGTCAGTTGGCAGGCCGGCAACCCCGACCGGGCCAGGGAGCTGTTGAAGCTCCACGCCGACAACCGATTCTGCCGCCTCGGCGACGACGGAGAGCACCTCACCACGCTCCTGATGTTCGGACGGGTCGCGGTCGGAGTGGGCGAGCTGGCCGCCGCTGGCGATGTCTACGAGCTGCTCCTGCCGCACCGCGGCCTGTGGGCCGTCGACGGGATCGCCGCCTGCTGCTGGGCACCGGTCGACCTCGAGCTGGCCCGAATCGCCCTCGCCCGCCACCGCGTCGCCGACGCCCGCGACCACCTGGCCGACGCACGCCTCAGCATCGAACGTGCCGACGCGCCCCTCCTGCTCCGCGACGTGATGGCGCTCGAAGACCGATGCGCGGACCTCGAAGGCGAGCCTCTCGAGACGCCATGGGACCAAAGGCGCCTGACCGCCAACGAGTTCCGCCGCGAAGGCCAGTTCTGGACCCTGACCTACCGCGACCGCACCATCCGCATGAAGGACGCCAAAGGGCTACGGGATCTTGCCCAGCTCCTGACGCGACCCGATCACGAGGTCCACGTGCTCGACCTGATCGGTGCGCCGGGATCGAGCCGCGACGCGCTCGGTCGAACCGGCGACCTGGGCGAGCTGCTCGACGCGCGCGCCCGCGCCGAATACCGGCGACGGGTCGCCGAGCTGGAGACCGAACTCGCCGAAGCCGAGAGCCGCGCCGATCTCGGCCGCGCCGAACGGGCCCGCTTCGAACGAGACTTCATCGCCGCCGAGCTCGCGGCTGCGCTCGGCGTCGGAGGACGACCACGCCGATCCGGCGACCCCGCCGAACGGGCCCGCAAGGCGGTGACCGCACGGATCCGACTCACGATCGGCCGAATCGACCACGAGCACACCGAACTGGCCAGGCACCTCACGAACTCCGTACACACCGGGACGTTCTGCGTCTATCGACCCGAAGATCGGGTCAACTGGACCCTGTAGCCGCACGATGACGCATCGCCACAACGGATGTAGCGCCTCTCGGACGACCACCAACCGAGCGGAGCACACCATGACCGACACCGACACGACCGAAGCCGAGCTGGAAGCCCAGATCGGCGCCTACGCCGAGCGAATCTTCCAGAACCGGGCTCGCCAGCCTGGAAGCCATCACCATCAGCCTCGGCCGCGAGCTCGGCCTCTACGACCACCTCGCCACCGAGGGCGGCCTCACCCCGGGCGAACTGGCCCAACGCTCCGCCATCGACGGACGCTACGCCCGCGAATGGCTCGAGCAGCAGGCATCAGCCGGGCTCATCGACGTGACCGCGCCGAGCACCGACGCCGAAGCGCGCCGCTACGCCCTGTCACCGGCCGGGCAGGAATGCCTGCTGCGGCCGGAGAGCCTCGCCTCGGTCGGACCGCTGATCGACCTCATCCCCGCCGTCGTCCGCGTCTTCCCGACCGCCCTCGTCGCCGCCTTCCGAAGCGGCCACGGCATCCCCTACGCCGACTACGCCCTCCACGACGCCCAGGGCGACTTCAATCGCCCCGCGTTCTTGCACCTCCTCGCGTCGGACTGGCTGCCATCCATCCCCGGCGTCACCGGCCGGCTCTCCGCCGGCCGAGCGCGCGTCGCCGAGATCGGCTGCGGCGAAGGATGGGCCGCGATCTCACTGGCCAAGGCCTGGCCCGACATCGAGGTCGACGGGTTCGACAACGACGAAGCCTCCATCGCCGCGGCCCGCAAGCACGCCGCCGAGGCCGGCGTCGGCGACCGTGTTCGCTTCGAGGTCGTCGACGTCACCCGCGACCTGCCCGACCGAGTGGTCCCCGACAGCTACGACCTCGTGATGGCCATCGAGATGGTCCACGACCTCGCCCGCCCCGTCGAAGCACTGGCCACCATGCGCCGACTCGGCAAGCCCGACGCCACCGTCCTCGTCGCCGACGAGAAGGTGGCCTTCGAGTTCGAGGCCCCGAGCGACGACCCCGTGGAGCGGCTTCTCTACGCCGCCAGCGTGCTGCACTGCCTGCCCGTCGGCAGGGCCGAATCGCCCTCCGCGGCCACCGGCACCATCATGCGACCGGCGACCCTCACCGCCTACGCCGAGGCGGCCGGGTTCTCGACCGTCGAGATCCTGCCGATCGAACACGACTTCTTGCGCTTCTATCAGCTCATCGCCTGAGCGGCAGGCCGCAGCCCAGCGCGCCGCGCAGGGTCCGCCGCGACGGCCGTGGGCAAGCACCGCGAGCGTCGCGTCACGTAGCCTCACGACACCGGGACGGGAGGTGGCCAGGTGGACTCGTACGACCTCGTAATCACCGGGATCCGGTACGAGCCGGGCACGGTGGCCGACCGCCTGCCTCCATCGGACAAGCGGATCCTGCTGCTCGAGCGGGCTCGTGGCTTCCGTGCGAGCCCACGAGCTGGCTGCGCCGCGACATGCTCATCCACAAACGGTACGCGCCGCCGGACACGTGGTACGGCGGCGACTGCAAGCCGCTCCAGCCGCTCGAACGCCTGGGTGCCTTCGGGTGAGTGATCCGCCTCGTGTGAGCGCCGATGAGTTTCGGCGCCTCTACCAGGAGGCGCGTGCGTGGGAGCCGCCGGTCGGCGACGAACGGCTCGGCGCCCTCCGCCATCTGACGCCCGAACGCATCGTGGCCGCCGCATCGCTCGTCCGCACGGGCACCACGGTCTCGCTCGGTCGGATCCTTGACACACGGCCAGGCCCGGAGAACCCATCGCCCGCGGAGTTCCGCATGACCGTTCCGTCGTTCGAGGGCGGCTCCGATCCCGGCGCTGGCGTGCGCTTCTCCAAGGAGTTCGTCGGCGTCGACTACCACAACGACACCCACAGCCACGTGGACGCGCTCAGCCACGTCGTGTACGACGGCGTGTTGTACGGGGGCACGCCCCCGTCAGCCACCCCCGAGGAGGCCCGCACCGTAGAGGTGCTGGCGAACGGGCTGGTCGGACGGGGGGTGCTGCTGGACGTGCCTCGGGTTCGGGGTGTCCGTTGGCTCGAACCCGGCCAGAGTGTCGTCACCGGCGACCTCACCGCCGCCGAGCGCGACCACGGCGTGCGTGTCGCGGCCTGGCGACATCCTGCTGATCCGCACGGGGCACGCCCTTCGCCTCGCCGAGCTACCGCCGTTCGACCCGGCCAACGCCAAGGCGGGCCTCCACCCCTCGGTGGTGCCCTTCCTCGCCGAGCGGCAGGTCGCCGCGCTGGGCTCGGATGGCAACAACGACACCGCGCCGGCCGTGGTCCAAGGAGAGGATTTCCCGATCCATGTCCTGGCGATCAACGCCCTGGGCCTCCACCTGCTCGACTACCTGTCCTTCGAGGACCTGGTGGCGCAGTGCGAGGCGACCGCACGCTGGGAGTTCCTGTTCGTCGCCGCACCCCTCCGCATCCCCTACGGCACCGGCTCACCGCTCAACCCGATCGCGGTCTTCTGATCGTCGCGACGCCGCGGCCAGCTGAGACGTCTTGGCTCGCACCGTGGCCCGGGCGGGCGCGAGGCTGGCGCATGGCCAGGTCGTGGCGATGACCGAGGTGGCACGGCGAGATCCCGAGCGCTGGGGCCTGGACGACATGCCCCTTCTCGTGGCCGAGGTGAGTGCGTTCGGCGATCAGCCACTCGAGGCTGAGGTCCTGCGACGCTACGGGTTCGCGGTGCCGACGGACGCGGCGCTCGACGCAATCGTCGCCTGCTCGCCCGGTGGCGTGCTCGAGCTGGGCGCCGGCACGGGCCACTGGGCCGCGCTGCTCGCCCGCCGCGGCGTCGACGTCGTCGCGTACGACGTGGCGCCGCCACCGTCGCCCGCCAACGCATGGTTCGCCGGTGTGCAGCCCTGGCACCATGTACACCCCGGCGACGAGCGCGTCGTCGAGGAGTGCGCCGAACGGTCGTTGCTCCTCGTCTGGCCGACGCGGAACGAGACGTGGGCGTCTGAGGCGGTCGACCGGTACCACGAGGCCGGCGGCCACCACGTCATCTTCGTCGGTGAGGGTCCGGGCGGGCACACGGGCGACAGCGGCTTCCACGCCCGACTCGGCGAGACCGACGTGTGCATCGCGTGCACCTACGGTGTCGCCGACGAGGCCTGCACGTGCGGGATCGACGCGCACTGGACCCGAACATCGCGCACGACGCTGCCCCCCTGGCACGGCGCCGAAACCGCACTGCACGTGTACGAGCCGGCCCGCGCTGACGAGCGAAGGTCCTCGCGCCAGCGACGGCGTCATCGTTGAGCACCCTTCTCGCCGGCCGGGATCGGGGTGCGGCACATTCGGAGCTCCGCCTTGCAGGAACGGCTCACCAAGCCGTTCAGCTAATGTCCGCCCACTTCGCGGGGGTTGTCCGCGGGGCGGGTGGACACTCAAGAGAGGGAGACAATGATGAGGACTCATCGCCGTGCTGCTGTCGTGTTGGCTGCGTCAGCGCTCGTTGCCACGTTGGCGGTTGGCGGTACGGGTGCTGCCGCCGAGCCCGATGCGACGAAGGTGACGTACGACGCAGCCAGTGAGGCGGAGTACGCAGCGATGTGGGTCAACAGCTTCGGTCCGGGTGAGCTGGCGGCGGGCGGAACTCGGACGGTGACGAAGCAGGGTGTGACCGTCGATGCCGTGCCGTTCCATGTCGGTGCGGACTTCAGTGTGTTCGATCACCTGAAGTACATCGCCATCAGCACGCAGAGCTTCAACGTGCCGGAGTCCGGGTCGCTGGAGTTCTCCGTCGACATCACTGCTGAGACGCCGGGAACCGAACAAGGCCGGGTGATCCACGGCTGCTACGGCCCATCCGGCTCCTACGCGGCGGTTGGCGACCCGTGTGCGGCGCCGTTCGAACAGGTTGCTCTGCAGGGCCAGCAGGCCGGTGTCGTGCTCAACATGGTCAACTTCGAGACGGGCCAGCTGTTTGACTGGTTCATCGCCGGCGATACCGCGTTCGCGTTGATCGAACGGTTGCCGACCGCCGTCACCGGAAGCCCGGGCACACCGCTCGATCTCGCCTACACGCAGATCGTCACGGAAGTCGACCTCAAGCCTGGAAAGAAACACAGCGTCGCCATTCGCTACAACCGCGGACCGGCCACATCCAGCGTCGACTACTTCCTCGACGGCAAGCTGGTCACCCACGTCGACGACGTCGGGGTCCCGTTGGACGTCCAGGGCGTCCCATTCACGGGTTACGCGCCGGCCACTGGGCTTGGGGAGCCGCTGAAGGATCGCCTCGACTCGTTCGTCATCGGCCACGGCCTGTTCAGCTTGCTCGATGCCTTCCCGTACCAGCATCCCGAAGCACCCGAGCTGAGCGTGTCGATCCCACTGTCGGAGCGCTTGTTCGGTCAGGGAGCCGTCGGCACGTGGGACAAATTCCGGGTGACCACGAAGGCAGCGTAGGTTGACGCGGCCGGGGTACGTCAGCCGTCGAGTGGGAGTTCTGGGCATGTGGCGCGGTACGGGGCGAGGTCGCCGATGTTGTCGGCCCACTCGGCGCGTGTGAGGTTGCGCCCGGCGATGCGGCAGGCGGCGATCTCCCAGTGGTCGGGGTCGAGGTCCCAGAGCTGGAATGTGTCGAGGGTGCGGGCGGCGTTGTCGGGATTCTCACCGCCGACTGTCAGCCACTTGCCGTCGAGGGAGATGTTGGTGTGGTTCCATTGGCCGTCGGGGACCAGCAGTTCGTCGCCGGCGACCGCCACACCGGAGGGGCGCCGCAGCACTTGACCGACCTCGCCGGCGTCGGGCTCCAGTGACAGATGAACTTGCGCTCGTCGACCGGCAGGGCGACACCGCCGATCGACGTCAACTCCGTTCCGCTCGTCACACCGAGTATCACGAGGTGTGCCTCCTCGCCGATCGACAGGGCGAGGCGATCGCCGTCGGGAAGGCACGCCGCTGACGTGACGGGACCGTCGACGAGGATCGGGGTGAACGCTAGGGAGCCGGTCGTCGTGTCGACGACGCCGACAGTGGTCGGGCCGACGCTCGGATCAGACCGCGATGCCTGCACGACACGGTGGCCATCCGCTGACGCAGCGAGGACGGGGAACCGGTCCACCGTGCTGCCGACTGCGGGAAGCGGCTCGCCGAGGGCGCCGGTGTCGAGGTCGTAGGGCGTCAGCCGTCCGTCGGCTAGCCACGATTGTTGTGGCGGCCGCCGGACTCCGCGTCCACTCGCCCGGCCCGCCAAGGCACGACCAGCGAACGGCGCGACTCCCGACCTGTCGTCGCTTTCACCACAACCGAACCCTGATCGGTGCGGGCCTTGGCCCAGGCGAGCGGCCGTCCCGATCTGGGCGCGATTCCTGCCAGATCGCCATCTGGGCGCAGTCTCTGCCAGGTGCTTGCAGGATCGGCTCCCAGATCAGGCGCCGCCAGTGGGCCGGAGCGATGCGGTGAATGATGAGCGCTTGGGCTCAGGCCGCCGCTGGGGAAGCCTTGACGGCCCGGGAAGTCCCGGCGCCACTGTCGATCGAGACCAATGGGTCCGTGCCGGCGACCCTCGAGCTGTCCGCCTACCGAATCGTTGAGGAGGTTGCTGACGAGCAGGGTCAGCGTGCTGGACTCGGCGGTGACGGTGGTGGCGGCCGTGGTCGAGACTGTCATCGCGGTCGTCATCGGCAGCGCCACGGTCGACGCGGGCTCGGTCGAGACGTCAACGCCACCGGTGCGCCAGCCGAGACCACCGCCACGAACACGGTGACCGCGAGTGCTCGCACCTTGCGGTGTTCGACAAACGGGACAGGCGATCAGCTCCCCGGGTCCTTCGGTGCGTGAGTCATGGGTCGTCGGGTGGTGGGTCGGGTTCGGGGTCGGGTGGTGGGTTGGCGGGTTTCGGTGGAGCGTTGCGTCTGGTCTCGTCGCGGTTGTGCGGGCGGCAGGAGAGCTCGCCGTTGTCCTGGGAGGTCAGCCCACCCTGGCTGTAAGGCTGAATGTGGTCGATGTCGCAATCGCTGGCTGGTTCGTCGCAGCCGGAGGCGTGTTGGCAGTGCCGGTCGCGGACTTCGATCGCCCGCCGCAGGGCTCCGGTGAAGCGTCGCTTGCGGGACACGGCGATGACCCGGTCCGGACCCTCGAAGACGACCCGCTCGAGGTCGGCGTCGGCCAGCAGGGGGACGATCAGGCCGGGGGCGATGACGGTGCCGCTGGCCAGCTGGCAGATGTGACGGAGGGATTCGTCGCCGACCAAGACGGTGAGCAGTGGTCGGGGACGTAGCCCGCCGTGGTGGGCGGTGCGGGAGCGGCGGGCCATCTCGACGAGGGCGTCGAGGCGGCGTTGCCCGATCGTGCGGCTGGTGCCGTTGGTCTGGTCGGCGAGCTGTTCGGCGGCCTGCAGGCGGTCGAGTTCGGTGAGGAACTCGGCTCCGCCGACGGGGTCGAAGTGGGCCCGCAGTTCGACCACCCCGTCGATCGTCGCGGCCGCCGACGCGGTGCGCCCCTCGTGGAGACGTTGGGCTTCGTCGTCGATCGTTTCGGCGTCGGCCCGTTGCCGCCAGTAGGCGACCATCCGGCAGCAGTCAGCGAACCGCAACTGCCGGCACTGTTCGACGAGCGTCTCCTCGTGGTCGGCGAACACGGTGGTCCGCGACCCGGAGTTGGCGCGGGCCAGCAGGTCGACATGATCAGGTGAGAGGTCACCGGTCGCCAGCGCGGCGGCGGTGTGCGGCATGCTGCGCAGCGCCCGCCCTCGACGCACTTCGGTGGCCGCGGTGTTGGGGGCGATCGAGGCGTCGCGGGCCAGCCGGGCGGCCGGCGTGCGCGACCCGTCGGTGGCCCAGACCCGACGCTGATCCCACGCCGAGATCATCGTGGCGCGGACGGCGGCCAGCCGTGACGTCTGGCGTTGGATGGCCACGACGGCGTCGTCGAGCTCGTCGTCGGAGAGGTCCTGGGGATCGACGCTGAGCAGCGCGTCGAGAGCTGCATCCAGCTCGTCGTAGACCCGTCCCATGCCCAAATTCTATCGAACAAATGTACGAGCTGTCAACCCGTCGGCGAAGAATTCCCGACGCAGAGCCTGCTCAGAGGCCCTCTGCCGGGCGAGCAAGCCCGCCACGCATCAGCCCCAGTGATGACGAACAACTGCCCCGCGCTCTCCAAGGACGCGGCCCGGGCGGCCCGTGGAGCATCAGCGGTCTCATGGGCTCTCGCAGGTGCTCGGTCCTGATGCGGCGAGCCCGGCTTGTCGACGGTGATCGCCATCTGCCCCTCGCTGCGAGGAGAAGGGCGCTGGTATCGGGGAGGCCGGGCAGACCCAGCCAATCGCGACGGTGAGGCCTGTCCGAGCGTCACGCGGCAGCCCGCTGAGCAACGCCGGCGAGCGGTTGCCGTCCCCTCGTGAGAGAAGGCCACGTTCGAACCCCGTCGCTGACCAGAACGAGCTATACTATGATTATCGTTATACGGTAAGACGCCTCGGCCGCCCGATCAGCGTCGTCCCGGATTCGAACCCACACTTCACAAGGAGAGATCCACGTGGCTCAGAGGCTGACCATTGGCGACATCGAACTGGTGGCCTTGAGCGACGGCCTGTCCCGACTTCCGCCGATGTACTTCCCAGGCCTCGATCTGTCCGCCCACCCGGAGATGCTGGACGCCGACGGCACGATCCACACCCCCACCGGATGCTTCCTGATCCGCTCGAGGGACCGCACGATCCTCGTGGACGCCGGCTTGGGCCCGATGACGTTCCCGTTTCCGGACGAGCTTCCGAAGGCGAAGGCCGAGCCGGGTGAGCCGACGCCGCCGATGTCGGAGGGCGGGGCGCTGCCGTCGGCACTGCAGGCCGTCGGATGTGGCCCCGACGACATCGACACGGTGTTCCTCACCCATCTCCACACCGACCACGTCGGCTGGGTCGCTCCTGGGGGCAGCCCGTACTTCCCGCGAGCCCGTGTGCTGTTCGGAGCCGCCGACTGGGACCCTTTGATCGCCAACGGTTGGGATGGAGACCCGGCTCGCGTCGTGCTCGAGGGAGCACAGGACGCTGGGATACTCGATCCGATCGAGGGCGACATGGTCCCGGTCGCGCCCGGCGTCACGGCGCGGTCCTCGCCCGGACACACTCCCGGCCACTATGCGCTGATCATCTCGTCAGGCTCTGATCGCGCGTACCTGCTGGGTGATGCCGTCCAGTGCCCGCTGCAGCTCACCGAGACCGACATCTCGTTCCTCACCGACATCGACGCGGCACTCGCTGCCCGCACCAGGGAGGCCCTCTTCCGCGAGATCGAGGCCGCCGGGGCGGCGGTCGGCATGGATCACTTCCCCGGGCTCGAGTTCCAACGGATCCTGACGGGCCAAGGTCGCAGCTGGACGACCTTCTAGAACGGATCGGCCGTCCGCCGGGGTCACGGACGAACGAACCCGAAGCCGACTCGTTCTCCGACCTGCAGGCCGACGACGCGCAACGGGTCGCCGATGCGGAGGCTCCGGGCGTCTCCGGCGACGACGCCGAGGATCGAGACGCCCTCGGGAAACGCCGCCGCCGCCACCGTGTACGGCACCTCGATCAGTCCACCAGGTGGTGCGCTCGTCACCGACGTGAAGCCGTCGACGACGGCCTCGGCACTGAGGGCCACCTCGACGGTTGCGGCGGCACACGCCGGGCACGTCTCCCGGACGGGGAACTCGTGGCGCCCGCAGGCCGGGCACCTCGATGCCGCGAGGAGCGCCGGCTCACCGGGTTGGGGCACATCCGTGCCGTACAGCACGCGTTCGTCGAGGGCTGCGGCCGGATCGGTGGTCATCGGGCGACCACCAGCACGCTGGCGTTGTGCCCGGCACCCATCACGTGGCCGATCCCGACGCCCGCCCCCTCGACCTGGCGGCGACCGCCGCGGCCGCGTAGCTGAGTGACGAGCTCGTGCACTTGGCCGAGCCCCGATGCACCGAGCGGCTCGCCCTTCGACAGCAGCCCGCCCGACGGATTCACGGGGATCGACCCGCCCAGCGCGGTCGCGCCCGAGCGGAGCAGCGCCGCCTCGTCCCCCGCCTTGCACAGCCCGAGGTCACGGTAGGCGAGCAGCTCGGATGCCGCATCGGTGTCCTGACACTCCACCACGTCGACGTCCTCGGGGCCGATGCCGGCCCGCTCATAGGCGCCGCCGGCCGCCCGCTCGGTCAGGCTGGTCCGCCGGCCGGTCTGGTACGAGGGCGCCGGCACGAACCAGTCGTCGACGCTGCGAGACACCACTTCGACGGACCGCAGGAACACCGGCTCGTGCACGCCGAGGCGGCGGGCACGGTCGGCGCTCGTGAGCACCGCCGCAGCGGCCCCCTCGTTCGGCGCGCAGAGCATCAAGAGGGTCAGCGGCGGACACACCACCTTGCTGGCCAGCACCTCGGCCCGGGTCACGGGCTGGCGATACATGGCGTTGGGGTTGTGCTCGGCGTGGCGGTGGTTCTTCACACTGACGTCGGCGAGGTCCTCGACCGTCGCGTCGGTCGTCTCGAGTAGCGCCTGCGCCTGCAGCGCGAAGTAGATCGGGCTGATGCCGAGGCCGGACTCGATCTGCCACGCCTCGAACCCGGCCGCCGGGATGAAGCCTCGCGCCGCCTTCTCGACACCGACGCAGAGCACCGCCTCGTGGACGCCGGATGCGATCGAGCGCGGCGCCGAGGTGCAGCGTGCCGGCGCTCGACGCGCAGGCGGCCTCGACGTTGAGCACGGGCATCCCGGGACGGCCGAGGCGCTCGAGGACGTTGTGGCCCTTGGCCATCTCGGCGCCGACGTTCGCAACGAGCACGAGCTCGATGTCGCCGAGGGTCAGCCCGGCGTCGCGCAGCGCATCCGCTGCGGCGTGCGCGCCCGTCTCGCGGTACCCCGCCTCGAAGCGGCCGAACGGATGGATGCCGACCCCGGCGATGACCACGTCATCCATCACGCTGCTGCCATCCTGCGCCGTCCTCCTCCGCTCGGCCGTGCCGCTCGAACGTGCCCAATAATTCCGAGCTACTATTACCATATATCATCGTGACCAGCACCGGAAGGGGTAACAGATGGCGTGGGACTTCTCGACCGACCCGGCCTACCAGCAGAAGCTGGACTGGGCCGCGGCGTTCGTGCGAGCCGAGATCGAACCGCTCGACCTGGTCTACCCACAGCGGCAGCTGCACACGCCGTCCCCTGAGCTGAAGCAACTCCTCGCCCCACTGAAGACGGCCGTCCGCCAGCAGGGCCTGTGGGCAACCCATCTCGGTCCCGAGCTCGGCGGACCGGGCTTCGGCCAGCTCCAGCTGGCGCTGCTCAACGAGGTCCTCGGTCGCTCGTTCTGGGCGCCGACGGTCTTCGGGACGCAGGCACCCGACACGGGCAACGCCGAGATCCTCGCCCACTACGGCACGGCCGACCAGCAGGCCCGCTTCCTGCAGCCGTTGCTCGACGGCGAGATCTTCTCGTGCTACTCGATGACCGAACCGCAGGGCGGCTCCGATCCCGGAGAGTTCCGCACCACCGCCACTCGCACCGGCGACGGCTGGATGCTCGACGGCTGGAAGTTCTTCTCCTCCAACGCCGCCAACGCAGCGTTCTTCATCGTGCTCGCCGTCACCCATCCCGAGGCGCCGCTGTCGCAGCGCATGTCGATGTTCCTCGTCGAAGCAGGCACGCCGGGCGTGGACATCGTCCGCAACCTCGGCCTCGGTGGGGATTCCGAGGACGAGGGCAACCACGCCCTCATCCACTACGACTCCGTGCGGCTTCCCGCCGAGGCGTTGCTGGGTGAGACCGGGCGGGGCTTCGCCGTCGCCCAGACCCGGCTGGGAGGCGGCCGAGTGCACCACGCCATGCGGACGGTCGGGCTGTGCCAACGGGCGTTGGACATGATGTGCGAGCGGGCGGTCAGCCGGCACACCAAGGGAGGGCCGCTCGCCGACAAGCAACTGGTGCAGAGCGAAGTGGCCGACTGCTGGATGGCGATCCAGCAACTCCGACTGCTGGTGCTGCACACCGCCTGGCTCATCGATCAGCGCACGACGGATGGCGTGCGCCGGGAGATCGCCGCCATCAAGGTGATGGCGCCCAAGGTGCTCCACGAGGTGGTGACGAAGGCCATCGAGATGCACGGGGCGCTCGGCATCTCGTCGGAGCTGCCCCTGTGGGACTGGCTGCGCCAGGTGTACGTCGTCCACTTCTCCGACGGTCCCTCTCCCATCCACCGCATGGCCATCGGCCGCGACGTCCTGCGCGACTACCGGCCGGCGCCGGGCCTGTGGCCCACCGAGCACGTGCCGACCCGAGTCGCCGAGGCCCGCCGGCACCTCGACGCGCGCGCCTCGATGCTCGTCGGGAGCTGATCGGGTGGGCGCGACGACCAGTGTGGTGATCGGTGGCGCGTCGGGGATGGGGCTCGCCGTCGCCGAGCGGTTCGCCGGTCGAGGACCGCTGGTGGTCGCCGATCGTGACGCGCCTGCAGCCGACGCGGTGGCCCGCCGGCTCGGGGACGACGTCACCGCCGTCGGCGTCGACGTCACCGATCGCGCATCGGTCGACGCCCTGGCCGCCGCTACCGGCCGGCTGGGTGCACTGGTCCATACGGCAGGGCTGTCACCGACGATGGCCTGCTGGCCCGATGTCCTGCGTGTGAACTTCGTCGGTACCGCCAACGTGCTGTCTGCCTTCGTGGCGGTCGCTGACGAGGGTTCGTCGGCGGTCTGCTTCGCGTCGATCGCCGCCCACCGCGCCCGCCCCGATCGCCACGTGCGCGCCATGCTCGCCGAACCGTTCGCCGAGGATCTCGTCGACCGGATGCGCGCCGTCTGTGCGACGGGCGACGAGCTGCAGGACGCGCGGGACGCCTACGCGCTGTCCAAGTGGGGCGTGCTGGAGCTGGTCCGGCGGGCAGCCGTGCCATGGGCGGCGCGCGGCGCCCGGGTGATGGCGCTCAGTCCCGGCATCGTGGACACCCCGATGGGACGCCGTGAGCTCGACCGCCAGCCGCACGTGCCGGCGATCGTCGAGCGGTCGCCGCTACGGCGGAAGGCCAGCCCGCGTGAGGTGGCCGACGTCGTGGAGTTCCTGTGCTCGCCGCGGGCGTCGTTCATGACGGGATCGGAGGTGCTCGTCGACGGTGGCTACATCGCCGTGCTCGACGATGGCGTCACAGAGGAGGGATCGTGACGATGCGGGTCGGGTGGATCGGGCTCGGGGCGATGGGGTTGCCGATGGCCACGCGCCTCGCAGCCGGCCATGAAGTCGTGGTGTGCGAACACCGCGACGGGCGCGCCGTCGAAGCGGCGCGGCGGGCCGGCGCCCGCCCTCGGCCAACCGCCCGCGCCGTCGCCGACGGAGCCGACGTCGTGTTCACGATGGTGCGCGACGAGGCGCAGACCGATGAGGTCCTGCGCGGCGTCGACGGCGCGCTCGCCGGCATGGCCAAGGGCACGACGCTCGTCCTGATGTCGACGCTGTCGGCGCAGTACTGCATCGCTCTGGCTGCGACGGCCGCCGAGCTGGGCGTCGACGTCCTGGACGCCCCCGTCTCGGGCGGCGCGCCCGCCGCGGCGAGGGGCTCCCTGGCGATCATGGTCGGCGGCGACGCGGCGGTACTGGAGCGGTGCCGCCCGCTCCTCGACCTGCTCGGCGATCGGATCTTCCACCTCGGCGGCGTCGGCGCCGGACAGCGGGCGAAGATCGTCAACAACGCCGTCAAGACCGGCATCCTGGCCCTGACCACGGAGGGGCTCTCGGTCGGCGTCCGAGCTGGGCTCGACCTCGAGGCGCTGCTCGCCGTGCTGCGGGCCGGCACCGCCCGCAGCCACGTCCTCGACGAGTGGGACTACTACTACCGCTTCAAGCTCGACGACCGTCCTGGTGGTCCGCACGAGATCCTCCGCAAGGACCTCGACCTCGCCGTCGACCTGGCACGCGATGTCGGCCTCGACGTTCCCCTGATCGCCGCCGCGGCGGCCGCCGACCTCAGCCGTCCCGTGGGCCAACGGGACCTCGACCCGATGGGAGGTGACTGATGGCGGGGTTCACCATCGAGGACTTCGACCCGTCGATCCAGCAACTCGCCCGGTACGTGGTGGCGACCGGCGACCTGCCCGCCGTGGCTGTCGACGGGTTGGTGCGCCACCACCTCGATTCGATCGGGTGCGCCCTTGGGAGCGCTCGCGCCCAGGTGTGCCGCGCCGTGCTCGACATCGCCGCCTCGGCGGTCAGTGAGACCGGGGCGTCGGCCATCGGGCTGCCCCGGCGGACGACGCCCGAGTACGCCACGTTCGCCAACGCCACGCTCATCCGCTTCCTCGATTACAACGACAACTACCTGCGCAACGGCGGCGGGCACACGAGCGACCTGATCCCGGCGGTGTTCGCCGCCGCCGAGCAGCACCACCGCACCGGCCACGAGCTGCTGGTGGCACTGCATGTCGGCTACGAGGTGTTCGCCGCGTTGGCCGACAGCGTGCCGTTGCGCGACCGTGGTTGGGACTACCCGCTGTTCATCGGCATCGCTGCGGCGGCCGGGACGGCGAAGGCGATGGACCTCCCGATCGAGCACGTCGCCAACGCCATCGCCATGGCGATCACGCCCAACCTGCCCCTCGGCATCACCCGGGTCGGCCCACTGGCGAACTGGAAGGGGATCGCATCGGCGTTCGCCGCCATGAACGGGTTCTTCGCCGCCCGCCTCGCCGCGGCGGGGATCACCGGGCCACCCCACGCCATCGAGGGCCATCGAGGACTGTGGTCGCTGGCGACGGGCGAGATGGATCTCTCCGGGTTGGGCCAGACGCTCGACGGCCTGACCGCCGTGGAGCGCTCGAGTTACAAGCTGTTCGTCGCTGAGTTCAACGCACAGGGGCCCGTCGCCGAGTTCGTCGAGCTGCACCGCGAAGGGATCAAGCCGGAGGACATCGAAGCCATCGCCGTCAGCACGTACGAGGTGGCGTGGAGCGAGATCGGCGGCGGCCAGGACGACCACGACATCAAGTGGGATCCGCAGAACAAGGAGACGGCCGACCACAGCCTGGCGTACATGATCGCCGTGGCCCTGACGGACGGGGATGTGACCGCCCAGAGCTACGAGCGCGCACGCCTGCTCGATCCGGCGCTGCGCCCAATGATGGCGAAGATCACGGTCGCCCCGGACCCCGTGATCACCGCGCGGTGGAACGAAGAGCCGGCGCACGAGATCGACATCACCTTCACCAGCGGTGAGCACCGGCGGATCCGCAGCTCGTTCCCGAAGGGCCACCCCGGCAACCCGGCGACCGACGACGAGCTGGTGCACAAGTTCCGGCGCCAGGCGCAACCAGTGCTCGGCATCGCCGGTAGCGATGAGCTGCTCGACGCGCTGTGGGCGGTTCCCGATCTGGACGACGTCAACGCCCTCGCCGACCGCTATCGCAACATCGACATCTCAGTGGTGCGGGGCTGAGCCGCGCTCACGACGACGCCTGTTCGCTCGCACAGTCGAGCCGTCGCGCGGGCAGTGCATGACACGCTCGCTCACGACGACACCCTGTTCGCTCGCACAGTCGAGCCGTCGCGCGGGCAGTGCATGACACGCTCGCTCACGACGACACCCATGTTCGCTCGCACAGTCGAGCCGTTCGCGCGGGCAGTGCGTGCTCGCTCACACCGGCGGCGTGACATCGACCGTCGGGCGAGCGGACTCGGGGATCGGGAGGTCGAGCACCGGCTCGCCGCGCAGCGCCGGGCCGTGCTCGTGCAAGTGGCAGCGCACCGCCGTACCCGCCGGTGTCACGTACGGTTCCGGCGTCACCGACCGGCAGATGTCCATCACGTAGGGGCACCGGGTGCTGAACCGGCAGCCGACGGCCACGCTCGAGGGGCTGGGCAGATCCCCGCGGAGCACGATCCTCCGGCGTGACCGCTGGATCCGCGGGTCCGGGATCGGCACCGCCGACAGCAGCGCCGCGGTGTACGGGTGGGTGGGCCGCGTGGCGACCTCGTCGTTGCTGCCGATCTCGACGATCTGGCCCAGGTACATCACCGCGATGCGGCTGCTGATGTGCCGCACCACCGAGAGGTCATGGGAGATGAACAGGTAGGCGACGTGGAACTCGTGTTGCAGATTCGCCGAGCAGCCGCAGGATCTGCGCCTGGGTCGACACGTCGAGGGAGCTGACCGGCTCGTCGGCGACGATCAGCCCTGGCCGCACCGCCAACGCACGAGCGAGCGCGACGCGCTGCAGCTGACCGCCCGAGAACTCGTGCGGGAACCGGTTGAGGTGCTCGCGCTTGAGGCTGACCTGCTCGAGGAGCTCGGCCACCCGCTCGTCCCGCTTCGACTTCGACATGCCGAAGTGCGTCTTCAACGGCTCGCCGACGTTCTCCGCGATGCTCGCCCGCGGGTCGAGTGACGAGTACGGATCCTGGAAGATCATCTGGCCGTGCTTGCGCTGGGCCCGCAGCTTGCCCGCCGGCAGATCGGTGATGTCCTCGCCGGCGAGGATCACCCGACCCGCCGTCGGTTCGATCAGGCGCAGGGCCAGGCGGCCGAGCGTGGACTTGCCGGACCCGGACTCCCCCACCAGACCGACCGTCTCGCCGCTGCGCACCGTGAGGTCCACTCGGTCGACGGCCCGGATCGCGCCGGTCACCCGGCGCACGAGCGGCGAGCGGATGGGGAACTCCTTGGTCAGCCCGGTGACGTCGAGGGCGGCCGCCGGAGCGGCGTCCGCATCGGCGGCGGGACGCACCTCGACGGTGGTCATCGCGCCCTCGCCGGCGCGGCGTCGGTGACCTCCACCGTGGCGGGGGCCGCCGGTGGCTCGGGCGGGTCGACGGGCGGGCGGAGCTCCTCGGCGCGCAGGCACCGCGACAGCGAACCACCGACCATCGTCACCGGTGGAGGGCCGGCCCGGCAGGCGTCGACGGCGAACCCGCACCGCGGATGGAAGCGGCATCCTTCGGGCATCGCATCGATGCTCGGCACGGTGCCGGGGATGGCGAACAGGTCCTTGCCCGGCTCGGACAGCCTCGGCATGGCGGCCAGCAGCGCCCGCGTGTAGGGATGCGCCGGTGCGTCGAAGAGGTCGTTGACCTCGGCCTGTTCGACGATCTGGCCGGCGTACATCACCAGCACCCGGTCACAGAGGTCGGCCACGACGCCGAGGTCGTGGGTGACGAAGATGATCGCCAGCCCGAAGTCACGGCGCAGGTCCTTCAGCAGGTCGAGGATCTGCGCCTGGATCGTGACGTCGAGCGCAGTCGTCGGCTCGTCGGCGATGAGCACCTTGGGCGAGCAGGCCAGTGCCATGGCGATCATCGCCCGCTGGCGCATGCCTCCGGAGAACTCGTGCGGGTAGTTCTTGGCCCGGGCCGGGGCGTCGGGGATCCCGACCCGGTCGAGCAGCTCGATCGCCCGACGATCGGCCACCCGCTGGCTGGCACCCTCGTGGAGGCTGACCACCTCGGCGATCTGGTGCCCGACGGCCACCGAGGGGTTCAGGGCGGCCATCGGGTCCTGGAAGATCATGGCGATGTCCTTGCCCCGGATGCGCCGCATGGTGCCCATCGACGCCGACAGCAGGTCTTGACCGTCGAGGATCACCTGACCTCCGGTGATGGCGAACGGCGGTGACGGCAGCAGGCGCATCAACGACAGCGAGGTCACCGTCTTGCCCGAGCCGGATTCACCGACGAGGCCGACGATCTCGCCGCGTTGCACTTCGAACGTCACGTCCTCGACGACGGGGTGCCGGCCGGACTCGGTGGTCACCGCGACGTCGAGGTTGCGCACCTCGAGGATCGGCTTCGACTGGTCATCGGACCGCGCCTGTTCGGCCATGTCCTGTCGCGCCGCGATCGTCAGACCCATCCGCGTGCGAGCGCCGTATCGGTGACCCTGGTCGAGGCCGAGGGCGTCGCGTAGCCCATCGCCGAGGAGGTTGGCGGCGAGGACGGTGATGGCGATCGCCGCACCCGGGTAGACCACGTTCATCGGTGCCGTGTGGATCGACTTGAAGGCTTGCTCGAGCATCGACCCCCACGCCGCGTCGCCGCCGGTGACGCCGACCCCCAAGATGCTCAGGCCGGCCTCGACGAGGATCGCCCCGCCCACGTACACCGATGTCTGCACGATGATCGGTGAGGCGACGTTGTGCAGCACCCGCTGCCGGAGGACCCGGCCGACCGGCGTGCCGATCGATCTCGACGCTTCGATGAAGACCTCCTCACGCACGGACAACGTCTCCGCTCGGACGAGGCGGGCCATGGTCGGGGTGAACGCGAGGGAGATGCCGAACAAGGCCCAGTTGAAGCTCATCCCCATGGCCGTTGCCAGGACGAGCGCCAGCACGATCGTCGGGATGCTGTGGAGGGCGTCCATCAGCCGCATCAGGACCGTGTCGAGCCTGCCTCCCACGAAGCCGGCGAGCAGCCCGATCGGCACCGCGATCAGGAGCGTGACGGACACGACCTGCAACGCGACACGGACGGCGATCTGGGCCCCGTAGATGATCCGGCTGAGGTTGTCTCTCCCGAGGTGGTCCGTGCCGAGGAGGTGCTCGGACGACGGGCTCTCGAACTTCTCGCCGACGAGCAGTGCCTCGGGATCGTACGGCGCAAGTTGGTCGGCGAACAGCGCCATGAAGCAGATGGCCAGCAGCAACACGAGCCCGACCATGGCGAACTTGTCGCGGAGCACCCGCCGCGCCAGCCGTGACCGACGCGACCGAGCACGGCGGCTGGGCAGGGGAACGTTGGCCCCTGCCGCGGCCGGCGCCAGCTCGACGGCGGTCACGGTCTCAGAGATGGCGAGCTCCCGTCACGTGATCCGCACCTTGGGGTTGAGGTACACGTAGGCGATGTCGATGACCAGGTTGATCAGCACCGTGACGACCACGAAGAACAGCACGATGCCCTGGATCATGATGATGTCGTTGGCCCGCACCGCATTGACGGTGAGCTGGCCGAGACCCTGGATGCCGACCAGCGTCTCGATGACGATCGTGCCGCCGATCAAGTGGGCGACGAGGTTGCCGAACGTCGTCAGGGGTGCGCCGGCCGCGTTCTTCAGCGCATGACGCCTGACGACGCGGGCAGAGCCACTGCCTTTGGCCCAGGCGGTGCGGATGTAGGCGGTGCCCATCACATCCATCAGCGACGCACGCAGCTGACGAGCCGTGATGGCGGCGACCGCCATGCCGACAGCGATGCCCGGGAGGAGGACGTGGCTCAACCACGGCCAGAAGCCGTCGGACATGGGCACGTAGCCGGTCGCCGGAAGGAGGTCACGGTTGATGGAGAAGAAGATGATCAGGAGCATGATGAGCCAGTAGCTGGGGATGGCGATGCCCACCGTGGTGACCAGCACGCTCAGCCGATCGAGGATGGAGCCAGGTCGCAGACCGCCAGCCAGGCCGACGGCGGTGCCGACGACCAACCCGAAGACGATGCCGACAACGGCGATCGACAGCGTTCGGGGAAGCGCCGTGGCGATCTCCCGAGCGACCGGTCGCCCCTGCACGGCGGTGGTGCCGTCGTCGAGGGTGACCGACTCCGTCCTGACCAGCGAATCACCGAGGTCGCCGTGGGCAACGTCAGTCAACCAGCTGATGTACCGCTGATAGACCGGTTCGTCGAGGTGCAGCTCCTGCCGGAGCCGCTCGACCACCTCGGTCGAGGCCGCGTCGGCGCCACCGGCGCGGATCTGGGCGGCCTTGTCCGGGTTCAGCTGCAGCGAGATGGCGAACAGTCCGATGGAGACGAGGAAGAGAAGCGGGATCAGCGACAGCAGTCGTCGGACGATGACGGTGCCCACATGTTCCCCTTCTCACAGCCGGCAATAATTCATGATCATGGTCTCAACTATGCGGGCCGTTGTCAACCACGCGGCCAGGCCCCGTCAGGTCGCTCGCTTGCGCCTCCCCGACCCCCATGGGGACGGCCGTGTCGACTCGCACTCGACCCGCCGCCGGGCGAAGCGCCAGCGCCCGTCCGCCCCTCGAACCAGGTCATCGACGTAGCGTCCGAGGCTCTGCACGGTCGGGCCATCGTCGAATCCGTCGACGCGCATGAAGTAGCTCGTCGACGTGGCGCCGTCCCCGTCGATGGCGATCAGCGGATCGACGACGATGTGCTTGTGGCGTGCCGCGGGCGCCCGGGTGTGCGTGGCGGCCCACGCCCGCAGCTCGTCCCGACCCTGCAGCCGTAGCACCTGACGAGCCCCTGGGCCATCGATCTCCCAGATGCCATCGGCGGTGAAGCAGTCCGCCCACCCCTCCTCGTCTCCGAGGTCGAGCCCGGCTCCATAACGGTGGAGCAGCTCGCGGATGCCGAGCTCGGCCTCGAGGTGGTCGACGCGCCGCTGCAGGGCGGTGACGGCGCCGAGGACGTCGTCTTGGGTCATGCCAACCCCCTCGCTTGATGTGCCAGCCCGACTGCGGCGGCGAAGGAGCGCATGAACGCCTCGGGCTCACGGTCGACGGCCGGAACGATGACGCGCGTCACCCCGAGCCCACAGAGCTCGTTGATCCGGCGACGGACCTCCTCGGGGGTACCGGCGAGGGCGAAGCGATCGGCGAGGAAATCGGTGAGCCCGAGCTCGTCGATCAGCTCGGCATTGGCGCCGTCCCATCGCACGTGCTCGCTCTGGTCATAGTGCGTCTGCAGTTGGCGGACGTTCTCCCGCAGGTCCAGGGGCACCGTGGCGAGTTGGGCCCGCGAACGCAAACCGTGGCTGCCGGCGCTGGCCAGGTTGGCCTTGATGCCGGCGACCGCCTCGTCTCGCGTCTCGGCCACCGAGGCGCGGGTCATGACCCAGAGGTCGACCTCGCCCGGGTCTCGCCCCGCCCGCTCGGCGCCCTCCGCCACCGCCTCACGAACGGCCGTGATCAACGACGGCGAGACGCCACCGGCGAAGAGCACGCCGTCGGCGACCTCGCCGGCCAACGCCACCGTGCGCAGGCCGTACGCCGCCAGGTACACCGGCACCCTGCGAACCGGCGCGAACGACAACGGCTTGCCCTCCCACTCGCTCGGCTGACCGGCCAGCAGTCGCCGGGCGGTGACGACTGCGCTCTTGATCGCCTCGTGGCGCGGGATCTCCAGCCCGAGCGACAGCAACGGTCCACCACCGGCACCCAACCCGAGGACGCACCGCCCGCCCGTCAGAGCGTCGAGGGCGGCCGCCGACGCGGCGGTGACGCCCGGATGGCGGGTGATCGGGTTGGTCACCAGCGGACCGATGTCCACGCGCTCGGTCGCCGAGGCGACCACGGCGAGGCTGACGTAGAGCTCGCGGTAGTGCATGGGCACGTCGCCGATGCCCACCATGTCGTAGCCAAGCGCCTCGGCGAGCGCGGCGCGGTCGCGGAGCTCGCCGAACTCGGCCCCACCGAGCAGGATCGTCCCGACGCTGATGCGAGGGCGCTCGTCCACGAGGGCGCGTCTCAGGCCACCAGCGAGGCAACCAGGCCGGCGACGGTCGGTTGGTCCTCGATCTTCGTCACCAGCGCCATCGCCTCGTCGATCTGGTCCTGCCGGAGGAACGGCGCGCAGAACACCCGGAACTTGTCGCGCAGCACCTCGTCGTCGAGGATCGCCCCCTCGGCCCATGGATCACCGGTGGCATGGTCGGTGCGCTCCTCGAACGCCCGGCCGCGGGCGTAGAGCGTCATGGCCGTCGGGATCAGCTCCGAATGTCCCTGCTCGCGGATCTGGCGCTCCATGATCGGGGCGGCCTCGGGGTAGGCCTCCACACTGACCCGCCGAGCGAACGCGGCGACTGCCTCGTCGGAGAGGGCCGCAGGCGTGTGCCAGTGCGGACCAGGCGGGCCGTAGCAGGCGGCGAGCCCGATGCCGTGGGGCAGGCTGAACTGACCATCGACGACCGTGACGACCTCCGGGCTGTCCATGTGCTTGGCCAGCATGGCGTGCGGGACGCGGATCACGATCCGTTCGATCTCGTCAGCCTCGACCCCGGCTCGCGCCTGCAGCGCGTAGAACAGATCGAGCGCCGGCGTCGAGAACCGGCACGCGGGATACAGCTTGAACGACGTCTCCTCGACGAGCCACCGCTCACCGAGGCGCTCCGTCATGCTCCCCCACTCACAGCGTCGCGAACCCATCATCCGCCAGAACCCGCGGTCTCCGTCGAGGATGGTGCGGTCGCCGGCGAAGCCACGCTGGACGAGTCGCGCGGCGAACACTCCGGCCTGGGCCATGGCGCCGTACATCCCGTATTTGGTCATCGGTCGCGGGGCCGGCAGGTTCCCCCATTGACCGGCGATGGGCAGCGGCGCGGTGGCCACCGTGACCCCGAACGCCTCCGCCATCTGACCTGCGTCGAGCCCATACAAGCGGCCCGCCGCAACGGTGGAGGCGAACGCCGCCCACGACAGGCCGGCGACGGGAGCGATCTCGATCTTGCCGTTGTCGAGGATGTCGATGTGGCGGAGCGAGAGTCCGATGCGGGCGGCCACGTCGAACCCGACCGTCACGGCGGCGAGGACATCGGCACCGCCTGCTCCGGTGTGCTCGGCGAGCGAGAGTGCGGGCGGGACGACGCAGGCGGCCAGATGGCCGGAGTGGAGGATGGTCTCCTCGGCGTCGAGAGCGTTGGCGTAGTGGGCGTTGAGGTAGGCGGCGTTGGTCACCGGCACTCGCTCGCCTCCGGCGAGCACCGTGGCCTCGGGCGTACCGCCCTCGGCGACCTTCAGCTCGGTCAGGATCCTGCTCGACGACACCATCCGGCCGCCGACCGCACACCCCAACGTGTCGAGCATCACCCGCTTGGCCGCATCTCGGGCGGGTGTCGGGATGTCATCCAGCGCGGTCTCGGCGGCGAACGTCGCCAGGGTCGTCGTGTAGTGACCATCGACAGCCATCGCCTCACCTCCGAATATAGCTGATCATGATAGCCATCTTTGCGGGCAGGACTCGCAGTCGGCCGAGAGGTCACTCCGACTCGAGTGCGCGCTCCCAGGAGCCCAGCGCCGTGATCGCCGCTGCCCGCTCGTGCTCGGGCATCATGGCGAGCAGCGCGTCGAGGCGAGCAGCGACCGCGGCGTCGGCCCGGGCGAGGGCGGCGACCCCTTCCCGGGTCAAGACGATGCCGGCGCGGCGTCGGTCGCTGGGATCGGCGTCACGCCGTACGAACCCGCGGTCGCTGAGCCCGTCGACGACCACCGTGACGCTCGGCCGCGACACGGTCATCGCCTCGGCGACCTTCGACGCCGCTGTCGTGCCGCCCGTGAGGAAGGCGAGGATCCGGTATTGCGCCAGCGTCAGATCGACCTCCATCAGCGTGCGCTCCAGGGCGCGAGCCAGGCGCACGATCGTGCGCCCCGCCGATGGAGCAGCGTGGCGTGCACGAGGCGGGCCGGTCATGCACCGCGTCCCGGCTCACCGTATTCCAGGACAAAGGTAGTAAGGTTTCGCATCGAGTGGTCCGACAGAGCTGCAACGTAGTTGACGTCGGGGCGGAGGGTCCCGGATGACGTCCGCCCCCCATCGTGGGCTGGCGCTCGTCTCCGGGGGCAGCGGGGCGATCGGAGCCGACATCTGCCGCCAGCTGCACGCCGACGGCTGGGCCGTGGCGATCGGCTACGTGTCCCGTGACCGAGCGGTGAGCCTCGCCCGGTCGCTGCACGTGGACGACCGTCCGGCTCTCGCCGTGGCTCTGGACATGGCCGACGGGGCGTCGATCCGGTCCGGCGTCGGCGAGTTGCACGAGCGATTCGGACGCGTCGACGCGGTGGTCTTCAACGGTGGGCTGTCGCACTCGGCGCTCTTCGACGACACCACCGAGGACGACTGGTGGGCGGAGGTGGCGGTGAACTTCACCGGTCCGATGCTCGTGACGCAGCTGTGCCTGCCGGCGATGATCGAGGCGGGGAAGGGCGTGTTCGTCGCGATCACGTCGGAGGCCGCCAAGGTGGGCGACATCGGACACGCCCCGTACGCGGCGGCCAAAGCGGCGCTCACCTCGTTCCTCAAGACGATCGTGCGCGAGTACGGCCGCCGCGGGATCCGGGCGTCCTGCGTTGCGCCGGGTCCCATCGACACGCCGATGCTGCGGTACTCCTTCGACACGCCCGAGGAAGCGGCGCAGGCGATCGACAAGTTGCAGGCGCTCGTTCCGCTAGGGCGGCTGGGACTGCCCGTGGAGGTCGCCGCGGCCGTGCGCTTCCTGTGCTCGGATGGCGAGTTCGTCGCCGGCGAGCAACTCAGCGTCGGCGGCGGCGTCACGATGCAGTGAGCGTGGAGACGCGCGGGACGGAGGGGTCAGGCCACCGCCGGATCGGCGAATCCTTCGCCTGGCGCGGCCGCCGCACGCATCGACGAGCCATGGTCGCTCGACGTCAAGCCTCGGGGCACAGTGATCAGGACACCGACGACGGTCAGCAGCCCGCCGATCGCCGCGCCGGCGCGAGCACCGACGGCCTCGCAGAGCCCGCCCAAGAGCGGAGCACCGATCATGTTGGCCAGCATGATCACGCTGGCGTAGAGCGCCAGTACCCGGCCCCGGTACGGCGCCGGCGCCGCCGTCTGCACCGTGGCATGGGCCGTCGCCATGAACGCCACGCTGCACGCCCCGGCGACGAACAGGATGCCGGCAGCGACGAGCAGCGTCGGCGCCACGGCGGCGAGGACGGTGAGCGCACCGAACGCGGCACCGGCTGCGGTCATGCGACGGCCCATCGCCCCGCCTGCCCGGGCCGTGAGCACGGCGCCGATGATGGCGCCGGCGCCCATCGCGCCGGTCAACACGGCGAAGCCGTCCGCGCCGCTCTCGAACACCAACTCCGACAGCAGCGGGAAGGTGACCTGCCAGTTCATGCCGAAGGCGCACATCACCGCCGTGGCGACGAGCATGCGGCGCAGCATCGGTGTACGAAAGGCCAGCCGCAGCCCGGCGCGGATGGCAGCATCCTCGTGTCCGCCATCCGCTCGAGGCCGCAGGTCCTCGTTCCGTATTGCCAACAGCATCAGGATCCCGAGCCCGGTCAGGGCGGCGTTGACGAGGAAGGCCCAGCCGGTGCCGATGCCGGCGATGAGCACACCAGCCGTCGCCGGACCGACGATGCGCGCCGTGTGGGAAGCGCCGACGTACATCGCCGTCGCATTTGGCACGGCGTCGTCGGCGACGATCCGGGACACGAACGACATCCGGGCGGGCCAATCGACGATGGTGACCGCGCCATTGAGCGCCGCCAGGGCCATGACCATCCAGATCTGAACGGTGCCGCTGATGGTCAGCACGCCGAGGCACAGACCGATCGTGCAGAACAGCGCCTGGGTGATCAGGATGATCCTTCGCTCGTCGACACGGTCGACGATCACTCCGGTCCACGGGCCGATGACCAGGGAAGGCAGCCGCTGGACGGCCACCACCGCTCCCGTCCACAGACCGCTTCCGGTCAACGAGAACACGAGCCAACCCTGGGCCACCATCTGGGTCCAGGTTCCGGTTTGCGAGAGGGCGTTGTTGACGAAGAAGAGGCGGAAGTTGGGAACCCGCAGACAGCGGAACGTGTCTTCGCTGGCCGAAGGTGTGGCGTTCACGGATGCCATTGGTTAGGCAGCCTAACTATCAGCCATCGGTCGCTCAAGGCGACGTCAGGACTGCCGTGAGGACGTCGGCCGCTGCGGGGCCGGCCGTGGAGGCCACCGTGGGGGTGACGCTGATGAGCGCACCCGGGCAGCTCGCATACATCGCATCGGCCTTCGAGGAAGCTGGGGTGGCGTCGCTCTGGGTCGGCGAGTACTTCCACTCGGCGCTTGTCCGCGCCTCGGTGGTCGCCGGTGCGACGAATCGCGTGACGGTCGGTACGCACGTGCTCCAGGCGTTCGCCCGCAGCCCGCTGGCGACGGCGCTGGCGGCGCAAGATCTGCAGGAGCTGGCCAGCGGTCGGTTCGTGCTCGGCATCGGCAGCCAGGTGCCGGCGGCCAACCGCAAGTGGCACGGCGTCGACACTCCTCGCCCAGTCGAGCTGCTCGAGGAGTACGTCACCGCGCTCCGCGCCCTCCTCGATGCGCCCAGCGACCAAACAGTGCGGTTCACCGGCGCAACCTGGAGCTATCGCGTGCCGCCGTTCCGGCCCGCCGGCCGCCACTCCCCGCCGCCGATCCACATCGGCGGCGCAGGTGCTCGCACGGTGCGGGCGGCGGCCAGGGTGGCCGACGGCCTGCTCGGCCATCTGCTGTGGACCTCCGAACACGTCCGCGACGTGGTTCGCCCGGTGTTCGGCCAGCGAGGTCCGGTCACCGTGGCCAGGATGGCAGCCCCGGCGAGCGTGCCGGGTGGCGAGGTGGACACGGCGCGCCGACTGGCCCACTACGCCGTGACACCCGCCTATCAGTCGGTGCTCGCCGACCAAGGCTTCGAGCTCGATCGGGCCGAACTGCTCGCCGCCGTGCGGGAGGGTCTCGACGATCGGCTCGTCGCGCTGACCACCGGCCTGCGCGAGCGGTTCTGCGTCACGGGACCTGAGGATCTACGGACACAGCTGCGCGCGGCGGGCGACGCCGGCGTCGCCGCCGTGCTGTTGTTCGTGCCTGCCGGCCCCGGCGAGGAGGACCAGGCCTGCCGGTACGAGTTGGCGTTGTGCGACCTCGTCGGCACGGTCGCCGCGGCGGCGGACCAGTTTCCACCGCCCTGTCGAGAGAAAGGACGAACGGATGGATGACGACCGCGAGGCAGACGACGAGGTCGACCCCTCCCGATCACGACCACACAAGGTCGCCGAGCTCGTCGCCCGGGAGATCGTCGACGACATCGTCGAGCGTGGGCTGGAGCCCGGCGCTCGCCTCGCGCCGGAGGCGGTCATGCTGCGCCGCTACCGCATCGGCCGAGCATCGCTGCGCGAGGCGTTGCGCATCCTCGAGGTCCACGGCCTCATCAGGATCAAGCCCGGGCCACACGGCGGCCCGGTCGTCGTGCGCGTCGACAGCCGGGCCTACGCCCGGACGAACTCGTTCTACTTTCAGCTCTCGCGGGCGACGCTCGGCCAGTTGCTGGAGGCCAAGATCGCCGTCGAACCGGTGCTCGCCCGCCTGGCGGCCGAGCGCCTGACCGACGAGACGGCTGCCGAGCTGGAGGCGGTCGTGGAGGCCGAACGGATGGAGCTGGAGACCAATCCGGGCGCCTGGGGCTCGGCGACGCGCGACTTCCACGCAGTGGTTGCCAGCATGTCGGGGAACCCGGTGCTCGACGTGTTCGGCCTCGCCATCATCGAGATCCAGGCCGAGCGATTGCGGCGGCGGACACCGACGGGACATCGTCGCCAGACCTGGGAGACCCACCGCCGCATCGCCGATGCCATCCTGGCGAGAGATGCCGGCCTCGCGGAGAAACTCACGAGGCGCCACGCCGAAGAGCAGCGGTCGCGGTTCGGTGACGCCGTCCCCGGCGCCTTGAACGAGCTCATCGAGTGGAACTAGTGGCCACGGTTGCGTTGCCTTCCGGGCGCGGAGAGTCCCATATTCGAGAACCTCCGCGCCCAGATTGCTCGTTGCCGGTTTCTCAGCGGAACAACCTTCCGGGACACTCGGCCACAACACACACAAGGAGGAACCGTGCCCACCGATCCCCGACTCGATCTGCCCGAGCGCACTCCGGAGGACACCGATGGCGACGTCCAGAAGCTGCTCGGGCGGCTGGAGGAGTCCGGGAACGCGTTGAAGGTGATCCGCCTCCTCGCCAACTCGCCGACGGTGTTCAAGCCGTTCGTGCTCATGTCGACGGCGCTGATGGCCAAGGCCACGCTGCCGGCGCCGGAGCGCGAGGTCGTCATCCTCTACCTGGCCGCCCGGCGTGGCGTGCCCTATGAGTGGGCGGAACACGTCCCGATGTCCGCCGCCGTCGGGATCACGGACGAACAGCGCGACACCCTCGCCACGGGCACCCTCGACGACCTGTCGCGGTTCGACGAGGGCCAGCGGCTGGCGCTCGAAGCGGCTCGCCAGATCGTCGAGCAGCGTGCGTTGTCCGAGGCGACCTGGGCCGGGGCCAAGGCGGCATGGGGCGTGGAGGGCGCCCTGGACCTCATCTTCACGGTCGGCTGGTGGGGTGGTTTCGTTCCGACGGTGATCGAGGCGTTCGGTCTCGAGTCGCCACGCTGAGGGCGATGGCCCGATCGCGGAGCACGTTCTTGGCCACCTTGCCCACTGTCGTGCGTGGCAGCTCGTCGACGAACTCGACGCTCTGGGGCTTCTTGAACGAAGCGATGCGGGGGCGGCAGAAGTCGGCCAGCTCATCGACCGTGACCAGGCGCCCCGGGTGGAGCACGACCACGGCGTGCACGCCCTCCCCCCAGCGGGGGTGCGGCACACCGATCACCGCGACGTCGCGCACCGCCGGATGGCCCGCCAGCACGTTCTCGACCTCGATCGGGTAGACGTTGAAGCCACCGGAGATGATCAGGTCCTTCGTGCGCCCGACCAGGGTCACGTAGCCGTCGGCGTCGCGGACGCCGACGTCACCGGTCCAGTAGAAGCCGTCCCGCAAGGCGTCGGCCGTCGTCGCCGGATCGTTCCAATACTCGGAGAACAACTGGCGGCTGCGCACGAGCAGCTCGCCCGGGGTTCCGGCCGGCTGCTCGTCGCCGGCCTCGTCGACGACCCGGATCTCGACACCGGGTGCCTCGCGCCCGATGGAGGCCAGCCGGCCGGCGATGTGATCCTCCGGGGTCAGGTGGGTGGCGATCGCCGCCTCCGTCCCGCCGTAGTTCTGGTGCAGCTCGCACCCGAAGACGTCGAGCACCTGGGCGAGGAGATCCGGAGTGATCGGCGCGCCGCCGTAGGCAACTGCCCTCAGGCTCGACAGGTCGTGATCGCCGTTGTTGCCCTCGTCGAGGAGCATCTGGAACATCGTCGGCGACAGCAGCGTCGCGTTGATCCGCTCCGCGGCGACGAGCCGGTAGAACGCCGCCGGCTCGAAGCGGTCGGCGATGACCGTCGTCCCGCCGAGGTAGCCGTGCCACGTTGCCATCCGGTGACCCGGCGCAACGGCCATCGGACGCACGAAGAGGTGGCGATCGCGGGTCCGCAGGCCATGAGTGACCGGCACGACGCGACCGTTCTCGACGAGCGCGCCGTGCGACAGCACGCAGCCCTTCGGCAGCCCGGTCGTCCCACCGGTGAAGCAGATCGTCGCCGCGTCGGAGGGCGCCGGCGGCACCTGCGGGCGGGTCGGCGACGCGCTCGCCAAGATGCCGTCGTAGGTCGGCCCGGGACCGTGGTCGCCGATCGCCACCACCTGGCAACTCGCCACCCGGCGCAGGGCGTCCGCCTGGTCGCTGAACGCGTGATCGTGGAAGATGGCCCGCGGCTCGACCCGCGACACGATGCCCGCCAGCTCCTCGAAGGCCAGGCGTTGGTTCAGCGGGACGATGATGACGCCGGTAGCCGCCGTGCCGTGGAACAGCTCGAAGTACTCGAGGCTGTTGCCGGCGAGCACGCACACCCGGTCGCCGGCCTCGATGCCCAAGCCGTCACGGAGCGCGCAGGCGAGCCGAGCGACGCGCTCGTCGAGCTGCCGCCACGTCACACGGCGGTCACCGTGGACGACGGCCTCCCCGGTCGGGGACCGCCGCGCGTTGACCGGCACGATGTCGCCGACGATGCTGATCGAGCGGTCGGGTGGTGGCAACGACGGCCGTCGACGGCTCATATCTCTGATGATAGTATGAAGGTTAGCATCGGGTGACCAGCAGGTAGGCCACGAGACAGGAGGGCGCGATGCGTCTCGAGAACAAGATCGCCATGGTGACCGGGGCCGCCTCGGGGATCGGTGAGGGCATCGCCCACGCGCTGACCGCCGAGGGCGCCCGGGTCGGGGTGTGCGACATCGACAAGGCCAAAGGCGACGCCGTCGCCGCCGACCTCCCGGGCTCCGTCTTCATCGACCTCGACGTCACCTCCACCCCCTCGGTCGTCTCCGGCGTGGACCGCATCATCGCCGAGCTGGGCCCGATCGACATCCTCGTCAACTGTGCCGGCACCGACGTCGTCAAGCCGTTCCTGGAGACCGACGAGGAGCTCTGGCACTGGCTCATCGACCTCAACCTGATGGGCGTCCTGCGCTGCACCAAGGCGGTGCTGCCGACGATGGTCGAACGCGGCTCGGGCGGACGTCTCATCAACATCGCCAGCGACGCTGGACGCGTCGGATCCTCTGGCGAGGCCGCCTACTCCGGCGCCAAGGGTGGGGTCATCGCGTTCACCAAGACGATCGCCCGGGAAGTCGCCCGGCACCAGATCACCGCCAACGCGGTGTGTCCAGGCCCGACCGAGACGCCGCCGCTGCTGAAGACGGTCGAGGAGGGAGGCGCCGGCTACATCGATGCGATGAAGAAGATCATCCCGCTGCGCCGGTTGGGCCAGCCCGCCGACGTCGCCGCCGCCGTCGCCTTCTTCGCCACCGACGCCGCCGCGTTCATCACCGGCCAGACGCTCTCGGTCAGCGGCGGCATGTCCATGTGCTAGCCGCCGCGGTGCTCAGCCTTCGGCGGCCAGCAACCCGGCGATCTCCTCGCGCAGCTTGTACTTCTCGACCTTGCCGGTGGCGTTGTGCGGCAGCTCGTCGCGGATCTCCAGCCGCTCGGGCAACTTCTGCACGGCGATCTTCTTCGCCCGCAGGTGCGCGGTGATCGTCTCCAGCGTCAGCGTGGCGCCCTTGGCGGGCACGACGAAGGCACACATGCGCTCGCCCATCACTCGATCAGGCATTCCGACCACGCTCACGTCCGCAACGTCGGGGTGCTCGAGGATCAGCTCCTCCACCTCGGCCGGCGAGATGTTCGTGCCACCACGGATGATGAGGTCCTTCTTGCGGCCGGTGACGCGGATGTAGCCGTCGGCGTCCATCCGGCCGAGGTCCCCCGAGTGGAACCACCCGAAGGCGAACGCTTCCGTGGTGCGCTCGGGATCGCGCCAGTACCCCAGCATGACCCCCGGCCCCCGGCTGCAGATCTCACCCTCGACGCCTCGCGGCACCTCGTTCCCGTCGTCGTCGAGGATCGCCACATCGGTACCGAGGACGGCCTTGCCGTCGCTCGACGCGACGCGCTCGACCGGGTCGTCGAGGTCGGTCAGCGTCTGCAGCGACGACTCGCTCTGCCCGAACACCGTCTGCAGCTTGCAGCCGAGGACGTCGACCGCCTGGCGCACCACCGAGCCGGGCACCGGGGCGCCGCCTGTCGCGAAGAGGCGGAACGTGGAGAGGTCGTAACGCGCTGGATCGTGCGCGTCCACCATCATCGTGACGAACGGTGTGGCCCCGACGGAGTACGTGCAGCCGAAGCGGGTGATGAGGGACAGGCCCTCGTGGGGCTCCCAGATCGGCTGCACCACCGTGCCACCTTGGGCGATCAGCGGCGCGACGATGCCCGCCAGCAGGCCGGTGTTGTGCATCACAGGGGATGGCATGAGGCACACGTCGTCGGCGGTCAGGCGGTATTCACGGGCCAGGCCCTTCCCCGCCGTCACGTAGGTGTTCCAGGTGTGCACGACGCCCTTGGGCTGAGCGGTCGTGCCCGACGTGAACAGGACGATGTGGTGGTCGTGGGGATCGGGCTTCGGTCCGTCGTACGGCGCGCTATGGCCCAGCGATTCGAGGTCAACTGCTCCGTCAGGAACGTCTCCGATCACGACCACGTGCTCGAGTGACGGGCACTGTCGTTGCAGCTCGATCGCCATGGCGGCGTAGTCGAAGTTGCGGAACGAGTCGGCGACGACCAGCGCCTTGGCCTCCGTGCGGTCGATGGCGTCGCGCACCTCGTGCTCGCGGTAGATCAGCATGCGGGGGACGATCACCGCGCCGAGCCGACCGATCGCGTAGTACGCGACGACCGCGTCGGCCCAGTTCGGCAGCTGCACCACCACCCGGTCGCCCGGGCCGATCCCGAGGTCTGCCAGGCCCCCCGCCAGGCGGCCGGCACGCTGGTGTGCCTCGGCGAACGAGTAGGTCGTCTCGCCGTCGGACACGCACAGACCATCGGGGCGGTCAGTTGCCGCCCGCTCCACCAAGTCGGCCAGCACGTCGTCGCCCCAGAGCCCGAGCTCTCGGTACCGGGAGATCTCCTCGGCGGAGAACCGCTCCTCGACACTGGGCGCGGCGACCACCTTTGTCACCAGGTGATGCCGTCGGCCAGCAGCGTGTTGGCCACCACGATCTTCTGGATCTCCGCCGTGCCTTCCTCGAACCACAGCGCCCGTGCATCGCGGTAGTGGCGCTCGATCTTGTGGGCCGCGGTGTAGCCGATGCCTCCGTGCATCCGCAGGGCTCGATCGGTGACCCTTCCCACCATCTCGATGCCGAGGAGCTTGCACATCGCCGCCTCCGCCTCGATCGACTCCCCGCCGTCGTACTTCGCGGCGGCGGCCATCACGGCGTGGTCGACCGCATAGATGTCGCTGGCCATCTCGGCGATCGCCAGCTTCACCGCCTGGCGGCTGGCGATCGGCTTGCCGAACGTGACCCGCTGCTTGGAGAACTCGAGCGCCAACTCGAGGGCGCGGTGGGCCAGGCCGAGCGCCGAGATGGCGATGCCGAGGCGGCTGATGTCGAGGAACCCGCGGAGGCCGAGGTGCAGGCCTTGACCCACCTCGCCGAGCACGCTGTCGGCGGGTAGCCGGCAGTCGTCGAAGTCCATGATGTCGTGGTGCACGCCCTTGCAGCCCATCGTCGGCGGCAGCGGCGTGCACACGACGCCCGGAGTGTTCTTCGGCAGCAGGAAGCAGGTGGCGATCGCGCCGCCGGCGTGGTCCTTGTCAGTCGCCGCGATGAGGTGGATCAGCTCGGCCGAACCGGCCCATGAGATCAGGTGCTTGCGACCGGTGACGACCCACTCGTCGCCGTCGCGGACAGCGGTCGTACTGATGTCCCGGCCCGTTCCGTTGTCCGGCTCGGTCAGCCCGAACGTGAACGTCCCACCGCGTTGGTGGATGGGCAGCCAGTGGTCCTTCTGCTCCTGCGTGCCCCACTGTTCGACGAGGCGCCACATGCCGTTCTGACCGTGGATCATCATGCGCAGGGCGCCGGAGATCTTGGCCACCTCCTGGAGCACCGGCACGTACTCGGCGACCGAGAACCCCAGACCGCCCCACGCCTCGGGCAGGGTGAGTCGCAGCAGGTCGTTCTCGATGAGCAGCTCATAGGTCCGGGGCGGGACCCTGTCCTCGGCCTCGATCTGATCGGCGAGCACCTCCAGCTCCGGCGTCAGCTTGCGGACGACGTCGACGTGGTGCTCGCTTCGGGAGGTGGGTGGCTTCATGGCCGGTGCTCCTTCAGCAGGTGGTGCCGACCTGCGCCGACGCCATTCGATAGTGTCGTATAACTATAACCACGATTTGCCCGCTGGTCCAGCGCGCCCGGCGCCTCGATGGGCGACGACCTTGATCTCCAGCAGGCACCGCGGATCGTGCAGGCTGGCCACCCCCACCATCGCACTCGCGGGGGGACCGTCGCCGAACACCTCACGGCGGACGATCCGGTTCGCCGCCGCTGCCGCTCGTGGATCGCCGACGAAGAACAGCGTCTGGTCGGCGACGTCGGCGAGCGAGGAGCCGACCGCCTCCAGGATCCATCCGATGTTGCGGTAGCAGTGGCGCATCTGCGCTTCGATGCCCTCGGGGAAGGCGAAGGCAGTGATCTCCGGGGCCGCGAAGTCGACCTCCATGCCCGTCATGCCGGCGACGTAGATCACGTCACCGGCGGTCACCGCCCACGACAGGGCGAACTGGTCACCGAACAACCGCAAGCGTTCGAGCTTCGTCACACTGTGCACCGGCTGCGATCAGGCCGGCGGCTCGGCGCGCGGTCGGCCGGTCCATGCGTCGTAGCCGATGGCGTAGTAGTTGTCGGTCGCCGACACGATCATCGTGCGGGCGCTGATGCGCCAACCCTCGTCGTCGGAGCGCCGCCACTGGTCGTGCCACTTGCCCCACACCAGCCCGGGTCGGTCGTCGGGCATCTCGTGCCACGTGAACACGTACGCCTCGCTGCGCGCCTCGTCCGGCCCCTCGAACTCGATGTCGATGTTCGAGACGTGGTGACTGGTCTTCTTGATGCGTACCACCGACAGCGAGTCGTCGGACACCGCCCGCTGCGGTGAGAAGGCCTCACGCACGAACCGCTCGAGATCGTCTCGTGACTCGATGACGACGCCGGCGCCGGGCCCGTAATCCCAGCGCAGGTCTTTGGTGAAGCACGTCGCCACCGCCGCGAAGTCGAGCTCGTCGACCGCTCGGGCGAAGGCGTGGAGGACATCCGTGATGGCCTGCCGGTCGCGCAGCTGTTGCAGGAAGCGACGATCGTCGTCATCGAGGGTCACCGGACCTCCGTCGGCTCCGCAGCAGCAGGGACAGTCGGAACTCTACGAAGCCGGACGGGCGACAGTCCAGCCAAACTCTGATAATCTTTCGAGCAATCTCCGTCAGTGCGAAGGGAGCACATGAGCGCGGACATCCACACCGAGCCGCCGGGCCAGCTGGCCGCGGCCACCGGCCGATACCTCCTCGACGTGACGGCCAAGCGCGAGCCGTACGAGCTCCTCGACCCAACTGCGTGAGGGCGACGCAGTGCATCACAGCGATGCCGGCACGTGGATCATCAGCGGCTACGACCTCAGCATCGCCGTCTGCGCGACAGCCGGTTCAGCCGGGCCGCGGCCACCGAGCGCGACGTCGAGATCAACTTCGACGCCGGCGAGGCGGCCGAGGTGTACCGCCACAAGATGATCAACCGGGAGGGCGCCGACCACACCCGGCTGCGCCGCATCTTGACTCCGGCGTTCACGCCGGCCGCCGTGCGTCGCTGGCGCCCGTACATCGAACAGGTCGTCGACGAGGTGTTCGACGAGGTCGCGCCGCGCCACGAGGGCGAGATCGTGCACGACTTGTCGTACCCGATCCCCGAGCACGTGATCTGCACGATGCTCGGCGTGCCGGCGGAGGACCACAAGCTGTTCGAGGAGTGGACCCGCATCCTGAACGCCCGTCCGCAGGCCGGTGAGTCGGACGAGGAACGCCGGCGTCTGGCCACTGCTGCGCTCGCCGAGTTCGTCGAGTACCTCCGGGCGTTGATCGCCCGCCGGCGGGCGCGACCTGCGCGATGACCTGGTGTCGCAGCTGATCACCCTCGAGGAGGAGGGTGATCGCCTCAACGAGCGCGAGCTGGTGGCGGTGATGACCGAGATCATCAACGGCGGACACGACACGACCGCCAGCACCATCACCAACGGCACGTTCATGCTCACGCAGCATCCTGCGCAGTTCGACCGGCTGAAGGCGGACCCGAGCCTCGTGCCATCCGCCGTCGAGGAGGTGCTCCGATTCCGCTCGCCCGTCCAGCTGTCGCTCACCCGCCGAACCACGGACGACGTCGAGATCGCCGGTGTCATCATCCCCCGGGGGTCCACCGTCGTGGTCGCCCTGGCCGGCGCCAATCGCGAGCCGGGCAAGTTCGAGGAGCCCGACACCTTCGACATCGGCCGCAGCCCGAACCGGCACCTGGCGTTCGGCAACGGCGGTCACTTCTGCCTCGGCGCCCATCTCGCCCGCGTCGAGCTCGAGGTCGCCTTCGACCGGATCGCCCGCCGCCTGCCTGGGCTCCGCCTGACCACTGACGTGGCGGACCTGACGTGGAGGACGACGACGCTGGTGATGGCGCCGGCAGCCCTACCGGTGGCCTGGTAGTCAGCGACTGCTCACCGCGGTCAGCGGGCGGACGACCTCGTCGGCGAGGCGCTCGAGGATGTCGAGGCGTTGCCGGAGCGTCGTGGCGCCGGCCTCCCGCCACAGCGTGTTGGTTCCGACCGTGAGGTGGGTGAAGCCGGCGTCGACGAAGCGACTGGCGACGTCGGCGTTGATCGGCGGGCGGATCCGCACGTAGTACTCGAACGGCTCCCCGGCGCGCCCGAGGTCCTCCCGGGCGCTGTCGATGCGCGCTCGAACGGCCACTGTCTCCTCCAGCGACAGGTTGGCGGTGCTGTACCAGCCGTCGCCCAAACTCGCCGCACGCTGGATCGCCGGACCCGTCGAGCCGCCGACGAGGATCGGCACCGGCTGAGTCGGTGCTTCCGAGCGGACGTCCTCGAACTGGTAGGCGGCACCGGCATGCGAGCGGAAGCCACCCTTCCAGAGCTCGCGCAGCACGACAATGATCTCGTCCATGCGCCGTCCGCGGTCGTCGAAGTCGTGACCGAGCAGGGCGTACTCCTCGCGCAGCCAGCCGGCGCCGACACCGAGCAGCATCCGACCACCCGAGAGGTTCTGCGCCGTCGCCGCCGCCAGCGCGGTGAAGAACGGATGGCGCTGCGGCAGGATGTAGATGCCCGTGCCCACGTTGAGCGTGGTCGTAGCTGCGAGCATCGCCCCGACGGCCACCCACACGTCGTTGAGCACCACCCCGTCGAGCGGGTTGGCGCCCGGGGTCGTGGCATAGGGATACTCGCTCTCGAGGCGCTGCGGGGCGAGCACGTGGTCGCCGAGCCAGATCGCCTCGAAGCCGCACTGCTCGCCCTTGACAGCGAGCGGGACCAGGTCGACGGTCGGTGACCCGTAGAGGTTGAACGAGAACCGTGGTGCGCTCCCCACGTTGGCTCCTTTGCCTGTTGCCACTTTGCCTGTAGACCGATTCGTTACTATCATAATCCGCGATGCGCGTCAGGAACGACACGTCACGATGAAGGCCAGGTCGGTCTTCGTCGGGTTCCTCCGGTGTCCGCCCGGGCACCACCGCGCCTTCATCCAGTGGCACGACAGCGATCACCGCCCGGAGAACGTCGGCCAGATCGAGCACCTGTACCACAGCGAACGGTGGGTCGCCCCGCCCGACCTGGTGGCCGCTCGAGTGGTCGACCCATCCGGTCTGCTCCCCGACCCGGGTCAGTATCTCCACACGTATTGGAGCACGGCGCCACCGGAGCAGCTCCTGGACGACATGACCGTGGTCCGAGAGCGGCTGCGCTTGCAGGGTCGGTGCGGGCCCATCAACCGCGACTTCTCGGCGGTCTGGCGAGACCGCATGCACCCGATCAGCGCGCTCGGTGCCACCGGGCGGACCGGTGAGCGCCGACGCCCTCCCACTGGCCCCGAACGACGGCGTCGTGGCGACCCTGCTCGAGCTGCCCGCTGACGACCCCGACACGTTCGCGTTCCGGTACGAGCGCGAGGTGCTCCCCGCCATCGCCTCGCTACCCGGCGTGCTCGGGGTGTACTCGCTGATGCCGGCCAAGGAGTCCGATCACCACCTGGTGGTCCATCTCTGCTACGTGCTGGGAGACCCGCTCGATGTGCAGCGCGCCATCGGGACGGTGGAGGCCGATGCCGGCGCCGCCCATGGACGGGTGCATGTGCGCGGCTCCTACCTGGCGTCAATCGGCGCCGCGCCCGTCTCCGTACGAGTGAGATCGCCACCGTGAACATCGCCGACCTGTTCCGGCGGCAGGCCGCCGCACGTCCCTTGGCGGAGGCGTTCCGCTGCCGTGGCGAACGTTTCACCTGGGCGGACGTCGATCGTCGCTCCGACGCGCTGGCCTCGACCCTCGCCGCATCGCTCGACGCCGGCGACCGGCTGGCCATCATCGCCCGCAACTGCCACCGGTACTGGGAGGTCCACGCCGCCTGCGCCAAGGCCGGCGTGGTCGCCGTCCCGATCAACCACCGCCTCACCTACGAGGAGATCTCGGCGATCCTCGGCGATGTCGGAGCTCGCGCGCTGGTGCTCGATCGGCGGGTGCCGATCGACGGGCAGCCCGGCACGAGCGCCCTCGCCGCCATGGTCCCGGGCGACGCCCTCCTCGCCTTCGGCGACGACGGCGGGCCGACGTCGTACGAGGACGCCGCCACCCGGCCGGTGACCGAGTGCGTCGACCGGCGCCACCCGGTCAACGTGATCGGGTTCACCAGCGGCACGACAGGACGCGCCCGGGGCGCCATCCTGAGCCAGCGCACGGCGACGATGTCCGCGCTGTGGTTCGCCAACCTCTTCCAGCTGTCCCCGTCCTCGACCTTCCTGGCGTGTATGCCGGCCTACGTCTACCGCGGGCAGGCCGGAGGGATGGCAGCCGTCGTGGTCGGCGCGACCATCGTGCCGCTGCTGTTCGAGGCCGGCGCCGTGCTCGATGCCATCGAGGGACACCGCGTGACCCACGCCATCTTCGCCCCGGCAATGGTCGATCGGCTGCTGGCCCATCCCGATCTCGACGCCCGCGACCTCTCGTCGCTGGAGGGCGTGTGGATCGGTGGGGCGCCCAGCTCACCTGAGACGGTGCGCCGACTCTCCACGCACGTGCGCGCCGAACTCGGTTCGGTGTACGGCATGACCGAAGCCACCGGCATCGCGTCGACGCGGTGGACGCTCGGCGGCGCCGGCGATGACGATCAGGACTTGTCGTCGGTCGGCCGGCCCGGACCGCTGCTGGACGTCCGGCTGGTGGACGGCAACGGCGCCGACGTGCCTACCGGCGACGTCGGGGAGCTGATCGTGTCCGGCGACTCGATGATGGACGGCTACTGGGGCGAACCGCCCGGCGTGGCGTTCGACGCCGATGGCTGGTACCACACCGGGGATCTCGCGCGACGCGACGGCGAGGGCCGGCTGTTCCTGGTCGACCGGCGGGCCGATGTGATCGTCTCGGGCGGGCTCAACGTCTACGCCGCCGAGGTCGAACGGGTGCTCGCCACACACCCGGACATCGCCGCGTGCGCCGTCGTCAGCGCGCCGGACCGCCGGTGGGGTGAGACCGTGTGCGCCGTCGTGGTGCCCGCCGCGGGAGCGGCGCTGACACTGGCCGACGTGCAGCGCCACTGCGCGCCACGGTTGGCGCGCTACAAGCACCCCCGCAGGCTGGCGGTGGTCGACGAGCTGCCGGCCAACACGATGGGGAAGATCGACAAGCGAAGACTGCGTGATCAGCAATGGGCCGGCCACGCCCGGCCGATCGGCTGACGACGTCCGGAAGTGCGGAGGCATCGTGACAGATGAGGCGTTCGACGTCGTCATCTGCGGCTACGGAGGAGCCGGGGCCGCAGCGGCCATCGAAGCGCACGACCTGGGGGCCCGAGTGCTCGTCGCCGAGAAGGTCGACGAGGGCGGCGGCAGCACCCAGGAGTCAGGCGGATCGCTGGCGACGATCGAGGATCCGCGAGGCGCCGTGGAGCACTACCTCGCGCTCACCGAAGGGCGTACGCCACGGGAGGTCGTCGAGGCATACGTGGCCGGCGTGGTCGAGGTGGAGGGTTGGATCCGGGCCAACGGCGGCGAGCTCGAGCCGCTGCCCATGCGGAGGCCACCGTTCCCCCACCGCTACGACGGCACGGCCTACGCCACCATGCCGCATGCCGACGCCATCGGACGGCGGGTCCGGCTGGCCGAGACCGGTGTCGACCACGGCGGCACGACGCTGTGGCGCTTCCTCGACCGCAACGTCCACTCGCGAGGGATCGAGGTGCGCCACGGATTCGCCGCCAACGCCCTGCGCGCCTCCGGCGGCGCGGTGCACGGCGTGACGTTCGCCACCGCCGGTGGCCCGGTCGCGGTGGCAGCCCGGCGGGGCGTGGTGCTGGCCTCGGGCGGGTTCGCCTGCAACCCCGACATGTTGCGCGACGCGGTCGGTCCGGGACTCGTGCCGCTGGGTCCGCCGGGCCGCAACACCGGCGACGGTGTCCGCATGGCTCAGGCCGTGGGCGCCGACCTCTGGCACATGAACAGCGTCGCCTGCGGGTTCGGCTACCAGGTCCCGGATCTGCCGTCGGCGTGGATGTGCTCGGTCCCGGCGTTCGGGTTCTTCCTCGTCGACCGAATGGGCCGTCGCTACCTCAACGAGCCGACGGTCGAGCACCATGCCGCCAACCACACGCTCATGGTGCGCGACTTCCGGACCGGTGAGTTCCCCCGGCTGCCGAGCTACCTGATCTTCGACGAGACCACCAGGCTGGCCGGACGCATCGCCAGCCTCGAAGCCGGCCAGAACCGCCGATCCACCTGGAGCGAGGACAACCGGAGCGAGATCGCCAGGGGCTGGATCAAGCAGGGCGAGACGCTCGATGCGCTGGCCATCGAGCTCGGGATCGCCGCCGATGCGCTGGCCGCGACCAGCAAGCGCTTCAACGAGGCCGTGGACTCCGGTGACGACGAGTTCGGCCGGGCCGCCGACGCCATGGCGCCCGTCGTCGCACCCCCGTTCTACGGGATCGAGGTGCGGCCGGCGCTCTTCAACACGCAGGGAGGGCCCCGCCGCAACGAGCGCGGGCGAGGTCCTCGCGGTGAGCGGCCAGCCGATCCCCGGGCTGTACAGCGCGGGCGAGCTCGGTTCGATGTGGGCGGCCCTCTACCCCGGCGCCGGCAACGTCACAGAGGCGATCGTCTCCGGCCGCATCGCCGGCCGCTCGGCCGCCGCGGTGAGGTGAGGTGAGGCGAGGTCGCAGCAGTTCGTGTTTCATGCAACGGAGCCAGCAGGGCTTGCGGACTGCTGGGTCGGCAACGATGATGCCCGGGGGGACACGCTGCGGAGGTGAACGATGTTCGTACAGGTGATTGAGGGTCAAGTGGCTGATCGTGATGGTCTGCGCCGTCAGCTCGATCGTTGGGCGACGGAGCTGCGACCGGGCGCCTCGGGGTTTCTCGGGTCCACGGCCGGGGTGACAGACCAGGGCGCTGGCCTGGCGTTCGCCCGATTCGAGTCGGCCGCCGACGCCGCGGCCAACAGCGCACGGCCCGAGCAGGGTCAATGGTGGGCGGAGACCGAGAAGTGCTTCGATGGCGAGGTTCGCTTCACCGACAGCGACGAAGTCGACACCGTCCTTGGCGGCGGATCCAACGACTCCGGATTCGTGCAGGTCATGAAAGGCCACGGCGTGGATCGTGCTCAGATGCGTGCCGTTGACGAACAGTTCGAGGAGCATGCGTCGTCGTTCCGGCCCGACCTGCTCGGCGGATTCCGTGTCTGGACGGGCACAGACACCTATGTCGAGGTTGCCTACTTCACCAACGAGGCAGCGGCCCGCGAGGGCGAGCGAAAGCAGCCTCCCGCCGAGCTGGCCGACGCGATGGCCGGCTTCGAAGCGCTGATGAGCAACGTCGAGTTCATCGATCTGCGAGAACCCTGGCTCTACTGACGCGCCGCGTCTCGCACGACGATCTGACACGCCGAGCGCGGTTCTCGCCGGCCTCCCAACGGGCCAAGGTGCCGGGCGTATGGTGGGTTGGTCGACGAAAAGGGGGACGTCATGTCTGCTCGGCACGTCCGGATGAAGCTCGTCTCGTTGGCGCTCGGTGCGCTGGTGGCGCCCACGGTCGCGGTGTCGGCGCAGGAGGGCGCCCCGTCGGGTCCGCCGACCGCTGCCGGCACCGGTGGTGCGGCGGCGACGGTGGAGACGTTGGCGACGGAAGCGGCGATCGACACCATGCGTCGGGGTGGCAATGCCGTCGATGCAGCGGTGGCGGCGGCGGGCGTGCTCGGTGTGACCGAGCCGTTCTCGGCCGGCATCGGTGGCGGCGGGTTCATGGCGATCTACCGCGCAGAGGACCGAAGCGTCACGACGATCGATCACCGCGAGGCGGCGCCGATGGCGATGCACCCAGAGTCGTTCGTCGAGGCCGGCGCCCCGCTGCCGTTCAACGCGGCCCGGTTCAGCGGGCTGTCGGCGGGCGTGCCGGGCACGGTCGACGGCTGGGACGAGGCGCTCGAGCGCTACTGGAACGATGTCGCTGGCCGAGGTGCTGCAGCCGGCGATCCGGGTGGCGACCGACGGGTTCGTGATCGACCAGACGTTCTTCGACCAGACTCAGGGCAACGTCGACTTCTTCGACGATCTCCCGGCGACCGCCGCGCTGTTCCTCGACCCCGACGGCTCGCCCCGTGACGTGGGTACGGTGTTCCGCAACCCGGATCTCGCCGGCACGTACCGGCGGATCGCCCATCTCGGTCCGAAGGGCTTCTACCGGGGCGCGGTCGCCGAGGCGATCGTCGAGACGGTGCAGGACCCGCCAGTCGGGCCGGACGCCAACCACGTGTGGCGGCCGGGCGTGATGACGATGCGTGACCTGAAGAACTACGTGGCGCCCGAGCGGCCACCGACCCACGTGGGCTACCGCGACGTCGACGTGTTCGGGATGGGTCCGCCCTCGAGCGGCGGGTCGACGGTGGGCGAGGCACTGAACATCCTCGAAGGGTTCGACCTGTCCACGATGAGCCGTGAGGAGGCGCTGCACCTCTACCTGGAGGCGTCCCGCTTCTCGTTCGCCGACCGCAACGCCTATCTCGGCGACTCCGACTTCGTCGACGTGCCGCTGGAGGGCCTGCTGTCGGACTGCTTCGCGGCCGAGCGTCGCAGCCTGATCACCGGGTTGGCGGCGACGAGTCCGGTCGGTGCTGGCGATCCGTTCCCGTGCCAGGGTGGCGAACCCGGCGGCAGCGTGACGGCGACGGGTTCGACTGCTTCGGGGTCGACGACCCACCTCACCGTCTCCGATTCGGACGGCAACGTCGTCTCCTACACGTTCACGATCGAGTCGACCGGCGGCAACGGGATGGTGGTGCCCGGCTACGGGTTCCTGCTCAACAACGAGCTCACCGACTTCAACTTCACATCGACGACGCACCCCAACCGTGTCGAGGGTGGCAAGCGGCCGCGCAGCTCGATGAGTCCGACGATCGTGTTGCGTGACGGCGAGCCCTTCCTGGCGGTCGGGTCGCCGGGCGGGTCGACGATCATCACCACGGTGCTGCAGATCCTCGTCGACCGCTTGGATCTCGGGGCGACCCTGCCGGAGGCGCTCGCCGCAGCCCGCGCCACCCAGCGCGACACGCCGGCGACGCTGGCCGAAGCCGGCTTCCTCGCCACCCCGGAGGCGGCGGCATTGTCCGCCCGCGGCCACGTGCTGGCGTCGACCGGTGAGATCGGCGCCGCCACCGGCATCGAGTTCCTCGACGACGGGCGGGTGCTCGCCGCCGCCGAACCCGTCCGCCGCGGCGGCGGCAGCGCGATGGTCGAGTTCCCCGAGTAGGCGGCGCCGCTCACCAGTCGCCAACGGCGAGATCGAGCGTCCCGCGGCACCGACCAGCTCGACGCTGTTTGTGTCACCGCAGAGGTCGTACTTCGACGTGTGCGGTGACACAAACCCATGCCGATCGCCGCTGCCTGACTGCTACCCGGGGCGGTCGAGGCCGAAGGCGGCGCGGGCGTTGTGGTGCAGGAAGTACGGCCAGGCTTCGTCGCGAATCTGCAGCTCGGACAGTTCGGCGAACACTCGGTCGTACCCGAGCATCGGCCAGTAGCCCGCCCACACGACCTTCTGGCGTCCCCGTGAGTTGAGCAGGTCGATGATCGGCTGCGGATACCACTTGGGGGCGAACCCGGTCGTCGCGTAGTAGAGGTTCGGCCACCGCAGGAGCATGCGGACGCAGGTCTCGACCCACGGCTCGCCGCCGTGGCGCATCACGACCCGCAGGTCGGGGAAGTACCAGCAGACCTCGTCGAGGTGGATCGGATCCTGGGCCCACGCCGGAACGCGGGGACCCGGGAAGCCGACGTTGATGAAGACCGACAGGTCCGCCTCGCAGCACTTCGAGTAGATCGGGAAGTACTCCCGCGAGTTGGGGGCCACGAGCGGATACGTCATCATCGGCGAGAGCGAGACACTGCGGATGAACGGATACGTACGGGCCAGGTGGTCGATCCGGCGCACCGCGTCCATGCCGTCGTGGGGGTCGACGCGGACGCTGACGAACAGGCGGTCGTCGTCGAGCGCGCAACCGGTCGAAGACCTCGTCGGGCTCGGTGCTGACGATCAGCACTTGGGCCCGCGAGATCCTCCACGTGTCGAGGTTCTCGAGCCACTTCTCCAGGTCGCCGACGATCGCCAGCCGTGCCTCCTTGGCGGCGTCCTTCTTGAACAGGTGGCTGGTGATGTCGGTCGATGGCCAGGCGGCGCGGCTCTCGGCGTCCCGCAGGGCATTGCGCGGCATGGGGACCTCGAAGCCGTTCCCGGACGGGTCGAAGTTGACGAACGGATCGATGATGTCGACCGGGGCGCCTTCGGGTAGCTGCACGAAACGGGCCTTCTCTGCCGCGGCCGGGTTGCGTCGCCCTGGCCTTCGCGCATTTCTATCACTATGATGCTTAGGAATCAACAGAACCAGCCGCCCCCGCATGTCCTCGGCAGAGAGCGAGATCCTCATGAGCGCAGCCATCCCGATCATCGACGCCGACAGCCATCTCTCGGAGCCGCCCGACCTCTGGACGAGCCGGATGTCCAGCAAGTGGGGCGATGCCATCCCGCATGTGATCACTGACGAGCGCCTGGGACTGGACCGCTGGGTGGTCGGCGGTAAGAAGCTGACCAGCGTGGCCAACTGGGCCGTGGCCGGATGGCACGAGCACCCACCCTCGCACCCGCCGTCGATCGAGGAGGCCGATCCGGCGGCGTTCTTCGCGCCCCAGCGGATCGAGCGCATGGACGAGTACGGCATCTACGCGCAGGTGCTCTATCCCAACCTGCTGGCCTTCTCGCACCACGCGTTCACCGCCGTCGGCGACGACTTCGCGATCGAGGCGATCCGCACGTACAACGACTTCCTCGTCGACTTCGCCAGCGTCGCGCCGGAGCGGTTCATCCTCCTCGCCTCGCTGCCGTTCTGGGACACCGACGCGTCGCTCGCCGAGATCGCCCGCTGCGCCGACAAGGGGTTCCGGGGCGTGCTCTTCATCGCCAAGCCGTACAAGCTCGGCCTGCCGCCCCTCAGCGACGACCACTGGGCGCGCCTCTTCGCCACGCTCGCCGACATGCAGTGGTCGGTGAACTTCCACACCGGATTCGCCGAGTTCTCGGAGGACGACTTCAAGGCCATGCTCAGCCGCAAGGCCGACCGTCGCGACTACGCCAAGTTGAGCGCCATCACATACCTCAACAACGCCGAGGCGATCGCCGAGGTCGTGATGAGCGGCGTGGCGCACCGGTTCCCGGAGCTCAACTTCGTCTCCGTCGAGAGCGGCTTCGGCTGGGTGCCCTCGTTCGTCGAGTCGATGGACTGGCAGTGGCTCAACTCCGGCGCCCACGAAGCCTTCCCCGAGATGGAGATGCCGAGCTTCTACTTCCGGCGCCAGGTCTACGGGATGTTCTGGTTCGAGACCGAGTCGCTGCGGCGTCAGATCGACCTCTACCCGGACAACCTGATGTTCGAGACGGACTTCCCCCACCCGACGAGCCTCTCCCCCGGGCCGGCATCGCCGAGTGCCGCACCGGCGGAGGTCGCCAGCAAGTTCTTCGAGGGGTTGCCCGAGGAGCTGGCGCGCAAGATCCTGTGGGAGAACGCCGCCCGCCTCTACCGCGTGCAAGAGCCGGCGATCGTCTGAGGCCGATGTCCGCCGTCCTCTACCGGCGCGACGGTCTGATCGGTCGGGTGACGCTCAACCGGCCGGAGACGATGAACGCCCTCAGCGAGGAGGTCATGGAGGCGCTCTTCCATCGCCTCCGCGAGGCCAACGCCGACGCGGGGACGCGGGTGGTGGTGATCAGCGGGACCGGCCGCCACTTCTGCGCCGGGGGCGATCTCAACTGGGAGGGTGAGCTGGACGAGGCGTCCTCCACGCGGTTGCTGCGCCTCACCGGGCACCTGAGCTACGAGCTGCGCAACGGACCGAAGCCGACCATCGGAGCGATCCGCGGCTACTGCCTCGGCGGCGGCAACGAGCTCAACCTCCACCTCGACCTGGTCATCGTTTCGGAGACCGCTCGCTTCTCGCAGCCCGAGACGCGCTGGGGCGTGCTGCCGTTCTGGAACACGCCGCAGCTCCTGCCGCTCGTGGTGGGCGAGCGCAGGGCCCGCGAGATCCTCCTCATGGGCCGCATGTACGACGCCGAGCAGGCCTACGAGCTCGGCCTGTGCAACCTGGTGGTGCCCGACGACGAGTTGGAGGCGGAGGTCGACCGCTGGGCGAGCGAGCTGGCCGCCCGCAGCCCGACCTCGATGCGGCTGGTCAAGGTGGCCTTGAACAGCGCCGCAGATGCCCTGCGCAGCGCCGCCAACCACGAGGCCTTGCTGGTGTCCACCACCGCCGGGAGCGAGCGCTACCGCGCCGAGGTCCACGAGTTCTTCGACCTCGAGCCAGCGCAGCGACGGCCGTTCCCGGCCTGGACACAGCGGGTCACGAGGAGCCAGTCATGACACGTCGCCGACAGGAGGAGGCCGACTCGATGGGAACGTCCCAGCAGCGATACTCACCGCGAGGAGACGATCGAGCCCCCGCAGTCCAGCACATGTTCGAGCGCCCCGACCTCGATCCGCGCAAGACGGCAGTCGTGGTGATCGACATGATCAACCGGTGCCTCGTGCGCGGCGTGGGGATGATGAAGGGCATGGAGGCCGACGGCGTGCACATCGACGACTTCCTCGACCGCACCTACGGCAGCGTCGTTCCCAACCTCCGCCGGCTGCTCGACACCAGCCGCGCCGCCGGCCTCCGTGTCGTGTTCGTCAACGGCGGCTGCTACGCGCCTGACTTCAGCGACTGCGTGCCCCAGATGCGGACGAACTATCGAGAGTGGAACACGCTCGTCGGCACGTGGGACATGGCCGTCATCAGCGAGATCGAGATGGCACCGTCGGACATGACCATCATCAAGGCCGCCTCCGGCGGCTTCGCCTCCGAGCTCGACGTGCGGCTCAGGAACATGGGCGTCGAGCAGGTGATCTACGTCGGCGTCGTCACGACCGGCTGCGTCTTCCTCACCGTCACCGCGGGCTTCGACCTCGGATATCACGGCTGGCTCGTGGCGGACTGCACGGCGACGTTCTCCGACCGGTTGCAGGACATGGCGGAGGAGTTGATCAGCTCCTTCATGGCCAAGGTGGTGACCGCCGACGAGATGATCGCGCTGATCGAGGCCACAGGCGCACGCCCGCTGGCGTCTGTCGCCGCATCGGCCCTGACCTGACCGATGCCCGAGCAGTACACGCCCAGAGGACGCGAAGCGTCATCTGGGCGCGCAGGTTCTCATTTTCGAGAACCTGCGCGCCCAGAAGCCCATTTGGAACGATTCCCGCCCAGTTGACCGAGAGCTGACCCGGCCGGCGGGGGGTGACCACCGGCCGGGTCGCTCGATCTCAGGCCGTGATGAACCAGTCCTGGAACTGGTACGAGCCCTCGGACGAGCCGTTGAAGTCGTTGTCGTTCACTCCGCCGACCGTCGTGCTGAGCCCGACGAACGAGGGCTTCTGAGCGAGGATCATGAACGGCCCCTCTTCCAGCGAAATGCGCGATGCCTCGTGCCACAGTTCGGCGGCGGCGGGGTCGTCCGGCGCCAGCGCCGACAGCTCGAGGACGATCTCGTTCAGCCGGTCGTTGCTCCAGGTGCACGTGTTGACGACAGAGTTGGGGTCGAGTTGGCGGGTCAGCCGCTGCAATCCCGAGCGAGTGTTCTCGATCACCAGGCTGTCGCCGCCGGTCAGCGTCGGCGGGTTGGCGATCGAGGGGTTCAGGGCGTCACCGATGAGATCGTCGGAGGCGACCGGCGTGAGGCCGACCCCCAGTTCGCCCCACTGCTCGTTGAGCAACAGCACCAGGTCCTCACTCTCCGGGATCGCCGACGTGGCCCACATCCCGTCGCTGACGCCGGAGAGACCCGACTGCTCGGCGAGCTCCTGCGCCCGCTCGGCGTCGAAGGCGTACTCCTCGTCCAAGGCCGGATCGTGGTACGGGTGTCCCTCGGGGAAGAACTGGTTGAGCGCCGCACCGGAGCCCTCGTAGAGGAGCTCGGCGACCTGCTCGCGATCGGTCCCGTACTGCACCGCCTGGACGCGGTTCGGGTCCTCCCAGACATGGCCCGGGGCGAAGCAGAACGTGAGGTACAGGAAGCGGATGGCGTCGACGATGGCTCGGCCTTCGACATCATCCCGGCCTTCGAGTCCGCTCATCCCCTCCGTCCCGATGTCGGTGGCGACGTCGATGTCGCCACCGAGCAACACGTTGACCTGGGGGTTGCCCTCGGTGAGGTTGGCGTACTCGAGCCCGGCGAGCTTGATGTTGTCGGCGTCGAAGAAGTCGGGGTTCTTCTCGAACGTGAAGCCCTGGTCCTGGACGTGCGAGACGAACTTGAACGGTCCGTTGCCGATGGGATTGGTCGCCTGATCAGCTCCGGCCGCGGCCGGCGAGATCAGGAACTCGGGGCCCGCCATCATCTCGTACATCGACAGCACGGCCGGCTGGGTGAAGTTCACCGTGAACGTGCGGTCGTCGACCACGGTGACGTCCTGGACCAGCTGGATGCTGGCGCTCACGTTGTTGTTCCCCTCACCCTGGTTGACCTTGGCCGCCTCGATCGACGCCTTGGCGTCGGCGGCCGTCACCGGCGAACCGTCGTGGAACGTGGCGTCCTCCCGCAGGACGACCGTCAAGGTCTGCGGGTCGACGACCTCGAACGACTCGGCGAGGTACGGCGTGTATTCGAGCGTCTTCGGATCCACCTTGGCGAGCGGCGCGAACAGCTCGAAGATGTAGAACGACGTGTTGTTACCCGTGTAGAGGCGCGGGTCGAAGTTGTACGTCCCGCTGCGCAGGAAGTTGAAGCCGACCCTCATCACACCGTTCGGGTCGAAGTCTTCCGCTGCCGCTTCAGTGGTCTCGGCGCCCTCTGCCGCCTCGGTGGTGTCCGCGCCGCCCGCGGCCTCCGTGGTGTCGCTGCCAGCCGCCTCGGCGGTGGTGGCGGTGTCGTCAGCTGCCACCGTCGTCGTCTGATCCCCTTCGACGGCGCCGCCCCCGTCGTCGTCATCGTCGCCACCGCAGGCCGCCGCCACGAGCGCGACGGCGGTCAGCGCGGTCAGGATGCGCGTGCGCGTTTTCATCGAGCGAGCCATCTCCCTACCCCCTGAGTGGGCTCGTCCATCGAGCCTAATCTATAGTATAGATACGCAGAGAATACGGCGCAAGGACGGCGCCCCGCTCTGAGCTCTCAGAGCGTGTCGGCCGCCTCGGCGACGAGGTCGACGACCAGTTGCGCGTCGCCGACGTCGCCTGGCTCGTGGGTGAGGGGAGTCACGCGCACTCCCGTACATCCGGCTGCGCCAAGGGCGCCCGCCTTCGCCGCAAGGTCGGCCGCGCTCGTGGCGACCATCGCGTCGACGATCGACTCCGGGAAGAGCTTCGCCGCGGCAGCCCGGCCCTCGGCCCTCCACGCCGCCGCGGCGCGGTCAACGGCGTCGGCATCCGACAGTGCGACGACGGCGTTGCGGTACGTCGGCACGGCGAGGTAAGGCGCCATCTCCGTGCGGAACCGGTCGCCCGCCTTCTCCGCATCGCCGGTGGCGTCGGCCCAGAGCGTGGTGTGGACTTCGAACCCGCCGCCGACGTCGGCGCCCTCCCTCGCGGTGAACGCCATCCCCGCCAGCGCGCGGACCTGGTCCGGCCCGCACAGGTTCAGGATCACGCCGTCGGCCAACCGTCCGGCGAGCGCCAGCATGCGCGGGTTCATCGCCGCCAGCAGCAACGGGACCGGCGTTGCCTGAACCCCACGCAACCGGAACGATCCCCACTCCGCGAGGATTGCCCCGCTGAGGGCGGCTCGGACGTCGGTCAACCATCGCTCGACCCGGGCCACCGAGTGGGTGAAGTCGAGGCCGTGGAAGCCGGCCACGATCGGACTACCGGCTCCGAGGCCGAGGACGAAACGGCCGTCGGAGAGCGCGGCCATCGTGACGGCCGACATGGCGAGCAGCGACGGGGATCTGGTCAGCACGGACAGGACGCTGGTCTCCAGCCGGATCTGCCTCGTGAGCGGAGCTGCTGCCGCCAGCAGTGCCAGCGCGTCGGTGCTCGTGAGCTCGCCCACCGCCACGCCCGCGAGACCCTGCTGGTCGGCCCGCTGGATGAGCCCGACGAGCTCCGTCGGCGGGATCCCGTAGCCGACGGGCAACGACAGCGAGAGGGCGACCGTCACGAGCGGGGGATCTCGTTCCACGCCTTGCCCTGGTACGGATCTGGTTCCCTCGGCAAGCCCAGCAGACGCTCGGCGATGACGTTGCGCATGACCTCGGAGGTGCCTCCGCCGATCGTGTTGGCCCACGAACGCAGGAAGCCCCATGCGACGCCGGCGGCAACGTCGTCATGCGGTTCGTGGGCGATGGCCGACGGTCCGACGACGTTGGTGGCGAGTGCTTGGAGTCGCTGGTTGTGCTCGGCCTGGGCCAACTTCACCAGTGCGGCATGACTGGGACGGTGCTGCACGAGACGGCCGAGCAGCGAGATGACACGCTCGTCCACGAGGAATCGCAGTAGCTCGTCGCGCACGCCCGGCTGGGCCGAGGGCAGCAACTCGAGCAACCGGGCGACGTCGATGCCGCCGATGCGGGCGACCGGCGACGCTCCCGGGCCGCCGAGCATGTTGCGCTCCGCGGCGAGCATGATCCCCGCCGCCGCCCAGCCGCCGTTGCGCTCGCCGATCCGGTCGCCGTCCGGGACGACGACATCGTCGAGGAACACCTCGCAGAACTGTGAGTCGCCCGTCAGCTGACGGAGCGGGCGGACGAGCACCCCCGGCGTCGTCATGTCGAGGGCGAAGGCGGTGATCCCCTGTTGCTTCGGGAGGGATGGATCCGTGCGCGCCAGGAGCAACCCCCGGGAGGCGTCGGCGGCGAACGACGACCAGACCTTCTGTCCGTTGACCACCCAGCTGTCGTCGGCCCGCACGGCCCGGCATGCCAGCGATGCCAGATCGGACCCGGCACCGACCTCGCTGAACAGCTGGCACCAGACCGCTTGGCGCGATGCCAGGGGCGGGAGCAGCCGTTGCTGCTGCTCCGCCGTGCCCAGGGTCATCAGGACCTCGCCGACCATGTGCACGGTGACGAGGTTGTACGGGATGGGCGCCTGGCGAGCGAGGAGCTCGGCGTTGACCGCCCGTACGCACTCCCTCGGAGAGCCCGAGCCCGCCGAGCTCGACCGCCCAACCCGGCGTCGCCAGCCCGGCGCGATAGAGGGCATCGCGCCATGCCAGCTCCAGCTCGTCCTTCGAGCCGTCCGACCGGAGGCGAGCCAGCATCACGTCGAGCCAGGCGCTGACCTTCTGCCGGGCGACGTCCGGGGAGTCGAGTGGTGACACGACCGGCTCCGTCGCGGCCGTCACGACCGAGGTCATGGAAGGTTCCTCGCCGCACCACCGGAAAGCGGCGCATAACAGCCGGCCATCACTGATCCAGTTCGAGTGTCGTGGACCCGGCAACCCGCCGAGCCGACTTACACGCTAACTATTATCAGCGACCTGAGCAACGCGACTGAACCGAAGTCTGGTCCGCCTCGTCCCAGATACCCCGGGGCAGCCGAAGGCCCAGCAGGTCCGCCTCCGCGAGGCGCACGGCCGGCTCGATGCCGAGCAGGTCGAGCACGGCGAGCAGCTGTCTGGTGTGTTGCACCACCGAGTACGCGGTGCTGGCGAGCAGCCAGCCGGCCGTCTGTTCGCCGAAGTACGTCTGCAACTGCTGCTCGAGGTCCGGGTGCGCTCGCCACCAGCGCACGAGCGCGTCCTGTTGCTCGACCGCCAGCACGTCGAGCTCGGCCACCGATGCGCCGTCCGGCGGCTGTCCCAGCGGGCCGAGCACCTCGACGTCCGAGTAGTCGCCGGTGGGATCCTCGATGATCTTCACGAAACGACCGACGTGCCCGACGATGTGGCCGACCAGGTCGAGGTAGGTGCGGTCGCGGCCTTCGATCTTCGTCTGGTATTCCGACGGCGGCAGTTGGTGGCCGGCACGAATGGCGATGGCGGTGACACGGCCGATGCGGTCGATCAGCTCACCGGGTTCCGGTTCGTCGAGATCGGTGGTTCGAGCGATGCCGACGAACTCGTCGACCGCGTCGAGGCTCATCCCGATGACGTAACGGTCACCTCGCCGGACCACTGGGATGGTGCGCACCCCGAGCGCGTCCAGCTCGTCGAGCGCTTCTGGCTGGGCTTGGATGTTGACGGCGACGAACTCGACGCCCCGGGAGGAGAGGTGCTCCTTGACCCGGATGCAGTTCGATCAACCAGGCGCCCAGTAGACACGGAGCAGATCGGTGTCCATTCGTCCTGCCTTCTTGGCTGGGTGGTTCCAATGCGGTAATCTATGATTATCGTAGCACAAGATACGACTGCAGACTCAAGCGTGGCGAAAGGCGGTCGCCCGCCACGGCGCCGCGTCGTCGTCGAGCCCCTGAAGCGCGTCGGGGACCGCGTCGCGCTGCGCGTCCTCAACCCGACGACCCTCAAGCGGCTGCGCGCCGTACCGTCCTTGCCGCCCTGGTTCCGACGCCGCTTCGCCGCCGTACGTGGCCCGTGGCCGAAGTTCGAGCGGGACATCCCCGTCGAGCTGCGCTCGGTGCCTGGCATCCGCCGCGACATCGACGAGGAGGACCGCGCCTTCGAACAGGCTCCGCTCCACTCGTTCCACCACAACTACCCGACGTCGGTCATGTGGGCGCTCGCCCGCCTGTGGCAGTCGCTCGTGCCCGTGGCCCCGCGGCTGATGCGGGCCATCTCGACGGCCCAGGAGACGGGCAGCCGCACACCGGTCGGACCGCCGCCGGTCGAGGAATCCGGCGCGCTCACCGCCTGGCTGCGCACGGAGGCGGCCGCCATCGGGATCAGCACCGTGGGCGTCGCCGACTACGACCCGCGGTACACGTTCGCCGATCTTGCCGAGGAGGTCGCGGGTGACACCGTGATCGTGTGCATCCTCGAGCAGAACTGGACGGCCACCCAGCTGCTGCCGGGTCCGGTGCCCGAGCAGACGGCGTTGTCGACGAACGCCGAGCTGATGCAGATGGCGGCGTCGCTCGCCACGCGCCTGCAGCAGCGCGGGCACCGGGCCCGCGCCCATACCACCGAGGGCGTCGCCATCGTGCACCACTACGCCGTGCAGGCCGGCCTGGGCCAGCTCGGGTACAACGGCCAGCTCCTCACGCCCCAAGCCGGGTCACGGTGCCGCATCACGTTGATCACCACCGATGCGCCGCTCGAGCCCGACGGTCCGCGCGACTTCGGCGTGCCGGCGATCTGCAACCGCTGCCGCGCCTGCGTGCGACGATGCCCGGCGGGTGCGATCCCGAACCGCCCGGCCATGCACCGGGGAGTCGAGAAGGTCAAGCTGAACCTGTCGCGCTGCTTCCCGGTGGTCGCCCAGGTCTACGGGTGCTCGGTGTGCATGAAGGTCTGCCCGGTGCAGCGCTACGGGCTGACTCGGGTGCTCGACCACTACGAGGAGTCAGGGGAGATCCTCGGCGCCGGGACCGACGAGCTGGAGGGCTACGACTGGCCGCTCGACGGCCTGCACTACGGCCCGGGCGAGCGACCCTCCCTGGCACCGGCCTTCTTCGACGTGCCCGGCTTCGGGCGCATGGCGGTCCCCGGACCACGAGAAGCCGCTCACCGAGAACCCCCTGATGTGAGCGGTCCGGGGGGGACCGCTAGCGCCACGGAGTCGAAACGGGTATCTGGGCGCGGAGGTTCTCGAAAATGGGACCCTCCGCGCCCAGAACGTCAGGAGCGCTTCGACTTTCCGGGCGACTAGCGCCACTCCACGGCTTCGGCCATCTGGCGGGCGTAGTTCGTCTGCCAGAGCTTGGCCAGCGCCTGCATGTGGCGCCGAGTCAGGTCCTCGGCCTTGTCCGGGTCCCGGTTCAGTACCGCCTCGGCGATGCGATCATGCACCCGCAACGTCTTCTTGCGATCGTCGAGGTCCGTGAACAACGGCGCGAGGTGGTGACGTTCGATGGCCACCAGCGCTCCGGCGTAGAGGTCGAGCACCCGGTTGCCGGTCGCCCCGGCGACGATGGTGTGGAACCGCTCGGAGGCGCCCGACCAGATCTCCGCCCCCTCCTGCAGCGCGTCCCAGCCGGCGGCGACCGCTTCTCGCAGCCGGTCGGCGAGCTCATCGGTGAGCCGCTCGGCGGCCATCCGCGCCATGACCGGCTCGATGACGAGGCGGGCCTCCACCAACTCACCGAACGTCGCCTGCGCTCGGTAGAGGTACAGGGTGGTGGTCTGGCCGTAATCGGCGGCGGTCACCTCGGTGACCACTGGTCCACCCTGTGGGCCCGGCTTGATGCGGATGAGCCCGTGCGTCTCGAGGATGCGCAACGCTTCCCGCAGGGATGCCCGGCCGATCCCGAAGCGGGCGAGCATCGTCGCCTCGGCGGGCAGCTGGCTGCCAGGGACCATGCGCTGCTGCACGATCTCCCGGAGGATCTTGCGGGCGACGATCTCGGGGACCTTCTCTGCCCGGTCCATGCCGAGCCACGCCGCGTTGACGCTCTGGGGACGGTCGTCAGTGGTCGACATCGGCTTCAGCGTAATGGCTGATGACAATCATTCTCCGTGATTGTGCTCGATCAGCTGGATGGCGCCCGTCGGACAACCGGCGACCGCGCTGCGCACGTCGTCACGGAGCTCGACCGGCGGCTCCTCGAATTTGAGCACCACGATGGCGTCGGCGTCCTGGTCGAACACGTCCGGCGCGAAGCGCATGCAGTTGCCGGAGCCGATGCACACGTCGCGGTCGATGATCACCCGCACGGCTGCTCCGTCCAGCCCATGGCGCGGGCGAACAGCTCGATCTCCTCGTACAGGTGGGCGGGCACCGCGTAGCCGTCGAGCGAGCGGATCTCGTCGAGGTGCTCGGCCACGGCCTCGGCGGTCGCCTGATCGAGGTCCGGCGCCACCCATCCCTGGGCTTCCCCGACGAACACCCGGGCGAATCGGCCACACCCGGCGGCGAACGCCTCCCCGGTGACGGTGGCCGCCGAGCTGCACAGGTAGGAGACCATCGGGGCGATCGCCTCGGGACGGCGCCGCTCCTGCAGCGCCTCCTTGATCCCCGGTTTGAACGAGCCGGTGTGGCCGGGGACGGGGTCGTTGGCGGTGATGGTGGTGGAGGCGTGCGGGAGCACGGCGTTGACGAGGATCCCGTGAGGTCGGCCTTCATGGGCGAGTGCCCTCGTCAGCCCGAACAGACCGGCCTTGGCGGCCGCGTAGTTCGCCTCGCCCTGCATGGCGAACAGGCCGCCGGCCGAGCTCGTCATCACGACCCGGCCATAGCCCTTCTCGCGGAGCACGGGCCACGCCGCCTGGGTGACGAAGAAGGCGCCCTTGACGTGGACGTCGAGGACGGCATCGAGCATCGCCCCCGTCTGCTCCTCGAACCAGCCGTTGCGCATGAAGCCGGCGTTGTTGACGATCGCATCGACCGTTCCGAAGGCGTCGACGGCCGTCGCGGTGATCGCCGCCGCACCCTCGGGCGTGGCCACCGAGTCGTACGACGGCACGGCCAGCCCACCCGCTCCGTGGATCTCGTCCACGACGGCATCGGCGTGCTCCGGGGCCATGTCGTTGACCACGACGGCCGCGCCCCTGCGGGCAAGGTCGAGGCAGTGGCCGCGGCCGATCCCCCGCCCGCCTCCGGTGACGATGACTACCTGCCCGTCGAAGGAGATTGGTGTCATGTCGCTCCTCACCAGGTCACGGGGAGCGCCAACGGGCCCCAGATGGTGCGCCCCTCGCTGTAGGTGAGCTCCTCCTTGGGCACCGCGAGGCGCAGGGTGGGGAACCGGGCGAACAAGGCCGGCAGCGCCAGCCGCAGCATCATGCGGGCGACGGACTGACCGAGGCACTGGTGGATGCCCGAGCCGAACGCCACGTGGTTCGTCGACGGACGATCGATGTCGAACGTGTTCGGCTCGGCGAACGCACGCGGATCGCGGTTGGCGGCATGCAGGACCGTCACGACGCCGTCTCCTGCCTTCAGCTGCCGGCCGGCGAGGACGACGTCCTCCGTCACCGCTCGGCGCTCGTACTGGGCCACCGACAGGTACCGCAGGAGCTCCTCCACGGCGTTCCCCCATCGACTCGGCTCCGCCTGGAGCTGCGCCAGCCGATCGGGTTGGTCGATGAACAGCATCGTCCCGAGGGCGATCATGTTGCGGGTCGTGTCGAACCCGCCGATCAGTAGCACGTGGAGCAGCTTGGCGGTCTGCGTGTGGGTCAGCTGATCCGTCCGCAGGTAGTCGTCGACGAGCCGGCCGCTGAGGTCGTCGCGAGGAGCCCGCAGGCGGTCGTCGACCACGCCGGAGAAGTAGTCGGTGAGCCGGTCGTCGGCGGCGTAGACGGTCGTCTGCTCACCTGTCGGATCGAAACGCCCGCTGAGGCAGGAGGCGAAGAACGGTGCGTCGTCGAGGGGGACCCCGAGCAGCCGGCAGGTGAACTGCGCCGGGACGGCGGAGGCATACGTCGCCACCAGGTCGATCGGTGGTCGATCCGCAGCCAGCTCATCCAGCAGGTCACGCACGATGGCCTCGGTCTCGATGCGCTTCTCGTCGACGCGCCGGACCGAGAACTCGCGCTGCACCGCCCGGCGCATGACGTCGTGCTCGGGCGGATCCGTCATCGGCAGCAGCGTCGAGCCCTTGCTCGCCGCGTCGACCGCCGTGAGGGTCGGGTAGCCCGGTGCCGACGGGAGCGAGCTGAAGCGCTGGTGATCGCGCAGCACCTGGCGCACTTCGTCGAGGCCGGTGACCAGCCAGGCCGGACGCCCGTCCCAGAGCCGGATCCGGGTCAACGGGGACACGGCGTGCCACGCACCGAGCTCCGGAGGAGGGTCGTACGGGCACGTGCGCCGGTACGGGTACGAGGGGGCGTCGTGGAGATCGGTCACGCCACTCCTCCGGATGGGTCGTCGGACGGTGGTCGCTGGATCAGCTCGACCAGGGTGTGCCCGAGCCTCGCAGGCCACTCCAGGTACACGAACCGCGCTCCCGCGCGGTCGTGCCGTCGATCACCGTCTCGAACCCGGCGGCCCGCATCTCGGACTGCGTGGCCTCGATGTCGGTGACGCGGAAGCGCACGTGGTGCAGGCCCTCGCCGTGGCGGCGCAGATGCTCGGCGCTCGGCGCGTCCCCGTCGGCGACGGCGACCAGCTCGATCTCGAGATCACCCGAACGGAAGAACGCCAGGTCGAGCGTGGCACCGGTCGGTTCGCCGCGGTACTGCACCAGCGCTGGGTCGAACTGCACGGTGCGACGCTCGACAGCCCCGAACAGGGCTGCGTACACGGGCAGCGCGGCGTCCATATCCGACACCGCGAAGGAGATCTGATCGACGGGACCGAGCCCGAACGACGTTGGTCGCGCCACATCACCTCCTGGAGCTCGACAACGACAAATCATAGTAACTGAACGCATAGTCTGCAAGCGCGGCCATCACGGCGCGTCGGCTCCGAACCATGACTATCATTGGGCGATACCTAGAGGAGGTGCGAGGTGACTGAACCGGTCTACATCCTCGGCGGATGGCAATCGGACTTCGCCCAGCGGGCGACCGACCTGTTCTCGCTGCTCGAGGCCGCCACTCGGGGCGCGTTGGAGGAGACCGCGCTCGACGCCGAGTCCATCGAGGTCGCCCACATCGGCAACTTCGCCGGCGAGCTGACGTGCTTCCAAGGTCAACTCGGCGGCGTCCTCGCCACCGTCGACCCTGCGTTCGCCAGCCTGCCGACGGGTCGGCACGAGGCGGCATGCGCTTCGGCAGCCTCGCGGTGCTCGGCGCGATGGCCGACATCGAATCGCAGCGCTACGACGTCGCCCTCGTCATCGGCGCCGAGATCCTCCGCAACGTCGGCGGTGCCAAGGCCGCCGAGCTGCTCAGCTGCGCAGGCTGGGCGGGCGACGAGACCACCGCGGGCACCAGCCTGTGGCCATCGCAGTTCGCCGAGGTGGCCGACGAGTACGACCGCCGCTGGGGCGTCGGGCACGAGCACCTCGGTCGCATCGCCGAGCTCAACTTCGAGAACGCCCGGCGCAACCCGAACGCCCAGACCCGCACATGGGAGCTCCCCGACGACGCCTTCGGCAACGACGACGACGTCAACCCGACCGTCTCAGGGCTGCTCCGCAAGATGGACTGCAGCCGCATCACCGACGGAGCGGCGGCGGTGATCCTGGCGTCGGGCCGCGCCGCTCAGGAGTACGCCGAGCGGCGTGGCATCGCGTCGGATCACTGCCGCGCATCAAGGGCTGGGGGCACCGCACCGCGCCGATGCGACTCAAGGACAAGCTCGCCCTCGGGGCGGACGGACCCTACGTCTTCCCCCACGTCCGCCAGGCGGCCGTTGACGCGCTGAACCGGGCGGGGTTGCCCGACGCCCACGCCCTCGACGCCGTCGAGGTCCACGACTGCTTCTCGATCAGCGAGTACGCCGCCATCGACCACCTCGGGCTGACGGAGCCGGGACAGTCGTGGCAGGCGATCGAGGACGGCGTGATCGACTTCGACGGCAAGGTCCCGATCAACGCCAGCGGCGGCTTGCTCGGCCTCGGCCACCCGGTCGGCGCAACCGGGATCCGGATGCTGCTGGACTCCTCCAAGCAGGTGACCAACCGGGCCGGCGAGTACCAGGTCGACGGCGCCCGCAACGTCGCCACCTCGAACATCGGCGGCTCCGTGACCACGGTCGTCAACCTGGTCGTCGGCATCGACGAGTAGCACCGGTCACGGAGTGCGCTGGCGCAGCTGGTACAGGTCCTCCGTCACGATCTCGTCCGCCCGCATCGCCAGCTGGCGGACGTCGTCGGCGGCGGCGAACCATCGCCCGGTGAGCCGATCGCCGTGCCCGGCGGCGAGGAAGACGATCGTGTCGGCGACCACGCTCGGGGAGATGAACGCCAGCCGTCCGAGCGCCTCGCCCATCCAGCGCTGAGCAGCGGGCGATGTCGTGAGGTCCGTGGTCAGCTTCGTCTCGACGTTGCCGGGCCCGACGGCGAACACCGAGACACCGTGCGGAGCGACCTCCACGGCGAGGCAATCGGTGAACCGCACCAGCGCCGCCTTCGAACTGGCGTACGCCGCGTTGTAGGGGAACGTCCGGCCGGCCGTGCCCGACGCGATGTTGACGATCCGGCCGCCCCCCCGGGTCACCATCGTCGGCAGCACGGCTCGGGCGCAGAGGAAGACGCCCCGCACGTTGATCTCGAAGTCGGCCCACCAGTCGTCAGGGTCGACCTCCCACGACGGCCCGACGACGCGGTTGCTGCCGGCGTTGTTGACGAGCAGGTCGACCGGGCCGAGCGCCGTCGTGACGGCAGCGACACAGGCGTCGACGGAACGCCGGTCGGTGACATCGGTCGGTGCGGCGACGGCCGTCCCGCCCGCCTCCTCGACCAGCCGGACGGTCTCCTCGAGCTCGGCCCCCGACCGACTGGCCACCCCCACGGCGGCGCCAGCGGCGGCCAGCGCTTGGGCGATCGCACGTCCGATCCCGCGGCCGGCACCGGTGACCAGGGTTACCTGGCCGGTCAGCTCCCGCTCGCTGGTCACGTCAGCCGCGATCGACGGCCGTCACGTCGGACACGCTGGGCCGCGGGCGCTGGGCGAAGGAGTGCACTCCACCATCGACGAGCAGCGTGACACCATCGACGAACGAGCTGCGCGGCGAGCACAGCCACACGATGGCCTCGGCCAGCTCCTCGGGGCGGCCGAGCCGTCCCTGCGGCATGCCGGCCGTGACCTGCGCCTCGATGTTCGGATCGAGGGCGAGGTACTGCTCCATCATCACCGTGCGCGTGCTCCCCGGCAGCACCGCGTTCACCCGGATCCCCTCAAGGGCCGTCTCTCCCGCCGCCACGCGCGTCAGCCCCAGCACGGCGAACTTGCTGGCGACGTAGGCGCCGAGCTCCGGCTTCGGGTCGGCCGTGCTGCCCGAGGAGATGTTGACGATCGCCCCGCCGCCGCTGTCGCGCATCGCCCTGATCTCGGCCCGGAGGCAGAAGAACACCCCGTCGAGGTTGACGCTCATCACCCGCCGCCACTCGTCGTCGGTGTAGTCGGCCAACGGTGAGAGCTTGCCGCGAACGCCCGCGTTGTTCACGGCGCAGTCGAGCCGGCCGTACCGCTCCACGGTCGAGGCGATGAGCTCCTCGACCTCCCTCCCATTGGCCACGTCGGTGCGAACGGCGACGGCTTCGTGTCCCTCGCTGGCGAGCAGCTTCGCCGTCTGCACGGCGCTCTCCTCGTCCACGTCGCTGACGACGACGGCCCGGGCACCCTCGGCGCCGAACAGCAGCGCGGTCGCCCGCCCGATCCCGGATCCGGCGCCGGTGACCAACGCCACCAGACCATCGACGAGCCCTTCCCTTGTCATGTGCCTCTCCTTTCGTCGCCAACGGTCACCGCACGAGCGGCAGGACCTCTTGGGCGATGCGCGCCGCGTTGTCCTCCTGCACGTCGACACCCGGGACCCTGGTCAGCAGCACCAGGCGTTCGACGCCCGTCTCGATGATCTCGCCGAACCGGTCAGCGCACTCCTGCGGCGAGCCGACCACCGCGAAGCGTTCGAGGAACTCGTCGTCGATGACGGTGGCGACCGAGAAGTCGGCCGGCTTCGGCGCGCTGATGCTGTGATCACGGGTTGCCTCGAAGGCCCGTAGGACCGTGGCCTGATCGTCCGCAGCCACCCCCTCGAGTGCCTTGCCCTCGAACGCCGAGAACCGGGCGTGGCGGAGCACCCCGCCGCGGATGACATCGCGGGCAGCCTGGCGATCTCCTCCGACGACGACCGCCGCCGGGATGTACGCGCTGAGGCGCAGGGAAGCGACGTCCAGCCCGGCAGCCTGGCGCGCCGAGCGCGCCTGTTGGACGCACTCGCGCAGCCGCCCGAGATCTGCCCCGACGGCGAACGTCACCCCGTCGGCCACGGTGGCCCCGAAGGCGATCATCCTGGGGCCGGTGGCCGAGACGTCGATCCGCGGCCGTGCCGCGCCGATCGAGGGGTCGGTGGTGAAGAGCCGCTCCATCGAGCTGGTGAAGCCGTCGACCTCGACCGGCTTGTGCTCGAGATAGGCCCGCACCCGCTCGACGTACTGCATGAACCCTTCGACCGTGACCGGCCGCCGGCCGAGGATGGCCAGACCGCCGTCACCCCTCCCGAAGCTCGGAAGGAACCTGCCGCCGCTGATCGTCTGCAGCGTGGCGACCGCGCTGGCTGCCTGCAGCGGGTCACGGAGGGGAACCGAGACGCCCGTGCCGATCTGCAGCCGGCTGGTCGCCGCGGCGACAGCAGCCAGGTACGTGTAGGGCTCGGCGATGACGCCGGCGTCCTCGCCGACGACCAGACCGTCCCACCCGAGGCCTTCCAGCCACTGGGCGATCCGGCCCACTTCGCCGGCCGGGGCGGGGGTACCCCCGAACCTCCAGAACTCCACGCCCATCAGCCTCCTCCTTCTCTGCTCATCGTGACGCTCTCCTCGATGCCATCAGTTCGCCGGCTGCGCCGGGTCGATCGCCACCACGGGCTCTCCTGCGGCCGCCGCCCGCAGCATCGCTCGGGCCACCAAGACCACGACCGCACCTGCAGCGAAGCAGGCCGCGGCCACGAGCCACGCCGCCATGTACGAGTGGTCGGCCACAGCACCGAAGAGGATGGGCCCGACGACGACGCCCCCGAAGGCACCGACCATGATGATCCCGGTGGCCGACCCGGCGGCCCCCGGATGCGATTCGACGACGGCAAGGTGCAGGAGCCCGGTCCAGCCGTTGGCGGTGGCGAAGAGGAGTGGGGTCACCAGCACGATCATCGTCAGCTGCCCGCTGGCCAGCACGAGGTACAGCGCACCGCCCAGCGCGAACATCACGGCGACGCCGCGCAGAAACCCCCTCGGGCGGCGGTCGGCGATCATCCCGGCGACCACCCGGGTCGCGACGGCGGCGACCCCGCCGACGGCGAGCAGCACCCCCGCCGTCCCCTCCTCCATCCCCTCGTGGACGACACTCGTGACGAAGAACGACATGACGGCCGTTTGCGCCACGAACCCGAGCGCCACGCCGACGGTCAGCACGATGAGCGGACGGCGACGAACAGCGGCCCGTCGGTTTTGGTGCTCGGGCACATCCGTCCGCGCCACGTCTGGCACGGCGGCGAGGATGGCGGCAGCGAGGATCGCCGCGGCGACGAAGGCCCATCGCCACCCGACCGTGAGCACGATGAGGGGGACCGAGAGCCCCGCGAGGATGCTGCCCAAGGGGGCGGCCGACTGCTTGATCCCGAAGGCCAGACCATGCCGGGTGCGGGGGACAGCTCGGGAGATCCAGAGGTTGGCGGCTGGCGCGGTGATCCCACTGGACACACCGCCGAGCAGCATGATCAGCGCCAGGGACCACGCCGCGTGCCCGAGCCCGGCCACCGCTCCTGCGGTGGTCAGCGCCAGGCCCGACGCCAGTCGGAGCCCGTAGGACGGTCCGATGCGGTCGATCAGCTGGCCGGCCAGCGGTGACGCGATCAGGCCGCCGATCGAGAACAGCGAGAGGATGATGCCGAGGGCGGCCTCGTCGAAGCCGAGCTCGCCGGTGACCTGCACCGCGGCGGCCCCGAGCAGGACGTAGGGCAGCCCGGTGACGCAGTTGACGGCGAGGGCGACGCCGACGGTGCGGCCGACCGACGATCCGGGCTCGGCGGCCACCGTCTGATCCAGGGCATCCTCCCGACGGCCAGCCAGCGCGGTCACCTCCCACACCCGGCCAGCGCCCGCACGACTGCGAAGGCGTTGGCGGGATCGCCGGCGACGGGCGTGAGCGGGATCACGCGGACCCGGTCGCACCCCGCACGGCCGTACGCCGCCAACCGCTCGTCGACGTCGTCGGCACCGAGTACGACCAGCAGCGCCTCGACGACCGAGTCCGGCACGGCGTCCGCCGCGCCGCCCCGGCCGCCCGTTCGCCAGGCCTCGGCCGCCGCCTCGATCACCGCCGGCGAGGAGAGGGCGATCGCCGCGTTCCGGTACGTCGGCACCGCCAGGTAGGGGGCGACCTCGCGTCGGAAGGCCTGCCACGCGTCGTCACGGTCGGTCCCGGCGAACCCCCAGATGTTCACGGTCACGGTGAACGGCGCGCCGACTCCAGCGTCGCGGCGGGCACGGCGGGCGACGTCCGCCATGCGCTTCGCTTGCTCTGGTCCGCAGAACTGCAGGACCACGCCGTCAGCCTTGCGTCCGGCGAGGCGCAGCATCCCGTCGTTCATGGCCGCGAGGGTGATCGGCACATCCGTCACGACCTCGGGCGCGAGTCTGAAGTCCCCGAGCTCGGGAACCCGCTCCCCCGCCAAGACCGTCCGTACGAGGTCGAGCGTCCGCTCCACCGTGTGCAGAGGACGGGCGAAATCGGACCCGTGCCATCCAGCGACCATCGGGCTGCCGGCGCCGAGACCCAGCCGGAAGCGGCCACCCGACAGCTGGGCGACGGTCGCCGCACCCATGGCGATCAACGTCGGCGACCGGGTGACGGCCGCCACGATGGACGTCTCGATGTGCAGGTTCGTGGTGGCGGTGGCGATCGCCGCAGTGAGCGCGAAGACCTCGGTGCTGCGCAGTTCACCCACGCTGATGTCGTGGAGCCCGGCCTCATCAGCAGCGCGGGCGTAGTCGACCAGGACGCGCGGGCCGAGGCCGAAGCCGAGCGGTGTGCCCACGCCGATGACCGGAAGGTGGTGCTGCAAACTATGATTATGATAGTGCTAGAGCGCTCGACGATCAAGGAGCGGGTTCCCGCGGCAGCCCGAGCAGGCGGTCGCCGATGATCGAGCGTTGGATCTGGGCGGTGCCGCCGTAGATCGAGGCGGCCCACGAATAGAGGAATTGCTCGACCACCGCGCTCGACTCGGTGCCCGACACGGTCATCCCGTCGGCACCGAGCAGCCGGAGGGCGGCGGCGAACGTGCTCTGCTCCGAGGATGTCATGAGTTGCTTGGTGATCGCCGCCTCGGGTCCGATCTCGCCGCCCGCGGCGAGCTGCTCGACGACCCGATCGATCCGCAGCCCGAGCAGCCGGAAGTCCACGTACGCCTTCGTCACGTCGACCCTGGTCGCGGCGTCCATGTTCGTATCCCTGGCCCGCTGGAGGAGGCCGGCGAGGGCCGCACCGATGACCGAGGCTCGGCGGATGGCGTAGGGGCCACGCTCGGCGTTGAGGATCACCTGGGCGACCGCCCAGCCTCCGTCGACCGGGCCGACGGGTGCATCGCCCGGGAGGGCGACGTCGTCGAAGAAGACCTCGGCGAACTCGGCGGCACGGGTCATCGTCTGCAACGGGCGCACGGTGATCCCTGGCGTCGCCATGTCGACGACGAACGCCGTGATGCCTCGGTGCCGCGACTCAGGGGTGCCGGTGCGGGCCAACAGGAATCCCCAGGTGGCGTACTGCGCCCACGTGCTCCACACCTTCTGACCGGTGATCCTCCAGCCGCCGTCGCCGGGTGTGGCCCGAGTGCGGAGGCTGGTGAGGTCGGAGCCGGCATCGGGCTCGCTGAAGAGCTGGCACCAGATCTCCTCGGCGGAGGCGATCCGCGGCATCCAACGCGCCAAGCGATCGCCGTCGGCGAAGCGCAACAGCGCCGGCGCCAACACGTCGGTGCCCACGAAGTTGATCAGCTCGGGGGCTCCGCCGCGGCCGAGCGCGGTTGCAACGGTCGCCGCGGTGCGCGGCTCGAGCCCGCGGCCTCCGAGCTGCACCGGCCACGACGGGACCGCCAACGAAGCGTCGTGCAGGCGACGCTGGTACTCGACGAGATAGGCGAAGCGCTCATCGAGATCGGCGAAGTCCGGCAGCTCCGGCTCTCGGGCGAGGAACGCCTCCACCTCGGCGACCAGAGCAGCCGCCTCCGCCCGATCGTGTTCCCACGTGCCCACAGATCTATGCTAACCATTTACGCGAAAGGCGGCTCCGCTGGGGCCGAACGGAGTGGAGGTGCGGTATGGCCGGAACCGGCGTGCAGACCCTGTGCGCGGTCGGCGACATCATGATCAACCGGGAGCATCCGGGGACCGTGTTCGAGCTGGCCCGTCCCCTGCTCGAGCCGGCGGACTTCACGTTCGGCAACTGCGAATCGACGTACTCGGAGCGCGGAGCGCGGAACCCGGCGACCCGCGGAGAGGTGCGCGCCCACCCCCGCAACCTCGACGCGCTGGTGTACGGCGGGTTCGACGTGGTCTCCTTCGCCAACAACCACCACCTCGACGCCGGGTACGAGGCGTTCTTCGACACCCTCGCCGAGCTCGCCGCCCGCGGGATCGCAACGTGCGGCGCCGGCAAGGACATCGCCGAGGCCCGGCGACCGGCGATCCTCGAGCGCGCACGGAACGCGCGTCGCCTTCCTCGGCTACTCCTCCATCCTGTTCCCGGGGTACGAAGCCGGCCACAACCGGCCCGGCTGCGCGCCGCTGCGCGTCCACACGTACTACGAGCAGGTCGAGGTCGAACAACCGGGATCGGCACCGGACATCCACACGTACGCCAAGCGTGAGGATCTCGATGACCTGCTCGACGACGTCCGCCGAGCCAAGGAGCAGGCCGACGTCGTCGTTGTGTCGCCGCACTGGGGCATCCACTTCGCGCCGATCGCCATCGCCGAGTACGAGACCGACGTCGCCAAGGCGGCCATCGACGCCGGCGCCGACATCGTGCTCGGCCACCATCAGCACATCCTCAAGCCGGTGCAGGTGTACAAGGGCAAGGTCATCGTGCACGGCATGGGCAACTTCGCCATGGACAGCGACGCCAGCAAGCACGCCTGGAGCCCGGCGCTGAAGGAGATGCAGGATCGCTATCCGGGATACTGCTACGGCCACCGTGAGGACTACCCGACGTACCCCTTCCACGAGGACGCCCGGATGACCGTCATCGTGCGGTGCGCGATCGAGGACCGATCGATCAGCAGAGTGGGCCTCGTGCCGTGCTACATCAACCCGGCCGGTCAGCCCGAACCGGTCGACGCCGGGAACCCGCGGTTCCAGCAGATCGCCAACTACTTCAGCGAGGTGACGGAAGCGGCCGGGCTCGACGTCGTCCTCAAGCACACCGACGTCGACGTCGAGGTCGTCACGGCCTGATGGCGGGCGAGGTCGAGGGCGAAGGTGCCGGGCTCGCCCAACGGCTGATCGAGGCTCGATCGACACGCGTTCCCGTTCCGCGCCCGCGCCTCTCTGCTTCGATGGCCAGCGCCGTGCGGCAGAGGTCGATCGAGATGCTGACGAACGGGGGCGCGATCCCGATCGCCGGCTACAAGGTCTCGCTGTCGACTCCGACATGGGGTGCGCTGCCCGACGACGTCGTGGTGAAGGGTGCCGCATCGCTGCCGCGCGAGACGCTGATCGACCCATTGCTGGAAGGAGAGCTGGCGTTCGTCGTCGAGCGCCAGCTGTCGCCCGAGAGCACGCTGGGGGACATCGTCGATGGCTGCCGGGTCGCACCGGCGATCGAGATCGCCGACTCACGCTGGGAGGGCTGGCATCCGAGCGTCCCTGGCCGGTTCGTCGTGCCGAGCGGTGCGGAGATCGAAGCTGACAACGCGGTGAGCGGCTGGCTCGTCCTCGGCGATTCGTGGGTTGCCGCACGCGATCTCTCTCTGTCGGACCTGCGGATCTCCATGCGGTCGAACGGTCGAACCCTGGCGCAGGGCGCGCTGCACGAGGTGATGGGTCATCCAGCCGAAGCGGTCAAGTGGCTGATCGAGCAACTGGCTCACGACGGGAGGGCGCTCGCGGTCGGCCAGGTGGTGTCCTCCGGATGCCCGTACACCGATCCGGTCACCGTCCCGCCCGAGGGCGGCACTTGGGAGGCTGTGATCGAGGAGATCGGAGCAGCCCGAGTGACGTTCACATGAGAGTGCAGAGCGCAGGGAGGCAACCGCGATGACGAACCCGTCCAACCTGCTCACCGGGGTCCGAGTCCTGGATCTGACGAAGGCGACCGCTGGCCCGTACGCCACGCAGACGCTTGCCGACATGGGCGCCGACGTCCTCAAGATCGAAGAACCACCTGACGGCCCGCACAAGCGGGACGTGCTCGACGCCAACTACTTGATCGACGGCATGGATGCGTTCTTCCTCTGCGTCAACCGCAACAAGCGCAGCGTGTCCCTCCGGCTCACCCATCCCGACGGTCTGGCCGCCTTCTACGACCTCGTCCGCACCGCCGACATCGTGATCGACAACTATCGCCCCGGTGTCACGGCCAAGCTGAAGGTCGATCACGAACGGCTCGTGGCCGTCAACGAGCGCATCATCACCTGCTCGCTCAGCGGCTTCGGCGCAACCGGTCCACTCCAGAAGCGGGCGGCGTTCGACATCACGATCCAGGGCCAGACGGGCATGACCGACTTCATCGGGCTTCGGGATGGGAGCGGGCGCTTGGCGGCGCCGAACGCGGCGATCGCCGATCTCCTCGGTGGCATCTACGTCAGCGTGGCCGCCAGTGCCGCGCTGCACCGGGTTGCGCTGACGGGTGAGGCGTGCCACATCGACATCGGCATGTACGACGCGGTGCTCACCTGGTTCGGGGGGTTCGGGGTCCAGGTCCTCAACTTCGGGGCGCCTTCGGACATCTCGACTCGCGTGCTGTGGGGCAACTTCGACTGCAAGGATCGCCCGCTCGTGATCACGGCTCACCGCGCCGCGCCCTACGAGCGGTTCTGTCGGGCAATCGAGCGGGAGGACCTGCTCACCGACCCTCGATTCGCAGAGCCGGCCGCACGGTTCGAGCACGTCGACGAGCTGAAGAGCATCATCGACGCCGTGCTGCGGACGAAGACGGCCGACGAGTGGATCGAGCAGTTCGAGGCCCACGGCGTGTCCTACGCCGAGACGCTGACGATGGAACATGCCCTCGCCGCTCCGCAGACCATTGCCCGCGAAATGGTCGTCGAAACGACGGCCGCCGACGGCTCTGCCCTGAAGCTGATCGGCAACCCCATCAAGGTCGACGGTGTGCCCCAGCACTACCAAGCGCCCCCGAGGCTCGGCCAGCACACGGCGGACGTGCTGGCCGAGTTGGCGGGGCGTTCACGCGAGCAGATCGAGGCCCTCCATGCCGCAGGAGCCGCCTTCGCCGCCGAGCTCGAGCACCAAGGCGCCGAACATGCCTGACGACGAGCTCCTGGTCGACGTTGCCGATGGCGTGGCCACGCTCGTGCTGCATCGCCCCCAACGTCTCAACGCGCTGAACCGGGCGCTGATCGCGGCGCTGGTCGATGCGCTCGACCAATTCGAGGACGACGACAACGTCGGCGTGCTGCTGATCACCGGCGCGCCGAGGCCCGACGGCCGGCCGTGCTTCTGCGCCGGGGCCGACATCAAGGAGCTTGCATCCGGTGGCGCCGCGGCGGTGGGCGAACGCGAGCACGACCTCGTCCGCGAGGTGGCAGGGACGTTCGATGGGGACCATCTCGGGATGCGGGGATTCCGCAGCGTACTGACCCACATCGAGACCTATCCGAAGCCGGTCCTCGCGGCCATCGATGGCCCTTGCACGGCAGGAGGCATCGAGCTGGCCTTGGCCTGCGATCTGCCGCGTCGCCTCGGAGACGGCACAGATCAGCGACCTCCACGTCACGAACATGGCGCATACAGGCGGCGGTGGCGCGACCAGCCGCTTGAGCCGGCTGATCGGCCCGGCCAAGGCGAAGGAGATGATCTTCCTCGGGCTCGTCGTCGACGGGAACGAGGCGTTCCGCATCGGTCTCGTCAACCGGGTCGTCGCGCCGGACGACTTGCTCCCCACAGCTCTGGCGATGGGTCGCGAGGCCGCGACTCGTCACCCCATCGCCTTGCGCATCGCCAAGGCGCTGGCCGACGCGGCGGTCGACCTCGACCACGACAAGGCACTGCGCTACGACTACCTCTGCTGGACCACCCAGATGCTCACCACCGGTGGGTTCGACGAGCGCGCAGCAGTTCGTGGCGCGGGATCGGGACGACGAGAACCTGCCTGGTAGTTGAAGGCTCGAGCTGAGCGCCCGCGGGGGAACTGCTCGTTCTGGGCGTGTTTCCTGCCAGGTGCTGGCAGAGATGCCGCCCAGGAGGGCCCACGGCAGGATTCCCGCCCAGTTCGCCTGCGCTTCAGAGGTCGAGGGCGACGCCGCCGTCGACGCCGAGCACCTGGCCGGTGATGTAGCCGGCCGCCGGGTCGGCCAGGAACACGACGGCCCGGGCGATGTCATCGGGGACCCCGATCCGGCCGACCGGTGCGGGTGGCGGCAGGACGTCGGTCCCCCCATCGTGCGGCAGCGCGCCCCTGGCGGGACGACTGACGGGCGGTGTCCATGGCGCCAGGGGCGACGGCGTTGACCGTGATCCCGTGCGGGGCCAACTCGAGGGCCATCGTCTGGGTGATGCCGTGCACGGCGAACTTCGATGCGCAGTAGGCGGCTCGACGAGGGATCCCCCGACTGCCGGCACCGGACGAGATGTTGACGATCCGTCCTGCGGCGCCACGACCGAGCAGCTGGCGGGTGACGGCGCTGCTCATGAGGAACACACCCGTCGTGTTGATGCGCAGCACCTCGGCGAAGGCCTCCAAGGGCACCTCCCACGTCAGTCCGCGATCGGCGCCGTGGGCGCGCCGGCGTTGTTGACCAGGATGTCGATCGGACCGAGCCGTTCAGCGACGTCGTCGACCATGCGGTCGGCATCCCCGCCGTCGGCGACGTCCCCGATGACCGCGAGCGCTCGCCGTCCCCGCGATTCGATCTCCTCGACGAGGCTGGTGACACCGCTCCACCCGATCTCGTCCTCGATCGCCGCGCCCTCCGCAGCGTTGCGGGTCCCACCGGCGGTGACATCGTTGACGGCCACGTCGGCGCCGGCGTCGGCCAACGCCAACGCGATGCCTCGACCGAGCCCCTGGTACCGCCCGCAGCCCGTGACCAACGCGACCAGACCGTCGAGCGCGCCCATTCAGTCGTCGAGCAACGTGTCGCCGAGCCGGTAGTGCTTCTTGTCGTCGTTGCGCGGCTCGCCGTGGTGCTGGCTCTCCGGTGGGAACAGGTCGCGGAGGAACGGGCGGTCGCGGTTCACGTCGCACGGTTCGAGGAGGATCCCGCCCGGACCGCGGTGGACGGCGACGCTGTGGCCGGTCATGAAGCACGGCCAGCCGTGCTGCTCCAGCCGCTCGCCCTCCGACTCGAGGTCGTCCACCCAGTACCCCACGTGGTGCAACACGGTGTCGCCGGGCGGCGCCAGCGGCGAGTCGGGCACCGCCTCCCACATCTCGATGGCGAACGGCGACCCCTCCGAGAACGTGAACTTGCACGTCACCTCGTGCTCGACGCCGTGCTCGTCGGTGAGCCGTGCCAAGGCCTCGTGCACCGGCCTCCAGCCGAGGCCGAAGGCCGTGCCGAACTCCTTCATGCCCTGCTCGAGGTCGGGGACGGCGAACGCGATGTGCCAGATGCCAGCCATGACTTCAACACTACTATATGCATGGATCATCGCTGAACTCCGAGAAGTGTGAGCTGTCCGTGCGGCTGCGATCAGTGCGGCTGTGATCGCGGAGAGCTCACAGATCTAGCTGTGTCAGGCAAGCATGAACCACCTGAACTAGGACATCCGGCGGGCGAGCTGCGTGCGTGACTTCACATCGAGCTTCCGGAACACCTTGTGGAGGTGGTACTCGACCGTGCTCGGGCTGATGAACAGCTGAGCGGCGATCTCTCGGTTCGAGTCGCCCCGGGCGACGAGGCGGGAGATCTCCGCCTCCTGTGGGGTGAGCTGGGCACGCCCGTCGACGGTCCGTTTCCGGGCGTTGCTCGCCCGTCGCCTCCAGTTCGACCGCCGTTCGTGCGGCGAACGCCTCCATCCCGAAGTCGGAGAACAGCTCGTGGGCGACCCGCAGCTGATCTCGTGCGTCAAGGCGGCGGCGCCGGCGTCTCAGCCACTCCCCATAGAGCAGATGAGCTCGCGCCAGGTCCATGCGGAGGCGCGTCGATTGAAGATGGTCGATCGACTCACGGTAGAGCGCCTCGGCTGCTTCTCCGGTGGTCAGCAGCGCTCTCGAGCGCGCTTCGACGCCCAGTCCCCACGGTGTGCTCGTGGCGCGCGTGGATTCCCTCAACACCTCGAGGGCCTCGGCGGCGCGGTCAGCTCTGCCGCTGCGGCTGGCGGCTTCGATCAGCTCGACGAGCGCGAAGGTCGAGAACCACAGCTCGCGCGGATCTTCTGCCGCCAGCGCGGCCGCCGCGAACGCATCCTCGAACCGGCCCAGGCTGTTGTACAGCGTGGCGGTCACCCACTGCGACACCGTGAGTCCCATCCCCTCGCCGCGGGCGGTGAAGTCCTTGGTGCTGGTTCGCACCAATCCCGTGAGCTCGTCTTCACGGCCGCCGAACGCGGCTACCGCCAGGGCGCCGTAGGGAATCACGATGCGGCCATAGGTCGCCTCGGCGAGTGCGTCCGACTGCTCGACCAGCGACGCGGCCGCCTCCAGCTCTCCGGCGAAGATGTGGACAGCGACTTGAGTACTCAAGGCGGGCGGCAGGTGGGCGAGTGCGCCGACCTCACGGGCGGCTCGGATCTGACGCGTCGTCAGCGAGTCCCACCCCTCGTAGTCCCAGATGAATCCCGCAGTCCGGCCGGCCAGCGACAGCCAGCGCAGGCCTTCCTCCGTGTCGATGTCGTCGTGGTGGAACGCAGCCAAGGCCTTGCGCAAGGTCGGGGTTGCGGCCGTGTGTCCCTCGGTGATCAGCAGCGCCAACCCGTCGAGGAGAAGGTCCGCCGCTCGCGGCGGGGGCGGGGGTGTGGGTGCGGCACGTGCTGCGGCGGCGACCTGTCGAGCATCGTCGGCACCCCCCAGCCGACCGGCGAATACGGCAGCTGTCGAGCGCGTCGAGGTAGATGTCGCCGCGCCAGCGGTACATCCAGCGACTCGAGTCGCTTGGCCGCCGCCAGCAACAGGGGCGGCGCCTCGCTTCCCCGATCCGTGGCGAAGGAAATTCGGGCGCGAAGGACGTCGACCTGGGCCCGCTGGAACTCGTCGAGCGGGCCCCCCTCCGCGTTCGCGACAAGCGTGAGTGCCTCGTCGACCGCACCCGCCTCCTGCTTCGCCTGCGCCGCGGCGAGAGCCCGCGCCGGCGCGACGTGGGGCTTCAGGCGTCAACGCGGACGAGCGTTCCAAGAAGGCGGCGGCGGCGGCGAAGCCGCCCGCGCCAGCGCTCGAGCAGCAGACCGCTCGAGCTCGGCGGCAATGTCCTCATCGGGCATGAACGCCGCACGGGCCCGGTGCCACGCCCGGCGATCCGGGTCGATCTCCGGATCGGTCGCCTCCGCGAGGGCAGGTGGACCTCGCTGCGCTCTTCCGGGCCAGACGCCCCGTAGACAGCCGAGCGGACCAGCGGATGACGGAACACGACGCCCTCGCTGAGCGCCAACAAGCCGTCCGACTCGACGGTGGGAGCGGCCGAATCCGGGATACCGAGCCGCTGAGCCGCCCGCCACAGGAGCGCCAGGTCGCCCGTTGGGTCGGCGGCCGCCACCAGCAACAAGCGGCGGGCATCACGCGGCATCCTCGCCAGCCGCCGCGTGAAGCTCTCCTCGATCCGTGCGGACAAGGGCATCGCCGTCGGCAGACCGAAGCCACCGGCGAGCTGCGCCGGCGTCAACCCGCGCGGCAACTCCAACAGGGCGAGGGGGTTGCCACGCGTCTCGACAACGATCCGCTCCAGCACGCGCTCGTCCGAGCCGACCCGGCAACACTGACTGCAACAGCGTCCGCGCATCACCACGCCCCAGAGGCTCGACGTGAAGCTCTGGCAGAGCCGGTGAGCGCGTCGGGCAATTCCCGCGCGGCGACGACGAATGCGATCTTCTCGGCCAGTAGGCGCCGAGCCGACGAACGCAAGGGCGCGCGCCGAGGCACGATCGAGCCACTGCGCGTCGTCGACGACACAGAGCAGCGGCCGCTCCTCGGCGGCCTCGGACAGCAGGCCGAGGACCGCCAGTCCGACGAGGAGGGCGCTCGGGGCCTGCCCGGCGGCCAGGCCGAGGGCCACCGCAAGCGCCTCGCGCTGAGGATCCGGCAGACCGCTCGAGGTGCGCAAGGCTCGGCGAGCACAGCTGCTGAAGAGCAGCGTACGCGAGCTCCATCTCGCCTTCGACACCGACGGCGCGGGCGACCCAAAAGTCCCGCCCCGCCTCGACGGCGTACTCCAGCAACGCCGTCTTGCCGACGCCCGGGTCCCCGTACATCGCCAGGACCTCGCCGCGCCCCTCGCGCGCTCCCTCGAGCAGCCGTTCCAGCACGTCGCGCTCGCGCCGGCGGCCGACAAGCTGAGTGACCCGGCGACCCCGTGAACATCCCGACCCCCGTCCTAGCACGATGGCACTGGGGCGCGGACTAAGGAAGTCTTGGATTCGATCGCCCGTCCTCGCCGTCACCATGCCCTGGTATGGCCACAAGTGAGACATCCCTGAGCGAGCCGGTCCCAGCGCCGAGAGGAATCCGTCGGCCCCGGGTGACGCCGGGACTACCGAAACCGACTGAACCAGAGACCGAGCACGTCCAGATCATTCCTGAGGAGCTGCCATGAGCGTCACTACCGACCCCACCATTCCCGACTACGTAGCCGGTACTTGGACGATCGACCCGGTCCATTCCGAGATTGGTTTCTCGGTCCGCCACATGATGGTGAGCAAGGTCCGCGGCAGGTTCACCTCGTTCAGCGGCGACATCGTGACCGGCGAGTCCCCGCTCGACTCGAGCGTCAGAGCCACCATCGACCTCAGCTCGATCGATACCGGCAATCCGGACCGCGACAACCACATCCGGTCTGCCGACTTCTTCGAGGTCGACAAGCACAAGACGATGAGCTTCCGCTCGACCGGTGTGCGCCGGGACGGCGAGGACTACGTGGTCGACGGCGAGCTCACCCTCAAGACGATCACCAAGCCGATCTCGCTTCACCTCGAGCTCGGGGGCTTCGGTCCGGACCCCTACGGCGGCACCCGCTCCGGGTTCACGGCGATCGGCCAGCTCAAGCGCAGCGACTTCGGGGTCGACTTCAGCATGGTGCTCGAAGCCGGTGGCGTCGTCGTGGGTGACAGGGTGGATCTCCATCTCGAGATCGAGGCGGTGCTGAACGCGTGACGGCGGCGGCCGGTCTTGACGCGCGGCTCGTCCACACCGACCACGAGGCCGCCGTCCTGGTTCGCGGCGAGATCGACGTGGCGACCTGTGGCCGCCGGTGGCCGGTCATGGAGTACGCATTGTCGCCGAGCGCTCGGTTGGTGTTGGACCTGGCGGAGACCACCTACATCGACTCTTGTGGGCTGACGCGGATCGTCCGAGCCCATCGTCGGCTCGGCCAACGGCGCGGAGCGGTCGTGATCGGCTCACCGGGGCCGGCGGCTCGCAAGCTCCTCAGCGTCACGGGCGTCGATCGGTTGGTGACCATCGAAGATCCTCGGGACGGGCCGGGGGGTGGACCGGGTACCAACCGGGCTCGACCGACGGCTCCGCCCCGACCTGACGATCTGCTCCCCGACCCCACGAGGGAGCGGATCGTCAGTCAGCAGGGCAATGGCTCCGGCGAGACCCTGGTCACGTTCCGGCTTCCCGCCGAGGTGGGGGCGACGACCGTATCCCTCGTCGGCGAGTTCAACGACTGGTCCTCCGACGCCCACCGCATGCGGCGAGAGGACGACGCCTTCATCGCCGTCATCCCGCTGATGCCCGGCCGCGTGTACCGGTTCCGCTACCTCGTCGACGGCGAACGATGGCTGAACGACTGGGCCGCCGACGCCTACGTGCCTAACGAGTTCGGTGGCGACGATTCCGTCGTCGATCTCACCGACCTGCCACCCGTGGAACTCCCCACCGACGGCGCGACCGTCGAAGCTCTTCCCTCGACCGGGAGTTGATCGCGGTGCCGGCCATGACCGTCGACGACACCTTGTCCCGCCGCATCCCCCCAGGCCCGACCCCACCGCCTCCACGCCGCGACCGATCGCCGATTGGCTCGGTATGCGTAGAGCTGACCCATCTGGCATTGATCGGTACCCCGTGTTCCCCAGGAGCCCTTCCGAGCAACCTCATCGTGGGGGCTGGTCAGCATGGAGGGTCCGCTGGTGCGCGCCACAGGCGAACCGTGACGTGTCGCCTCGCCGGTGAAGCCATCCGATGAAGAGCTCTGAGCTGGCGACGAAGACCAGCGCCAACAGCAGTGTTGCGATGACGTCAGTGGCGTAGTGGGCGCCGAGATAGACCCGGCTGGCGCCGATCACGAAGATGAGCGACCACACGAGGCACACCGACACCCACCAGACCCAGCGCCGTGTTGTGTAGAGGGCGATCACCAAGGGGATGAAGCCCCAACTCGCCGCGGCGGCGAACGGGTGGCCGCTCGGAAACGAGGGCCCGCCAGGATGCGTAATTGCCAGCGCCGCCGGCGGACGATCGCGATCCACGATCTCCTTGAGAGCGAACACGAGCGGCGGGCGTGTCAACGCGAGGATCAGGATGGCGATCGCCAACGGTCGGCAGCGAGGCCATGCCAGTCCGGCGCAGCAGACGGCGATCGGCCAAACAACGCGGTCGCCGCCAAGTTGGGTGACAGAGCTCCACAAGTCGTTGAGGCGGGTGGTGCGGTGGTCCGCGATCCATTCTGTGATCGGTCGATCCCAGGGCAACAGGTCCAACGTCGCGAGGACGGCGAGCACGAGAGACATGCCGGCTGCCACTGGAACGATCCAGGGCGTGCTGGTTTGTAGATCCCGCATCGTCAGCGGCGGCGTGAGATGCAGGCCCGCTCGCTTCCGATGAGCCAGAAGTCGATCGTCGTGCTGATGATCCGCCATGTCAAGCGACCGCCTCCGCTCGAGGGTTCACACCTTGATCGGGGCGCCGTGGCAGCTCTCGTGCCGGATCGCGTCGAGCCCCACGCTGTAGACGATGGTGAGCAGGCACGCGGCGATGAGGAGGCCGGCGGTCTGGTCGATGGGCCAGTGCCCGCCGGTGCGGATGGTGTCGATCTCGGTGATGGCCCAGACGCCGACGGGGATGATCGTGCCGATCACGCGGAGCAAGCGGTTGCGCGTCAGCACCCACACCACGAGCGGCAGTGCGAGGAGGACGAGCGCGACCTGGATCGAGTGCCCGCCGGGATACGAGGTGTGTTCGCCGGCGTGGGCGCTGCAACGGCGGCCGCAGGCGATGGACGATCCAGTTGAGCGTGAGGAAGATCGCTCCGCCGACCGCGATCGTCGAGCGGGTACGCGAGGGCGACGACGCGGCAGCGCAGGAACGTGACGAGGAAGACGACGACCGGGATGACTGATCAGGAGCGGGCGCGCCCGAACTCGTTGAACCAGTCGGGTCCCCATCGGTTCGACGGTGCGTCCGGCGTCCAGCCAGTCGAAGTAGATGCGGCCGGTCGATCTCCAGCACCCAGTGAGAGCGCGAACGTCACGAAGACCGCGCCGAGGGCGACGAGGCTCGCCATGATCGCGATGGCGATCGCCGCTGCGTGCGGCACCGAGCTCCAGATCGAGTCGGATCGCTGCACGGGTAGCCGGGGCGCGAGCCGGCGCACGATGGTCGGCACCTGCGGCCACATCAGCGATGCGGCGGTGCCGGCGAGCACCCGCCGCAAGCAGCGTGATGCCGCCCGTGGCGGTGAGCGCCCATCCCAGCGCGCCGACGTCGAGCCGTCCGAGGTACAGGTCGCGTGGAGCGCGCGAGTGATGGCGCCGCCGACGATGAGCAGGACAGCGGCAGCGATCGCGTAGTCGCGGCGTGGCGCGCAACCCCGTTGCGCGCTGGTCGCGACGACGTCGAATCCGTCGACCGCGCCGTCGGCCAAGGTCGCGGCGCAACTGGGCGCGCGTGGCGACGCAAGCGTTCCCGTCCTTGCGTGCTGCTGATCGACTCGGTGAGTCCGACGATGGCCGACATGGCAGCGCCGGCACCGATGAGACCCGCGACGAACACGTTCATCGGCATGCTCGGGTCGTCCCACCGTCTGTCCGGGACACGCGCCGGCGCGTAGCCCGCTGCGTGCACGGATGCCGCTCCCATGCTCCCCCGAGGTGCTGGAGCGCTCTCGCTTCCACCGGCTGCTCCGCCGAGACGAGCGTCGGGTTCTATCGAGTGGAGTGCGCGGCGGGCCGTCCGCGTCGCCTTGTTCTCGAGGGTGGACGGTGACGAATCCCGCGGTGCCGTCGACGACGACCGGGGCCGTGCCGCCTTCGCGCTCGAGTCGGGCGATGAATGCCGCGGCACGTTGACCACGGTCGGCAATCCGAGCTCACGCGCCACGATCGCGGCGTGCGACAGCGGGCCGCCCTGTTCGACGACGATGGCGCCTGCCGCCATGAACAGCGGCGTCCACGACGCGTCGGTGGTCGGTGGCGACGAGCACCTCGCCGCGGCGGAACTCCGTCGACTGTGGTGAGTGCACGACCCGGGCGAGTCCCTCGTAGCGTCCCGGGCTCGCGCTCCAGCCCTCGAACCGCTCGCCGAGCGCGCTCGTCAGACGGACGCCAGCGGGCGGCAGACCGGTCCACACGAGCGGGAGCGGCGCGGCTGGTTCGCCTCGCGGTTGAGCCGTCGACGGCGTGCGATGGTTTGCAGGTCGGTCCCTCGGCCGCTCAGGATCGTCCATCTCGTCGATGCCGACGAGCTCGATGTCAGTGCTCGCCTCGAGACGTCCACGCTGCTCGAGGCGGCGACCGAACTCGAGGTGGCAGCGGCGGACGACTCCGCCGAGCTGGAGGTAGGCCGCCTTCGTGCAGCTCACGACGGTCGAGGAACTCCGCGGCTTCGCTCGCCTGGCGGCGAAAGAAGCGTCGCCGAACGTCGAGCACCTGCATGCGTCGCCCATCGCGTCGTCCGCCACGTCGTCGTCCCGCGTCGAGACGCTCGCTCGAGCTCGGCGCGCCGTACCGTCGCGGATCGATCGTGGGTCGACGCGGCTCCGCCCGCGACCAGCTCTGGTAGACGACCATCCACGCGAGCTGGGGGACTTCGTCCCACGTCGGACCGGCGAACATGCCGGTCGAGCCGGCGCGTCGCCATGCACGACAGCATCGCCGCACCAGCGCCGCTGCCGCGCTCGGTCTGCCTCGAGCTCCGCTCGAGTGCGGTCCCAGTCCTCGACCGCGGCCTCGCGTAGCTAGCGGCTCCGTGTTGAGCTGCGCCACGACCGGCTCGACGGCGAGGGCGACGCGGGCACGACGTTGCGCGGCGTCGGTCGCGGTCAGGCTCTGTGCCGCCTCGCTCGCTGCCGCGGCGTCCATGTAGCGCGACAGGAACACCTCGACGCTTCGATAGCTCGCCGAGGCCATGGCCGCCGTCGTGATCTCGGCCGCCGCGACCTGCTGGGCGACGTGGAGCAGCCGGTTCCAGTACGCGAACAGCTCCGTGTCTCGAGTTCGGCGACGTCGGGCTCGCGGTCCACGAGGCGGTTCACGGTCTGGATGGCGATCTCCGAGTCCTACGCGGCGCGTACGGCGAGCACGGAGCACGCGCACGCCCTGCCGGGCGCGGCTCGCGCCGGCTCGGTGGAGCGCACGATCGGCGCGTCGGTTGTCGTCGTCGTCCTTCACGACCGAACCGAAGTACTGCTGTTCGAGCTCCTCGGGTGAGCCACCCGGGATCGATGCCGACGGCGGCGCGCATCGCGTCGAGGTTCAGCGCAGCCCGACCGCCGAAGCGGCCGATCAGCGCGTGACCATCGGTGAGTGCTTCGGCACCGCCGCCGAGCATCTCGAACAGCGCGCGGAAGCCGTTCTCGACGAGCCAGCTGTCGATGCCCCACAACAGCGGCGGCAAGACCCCCGGCAGCATCTCGGTGACGCCCGCCGTCGTGTACGTCGTGTCGATGCCGCACGAGAAGTCGAAGCCGTCGTCCGCGGTCGGTGTCGTCGCTCGCGGTGGTGATCGGCCGCGCCTGGACGAGGAACAGCTCGTCTCGATGCACCGCGAACTCGATGTCCTGGGGTGCGCCGAGTCCGTCCTCGAGTCGCAACGCCTCACGAGCCAAGGTCCGCCAGCGGCGGAGCGATCGCGGCGAAACGACGCTACGAGGTCGCCACGGTCGAGCACGTGGGCGTCCGGCGTCACGGCTCCGGAGACCAGTTGCTCGCCCAGACCCTCGACGACCTCAAGTCGAACGGAGTCGGGGCTCGCCGCCCGGGTCGACGGTGAAGAGCACGCCCGCGATGCTCGGGTCGAGCATCCGCATCACGACTGCCGCCATGGCGAGGTTGCTGCTCGTCGATGCCTCGGAACCAGCGATACGAGCGTGGCGACGGATACCACAACGACGCCCACACCCGTCGCACCGCGTCCTGGGCGCCACGTGCGTCGACGTTGAGGTACGACTCGTACTGGCCGGCGAACGACGCCGCGCCGAGTCTTCCGCCGTGGCCGACGAGCGGACGGCGACCGTGCCGCTCCGGCGACACTTCGGCGATGACTCGATCGACCGCATCGGCAACCTGGCCAGGAAGCGGCACCGACAGGAACACCTCGTCGACATGCAGCGCGCGCCGCTTCGTGCTCGGCGGGTGGTGGCACGGGTGCGCTCGCGCAGCGCGTCGAGGAACGTCGAGATCGTCGGATCGGCGGCGAACGCCCGGTACGAGCCGGTGGTCACGACTCCCGTCGGGGGCACGGGCGCCCGGAGCGCCACCAGCCGGTCGAGCGCGGCTCCCTTGCCGCCAGCGACCGACGTCTGGATCCCTGCTCCCGTGAGCCGCAGGCCGAGTGCACGGTTCATCGAGCGTCGTCCGGCTGGGCGCCGAAGCCCGCACGCAGCCGCGAGACCGCTCGGCTGGTCAGCTCATCAGGAGACTCGCCCGTGACGGCGGAGGTGCGTTCGACCCACGTCGCGAGATCGGGACGCAACACAACTCCGCCGCGGCCGGCTCCAAGAGCAAGCGCGGTGATTCCGACGGCCAGGACCCCGAAGAGCACGGCGACCGAGACCCGGTCATCCCGTGCTGCGTCGACGCACCCCGCTACGGCGATCACAGCGAGGGTCAGCCCGCTGGTCAGCGTGACCAAACGATTCAACGGTTCACTCCCTGGATCGACCGGCCGCCTCGCGACCTGCTGCGGCGATGATGACGGGATCGCCACGACGGTACCCCAGGGAATGTCCCGGGTCAGACTGAACCGTGACCCGATGGCACTGGGGCGCGGACTCAGGAAGTCTTGGATTCGATCGCCCGTCCTCGCCGTCACCATGCCCTGGTATGGCGACAGGTCAGAGAGCAATGCCGGACCATGTGCCGGTTCCCCGCTCCGCCGTCGACGAGATCGAGGCCGCCAACCTCGATCCCGGGGGCCTCGGTCCAGGCGCGTACGGCGGCACGCGCGCCGGGTTCACGGCGATCGGGCGATCGGTTCATTTCCTGTGCCCGCCGTAGTCGCCGAGGGACTGGTCAAGAGCTTCGGAGACACCAAGGCGCTCTGCGGCGTCGACTTCGACATCGAGCGGGGTCAGATCCTCGGGGTTCTCGGACCAAACGGCGCCGGCAAGACCACTGCCGTCCGCATCCTCACGACGCTGCTCCTGCCCGACGCCGGTCGCGCCGAGATCGACGGGATCAACGTCCTCGAGGAGCCACAGCGGGCCCGCGCCCGCATCGGCCTCACCGGCCAGTACGCCGCCGTCGACGAGGCCCTCACCGGCCACGAGAAACCTCGAGCAAGTGGGCCGCCTGTACCACATGGGCACCGCCGTCGCCCGCCAGCGTGGCTGCTGACCACCCAGTACCTCGACGAGGCCGACCGGTTGGCCGACGACATCGTCGTGATCGACCGGGGCAAGGTCATCGCCCGCGGCACGTCCGAGGAGCTGAAACAGCAGATCGGCGGCGAGCTGATCGAGGTCGTGGTCGACGATCCCGGCGACGCGCAAAGGGTGATCGACGTGCTGGCGCACCACGCGTGCGGCGATCCCCACGTTGGTGACGACAAGCGAACCGTGTCGCTGCCCGTGTTCCGTGTCGAGGGCCTGGTCCCAGCCGCGGTGCGCGAGCTCGACGCCGCCGGGGTCGCGGTTCACGACGTGGCGGCACGACGGGCGACGCTCGACGACGTCTTCTTCGCGCTCACCGGCCACGCCGCCGAAGAGGAATCGTCCAACGGCGAGACCGCTGAGTCCGGCAACGGTGCGGGCGATGGCCAGCGGGCGGGAGCCGTGCGCGACGGTGACGCAGGTTCCGACGGGGATCGCGTGGTCCTGCAGGAGGCCGAGGGCTGATGACGACCACAGTCGACGAGGTCCTCCTCACCCCGGCACCGGAGCACGATGTTCCGACGGGCCGCGTGTGGCTGCTGCGCGACAGCCGGACCGAGGCGCTGCGCCATCTGCGGGGAATGCGCCGCAGCCCAGAGCTGCTGATCTTCGCCACTGTCCAGCCGATCATGTTCATCGTGCTGTTCGTGTACGTTCGGTGGGGCGATCCAGACGCCGCCGGGCTACAGCGACTACACGCAGTACCTGCTCCCCGGCATCTTCGCCCAGACCGTGCTGTTCAACTCGTCGTTCACGAGCGTCGGTATCGCCGACGACCTGACCAAGGGCATCATCGACCGGTTGCGGTCGCTGCCGATGTACCAGTCGGCCGTGCTGGTCGGGCGAACGCTCTCCGACGTGGTGCGCAACCTGCTCACGTTCGTGGTGATGCTGGGCGTGGCGTTCGCGGTCGGGTTCCGGATCGAGGGCACCATGGCGGCAGCGGTGAGTGCCACGGTGCTGCTGTTCGCCTTCAGCTATGCCTTCACTTGGATCCAGGCGCTGGTGGGCCTGTCGGCCGGATCGGTCGAGGCGGCGAACTCCGCGGGCTTCATCTGGATGTTCCCGCTCACGTTCGTGTCCTCGGCCTTCGTGCCCGTCGAGAGCATGCCCGACTGGCTGCAGCCGATCGCCGAAAACAACCCGTTCACGATCGTCACCAACGCCACCCGGGCCCTCTACAACGGCCGTGACCCAGGGTCCGACCTGTGGCTGGCGTGGGCGTGGGCCATCGGCATCGCCCTGGTGTTCGGCTGGCTGGCAATCCGCAAGTTCGCGTCTACCACCGGCAAGTGATGGGCCATCGGGCCGTCAGCCCGAATGCTCGTGGGCCGTCCCGCTGCCAGGGCGCCAACGGCCATTTCTCGAAGGCGACGCACCGACCGTCGTCGTCGAAGCGGATTGCGTGAACTAGGAGATCCGGCGGGCGAGCTGCGTGCGTGACTTCACTCCCAGCTTGCGGAACGCCTTGTGGACGTGGTACTCGACCGTGCTCGGGCTGATGAACAGTTGAGCGGCGATCTCTCGGTTCGTGTATCCCTGCGTCACAAGGCGGGAGATCTGTGCCTCCTGCGGTGTCAGTTGACCGAGGGTGCCGACGGTACGTCTCCGAGCATGCTCGCCGGTCGCTTCCAACTCGACGCGTGCGCGCTCGGCGAACGCCTCCATGCCGAAGTCAGAAAAGAGGTCATGGGCGAGCCGCAGCTCCTTCCGTGCGTCCAGGCGCCGGCGTTCACGTCGCAGCCACTCGCCGTAGAGGAGATGAGCGCGCGCCAGATCCGCCCTGATTCGTGTTCTACCGAGGCGCTCGATCGCGTACACATAGAGCTTCTCGGCTCGCTGATCTTCCACCAAGAGCGCCTGCGAGCGCGCCGCCAGGCCGAGGGCCCAGTCCGTCCCGCTCACCCTGGTCATGTCCACGAGGCGTCGATGCGTGTCCGCGGCCAGCTCGGGTGTTCCAGCACGGACGGCGGCCTCGATCACCTCCGGCATCACCCACGTCGATGGGTTGAGGTCCGGGTGGTCTACGACCCGCAGCGCCGCGGAGAGGGCGTCCTCGTAGCGGGCGAGGCCGTTGTTCAGCACCGCCTCGGCCCAATCGACGACCGAGACCCCGATTCCTTCGCCGCGCCGCGTCGCCTCCGTACGGGTGCGGCCAATGAGGTCGACGGCCTCGACCTCGCGGCCGCGCAGCGCAGCAAGTCCCACCTTTCCGTAGGGGGCGAGGGTGCTACCGATTGCGTCGGTTGCCGCTTCGATCTCGTCGACGAGCGACGCCGCTGCCGCCAATTCGCCGGCAAGGAGATGCATGTACACCCGCTGGGTGAGGGCGAGCGGAAGGTCGCTCAGCGCTCCTGTCCGACGGGCGAGTCGAACGTGCCGCTCCGACAGCGTTTCCCACCCAGCGTCGTCCCACAGCTGGACTGACGCGATGGTCGCCAGCCAGAGCCAACGCAGCTGTTCGATCGCGGGACTCGTCGGTACTGAATGCGGCCTGCGCCCGCCGCAGGATCGGCACGGCAGCCTCGTAGGTGTCGCCGAACAACGTGGCCAGAGCGTCGAGCAGAAGGTCGGACCCGCGCGGCGAGCGCGGCGGTGGCGCCGCGCTCGCGGCTTGGGCTACCTCCAGCGCGCTGCCGCCTGGTCCAGCGAATCGCCCCGCGAACATCCCCGCGGACAGTGCATCCAGATAGGTCTCGCGGGCGAGGGTCGGATCGAGCGTCGCCAGCCGTCGCGCCGCCTCGAGCAGCAGCGGCGGCGCATTGCTTCCGCGCGTGGCGACGAATGCTGTCTGCGCGCGCAGCAACGCGGCACGTGCACGCTCCAGGTCGCTGAGCGCGCCTGTCTCTGCGATGGCGAGAAGGCTGAGCGCGTCATCGAGCGCACCTGCTTGGAATTTCGTCTGCGCTGCGGCGAGGGCGCGTCGCGCGCGTCGCGACGGTTCGCTGGTCAGCGTCACGGCGCCCTCAAGGAAAGCCGCGGCAGCGGCGAGCCCGCCCCGCGCCTGCGCCCGCGCCGCGGAGCGTTCGAGCTCGCCGGCCACCTCTTCGTCGGGCACGGACGCCGCCTGCGCACGGTGCCACGCGCGGCGATCGGGGTCGAGCTGCGGATCGGTTGCCTCCGCCAGCGCGCGGTGAGCCTCGCGCCGCTCGTTCGGCTCGGCCGCACCGTACACCGCCGAGCGCACGAGCGGATGACGGAACACCACCGCACCGTCGAGCATCAGGAAACTCTCCGACTCCACGGCTTGCGCGGCCGTCTCTGGGATCCCGAGCTGCTGGGCCGCGCGCCACAGAAGCCCAAGGTCGCCGACCGGTTCTGCCGCCGCCAAGAGCAGCAGCCGCCGCGCGTCGCGCGGGAGCCGCGCCAGCCGCCGCGTGAAGCTCTGCTCGATCCCGGTGGACAGCGGCAGCGCCGCAGGCAGCCCGAAACCGCCGGCGAGCTGGCCCGGCGTCAGCCCGCGCGGGAGCTCCAGGAGCGCGAGCGGATTCCCGCCCGTCTCGGCGACGATCCGCTCGAGCACGGACTCGTCCAGCCGCGCCGCGAGGACGGACTCCAACAGCGTCCGTGCATCCCGGATGCCCAGCGGCTCCACGAGGAGCTCCGGGAAGCGGGCCAATCCGCTGCCCACGTCAAGCGTCGCGAACACGAGCACGATCCTCTCCGCCAGCAGGCGGCGCGCCACGAACGTGAGCGCTCGGGCCGATGCGCCGTCGAGCCACTGCGAGTCGTCGACCACGCACAGCAGCGGCTGCTGCTCGGCGGCCTCGGAGAGGAGACCGAGAACCGCGAGCCCGACAAGAAACGGGCTCGGCGCCTGTCCGGCGCTGAGCCCGAAGGCGATGCCGAGCGCGTCTCGCTGAGGATCAGGCAGACGCTCGCTGAACTCGAGGATCGGCGAACAGAGCTGTTGCAGCGCCGCGTAGTCGAGCTTCATCTCCCCCTCGACGCCGGCAGTCCGAACGACGCGAAAATCGCGACCGACCTCGACCGCGTACTCAAGCAGTGCGGTCTTGCCGACGCCCGGGTCCCCGTGCATCGCCAGGACCCCGCCGCGGCCCTGGCGCGCCGCTTCGAGCAGCCGCACCAGCACGTCGCGCTCGCGCTGGCGGCCGACAAGCTGAGCGCCCCGCATCCCCGTGACCATCCCGACCCCCGTCCTAGCACGATGGCACCGGGGCGCGGACTCAGGACCTGGGCGGATTGGTGGACAAGTTCACCCGCTCGATCCCGCGGGTTGGTCGAAGCAGCTCTTGAGGGTGGAGGGTGCCGCGGTGCGACGCGACCCCGGCGAGGGAGCCCTCGATCTGGGCGCGGTGCGTCTCATTTCGCTTTCTGGGTGCGGTTTTTTCCGACAGGCGCGAAGAAACGCGCCCAGATCGGCGATTGGGAAGGATCGCGCCCAGATCGGCCGGGTCGCGTCGCGCTGAACGGGTCACCTCCACTTCAAGAGCTCTTCGACCAAACGAGCGACCGAACGAGGTGAACCAATCAGCGCAGCAGCTAAGTGCCGGGCGGTGACGTCAGCGCCTGAACTCGTGCACTGTGTTGTCGCCGTCAGCCGTCACGTAGATGGATCCTTTGGGGGCGACGGTGATGCCGTTGAAGATGCCGTAGGAGAGGGCAGTGGGAACCACCCGGTAGCCGAGATCGAGGCCTTGAATCACGGGGGTGACTGCTCCGGTGGTGAGGTTGATCGCCGATACCCGGTCGGCCCTTTCCTCGACCACGAGCAGGCGGTTCCCGTCGAGGGCGAGGCCCTCTGGGGCGGCGAGGCCGGTGGCCAGCGGTGCGGCGGACCCTCCGTCGGGCCGGACCCACACGACGCCCGATGCCCAGTCCGACACGTACAAGGTGTCACCATCGGAGGCCAGTCCGAGCGGCAACCCCAGCCCCCCGAGCAGTACTTCGCCGCTCTGTGCATCGACGACGTTGCCGGCGGCGGCTTGGGCGGCGACGACGCGGTCACCGTGGCGGATCGCGTTCGTCGGAACAGCGAGCGTCCGGATGTCCTCGAACACCTGGCCGGTCACCGGATCGAGCACCTGCAGGGAGTTTGAGCTCCAGCCCGTCGTGATCAGCAAGTCACCGTCGGCCGCCACAGTGTTCGCGGAGGCCGGCCCGGCGAACGGCGGGTCGAACCGATCGTAGAACGACGTCTCGGGGTTGCGTCGACGCGCGAAGCCGCGAAGCGAGAAGGAGTCGGCGACCCACACCGTGCCGTCTGCGGCGACGGCAACGCCTCCGGGCGCGACGAACCCGCTCTTGTTCAGCGCCCGCAGCCGTCCACCGGGCCGCATCGTCAGGAGCTGACCATCGGCGTACGCGGTGGTGAACAGCTGGTCGCCGGCTCCGAAAGCGATGTTGTCCAGGATGCCTTCGATGTCGCCCAGCACGTCGAGGTCACCGGTGGCGAGATCGACCTTGATCACTTGGCCCTCGGCGAAGTCCACGGCGTGCAGCTCACCAGCCGAGTTGAAGGCCACCGCCCCCGGGACGCGGAACCCCGTGGCGACGACCTCAACCGTCGGCGTGGCGGCATCGACATCGACGCGGCCGACTGCGCCGCCGAAGATCAACGCACCGTACAGGAGACCATCGGGACCGAAGTCCATACCGTTGAACCCAACGAGATCGCCGATGACGACCCGGGGTGGGGCGACCAGCTCCGGGTCGAGCTCATAGAGGCCGTCGCCAAGGAAGTCGCGGGCGACGAACAACCGGCCGTTCTCCGACAGCGCGATCGGGTTCGCACCCTCTCCCACGAACTGGGTACGGAACGAGCCGTCGGGTCGCAGCAGGCCCACGTTGCCGGCCAGGATCTCGGTCCAGTAGATCGTCCCGTCCGGTGCGACGACGACGTCGTCGGGGCCGTGGACGCCCCGTTCGGGTCCGATCCGGTCCACGATCTCCCCGGTCAGCGGATCGTGGACGGTGATCTCGTCACCAGTGACGCTGGCCACGTACACGCTGCCATCGGGACCGACTTCGACGCCGTTGGGTCCGTTCAGGACCGACCCGCGCCAGATGGGCTTGCCGTCGCGCATGGTGAACGGCCCCGCAGGCGTGGCCGCCGCCGCCGGCGCCACCACGAGCAGGGCCGATACGGTGGTGACAGCCAGCAGACTGCGCATGTTCACCTTCCCGCCGTGTCGACCGGCTCCGCCGGTCGGCTCGAATCGCTCGCCGCGAGCACACCGACTCCGCCGACGCCGCCGATCGTCGTGGGCTCTTGATCGACATCGTCGGCCATCGGGACACGTCCCATCACGTCGTTGAACACAGCCCGCAACGTCGGGACATCGGCGTCGAGGCCGAGGGGGCCCTGGCGCACGATGGCGTCCAACGCGGTCTGTTGCTGTTTGCTCATCGAGCGGTCTCCAGTCTCAGTAGCGGCGAGGCCAAGTGTGCGACCGAGCGCGTCTGACTACCCCAGGGAAATTGCCTGGCACGCGCTGCGGTATGTGGCCTTCAAGCTGATCACTCGAAAGGCGCTGGCCCCAGGGCCGGTTCTCGGGTGGACCCGGGAAAGTCCCTGGGGTACCGACGTCCTGAGGCAGTCATTTTCGGAGCGTGACCCGCGAAGCACTCCGGGACGCAAGACGATCTCTGAGCAAATCGCTGAGGGACTACTGAGCAAGGAGCCCCGGCAGACCTTGACGGGACGTTGAAGAACGAGCACCACTACGGACCACCGTCCGTTGCCCAACCGGCGACTCCCGGTACGAGGCGCACGCAGCAACGTGAATGGCCCACAGAGTCGACGTCCGCCTATTCGAGGACACGGGTGGTTCAATCCATGACGAATTCAGAATCAGCAGCTCCGACTGAACGAGTCGCTGTCGTCACTGGAGGTGCGGGGACGATCGGGACCGTGATCGCTACCGCCCTGAGGGCCAACGGGCACCGAGTCGTGGTGATAGATCGAACGGGAGAGGTCGCGACTGACCTGTCTTCGGAGGGATCGACCCGGTCTGCCGCTGCCGCCGTCCTCGAACGGTACGGGCGCTGCGACGTGTTCGTACACTGCGCGGCCGTATTCGACCCTGCGGCCCTCGCCGACCTCGATGCGGCCACATGGCGACATGTTCAATCCGTCAACGTCGAATCCCCGCTGTGGTTGGCCCAGGCCTTCACTCCTGGGATGGCAGAACGCGGGTTCGGGCGGATCGTGTTCGTCATCTCCGACACGTTGTGGAAGCCGCCGACTCCGCTACTGCTGCCCTATGTGGCTAGCAAGGGGGCGTTGGTCGGGATCATGCGGGCCCTCGCAGTTGCGTTCGGTTCGGACGGAATCTCCGTCACCGCGGTCGCACCCGGGCTTACTGACACCCCGGGCTCACGCACGGTCAACACCGATGAAGACTTTGACGCAGTCGTGTCTGACCAAGCGCTGAAGCGTCGCCTCATCCCCGCCGACACTGCCGCTGCTGTCGCGTTCCTCGTCAGCGACGGGGCGGCCGCAATGACTGGGCAAATTCTCTGCGCGGACGGCGGAATGGTCCTCCGATGACCGGGTTCGTTCTGAGTTCAACCCGGAACGTGGCGAGCACTGACACCCGAGGTGGTCCACCGTTCGGCGCGCAGGTGCGCGGAGAACCGAGCCGTGGGTCCCACCGGTGGTGTTCGTCGAACCCGTGTGTTTCCCTGGGGTGACCGCCAGCCCGGAACCTCATGATCGGAGGGCACCACTTGCTCGAAGGAGATGCACCACGGCACACCTCACTGACAGTTCCGGCCCGCCCGACTACGCGCCCGTCCCGAACTCCGTCCTCGGCCCTGCCGTCAACGAACAGGGCCACTTCGTCGGGACGATGGCCTGATGGACGAACCGATTCGGAATCATCGGCGCGGGACGACTCGGTCACGCGTTGGCCCGCACGGCGCGGCGGGCCGACCGCGACCAGCGCGGCCTGGTTGGAACTGGCGGACGTCATCACCTTCGCGGAGACCACACATGCACGGCCTGAACGATGAGTGACAAGCACCCTGGATCGATGTTCGATTACGACACGCGGCCGGTCACGCCGCAAGTCCTACTCGTCGGTCGCCGCGCGTCCTCACGCGGATACGAACTTCGTGACTTCCTCAGCCGCAATGGTGTGCCCTACGAATGGGTGGAAATTGACGACGCCGATCGCGTTGGGCAGTTGTTCGCCGGCGGCGACTTCGATCCGAACGGCCTGCCGATTTGTGTGCTGCCCGATGGGCGCCGTTTCACGGAAGCAACGGTGCAACAGGTCGCGAGTGGACTCGGCATGGTGGCCGCGCCGCTGTTGTCGGACTATGACATCACCATCGTCGGCGCCGGGCCCGCGGGGCTTGCGGCGGCTGTGTACGCCGCCTCTGAGGGACTGCGCACGATTGCGATCGAAGCCGTCGCGCCCGGAGGACAGGCAGGCACAACCTCGATGATCGAGAACTACCTCGGATTTCCGCAAGGCATCAGCGGAAACGAGTTGGCGGCGCGTGCTACCGCGCAAGCGCGTGGCTTCGGCGCCGAATTGCTGTTGGCGCGGCCGCTCGTCGACATCCTGAGCGAGGACCGTGGATATCTGGTTCGGCTCTCGGAAGGGACAGAGGTTCGCACTCGAGCAGTCCTCGCCGCGAGCGGCGTCGACTGGCGCCGCCTTGAGCTAGACGGGCTCGACGAGTTCCTCGGCGCTGGTGTCTATTACGGCGCGGGACCGAGTGAGGCAGTCTCGTGCCGCGGAGGTCGTGTCGTCGTTGTCGGGGGTGGAAACTCCGCTGGCCAAGCCGCTCTGCGGTTCTCGCGTTACGCGGCACGCGTGACGCTGCTCGTCCGAGGCCCCACACTGAGCGCATCAATGTCGCACTATCTCGCTTCGAAGGTGTGTGAACTCGACAACGTCGAGGTGCGCACTCGAACCGAAGTGGTCGCCCTCGAGGGCGATACGCGGCTCCGTGCGATCATGCTCTCGTCGCACGACGAAAGGGGGCTCACCCGGTTGCCCGTGGAGTCGCTGTTCGTTTGCATCGGAGGGGTACCGCGCACACGCGGACTTGCTACCGCAGGGCTCGCGACCGACGACGCCGGATACATCCTCACGGGTGCCGACGTCACCGCGCCGACGCGAGCGCTCAACGAATGGTCTCTCCGCGTTCACCCCTGCCGCTCGAGACGAACCGCCCTGGTGTCTTTGCTGCCGGCGACGTGCGCAGCGGATCGATCAAGCGTTGCTCCGCCGCAATCGGCGAGGGATCAATGGCAGTGGCGTTGGTCCACCGTCACCTTGCGGGACTCGGTGGCGAGTGATGAAGGAAGCCGGGAACAGCGGCCCGACCGAAGGCGCGGTCGCGGAGTTCGGAGGATTGGCATCCGACGAGCACATCAATGACGCGGCCTCGTCGCTGGAGCGCAACGGAATCGCGTGCCTCGTCGTCGACACCTGCGAACAAGCCAGGGATGCCGTCCGGTCGATCCTTCCGATTGGGGGCGAGGTATTCAACAACACCTCGCGCACGCTCGAAGCGATCGGGGTCGCCGAGGACGTCGAACAATCAGGCCTGTACCAGCCCCTTCGTCCTCGCCTCTACCAGATGGATCGTGAGATGCAAGCCCGCGAGATGCGCCAGCTCGCCGCTGCGCCGGATTTTGTGGTCGGAAGTGCTCACGCGGTCACTCTAGAAGGCTCGGTCTTGATCGCGTCCGCAAGCGGGAGCCAACTGGGTCCGCTTGTGTCGGGTGCCGGCCATGTGATTCTTGTCATCGGTGCACAGAAGGTCGTCGCGGATGTAGCCACCGGTTTTCGACGCATTTACGAATATTGCTTTCCGTTAGAAGACATGCGTGCACGTCAGGCCTACGGTGTAGGGAGCGGCGTGAACAACGTCCTCGTCATCAACCGTGCCATCACGCCAAGCCGAGTCAGCACGATCTTGGTGAAACAGGCGCTGGGATATTGACCAGTGCCGTCGGCGACGCTCGCCGGCTCGGCCGGCGTCGGCTGCGTCACCAACGAGCCGTGAGTCCACGCCAGGCCGGCGAGCCGCCGCTCGTACATCGGGCAGTTGTCCGGGCAGTGCCACGGCGCGTCGGGAGCGAGGTCGAGATCGCACTCTCCCACGGTGTCGCCGTTGGAGTAGGTCCGACTCTCGAACTGCTTGCACTCCTGGCGCATCGGCACCGCCCCGCCAGCGTGCGCCCGCTTCGCCGGCCCGACGCCGCGCCTCACCGGCTCGTTACCTCACTCGGCGGGGAGGGCGACCGGCTCGGCTTCGCCGGTGATCGCCGGGTTGTTCCGGTCCGACGGCAGCAGCCGACGGACGGCGATCGCCGTCACAGCGACGACCACCGCCGCGGTCGCGGCAGCGATGCCAAGACCGTCGACGAAGGCGTTCTTCGCCGTGTCGAGCAGGCTGGTGGCCACCTCGCCGGGGATCACGCCCTCGTCGATGAGTCCGCGCACTCCGCCGATGCTCTCCTCGGCCAGCTCGCGTGCCTGGGCCGGCAGCAGGGCCGCCGCGCCTGATACACCGGAGGTGTACTGACTGGTGACGAGCGAGCCGAGCACGGCGACCCCCAAGGCGCCGCCGAGCTCGCGAGTGGTGTCGTTCATCGCCGAGCCCATGCCAGCGCGATCGCGCGGCACGGCGGTCATCAGCTGAGTGGTCATCGGCGCCGCCGACATCGAGATGCCCGCGCCGAGCACCACGATCGTGACGAGCATGTACCAGTACGAGGTGTCGGTGTCGAACGTCGCCGTCAAAGCCAGCGCGATCGCGACCAGTCCGAGGCCGGTCGACGCCACCCGGTCAGCACCGAAGCGGGCGACCAGCTTGGGCGTCTGCGGCGCGACCGCCATCAACACGAACGACACCGGCACGAGGCGCACGGCGGCGCCGAGCGGACTGTAGTCCAGCACGAACTGGAGGTACTGGGTGAGCAGGTAGAAGGTGCCGAACATGGCGAAGAACGCCAGGCTGATGCCGCCCGACGCGACGGCGAAGCGCCGGTCCCGGAACAGTTTCAGATCGAGCATCGGGTGCCGGGTGTGCGACTCCCACACGATGAACAGCCCGATCGCCACCACCGCACCGCCGAACCAGAGCACACTCGCCAGGCTCAGCCATCCGTGGCTGGGACCCTCGATGATGGCGTAGACGAGCGCGCTCACCCCGACGATCGACAGCAACGCACCGAGCGGGTCGAGCGGCGTCGTCTCGCGGTCCTTCGACTTGGGCACGAGCACCGCGCCGGCGACCAGCGCGAGGGCGACGATCGGGAGGTTGACGAGGAAGACCGACCCCCACCAGTAGCGCTCGAGCAGCAACCCCGCCGTCAGAGGTCCGATCGCCGCGCCGGCCCCGGAGACGCCCGCCCAGATGGCGATCGCCCTGGCCCGTTCGCGCCTCGGGAAGACGTTGGTGAGGATCGACAGGGTCGACGGCATGACGAACGCCGCGCCGACACCCATGATCACCCGGGCCGCGATCACCTGGCCTGAGGTGTCGGAGAGGGCACCGAACAGGGAGCCCACCCCGGTCACGACCAGACCGAGCTGGAGGGCACCCTTGCGGCCGAAGCGGTCACCGAGGGCACCCGCGGTGAAGAGCAGCCCGGCGAAGACAAGTGCGTACGCGTCGACGATCCACTGCAGCTCCGTGTTCGACGCGCCCAGCTGGTCGGGACGCGACATCGTCGGGAGGGCGACGTTGAGGACGGTGTTCCCGATGATCACGAGCATCAGCGACGTGCAGAGCACGGCGAGGATCTTCCAGCGGCGCTCGTAGACGTGGGGGTCGATGCCGTCGAGGTCGTCGATCGCTACGGAGTCGTCTCGGTGTCCTGAAGTGTCCATCGGGTGCGTCCTGCTCTCAGGGGAACACGATGTTGCCGGTCAGCAGTTTCAGGTCTACGGACGCAACGGTCTGAACTTGGCTCGGTTGGTAGTCGATCACGACCAGCGCCGAGTTCTGCGGGAGAACGAGATGGTCGGCTACGGGGTCTCGCACGGATCGCTCCTACTCGTCTGAGGTGTCCTCGCAGCTTGGCGACCGCTGCCCACGACTACCCCAGGGAAACTGCCGGGCACGTGTCGCGGTAGGTGACCTTCAACCTGATCAGTCGCGAGGCGCTGGCCGCAGGCCCGGGTCCGCGGGTGGACCCGGGAGAGTCCCTGGGGTACCGCCGTCCTGAGATTGCGATCATCGGAATGTGACCCGCGAAGCACCCCGGGACGAAAGACGTTCCCTGAGCAAGTCATTGCGGCACGGCTGAGCAAGGAGCCCTGGCACATGGACGAAGTCAGCAATACCCCGAGCGTGGATGGCCCGTACCTGGAATCGGGTCCGGTGCACCTCACCGACGTCGACGGCCGTGAGATCCCCCACCCCGACCAGACGGCACTGTGTCGCTGTGGCCAGTCGACCAACAAGCCGTCCAGCGACGGTACACATGCGACCATCGACGTTGACGGGACGTTGAAGAACTTGTCGAACGACATCAGTCGGCGTCAGATCATCAAAGTAGTCGGAGGGGTGGCGTCAATCGCTGCGTTGAGTCCGATCGTGTCCGGGTGGGGTCCCGGAGTGGCGAGAGCGGGTTCGCCCCCGACAACCGAGCCGGCGGGGACGAATCCACCGAGCGGCAGCGCTACAACTGAGCCAACCCTGCCCGAGTATGCGCCGGTCCCTCGGTCGGCCCTCGGCCCCGCCCTCAACGAGCAGGGTTTCTTCGTCGGGCGCGTCGAGCGGAACCTGTACTGGGTGACCGACGGCACCTACCAGTCGGCGTTCCTGACCACCTCCGACGGCGTCGTCCTGCTCGACGCCCCGCCCACCATCGGCCACAACATCCAGCGGGCCGTCGACGAGATCGCCGCCGCCAACGGCGTGACCAACAAGGTCACCCACCTCATCTACTCCCACCACCACGCCGACCACGTCGGCGCGTCGTTCCTGTTCGACAACGACGTCGTTCGCATCGGACACGAGGAGACCCGGCGGCTCCTGCTGCGCGACGACGACCCGGCCCGGCCGGCGCCGGAGGAGACGTTCCAGGACCGGCGCAGCCTGGAGATCGGCGGCGAGCGCATCGACCTGGCCTGGTACGGCTCCAACCACTCGCCCGACAACATCTACATCCACCTCCCGGACCACGACACGCTGATGCTCGTCGACATCGTCAACGCCGGGTGGGTGCCCGTCTACCTCTCCAACCTCACGGGGGACATCCCCGGCTACATCGAGGCCCCGGCCAACGCCCTCGCCTACCCGTGGAAGCACTTCATCGGTGGCCACCTCGGCCGGCTCGGCACCCGCCGCGACGTGAAGCTGCACCAGCAGTACATGACCGACATCGCGGCGAGCGCCAGACAGGCGCTCGACACCGTCGACCCCACCCCCTACTTCGTGAACTACGGCGAGAACTCGTGGGCTGCGGTGAAGGGGTACCTCGACGCCGTCACCGACGCCGCCGCCGCCCCCGTCGTCGACAAGTACACCGGCGTGCTGGCGGCGGCCGACGTGTTCACCGCCAGCACCACGTTCTGGGTCATGGAGTCGATCCGCCTCGACCTCGGCTACGGCTCCCAGGTTCGCCCGTGAACGCCATCCGCCATCCGCTCGGCGACCATCTCGTCACCCCGCAGAACGCCGCGATGGACTACCTGCCCTCCCAGATCGCCGCAATCAGATCCATGGAGTCGGGCCTACCCGCCGGTATTGCCGCGGGCGTGGCCACGTTCGTGGTGCACGAGTTGAGCCGGCATCGCAGCGACGTGGCGCTCGACGTAGCCCGCACCTCGGCTACGCTCACCTTGCTGGGCCTGGCCCTCGTGGTGCTCGTCCTCGCCAGTCGTCCGTTGGCGCCGTGGAAGGCGTCGCTGGCCGGCGGCATGGCCGCCAGCTACCTGCTCAGCATGGCGATCGACCCGTGAGCGAGTACTTCCAGCTGAAACCACCACCTGGAAGGCTGTGGTGGACCATTGGCGTCGGCGTGACGGCCGGCGATGCCGTGATCGTTGGAATACGCGCCGTGGCCGACCGGCTGTCGCGCACCAGCCGGGACCGGAATCCGTCGTGACGACTGAGGACTGATTGCCTCCGTCGTGGTCATCTGTGACGACGCAGTCGGATCGCGGAACTCCCACAGGTCCGCAGAGGAGCAGCAATGGGCAAGGTTCTCTGCAACGCCTACGCAAACGTCACGGGTGGGCGCGATCAGGGTCACGGTCGTTGTAGCGACGGCGGGCTGGAAGTGAACCCTCGCGTACCAAAGGAGATGGGCGGCACTGGCGATGGGGACGAACCCGGAGGAGCTGTTCGCCGTCGGCTACGCGGCTTGCTTCGAGAGCGCCCTCGCCACCGTTGCTCGACGTCGCCGCCTGGATGCCGGTGAGGTCACGATCAACTCGGCGGTCAGCCTGCTCGCAACGACCAACCCGGCTGGCCGCCGCGCCAGCAGCCGCTCAAGCAGAGCGCTCGCTGGCGTCGATGCTCTCGAACCCGCACCGATGTCCGCCCTGACCGCGCGACCGGTCGCGTCTCGGGGACCACCCTGTCGGATCGCGGCCGGTGGAGTCTCGCATTCGAGTGTCCGGTATTCCTGCGGACAACCGACGCCGGCGGGGGAGGGTGCTGATCGCGCGAGGACGTCAGGAACGCACGACACCCAACCGACTCAGCGCATCGGTCAAGAAGCGGTCCGGGCGGTTGGACACAGTGTCTGCATCGATGTCCGAACGACCCCGGATGCGAGCACCGACACCCGGGCGCGCAGGTCAGTCGGTGTGCACAGCCCGGCCTGAACGTCCCAGCACGCCAGTCGACAGGCCGGACCGGGCTGGGAGCCGGATAGATAGAAAGGTGCGGTGATGATCACTGACGCTGCTGCTGCCGGGTTCTCTTGGGGGCGGCTTGTCCGCTTGTTCGCGCCACATCGGGGCCGGGTCGTGGCCGTGATGGTGCTCGTGCTCGTCACGGCCGTGCTCGGCATCGTCAACCCGCTTCTGATCCAGCGGGTCTTCGACAACGCCTTGTTCGTGCCGGACGGACCCGACATGCCACTGCTCTGGACGCTCACGGCGATCATGCTCGGGATCGCCTTGGTGGGCGGCGTGCTGGGCGTCGTCCAGACCGTCGTCACGAACCGGCTCGGACAGGATGTGCTGCGGGACCTCCGTAACCGGGTGTTCGGCCACCTGCAGAGCCTGTCGCTGCGGTTCTTCGGCACGGCCCGGACCGGTGACCTCCAGTCGCGTCTGTCGTCGGACGTCGGCGGCGTCCAGACGGCGGTCACGGTGACGCTGTCGTCGATCCTGTCGAACACGGTGACGCTTGTCAGCGCCATCGTGGCCATGACGCTGTTGTCGTGGCCACTCACCCTCGTCACGCTGGCGACGGTGCCATTGTTCGTGCTGGCCACCCGCGCCGTCGGGCGCCGGCGCGAGGTCTACACCGGCCACACCCAGGCGGCGACGGCCGACATGATGGTGGTCACCCAGGAGACCTTGTCGGTGTCGGGCATCACGCTGTCCAAGCTGTACGGGCGCCAGGGCGCCGAGGTCGGCAGGTTCCAGGAAGCCAACAGCCGCCTGGCCGCAGCCGCGACCCGACAGCAGGCGATCGGTCAGGCGTTCTTCTCCGTCGTGCAGACCTTCCTCGGCGTGACACCCGTGATCGTCTACCTCGTCGTCGGGTTGCTCCTCAATGGTGGCACCGACCTCACCGCCGGTACCGTGGTCGCCTTCACGACCCTCCAGAACCGCTTGTTCTTCCCCGTGGCCCGGATGCTGGAGACGACCGTCGAGCTGCAATCGTCACGGGCGATGTTCCGGCGCATCTTCGAGTACCTCGATACCACGCCCGACATCGTTGAGCACCCCGATGCCGTCGAGCTCGACCCGGCCACCGGGCGGGGCGAGATCCGCTTCGACCACGTCCACTTCGCCTACCACCCCGCCGAACCTGTGCTGCGCGACGTCAGTTTCGCTGCCCAGCCGGGGACGCTCATGGCGTTCGTCGGGCCGTCGGGTGCCGGCAAGTCGACGATCCTGAACCTCGTCGCCCGGCTCTACGACCCCAACGAGGGTCGGGTGCTGCTCGACGACGTCGACCTGCGCGACCTCTCATTCGCCAGCCTGTCGACCGGCATCGGCATGGTCACCCAAGACAGCTACCTGTTCGCCGACTCGCTGCGCAACAACATCGCTTACGGGGCCCCAGACGCAACCGACACCGAGATCGAGAAGGCGGCACGAGCGGCAGCGATCCACGATCGGATCCTCGAGCTCCCCGATGGCTACGACACGGTGGTCGGTGAGCGCGGCTTTCGCCTGTCGGGCGGGGAACGGCAACGGATCGCCATCGCGCGCGTGCTGCTGCACGACCCGCGGGTGCTCGTGCTCGATGAGGCTACGTCCGCGCTGGACTCGGTGTCGGAGCGCAAGATCCAAGCGGCCCTGGCCGCGGTCGTGTCCGGGCGCACGACGATCGCCGTCGCCCACCGGCTCTCCACGATCCAGTCGGCCGACGTGATCCACGTCGTCGAGCGCGGGCGCATCGTCGAATCCGGCACCCACGAGCAGTTGCTCGCGACCGGCACCGTGTACCGGGCGCTCTACGACGAGCAGTTCGGCGCCGGTGACGTGGAGTGCGAGTGCGCCGACGGCGTCGTATGGGCCGATGGGCGCTTCGGCCCCAGTGACGGTGCCGACGATGTCGCAGCCCGCGCTCGCTCGATCCGCACCCGCCACCGCCGTCAACCCGTGCCGACTGACGCGGCAGGGGAGCAGTGAGGGCGCGACCCGTTCGGTATCGCATCCGATGAAATATCACCCGGTTGACAGGTGGAGTCTCGTAGACGAGGGTCCGGTGTCGACCTGGGCCCCGTTGGAACTCGTCGAGTGGGCCCCCTCCGCGCTCGCAACAGGCGTGAGGGCCTCGTCGAGCGCACCCGCCTCCTGCCATGCCTGCGCCGCGGCGAGAGCCCGGCCGGCGCGAGCAGCGTAGGCGAGCTCCATCTCGCCTTCGACGCCGACGGCGCGGGCGACCCAAAAGTCCGCCCCGCCTCGACGGCGTACTCCAGCAACGCCGTCTTGCCGGCGCCCGGCTCCCCGTACATCGCCAAGACCCCGCCGCCGCCCTGGCGCGCCGCTTCGAGCAGCCGCTCCAGCACGTCGCGTTCGCGCTGGCGGCCGACAAGCTGCTCGCCCAGCGACCTCGTGATCATCCCGACCCCCGTCCTAGCACGATGGCACTGGGGCGCGGACTAAGGAAGTCTTGGATTCGATCGCCCGTCCTCGCCGTCACCATTGCCCTGGTATGTCGACATCCGCGGTCCCGCTCTACGAACGGCCCGAGGTCTACCAGCGGCGCTGGTTCCTGCTGGGCGTGCTGTGCCTCTCGCTGGTGATGATCGTGATGGCTGTCTCCTCGGTGAACGTCGCCCTGCCGACCCTGCAGAGCGAACTCGGCGCCAGCGCCACGATGCTCCAGTGGATCGTCGACTCCTACGCCCTTGTGTTCGCAGGCCTCCTCCTCGTGGCCGGAGCACTCGGCGACCGCTTCGGGCGCAAAGAGATGCTGCTGCTCGGGCTGCTGCTGTTCGGCATAGGAGCCGTGGTCAGCGGGTTCGCCGGCTCGGCGGCGATCGTGATACTGGGACGTGCCATCCAGGGCGCCGGAGCGGCGTTCGTGATGCCGGCCACGCTCTCGCTGATCACCGTGGTGTTCCCGCCCCATGAACGGGCCAAGGCGATCGCGACGTGGGTGGCGTTCGCCGGCGCCGGCGGTGCGCTCGGCCCGATCGTTTCCGGCGCCCTCCTCGAGGAGTTCTGGTGGGGATCGGCGTTCCTCTTCAACCTCCCCGTCGTTGCCCTCACTGCCGTGGCCATTGCGGTCTACTGCCCGCGGTCAAAGGACGACACCGACACACCCCTCGATCCGCGGGCGCGGTGCTCTCGCTCGTCGGACTCACGTTGCTGCTGTTCGGCATCATCGAGGGCGCGGAGCGTGGCTGGGCCGACCCCTTCGTCGTCGGTTCGTTCGTCGTCGCGGCCGTCGTGAGCTACGCCTTCGTCCGCTGGGAGATGGTCGCCGAGCACCCGATGCTCCCGATCTCGTACTTCTCCGACCGCCGGTTCAGCGTCGGCAGCGCGGTGATCACCACATCCTTCTTCGTGATGTTCGGCTGGTTGTTCCTCTTCTCCCTGTATCTGCAGTTCGTACGGGGATACTCGCCGCTCGAGGCCGGGCTGGCGACCCTGCCGCTCCCACCGGCGCTCATCATCATGTCGCCGCGCAGCCCTGCCATCGCCGCGCGGTTGGGAACCGGACGGACGATCGCCCTCGGGTTCCTGCTCATCGGCGCCGGGATGGCGGTGCTCGCACCGGTCGCTCCCGACACGCCGTATGTCATGCTGGCCGCGGGGATGGTGCTGATGGGCGCCGGCATCTCGATGACCAGTGCGCCGGCGACGAACGCGATCATCAGCGCGGTGCCGCTCAGCAAGGCCGGCGTGGCCTCGGCGGTCAACGACACCACTCGCGAGCTCGGTGGCGCACTCGGCATCGCCGTTCTCGGCAGCATCGTCAATTCGCTCTACAGTTCTCGCCTCGACCTCGGCGGGCTCGACGTCACCGCTCCGGCGTCGTCCGAGGCGGAGAAGTCGATCGGCGAGGCGGTCTTTGCGGCCAGGGAGCTGCCCGGCGGCACCGGAGACGGCCTCGTCGAGCGCGCCGGCGATGCCTTCACCGAAGCCTTCGGCCTCACCGCGGTGATCTCGGCGGTGATCGTGGTCGTCGCAGCGATCCTGGTGCTGCGCACGTTCTCGAGGGCCAAGGAACAAGAGGCCGAGGCCGCCGGGATCCTCAGCGAGTCCGAGGGTCGGGAGCCAATTGAACTCGCCGCCGAGGGGGCTGCGGCAGATGAGTGACGACGCGCTGCACCGATGGTGCCGGCGGACGGGCGAGCCGTTCGTCACGTTCGAGCTGCTGGTATCACCGTGACGGATGCCCCGGACGATCTGGCCATCGAAGCGGAGATGACGGGAGGTGGCGGCTACTCGGTGGAGCCGTGGCAGGTGACCGAACACGGGTTGGACCTCGCCATGTTGGCCCCCAGCGAGTCGATCTTTGCGCTCTCGAACGGGCACATCGGCCTGCGGGGGAACCTCGACGAAGGCGATCCCTACGGGATGCCGGGCACCTACCTCAACTCAGTGTTCGACCTGCGTCCCCTGCCCTACGCGGAGGCCGGCTACGGCAACCCGGAGTCAGGGCAGACAGTCATCAACGTCACCGACGGCAAGCTGATCCGGCTGCTCGTCGACGACGAACCGTTCGACGTGCGCTACGGCATGGTGGACGCACACGAGCGAACGCTCGATCTCCGGGCCGGGACGCTCAGCCGTCGTGTCCGGTGGACCTCGCCGGCCCAGGACAGGGTGCGGATCTCGTCAGTGCGGCTCGTTTCGCTCACCCATCGGGCCGTGGCGGCGATCTCCTACGAGATCGAACCGATCGACGCGCCGCTGCGCATCGTCGTGCAGTCCGAGCTCGTGGCCAACGAAGCACTCCCGGCCCAGGGGCGAGACCCTCGGACCGCCGCGGTACTGGAGAACCCGCTCGTCATCGAGGAGCAGACGGTGGGCAGTCGCGGCGCGCCGATGGTGCACCGGACCCGTCGCAGTGGGCTGCTCGTCGCGTCGGGCATGGAGCACGTCATCGACGGCCCCGACGGGATGACCGTCGACGTGTCGAGTTCGCCCGATGGGTGTCGGCTGACCGTCGCCACTCGGCTCGAGCCCGGAGCACCGTTGCGGCTCGTCAAGTTCCTGGCCTACGGCTGGTCGAGTCAACGCACGCGCCCGGCCCTGCAGGCCCAGGTGGTCGCGGCGCTGGCCGCCGCTCGCCTGACGGGTTGGGACGGGCTCGTGGCCGAGCAGCGCCGCTACCTCGACGAGTTCTGGGCCGGCGCCGACGTGGAAGTCGTCGGCGACCCCGAGGTCCAGCAAGCGGTGCGGTTCAGCCTGTTCCACATCCTGCAGTCGGCCGCGCGGGCCGAGCAACGGCCGATCCCGGCGAAGGGCCTGACCGGGAACGGGTACGACGGGCACACGTTCTGGGACACCGAGACGTTCGTGCTGCCCGTGCTCATGTACACCATGCCGACCCTTGCCGCCGATCCGCTGCGCTGGCGGCGACTCACGCTCGCTGCCGCGCAGGAGCGAGCCGCCGAGCTCGGTCTGCCCGGGGCGGCCTTCCCATGGCGCACCGTGCGGGGGCGGGAGTCATCCGGCTACTGGCCGGCTGGCACGGCGTCCTTCCACATCAACGCCGACATCGCCAACGCCGTCGTCCGCTACCTGGACGCCAGCGGTGACGGGGATTTCGAACGCGAGGTGGCCGTCGAGCTCCTCGTGCAGACCGCCCGACTGTGGCGGGGCCTCGGACATCACGACCGCGACGGGCGGTTCCGCATCGACGGGGTCACGGGGCCCGACAAGTACAGCGCCGTCGCCGACAACAACGTGTACACGAATCTGATGGCGCAGCAGAACCTCGGCCGCCGCGGACATCGCCGCCCGTCATGTCGAGCGCGCCGAGGAGCTCGGCGTTACTGCCGAGGAACTGCACGCCTGGCGCGAGGCCGCGGACGCGATGGTCATCCCCTACGACGAACGTCTCGGCGTCCACCCGCAGAGCGAGGGGTTCACCGACCATGCGGTCTGGGATTTCGCCGGCGTCCCACCCGACCACTATCCCCTCTTCCTCCACCACCCGTACCTCGACCTCTACCGCAAGCAAGTGGTCAAGCAGGCCGACCTGGTTCTCGCCATGCACCTCCAAGGCCACGCCTTCACCCCCGAGCAGAAGGAACGGAACTTCCGCTACTACGAGGCGCTCACTGTGCGTGATTCGTCGCTGTCGGCATGCACGCAGTCGGTCATGGCCGCAGAGGTCGGCCACCTCGAACTCGCGCACGACTACCTCGGCGAGGCCGCGCTCATGGACCTCGCTGGGCTCCAGCACAACACCGGGGACGGGCTGCACCTCGCCGCCCTGGCCGGAGCTTGGACCGCCCTCGTCGAAGGCTTCGGCGGGATGCGAGCACGCCATGGGCGACTCAGCTTCGCCCCCCGTCTCCCTAGTCGCATCGGCCGGCTGGCGTTCCGCGTCCGCTACCGCGGACGTTGCATCAGCGTCACCGCCGAGCACGGACACGCGACGTATCGGCTTGTCAGCGGCAGGCCCACCGTGATCGCCCACCACGGCGACGACTTCGAGCTGGCCGGCGAGCCGATTCGACACTTGATTCCGAAAGCGGTCGCGCTCACTCGTCCAACCCAACCAACAGGTCGCGAGCCACGCCCGCGCGGCACCACCAAGTGACGTCGCCTGCCGCTGGTCCGGCACGTATTCGGGATGCATTGGCCCGGACCCGTAGGTGGTGGCCGAGACCGGAGCAGACGCCGAGATCGGCCATTTCGCCGTGAGAGAGGATCGTTGTAGCGCCCCTTGCTCTGGTCGGGACGGAGCGCTGTATGGAGCACCGCCGTGAGTGACGCTCGGCTTCGGGCCCTGACCCTCTCCGACGCCCACGCCCGAGGAACGCCGGACCCAGGACTCCTCGGGCGGGTGGAGGAGCGTCAAAGGTTGGAGGAGCTGCTCGGCAAGGCCCGAGACGGGCACGGTGGCGCAGTCGTGCTGCGAGGGGACGCGGGGATCGGAAAGTCCGTTCTCCTCGACGACTTGGCGGTCAAGGCGCCCGATTGTTGCGTCTGCCGAGCTGTCGGCGTCGAATCGGAGATGGAGCTCGCCTACGCGGGGTTACAGCAGCTTTGTGGACCCGCAGTCGACCTTCTGGCGGACCTGCCTTCTCCCCGTCGTGATGCGCTGGAGAAGGTGTTCGGGCTGAGTACTGGGCATCCGCCCGATCGCTTGCTCGTCGGGATGGCGGTGCTCGACCTGGTGGCCTTGGCAGCTCGCGGTCAGCCAGTGATGTGGATCGTCGATGATGCCCAGTGGCTGGACCGATCATCGCTCCAGACCATCGGCTTTGTCAGCCGGCGGCTAGACGCCGAGCGAATCTGCGTCGCCATCGCGTCCCGGGACCCCGGCCAAGACGACGAACTTCAGGGACTGCCGGAATTGCGGCTCGCAGGTCTGCGCACCGAGGATGCAGGCACGCTGTTCGATTCGGTGGTGACGAGGCCCGTCGATCGGGCTGTCCGGGATCGGATCATTGCGGAGACGCGAGGAAATCCGCTTGCGTTGCTGGAGCTACCGCGAGCTTGGACGTCAGCGGAAGCGGTTGAGGGCCTCCCTGAGACGACAGGTGTCCCGTTGACGGGACAGCTGGAACTTGCGTTCGTCAGACGGCTGGTCGACTTGCCTCCGGCTACACAGACCCTTCTGGCGTTGGCTGCGGCCGAGCCGAAGGGCGACACGGCACTGCTGTGGTCTGCCGCGGAGGAGCTCGGCCTCGATTGGAGTGCCGCAGCCCCGGCGGAACGCGTCGGTCTGATCGAATTCGGCGCGCGTGTCCAATTCCGTCATCCTTTGGTGCGCGCCGCCGCCTACCGCGCGGCGCCCGTTCGGAACCGTTTGGAGGTGCATCGGGCTCTCGCCGACGTGACAGATCCGGTCCGTGAGGCCGATAGGCGCGCTTGGCACCGGGCCAGCTCGACGGTGACCCACGATGAAGACATCGCCGTCGAACTCGAGTGCGCAGCCGGTCAGGCGAAGGCTCGAGGCGGTCTTCTCGCCGCTGCCGCACTTCTGGAGCGGGCAGCTCTTCTCACGCCTGATGGGGCTCTTCGCGCCGACCGGATGTTGTCGGCAGCGAAGGCGAAGCGCGATGCGGGGGCGCTCGATGCGGCGCTGCGGCTGCTTCCAGCTGTGGAGTCGGAGCCGCCCTCCGAACTGCGCGGCGCTCTCGCCGAGCAGTTGCGAGGAAGAATTGCCTTCGACCAGCGACGGGGCACGGAGGCTGCCGAGCTTCTGCTGAGTGCCGCCCAGCGACTTGAACGGTTCGGTCCGAGACTGGCACGCGATGCGCATCTCGAAGCACTGACCGCGGCCGTTTGGGCGAGTGGCCCCGACACCCGAGAGGTGATCCACAAGGCCGCCAAGGCCGCTGTGGCTGCCCCACTTGCCGACGAAAGGCCACGCACGTCTGACCTGCTGCTGGATTCTCTCGCTCTCAGGATGACAGAAGGCTACGAGGCGGCCGCGCCGGCCATGCGGTCGGCTCTTGCCGCTGTCCGCAACCACGACATCGGGGCCGACGACGTTGACAGCCTCATGTGGCTTGCCGAGAACCGGTTTGCTGGGATCATCGCCATCGAGGCTTGGGACCATGAAGCCGGGCTCGCCTTGTCCGAGCGACAGGTCCGGGTCGCACGAGAGGCAGGAGCTCTGGTGCAACTCCAGTTTGCGCTGAATTTTCTGGCGAACAACCTCCTGCTCGTGGGCGACACACGAACCGCAGCGGCGCTGGTCGAGGAAGAGCGGCTGTTGTCGACCATGACCCGTGGTCCAGTCGTCGGATACAGCAGCGTGCTGTTGGCGGCGATGCGAGGCGATGCAGTGAGCGTGGTACCGATGATCGAGTCGACGATCGACAACGCGACGGCGAACGGGCAAGGAAGGATCGTCGCCATGTCGCTCTACGTGAGCGCCGTTCTGTACAACGGGCTGGGACGGCATGCGGAGGCGCTCGATTGCGCCCGGAAGGTGGTCGAAGGGGACGTCTTGGGCTACCAGACGCTGGCGGCGGCCGAGCTCGCTGAGGCGGCATCCCGGGAGAGCGACTCTGACCTGTTGGCGGAGGTGTCTCGCTGGATTCGTGCACGTGCCGATGCGACTCCCACCGACTGGGCACTCGGGATCGCGGCACGCTGTCCAAGCGTTCGATGCCGATGATGCCGATGCCGATCGTCTCTACCGAGAATCGATCGAACACTTGGGTAAGACTTCCTTGCGTGTGGAAGTGGCCCGGTCGCGCCTTCTCTACGGTGAATGGTTGCGACGTCGGGGTTTCAAAGGTCGCGCTCGCGATCAGCTTGCCATGGCACACCATGCGTTGACCGAGATGGGTATCGCCGGCTTTGCCGACCGGGCTCGCCGCGAGTTGACCGCGACGACCGGGCGACGGACAGGCAGATTCATCGACGTTCCATCGATGCAGCTCACTAGCCAGGAGGCGCTCATCACCGAACTTGTCCAACAAGGGCTTTCCAATCGAGAGATCGGCGGACGACTCTTCCTGAGCCCTCGCACCGTCGAGTGGCATCTCCGGAACGTCTTCGGAAAGGTCGGCGTGTCCTCCCGCCGCCAGCTGAGGGACAAAGCTCTCGGCCAGTATCTTCGTGATGGTCTCAAGCTGGCAGTGAGCGACGAATGAGGCCGGGGGATCCCCGATGCAGCGCGCTGGCGCATCGTTCGCACCGCTCAGAGTCGTGGATCTCGTCGTCACCTCGCGCGGCTCGCCGCGTATTGCGATTTCAGAAATGCCGAGGCCCGGTTGAGCGCCGCATCTGCCTCATCGAGCATCACCGCGAAGCCTTGGAACACGTGTGGAACGCCAGGAGTGACCTCCAGCGTGACCGGCACATCGGCGGCGGCTGCTCGCGCGGCGAGACGGATGGAGTCGCTCAGGAGGATCTCATGCGAGCCCGACTGGATCAGCAGAGGAGGCAGGCCCCGCAGGTCGCCGAACACCGGGCTGATGAACGGGTCAGAGGGATCGGCGCCGGCAACGTACTCCGGCACCCGAAGGCGGAGGCCGTTCGGTGTGAGCGTCGGATCGAGCGCCTCCTTCTCGAGGAGGGTGTCGCCTGACAGCGTCAGGTCTGCATACGGCGACATCAAGAACGCGCTCGAAGGCAGCGGCACGCCGGCGTCTCGCAAGGCGAGAAGGAGTGCGACCGCCAGCCCACCTCCGGCCGAGTCGCCGGCGAGCGCGATCTGGCCCGGATCAACTTGTCCGAGCAGACCAGCATAGGCGGCTTGGGCGTCCTCGACGGCGGCCGGATAGGGATGTTCGGGGGCGAGCCGATAGTCGAGTGCGACTGCCTTGGCGCCGGTCCGCCGGGCCAGATCGCTCACCAACGGAACCGAGGTGGTCGCCGAACCGATGACGTAGACACCACCGTGGAAATACAGGATCACGTTCGTCGCCTCTGTCCCGCCGATTGTGACCTCGATACCGCCAACTCCGCCGATCGTCGTGGGGTTCTGGACGACGTCGCTGGCCACCGGAACATACGACATCAACTCGTTGAAGCTCGCCCGCAGCGTCGGAGCATCGGCCTCGAGGTCGAGGCGGCCCTGGCGCAACGTGGCGTCCAATGCCTCTTGCTGTTGCTTGCTCATCGGTTCTTCTCCTGTCGCAGGTCGCGGTGCCGCCAACTATGCGGCTGACCGCTTCTGCGTACCCCAGGGAAACTGCCTGGCGCGCTCCGCCGAGCCCGACGTTGAAGCGGATCAGCCGCGAGTGTCGGCCCAGGCCGGTTCTCGGCCGACCCGGGAGAATCCCTGGGGTACCGGCCGTTGTGAAGTCGTCATCATCCGGACGTGAGTTGTGGAGCAGTCCGGGACACGTGACGAGCTCTGACCGCTACCCGCACCCAAGGAGCAACCCATGACAGACACGATTGAGCTTCCGACCGATGCCCGCACGTATCAGTGGTATGCGAACGGGCAGTGGCGCGACGCCCCCGGGTTCTTTGAGGACTACGAGCCCTACAGCGGCGTTGTCTACGCGCACGCTCCCAACTGTGGGGCGGAGGAGGCGAAGATCGCAATCGGCGCTGCCAACACCGCGTTCCCAGCCTGGGCCGACACCCCGCCGGTCGAAAAGGCACGATTCTTCTTCAAAGCCGCGGAGATCGTCCGCCGCCGGCGTGATGAGATTGCGGAGATCCTGGCCCGCGAGACCGGAAGCACCACACCGTTCTCGACCTTCCAGCAGGATCTGGTGGCGGCCACCCTCGAGCAGGCGGCGAATTGGGTGTTCCTTCCCAAGGGTGAAGTGCTGGCCTCGAACGTGCCCGACACCCATTCCATCAGTATTCGGCGGCCGCTCGGTGTCGTGGCCAGCTTCACCCCGTGGAACGGCGCCAACATCTTGTCGTGGCGGGCCGTGTTGAATCCTCTCGCCGCTGGGTGCACCGTCGTGGTGAAGCCTTCGGAGTTCGCTCCAATCTCCGCCGGCCTCATGATCGCCGAGATCGTCGAAGAAGCCGGATTTCCTCCCGGGGTGGTGAACGTCGTTCCTCACGCCCCCGGCGCTGCTGGACCGATCGCGGACGAGTTCTTCGCCAGCAACGATGTGCGTTGCATCAACCTCATCGGGGGCGTGAGGACCGCACGCCTGTTGGCCCAGCGGGCCGGGGAGACGCTCAAGCGCACCTGTTTGGAGCTCGGCGGTTACAACCCGATGCTCATTCTCGACGATGTCGACGTCGACTATGCCGTGCGGATGGCCACGTTCGGGTCGTTCTTCCACCAGGGCCAGATCTGCCTCAATACCCGCAAGATCATCATCCAACGCGCCATCTACGACGAGTTCCTCGAGAAGTTCGTCGCTCGCACCAAGACTCTGCCTTCCGGTGATCCGCTCGACCCGCGCACGATCATCGGACCGCTCGTGCACCAAGGAGCCGTTGACGTCATGGACGAACGAGTCAACGAGGCCGTCGGGCTCGGGGCCACCTTGCGCACCGGTGGCACTCACGACGGCTTGGTGTACCAGCCCACCATCCTCACGGACGTCCCCTACGAAGCAACCGTGTCGAACGAGGAAAGCTTCGGGCCCCTCGTGATCGTGGAAGTCGTCGACACCCCAGAAGACGCTGTCGCTGTCGCGAACAGGGTCCAGTACGGGCTCACTTCCACCATCCTGGCCGGCGACACCTACAAGGCCTTCGAGCTGGCCCCGAAGGTCCTGCATGGAATCGTCAACGTGAACTCACCGACCGTGAACGACGAGATCCATGCCCCGATGGGAGGGGTCCGGGAGAGCGGCTGGGGGCGGACAGGCCCTGACAGCGTCGCCGACTTCACCGACGTCATCTGGATCAACACCACCAGCCGCGAGCGCCAGTTCCCCTTCTAGACAACCCAGCACCAAGCCCGGACCGGCCGCCACGCTGGGCGGCATCGCAGCAACACTGATTCCACGGTTCGCTCGACGTGGCGCGGTCGACCAACAGCCCATCGGTCTCCCAATCGGCCCCAACACGCTCACAACGGTTATTGACAAGCCATAAGGAGAGCTCGTGTCCGACTCAAGCACTCGATTCGACCCGGCGAGCTTTGTTCGCGAGGCGTACGCCATAGCGGACCGAATGGATCTCGCAGGATGGGAAGCGCTGTTTGCTCACGACGGGACATTCACCGATGAGTCAGTTGGCATCACCTACCGGGGACCCGGGGAGTGGAGCTACCCGGTCCGGAACTACGGGACTGCCTTCGGAGACATGCACCGCGAGCTCTACAACCTGTGGACCCTGGGCGACACCGTCATCGTCCAGCTGGCTCTCCAAGGCACCCATTCAGGTCCCCTCGAGACTCCGCTCGGAACCATTCCTCCGACGGGTAGGAGAATGGACGCCCCCTGCGCGGACCTGTTCGAGTTGGAGGACGGCAAGATCAAGAGGTTCGACTCCTTCCCCCAGGCATCAGTCATCTTGACCCAGTTGGGAGTCATCTCGAACCCCGGGGCGGCGGTCGCGCGTGAGGTGGAAGCCGACTCATGCCGCCGTCGCCGATCCGCCGTCCGACCAGGTGACGAAGGGTCAGTGGTCGTTCCCGGACCCCCAGGCCCCTTTGCTCCGAGCCCATGCCCACACCGCTCCCACCGTCGTCGGCGGCTGGCATCGAGAGACCAGGGAGTTTCCCTGGGGTAGTCAAGATCCGAGGACGCCAGGCTACGAGCATGCGTCACACCATTGGGAGCGATCCGTGCGAGACCCTGTAACCGACCATCTCCTCACCCCAGAGAACTCGGCGCTCGTGGTGATCGACTACCAGCCGAGCCAAGTTCAGACCGTCACCTCCATCGAGCAGCAGCTCCTGATCGACAACATCGTGTCGGTGGCCCGGCTGGCCAAGACTTTCGATCTGCCGGTCGTGCTCTCCACCATCCAGGTCGCCCACGGGCAGGCACCGACCATCCCCGAGCTCCGGACAGTTCTCGAAGCGAGCCCAGAGCTCGACAGGACAGAGATCAACTCGTGGGAGAACGACGACTTCCGCAGCGCCGTACAGGCCACCGGCCGCAGGAAGCTGATCATGACTGCGCTGTGGACCGAGGTGTGTCTGGCGTTCCCGACGCTCGACGCACTTCGTGAGGGATTCGAGGTGTACCCGGTGGTCGACGCCGTGGGCGGAACCTCGCCCGAGGCACACCGGGCTGGGCTCGAACGAGTGGTCCAGGCCGGCGCGCAGCCGATCAGCTGGGTGTCACTGGCCTGTGAGCTCCAGCGCGACTGGGCCCGTGTCGACACCGTCGCGGACATCGTCGACATCGTGTTGACCACCCGACTGCTCGCGCCCGTCTGACCGCCAACGTCACTCGATTCGAGGCTCCCGTGCGATCATCACTTCCGGTCTGCGTGCCATCGGGATCTCGATCCGGCCGTTACGGGCTGTCAACCCGCCGAACCGCGCTTGGCAAAGTCGACCGATGCGACTGAACGTCAACGGTGCTGACGTCGAAATCGACGACCGCCGCCGATGTCGACGGTCGAACGATCCCCCACGGCGACCAGCTAGCGCTGCGCCGTTACGGCCACGCCAACAAGAAGTGGTTGCGATGTCGCCATCTCACGATCGACTTCGACGGCACGATGAAGGACTCGTAGTGATACCCGGTTGCGTCATGACCATGTGCCAGTAATGGACGGACGAGCCGAGATTCGGGTCGAGCGGCGCACGCTTGGACCGTTCGACGTCATGCCGGTCGGCCTTGGCGCTATGCGACTCGCTGGGCCGGGCGTCTTCGGCCCGCCGAGAGATCGTGACGAGGCGATTCGGTTGTTGCGTGCGGCGGTCGACATGGGAGTCGACCACATCGACACCGCCCAGTACTACGGCCCCGACGTAGTGAACCAGCTGATCCACGAGGCGCTCCATCCTTACCCGACCGACCTCGTCCTCGTGAGCAAGGTCGGCGCCCGCCGCGACGACCGAGGTGGCATCTTCGCCTTCGACCAACCCGACGAGCTCCGCGAAGGCATCGAGGACAATCTCCGCGCCCTCGGCGTCGACCATCTCCCGGTGGTCAATCTCCGGCTGATGCGAAATTGTCCGCCCGACGGACTCTTCGACGACCAGCTCGCAGCCATGCTCTCCGCCCGAGACGACGGGCTCATCCAAGCGATCGGTCTCAGCAACATAGCGCTCGGCCATCTCTTACGAGCCCTGCGGGCAACCGAGGTGGCGTGTGTGCAGAACGCCTACCACCTCGCCAACCAGACCTCACAACCTGTCATGGACGAATGCACCCGACGCGGTATCGCCTTCGTGCCGTTCGCGCCGCTCGGCTCCGGGCTCGTCGCTCAGAACGACGGGACCGACGCCGCAGAAACAGCAGCGGTCGCGAGGCGCTTGGGCTGCACACGGGCCCAGGTAGCGATCGCTTGGACGTTGGCCCTGTCGCGGCACACCCTCGTCATCCCTGGAACATCATCCATCGCGGACTTACGCGAGAACGTCGCAGCTCTCACGGTCAGCCTGGACTCCGCAGCCCTGGACGAACTCGCGGACGCGCGATCAGACGCACCATGACGGGCCAAGGTCGATCGGACACCGAGATCGGCGTGCAGAAGTCCATCAGCGCGTCCAGGCGATTGGAGGGCGAGTGCCACCGCTGAGTGACGGATCAGACAAACGCGGTCCGGTTCAACAGAGGCGTGATCGGTTCGTGGTCGGCCTCGACGAGGTGGGCGTGGACGACCTTCGCATCACCGGCGCCAAGGCGGCGGCGCTCGCCAAGGCCACGCGAGCAGGGCTCTCTACGTTGCCTGGATGCGCGTGCGGTGGAACCAGGAGCTCTCGGGGCGTGCCGCATGGGAGCTCGGCCGCCGCCTCGCCACCGCCGGCGACCTTGGCGAGCCTGAGCTCATCCGGCACATGACGCTCCAGCACTTGGAGGCCGTTGCCACGAACCGGGCGGTGGTGGTGCGCGCGTTGGTCCGCGATCACCACCACGACTTCGGCTTGCCGTTGCCGGCGTGGTTCCAGATGTCGGACAAAGGACTGCCGATCAGGGCCCAATGCGCAAGTGAGGTCGGGGGGCTGGTGCCGGGGGAGGCTCGGCGACCGGTGTCGTCACCTACGACAGCGTCGATCCGCCGATCGGATCAGTCCTCGTGACGACGACGCTGACACCGAACCTCGCCCCGTTGCTGTCGCGCCTGCGCGGCATCGTGGCCGAAACCGGTTCAGTTCTCTCGCATCTCGCAATCCTGGCTCGTGAAGCGCGTGTCCCGATCGTCGTGGGCTACGCCGGGGCGACGCGCGACCTCCCAGAAGGTGCCGTCGTGCTCGTCGACGGCGACACAGGCCGGGTCACCATCACCGAGGCGATCAGCGAGGAGACGGCCTCATGAGGATCATCGCCTGGCTCGCCGGCACCGCAACCCTCGTCGCCGCCACGTTCTACATGATCGTGTCACTCAATCAATGGGAGTGGAACCGAGCCCTGTTCTTCGGACTGCTCGTTCTGATCGCCGAGGTTGGCCTCGCCGCCGGCCTCATCCTCCGCAAACTCGCTCGTGGGCGGCGGCGTCGTCATCGCCGGGATGGCCTGGGTCGTCGACAAGGTCGCGTCGAAGACCTCCACCCCGGCAGGCGAGATCCGGTTGACGCGTCCAGCTCGAGTCGATCAGCTATCCGCGGGGTGGACTGCTCGTCGACGACGTCACGGTGCTCGCCCAGGACGTGCCGGGAGCCGACGACGAACAGATCCGCAAGCTGCTGCGCCGAGCAGGCCACGGCTCGTGAGACCGGGTCCAGCCCTGCTCGCCGTTGTTGGCATCGTTGGTGGTCTCGTCGGCCTTCGCGCGGTGCGCGATGCGACGCTGTCCACCCACAGCACCCAGATCGCAGCCGACTCACGGATCGAGCTGGTCGTCGACGTGGAGACACGCGACGGCGAGACCGGGCAGGCGACCGATGAGATGGCCGAGGCCCAGATCCTCACCTGCCGACTAGAGGTGCACTCGGACGTTGTGGGCGCAATCCAGGCACACGGCAACGACCGCTTCCGGGCCGTTCTGAGCCCAAGCATGGACCGCACGGATCGGCGCCAGTTCCGTGGATGCCTCGAGGACTGGATCATCGACCACGTCACGCTCGATGTCGTCCGCCTCGCACCGCTCGACTCCTGAACCCCGAATCGGTTATCGCCTGCCGATGACCGTCGGCCGCGTGCACGCTGCTCGACCATGGATGCTTCCTCGTCTCGTCGCCGCGTTCATCGCGATGGCCTTCATGGCCTCCGTCGATGCGCGCGACTGGAGCGAAACGCGCCCATCCACCACATAGCCGACGACGCTCGCTCCACCTTCGTCGCGCCGGCGTCATCCCCGCCCATCGAGCAACTTCGATACCCCTGCCGTCACCCTGCGGAGCTGAGCCGGCCTCTATCACGAGCGCGAACTTCAGATCGACACTGTGGAGTCTGCGCGAACACCTGGTGGATGTGGATGAGTGCCCCCGAGGCTGTGGGCATGCCTGCTGAGCTTCGCTGACGGACCCGGCCGCGAGCCTGGCGCGCCGCCTCGAGCTGCTGCTCCAGCACGTCGCGCTCGCGCTGGCGGCCGACAAGCTGAGCGCCCCGCGACCCCCAGATCATCCCGCCCCCGTCCTAGCACGATGGCACTGGGGCGCGGACTAAGGAAGTCCTGGATTCGATCGCCCGTCCTCGCCGTCACCATGCCCTGTATGGCGACAAGTGAGACATCCCTGACCGACTACGCGCCGGTTCCCCGATCGGCCCTCGGCCCCGCCCTCAACGAGCAGGGATACTACGTCGGGCGCGTCGAGCGGAACCTGTACTGGGTGACCGACGGCACCTACCAGTCGGCGTTCCTGACCACCTCCGACGGCGTCGTCCTGCTCGACGCCCCGCCCACCATCGGCAACAACATCCAGCGGGCCGTCGACGAGATCGCCGCCGCCAACGGCGTGACTAACAAGGTCACCCACCTCATCTACTCCCACCACCACGCCGACCACGTCGGCGCGTCGTTCCTGTTCGACAACGACGTCGTTCGCATCGGACACGAGGAGACCCGGCGGCTCCTGCTGCGCGACGACGACCCGGCCCGGCCGGCGCCGGAGGAGACGTTCCAGGATCGGCGCAGCCTGGAGATCGGCGGCGAGCGCATCGACCTGGCCTGGTACGGCTCCAACCACTCGCCCGACAACATCTACATCCACCTCCCGGACCACGACACGCTGATGCTCGTCGACATCGTCAACGCCGGGTGGGTGCCCGTCTACCTCTCCAACCTCACGGGGGACATCCCCGGCTACATCGAGGCCCCGGCCAACGCCCTCGCCTACCCGTGGAAGCACTTCATCGGTGGCCACCTCGGCCGGCTCGGCACCCGCCGCGACGTGAAGCTGCACCAGCAGTACATGACCGACATCGCGGCGAGCGCCAGACAGGCGCTCGACACCGTCGACCCCACCCCCTACTTCGTGAACTACGGCGAGAACTCGTGGGCTGCGGTGAAGGGGTACCTCGACGCCGTGACCGACGCCGCCGCCGCCCCCGTCGTCGACAAGTACACCGGCGTGCTGGCGGCGGCCGACGTGTTCACCGCCAGCACCACGTTCTGGGTCATGGAGTCGATCCGCCTCGACCTCGGCTACGGCTCGCAGGTCCACCCGTGAACGCCATCCACGATCCGCTCGCGGACCATTTACGGACCTCATTCGTCTTCCCGACGCAAGATCATGAGGGGGAGCGGTGACAACCGTGCCGGGCGACGACGTCCAAGCGACAAGTGGAGCATGACATGGCAGAGAGCTGGAACGACAAGGTCATCAAGGTCATCGCCGAGTTCCGCGCCAACGAGGGAAGCCTCGGCGGCACCTTCGAAGGCGCTCCCGTAGTCCTCGTCCACCACCGCGGCCGCACGAGCGGACGCGACTACGTCAACCCGATGATGTACCTGCCCGACGACAACGACCCCGACACGATCTACGTGTTCGCCACCAAAGGCGGCGCCCCAACGAACCCGGACTGGTACTACAACCTCATCGCAGCCAGCGAGGGCACCGTCGAGCGGGGCGCCGACACCTATGCGGTGACCGTCCACGAACTCACCGGCAACGAGCGCGACCGCATCTACGACGAACAGGCCCGGCGCTACCCCGGCTTCGCAGGCTATGCCCGGCAAACCGTCGGCGCGCGAACGATCCCAGTGCTCGCGCTGCGACGTTCCTAGCACGTTGCCCGTGGAGCGCACCCGCAGCAGCTGCTGCACACACCCCGAACGTTCGCTGACGCGGCACTAGTCGCTCATGCCGCCGCCGACGCTCACCGCGGTGCCGTGGACGTAGGAGCCCGCCTCGCAGGCCAGGAAGGCGACGACGTTGGCCACCTCCTCGGGCAGCGAGGCCCGCCCGAGGGTCACGCGGCGCATCGAGTGGTCGAGCACCGTGGGGCCGGCGGACGCGTCGAAGTTGCGGAACCGGTCGAGCGTGTAGGGCCCGACCATGATGCCCGGGCACACCGCCACGGCCGAGATCCCCTGGGCCGACACCTCGTGGACGAGGTTGCGGGTGAAGCCGATGACCGCCGCCTTGCAGGCGTTGTACACGGCGAGGTTGGGCATGCCGATCTTGCCGCCCTCCGAGGCGATGTTGATGATGCGACCGAAGCCGGCCGGCACCATGTGTTCGAGCGCGGCTCGGGTGGCGAAGATCGTCCCGAGCAGGTTGACGTCGACGACGCGCCGGATGGCCGCAGGTTCGGCGCCCATCAACGGTCCGTGCAGCCGGAGGGCTCCGCCGGCGTTGTTGACCAGAACGTCGATGCGGCCCGTGCGCTGGTGGACCGAGTCGAGGGCGACGTGGATCCCATCCCAGTCGGACACATCGCCGTGGACGGCGAACGCCACACCGCCGTCGGCCTCGATCTCGGAGACGACGAGCTTCGCTTTGTCGTCGTCGACGTCGACGATGGCCACCGTGGCGCCGAGGCGGGTCAGGCGCTTGGAGATCGCCTGACCGAGGCTGGCTCCGCTCCCGCCGGTGACCACCGCCGTCCGCCCGGTCAGATCGAGCAGGTCGGTCAGCCCGGCTCCGCGCTGGTGGAACGGGAGACGGTCGAGCCCGAACCGCGCCACGATCTCGGGCGGGAGGTCCGCAACTGCCTGCTTCGTCGGTCATTGCGACCACCCCCGGAGTGCTCTTGGTCAAAACCATGATCATAGTGGGGATGGAACTGCTGAGCGACCTGCTCCATAATGAAGCGCATGGAGCCCTCCGGCGCGCCCGGATCCGCATCGCGCCGTGGTGGGCGCCATGGACGTCCGCCCGCTGTGGTCCGGGGGGCTCGGGGACGAGCTGCGCCGCCGCGCCGAGGTCATCGTCGAGCCCGGACCCGACGACCTGCCGCGGATCGACGCCGCGCTGGCCTATCAGGACACCCCGCTCACACGCCCGCTGCTGGAGGCGATGACCCGGCTCGTCGTCGTGACCCATCTCGGCACCGCCATCCACGCGGACGTCGAGGCCGCCAGCGATCTCGGCATCGTGGTGCTGCACAACCCGGGCCACAACGCGGTCTCGGTGGCCGAGCACACCATCGGCCTGATGCTGGCCCTGGCCAAGCGGATCCCCCGGTCCGACCGCATCATCCGCAGCCGTGAGCCGTGGCAAGTGGGGAGCAAGGACCTCTACGGCACGGAGCTCGCCGGCAAGACGCTGGGTCTCCTGGGCTTCGGATCCATCGGCAGCATCGTCGCCCGGATGGCTGCGGCCGGGCTCCACATGGACGTCGTCGTGTTCGAGCAGAACACCGCTCCGGTCGTGGCGGCCGGCTACCGGACGGCGACCTTGGACGACGTGCTGGCGCAGGCCGACGTCGTGTCGGTGCACCTGCCACTGACACCCGGCACCCACCACCTCCTCGACCGGGCGGCGTTCGCCCGCATGAGGCCGACAGCGCTGCTCGTGCACACGTCGCGTGGGGAGGTCGTCGACTACGACGCGCTGTACGACGCGCTGGTCACCGGCACGATCGCCGGCGCGGCATTCGACACGTGGCCCGGGCACCGTCCCAACCCCGACGCCAAGTTGATCGACCTCGAGAACGTCGTGATGACGCAGCACAATGCCGGACTGACCTACGAGAGCGCGACGCGGATGGCGCACGCGGTCGTCGCCGGGATCTGGGATGTGCTCGGCGGTGTGCTGCCGGCGGGCTCGCGGATCGCCAACCCCGACGTCTGGGAACGGCGGCGTCGCTACGTCGACGAGGCCGTCCGTCTCACCGGCGGCTGAAGCGACGAGTCACGCCAGGCTGCCGCCGTCGACGGGAACGACCGCGCCGTTCACGTACGACGCCTCCGGGCTGCACAGGAAGCGGACCACGGCGGCGAACTCCTCCGGGGTCCCGAACCCTCGCCCGGCCGGTTCGCCCGCCCGCGCCATCATCGCCCGGACCCGCGGATCGTCGAGTCGCGAGCCGACCTCGTCCGTGAGCACGACACCCGGACACACCACGTTGACCCGGATGCCGTGCTCGCCCAGTGACACCGCCATCGCCTTCGACAACGAGATGACGCCGCCCTTGGCGGCGAGGTAGGCGTCCGTGCCCGGCACCGCCCTCAGCGCGCCCGTCGTGGACACGTTGACGATCGCCGAGCCACGCGGCATCAGCGGGATGAGCGCGTGCGAGACCAGGTAGACGCTGGTCAGGTTGACTCGGATGGTCAGCTCCCACTGCTTCGGTGACAGGGTGGCCACACTCCCCTCGCGCAGGGCGAGGCCGGCGTTGTTGACCAGCGCGTCGACCCGTTGGAAGCGGTCCCCGATGTGCCCAGCCATCGCGGTGACGTCGTCGGCGTCGCCGACGTCGGCGTGCTCGAAGCTGGCCCGGCCGCCGAACCCATCGATGGCGGCGACCGCCTCTTCGCCACCTCGCGCGTCGCGGTCGACGACGACGACGTGATCCCCGTCGGCGGCGAAGCGCTCGGCGGTGGCGCGGCCGAGGCCCGCCGCTGCGCCGGTGACCACGCACACCCGCGGCGGTGTCGCGGTCACGTCGGCCCGCCGTCGCACGTCACCGTGCCGTGGACAGACGACCCTGCCGGCGATGCCACGAACGCCACGGTGTCAGCCACCCGATCGGGGTCGACGAACGGTCCCACGGCGACCGCCACCGCCGTGATGCCGTGGTCCGCCAGCTCCTCGGCCAGGTTGCTCGTCAACCCCATTACGGCGGCCTGCGCGGCGTCGTCGGCGACCGCACCCGGCCGGCCACGCAGCCCTGACGATCCAACGACGTTGACGATGCGGCCGCGCCTCGCCGGGATCATGACGTCGAGCGTCGCGCGTGTCGCCGCCACGACGGCGCCGAGGGCACGATCGACGCTGTTGGCGATCGATTCGGGGTCCTGCTCGGCGAAGGCTCGCACAGCCCGATCGTCCGCAGTGGCGACCACCTGGTTGACGAGGAGATCAATGCCGCCCCACCGATCGACGACCGCCGCGACTGCCCGTGCGACGTCGGCCCACTCGAGCTCATCGACGCCGTCGAGGACGGCGACCGAGGCTCCCGAGCCAGCGAGACGATGGCAGCACGCCCGTCCTCAGTCCGCTGGCGCCTCCCACGACGACGGCTCGGCAGCCCGTCAGCGGGAGGTCATCGGCCAACGAAGCGCGGCTCCCGCTTCTCCACGAAGGCGGCCACGCCCTCGCGGGTGTCCTCGCTCTCCCCGAGCCCGGTCATCTCGTCCTCCTCGATCTTCAACCCGTCGGCGAGGCTCAGGTCGAGCCCCCGCACGATGCAGCGCTTGATCGCCTGCGTCGACAGCCGGGGCAACCCGAGCAGCTCGGTGGTCAGCTCGTCGACCCGTTGCTCGAGCACGTCGGCGTCGACCGCTGCGGAGATCAAGCCGATCCGTTCTGCTTCGTCGGCGTCGATCAGGCGGCCGCGCATGCACAGGTCGAGCGCCCGGCCGCGCCCGATCAAGCGGCTCATCCGTTGCGTGCCACCGGCTCCAGGCAGCAGGCCGCGCAGCACCTCCGGCAGGCCGATGCGCGGCCGGCCGCGGGCCATGAGCCTCCAGTCGCAGGTCAGCGTCAGCTCGCATCCGGCACCGGCGGCGTGCCCGTTGACGACCGCCACGGTCATCATCGGCAGCGCCTCCCAGCGGTTCATCAGCGTCTGGCACTTCTTGATCGTCGCCCGCAGCGTGTCCCAACCCTGGTTGACCATGTTCAGGTCGGCGCCGGCCATGAACATCGGCTGGTCGCTGCGGACGACCACCACTTGCGCCTCACTCGACCTCGAGACGGGCGGCGACGGCGTCCAGCTCGTCCATCAGCTCGAGGCTGAGGGCGTTGGCCGGCGGCCGGTCGAGGACGACGTGCACGAGCCGATCGCTCTTGGCCTCGTACCGGACGAGCTGCAGTTCGTCCATCACAGCCCCAGGAAGTCCACGGCGTTGTGGTGCAAGACACGCTCCTTGGTCTTGTCGCTGATCGGCATGCCCTCGAACTCGTGCTTGAAGCGGCCGAGGTCGAAGCCGTTCGTCCCGAAGAGGATCTTGTTGCGGCCCCTCGAGCTGTCCATGAACTTCACGAGCTGGTCGTCGAGGCGTCTTGGGGAAGTACGCCGAGATGTCGCCGTACACGTTGGGATGGCGCCAGATCATCGAGCAGAACTCCCCGGTCCACGGCCAGCCGGTGTGCGACATGTTGATCTTCAACGTGGGGAACTCGATGGCCACGTCATCGACGAGCATCGGCCGCCCCGGGTTGCTCGGCAGCACCTCGGCGGAGTGGCCGACCTGGAACCCGACCGGGATGCCGAGCTCGACGCACTTGGCGTACAACGGGTAGCACCGGCGGTCGTTGGGCGCCACGCCGAACGTGATCGGATGGAAGTAGGCGTAGCGAAAGCCCCATTCCCGCACCGCGGTCTCGACGCGACGCAGGCTCTCGTCGATGCGGAACGGGTTGTACCCGACCGCCCCGATGAAGCGCTCCGGAGCTTCCTTCAACGCCTCGGCCACGACCTCTTCGGGCTGATCCATGATCAGCTCGTGGTGGTGCCAGTACGACCACATCTTCAGGCACGCCAGGACGGCAAGGTCGTACCCTGCTTCGTCCAGTTGCTTCACCGCCTCGGCGACGCGCAGCGTCGGGTCGATGTCGATCTTCCCGTCGATCGGGACCTCGCGGCCCCACAGCGTCTGGATCGTGCCGCCGGCGGCCATCGACTTGAACGTCGTGTTGAGCATGATCTGGAACTCTTCCGCGGCGTACTCCGGCCCCGTCAGGCCCGGAGCGACGAGCGGGGCGTAGTTCATGATGTCGATGGCAGCGGTCATCGGTCCTCCCGGGTCCATTCTCCCTGCATCTCGGCGCGGTCACGCACTGAGCCCTCCACCCACGCTGACTGCCGTCCCATGCACGAACGAGCCCGCTTCCGTGGAGAGGAAGGCAACCATGTTGGCGACCTCCTCGGGGAGCGACGCCCGCCCGATCGTGGTTCCTGCGAACCCGTGCTCGATGCTGCGCACCGCAGCGTCGGCACCTTCCTTCTGCAGCAGCGCCAGCAGCCCTTCGCTCATCATCACGCCCGGGCACACGGCGACCACGGACACTCCACGAGGTCCGACCTCGTGGGCGAGGCTGCGGGTGAACCCGATGACACCCGCTTTGCAGGCGTTGTAGAGCGCGATGTCGCGCATCGCAACCTTGCCGCCCTCGGAGGCGATGTTGACGATGCGGCCGGAGCCGGCCGGGAGCATCCAATCCAGAGCGGCGCGCGTGCTGTACATCGTTCCGAGCAGGTTGCGCCGGATCAGCGCGTCGGCGCTGTCGCGGCGGATGCCGGCGAACGGTCCGAACTGCCTGCCGAACACGCCGCCCGCGTTGTTGACGAGGATGTCGAGCCCACCGAGGTCGACCACTGTCTGGTCGACGCACGCCTTGGCCTCCGGCCACACGCTCACCGAGCCGGTGACCACCGCAGTCGGCACGCTCCACCGCTCCCCGACGGCTCCGGCCACCCGCTGCGCCGCGTCGACGTCGACATCGCACACTGCGACGGCGGCGCCGAGCGACGCCAGTCGGTGGCAGCAGGCCTGCCCGAGTCCGACACCGCCGCCCCCGGTGACCAACGCCCGCCGGCCGGTGAGGCTCATCAGCTGGGCGACGCCGACGTGGCGCTGGTGGAACGGCAGGGCGTCCAGATGGAAGCGCTCGACGAGCGGCCGCGGGATGCCCTCCAACTCGGGTACCATGAGAACTGTTATCATAGAGAACAGATGCTGGGGCAAGCAACCCCGAGGAGGTCCACGATGCCGTTCGACTTCAGCGGCCGAGTCGTCTTCGTCACCGGCGCCGGCTCGGGTATCGGCGCGGCGACCGCTCGTCACCTCGCCGCCTGCGGGGCCGACGTGGCCGTCTCCGGGCTGCCATCCGACCCCATCGACGACGTCGCCGCCGAGATCCGTGACACCGGGCGCAGGGCGATCGCCGTGGCCGCCGACGTTGCCGACTTCGACGGCGTACAGGCAGCCATCGACCGGACCGTCCACGAGCTCGGCGCGTTGCACCACGCCGTGAACTGCGCCGGTGTGGCCCCGATCCTCGTGCCGCTCGCCGAGCTGTCCCTCGAGGATTGGCGCCGGGTCATCGGCATCAACCTCGAAGGCGTGCTGCACTGCCTGCGCGCCGAGATCCCGGTCATGCTGGCGGGCGGTGGCGGCAGCATCGTCAACGTCGCGTCAGTGCAGGCGACGCGCCCGCTGGCCCACGGTTCGCCTTACACCGCAGCCAAGTTTGGTGTCGTCGGTCTGACCAAGAACGCCGCCCTCGAGAACGCCGCCCACGGCATCCGGGTCAACGCGGTCTCCCCGGGCGTGACCGATACGCCGATGGTCGCCTCGGAGCCCGCCGTCTCAGCAGCGATCGCCGCGGCAGTGCCGATGGGCCGCATTGCTCGACCGGAGGAGATCGCCGCAGCTGCGGCGTTCCTGCTCTCCGACGATGCGTCGTACGTGACCGGTGCCGACCTCGTCGTCGACGGCGGCCTGCTGTTGCGCTGACCTCTCGACTCGTGTGAGAAACTTGTATAACAATACATAGAGTTTGTACGTCCGAACGGGGGCCCAATGACGAATCTGACCGAGCTCGTGCGACTCGAGGACCCGGCCTTCTACCTGGACGACCCGTTCCCCGTGTACGCCAGGATGCGCCGCGAGGCACCCGTGTTCTGGTACGCCCCGAGGCGGGCGTGGGCACTCTCCAAGCACGCCGACGCCCGCTACGTCGCCGCCTCACCCCAGCTGTTTTCGGTCCAGCAGGGCCTCTTCCTCCACGACGCCAACAAGGGTGTCGCCAGCGCAGCCGGCGACATGTTCGGCGCCGGCGAGCAGATCGGCCTCACCGATCCGCCCCGGCACAACGAGCTGCGCCGGATCATCCAGCCGGCGTTCACCCCGCGCGGCGTCAAGCGCATGGAGGAGGCGGCGGCCCGCATCAGCGACGAGCTGATCGGCTCCATCGTGCCTGGTGAGACGTTCGACTTCGTCGAGCAGATCGCCGCCCGGTTCCCGATCCTGATGGCCTGCGACATGCTCGGGATCGAGAACGACCGCGAGTTCGAGATCCGCCGTTGGAGCGACGAGCTGGAGCGAGTGTCGACGACCGAGCTCTCGGCCGAGGATCTCGCCGCCACCGTGGCCAGCTTCACCGAGGTCAACGACTATCTGACGGAGCAGTTCGAGGCCAAGCGACGCCAGCCCGGTGACGACCTCATCTCGATCCTCCTCGCCGCCGAGCTCGACAGCCAGAAGCTCAGCGAGGCCAACGTGATGATGTTCACCCAGACGATGATCGCCGCCGGCAACGACACCACCCGGGCGATGATGTCAGGCATCGCCGCCACGCTCGGCGAGTTCACCGACCAGCGCAAGCTCGTCGCCGAGAACGTCGCGCTCGTGCCGAGCGCATTGGAGGAGGTCTTGCGCTGGGTCACCCCGGCCCGCGGGTTCATCCGGACGGTGACCCGCGACACCGAATTGCGCGGGCAGCAGCTGCGTGGCGGCGAGCACGTCTTCCTGATGTACGACGCCGCCAACCGCGACGAGGACGCCTTCCCCGACCCCGAGACGTTCGACGTGACCCGCCACGAGAACGGGCAGAACCTGGCGTTCGGGTTCGGGACCCACATCTGCATCGCCGCGCCGCTCGTGCGCATGGAGACCAAGGCGTTCCTCGAGCGGCTGATCACGCGGTTCCCGAACTGGGAGATCGCCGGCGAGCCGCGGCGCACGGAGACGGTGCTGCGCAGCGGTTGGCTGGAGCTCCCCGTCGTCTTCCAGGACTGAGGCGCCCGGGACTGGCCATGAGCCGACCACGACTCGATGGCGCGGTCGCCATCGTCACCGGAGGCAGCAGGGGCATTGGTGCGGCGACGAGCCGGCTCTTCGTAGCCGAGGGGGCGAAGGTGCTGATCGGCGACGTCCTCGACGCGGAAGGGAAGGCGGTCGCCGACGAGCTCGGCTCATCTGGGGCCTACGCCCACCTCGACGTGACCGACGCCGGATCGTGGGCCGAGGCCGTGGCGACCTGCGAGCTGCAGCTCGGCCCGCCCTCGGTCCTCGTCAACAACGCCGGAGTGATGGTCGTCGGCCCGATCGAGACAGCGCCCATCGACCAGTTCGAGCAGGCCTTCCGCGTCAACACGCTCGGCTGCGTCCTCGGGATCCAGGCCGTCGTGCCATCGATGCGGGCCCACGGAGGCGGATCGATCGTCGTCCTGTCGTCGGCGACCGGGCTGGTCGGGACGTACGGGCTCTCCGCCTACGCCGCGTCGAAGGCGGCCAACGCGGTGATCGCCAAGTGCGCGGCCATCGAGCTGGGCGCCGACGGGATCCGCGTGAACTCCGTGCACCCCGGTGGCATCGACACCCCGATGAGCAACCAGCCGGAGTTCGCCGGGATGGACAAGGACGCCTGGTACGCCAGCATGCCGATCCCGCGCATCGGCCGACCCGAGGACATCGCCCGTCTGCTCGTGTTCCTCGCCTCGGCCGACAGCGCGTTCTCCACCGGCTCGGCGTTCATCGCCGACGGCGGCATGCTCGCCGGCCCGAAGGCCTTCTGATCAACGTCCCACGCCAGCACAGGAGGTAGCCCGCGATGAAAGTCAACCTCGGCGATCTCAGCATCACCAGCCCCGCCTTCGCCCACGGTGACCGGATCCCCCAACAGCACTCCGCCGATGGCGCCGCGACATCGCCGCCGCTGTCGTGGACGAACGTCCCCGAGGGCACCCGCGCGTTCGCCCTCGTGTGCGACGACCCAGACGCGCCGCTCAGCCGGGGTTTCTGCCACTGGGTGGTGTACGGCATTCCGGTCGAAGTGAGCGGACTCGAGGCGGGGGGCGGCACCGAGTACACCCAGGGCATCAACGGCATGGGTGCAGCCGGGTGGACGGCGCCGAGCCCGCCGCCGGGCCACGGTGAGCACTTCTACTACTTCCACCTCTACGCCGTCGGTGACGGTGAGGACCTCGAGCCGGGACTGTCGAAGGACGCGTGCTGCTGGATGCCATCGACGAGCACATCATCGAGCAAGCCCGGATCGTCGGGACCTACGGTCGGGGCTGAGAGCCCGCCGGGCCGCGGTGAGCGATGAGCGCGTCTAGGAGCGCCCATTGCTCACCGCATGAGTCACGTCCTGGCGTGAGGTGAGCGATGAGCGCGCCAGCGCCGCTCACCGCTCACCGCGTGCACGCTGAGCGCCGCCGAACTCAGTCCGAGCGCAGCCCGGCGCGGCGGGCCAGCGGCAACAGCTGGTCGTGCAGCTGGGCCAGGCCGCGCTCGTAGTCCCACCAGATGATGGTGATCCCGTCGATGCCGGCGTCGGCCAGTTCGCCCATCTTCGTGACCACCTGTTCGGGTGTGCCCATCAGCGGATACGAGTACTGGCAGGCGAGGAGGCGCTCCTGCATGTGTCGGCTCGTGTCGAAGTCGAGCGTCTGCGAGTTGCCACCCATCAGCATCTGGACCTGCGCCTCGACGGCCTGCCAGTCGCCGTGCTCGTGCACGAAGTAGTCGTACTCGCGCTGGGCGTCGGCCTCGGTGTCGCCGCACACGATCGATGTCGTGGCCCACACGCCGACCTCTCGGCCGTACCCGGCGGCCCGCGTCTTGATGTCGTCGGCCAGTGTCCGCAGGCCATCGATGTCCTCGGCCGCGGCGAAGCAGATGTCGGCGTGGGCGGCGGCGAAGTCGCGACCGGCGGGACTCGATCCGGCGCTCATGATCGGGGGACGCGGACGCTGGATCGGCTTCGGTTCGCTGACGACGTCGAGCGACGTGTACCACTCGCCGTGGAAGTCGAAGGGCTCGGCGGTCATCCACAGGCGCTTGACGAACGTCGTCCACTCGGCGGCGACGGTGTACCGGGCGTCGTGCTCGCGCTGCGTGACGCCGAACATCGCCAGCTCCTCGGCGTTCCAACCGGCGACGACGTTGAGGCAGAGGCGCCCGTCCGCGATGTGGTCGATCGTTGCCGTCTCCTTGGCTGCCCTGATCGGGTGGATCAACGGGACGTGCGCCGTGGCGAAGACCGTGATGGTGCTCGTGGCCGCGGCGATCCCGGCCGCCCACGGCATCACCTCGTACTGCTCGACGTTGAACCGAGACGGTCCCGGGTAGCCCCGCCAGCGGGCGATCGGGATGATGCCCTCGAGCCCGGCCCGCTCGGCGAGCTGGGCGATGCGCACCTGCTGCTGCCAGTCCAGCGAGGCGATCGAGCCCGCGGCCAGCGTCGGCGAGCCGCCTCTCGTGCAGTTCATGTGGAATGCCGCCATCTTCAGCCGGTTCGGGCTGGTGAACAGGAGCGACGGCAGATCGCGGGCGTCGACGGCTGGCGCCGCGGTGTCGGTCATCGGCAGCGGACCTCCGTCATTCGTGGAAGGTCACGGGCAGCGAGCGCCAGGCGTTCTCGAGCACGGACAGCGTTCGCTGGGCGCCGGCGGACACCTCCCAATGGGGGAAGCGCTGGATCAGCTCCTCCAGGAAGACCCGACACTCGAGGCGGGCCAGCGAGTTGCCGGGGCACACGTGCTGGCCGTAGCCGAACGCCAGGTGCCCCGGGTCGTTCGGCCGCCCGATGTCGAACGTGTCCGGGTCGGTGAACACGGTCTCGTCGCGGTTGGCCGACATGTAGAGCAGGTAGACGTGCTGGTCCTTGCGAATCGGCTGACCGGCGACCGCGGTGTCCGCCTTGGCGGTGCGCAGGAACCCCGGCACCGGGCTCATGTAGCGCAGCGTCTCGTCGACCACCCCGGCGGTGAGCGCCGGATCGGCGACCAGCCGCTCTCGCTCGGCCGGATGCTGGGCGAGCATCGCAATGACGCAACCGAGCAGATTGCGAGTGGTGCCGTTCCCGGCCACCAGCACGGCGGTGCTGAGCATCAGCACGTTGAGGTCGGTCATCTTCTCGTTGTCGATCTCGGCCTGGCTGAGCGTCGACAGGAGATCGTCGCTCGGTGCAGCCCGCTTCTGGGCCAGCTGGGCGGCGAGGTACTCGTTCATCGGGCCGATGTTGCGAGCCGCTTCTGCGAGCTCATCCACCGTGAGGTCCCCGCCCATCTTCACCATCTCGTCGCTCCAGTACCGCAGCTCAGGGATGTTGTCTCCGGGCAGCCCGAGGAAACGGGCGATCGTCCACAGCGGCAGCACCACGGCGACGTCCTCGACGAACTCCATCTCCTTGCCCGGTTCGATGGCGGCCAGGAGGTCACGGCAGACCTGCCGCACCCCGGGCTCCATCGCGTTCACCTGGCGGGGCGTGAACGCCGGTGAGATGACCCGGCGGAGCTCGCGGTGGCGGGGCGGATCGGTCGTCGAGATCAGCTCGGCGCCCTCGGGGAAGAACGAGTCGGCGATGTGGCTGCTGTACTTGGCGTCGTTGAGCAGGATGCCGTCGGCGACCGAGAACACGTCGGGCGTCCGGGAGACGAGTCGCACGTCCTCGTACCGGGTGATGGCGAACGTGTCGAGGTCCGGGCAGTAGTAGGCCGGCGCCTCGGCGCGCATCCGAGCCAGGACCGGGTAGGGATCCTCGACGTAGAAGTGCGGATCGTCGATGCGGACGAGTTCGGCCAGATCAGTCACTTCGTTGCCCCCGTGTCCGCGGTCATCGCGACCGCACTCATGATAATCGTACGAACAGATTACGACACCCGCAGACTGCCGTCCAGGCCGGATTGACGTCTCACAATACTATCACTACTATTCCGATGATATGGCCGTACGGGGGGCGTGCGTTGCCGGCTGAGGCACCGACCGGAGGGCGACCGGTGGTCGAGCTCGGCGGGCTGAGCAAGACCTTTCCGGGCACCCGCGCCCTGATCGACGTGGACCTCGACGTCGAGCCGGGCGAGATCCATGCGCTGGTCGGCCAGAACGGCTCTGGAAAGTCGACGCTCATCAAGCTCCTCGCCGGGTTCCACGTTCCCGACCCGGGTGCATGGGCGCGAGTTCGTGGGGAGCCGTACGAGCTCGGTGACGCCAAGGCCGCCCACGATGGCGGCCTGCGGTTCGTGCACCAGGACCTCGGTCTGGTGCCGTCGCTGGACGCCGTCGACAACATCGCCCTCGGGTTCGGCTACCACACCGGTCGCCTCACCCGGATCCGCTGGCGCCGCCAGCTCACCGCCACGCGGCAGGCGATCGAGTCCATCGGCTACCACATCGACGTCCGCCGGCCGACCGGCAGGCTGCAGCCGATCGAGCGCACGGCGATCGCCATCGCCAGGGCGCTGCAGGGACTCGATGGCCACGTGTCGCTGCTCGTCCTCGACGAGCCGACGGCGACGATGCCCCAGCCCGAGACGGAGCGGCTGTTCCAGATCGTCCGGCGGGTGCGCAACCGGGGCATTGGCGTGCTGTACGTCTCGCACCACCTCGACGAGGTCTTCGCCATCGCCGATCGCGTCACGGTGCTGCGGGACGGGCGGAAGGTGGCGACGCTGCCGGTGGCCGGGCTGTCGAAGCGGACGCTCGTCGAGCTGATGACCGGCGGAGTCGTCGACGATGCGACCCCCACCGCCACGCGGCTCGACGCCGAGCCGGTGCTCCAGGTGACCGGGCTGGGCGGGCGCGAGGTCGAGGCGGTCGACCTCACGGTGCGCCGGGGAGAGGTCGTCGGTGTCGCCGGCATCACGGGATCGGGGCGTGAGGAGGTGTGCCCGTTGATCTTCGGTGGCCAGCGGAGGCGAGGCGAGGTACGGATCGGCGGCACCCTGCTCGACGCGATGCGACCGGACCGAGCGGTCGCGCTGGGAGTCGGCTTCGTCCCCGCCGACCGGCACCGAGATGGCTTGGTGCTCCTGCTGAACGTGCGGGAGAACCTGACGCTGACCGACCTCCGCCGGTTCCGCGGGCCGTTCGGGCTGCGCCAGCGAGGCGAACGGCGGGAGGCCGACCGGTCGATCAAGCGCTTCGGCGTCAAGACCTCGACGGCAGAGGCGTCGACGGCATCGCTGTCGGGTGGGAACCAGCAGAAGATCGTCATCGGGAGGTGGTTGCGCGTGCAGCCACGGGTCCTGCTGCTCGACGAGCCGACGCAGGGCGTGGACGTGGCGGCCAAGGCCGAGGTCCACCGCCTGATCGACCGTGCCGCGGGCGACGGGACGGCGGTGCTCGTGTGCTCGAGCGACGAGGACGAGCTCGAGCGTCTCTGTGACCGGGTGGTCGTGATGCGCCACGGACGAGTCGGTACGGAGTTCTGCCGGCCCGACATCCAGGCGCCGCGCCTGGCCCAGGAGTGCCTTGGGCTGGAGCCGGTGACATCGACCAGCGGCGGCCCGTCGTGAGCCAGCCGGTCGATCAGGCCACCGGGACGGTCGACAGCGCCGCCGAGGCGTGGCCGGCGACGTCGACCTCGACGGTCGGCGAACCGGACGTCGACGGTGCCGGTGGCACGGCCGGCCACCGCCTGTTGCCACGCAGTTTCGCCGTCGACCGGTTCTCCGGGCTCTACGTCGCCATGCTGCTGGTCGTCGTGTTCTCGGTGTGGAACCCTGACACGTTCGCGACGGCCGACAACGCCCGCACGATCGCCTCCAGCATGGCGATCACGGGCATTCTCACGCTCGGGCTGATCGTCGCCCTGCTGTCGGGCATGTTCGACGTGTCGGTCGCGGCGAACATGACGTTGGCCATCATGCTGGTCGGCTGGCTGCAGTCGAGCCACGGGATGAACGCGCTGCTGGCGGTCATCCTGACCCTGGCCGCCGGGGCGGCGGTCGGCGCGAGCAACGCCTTCGTCATCACCAAGTTGCGAGTCGAGCCGGTCGTGGCGACGCTCGGCATGTCGTCGGTGCTCGCCGCGCTGGCGTACTGGATCTCCGACGGCAAGACGATCATCGACGGGATCTCGACGAACTTCGAGAAGTTCGGCAGCGGCAAGCTGCTGACGATCCCCGTCCCCGTCTTCTACCTGGCCGGCGTGGCGCTGGTGCTGTGGTTCCTGCTCGAGCACACGCCGACGGGCCGGTACATGTACGCCTCCGGCGCCAACGCCCAGGCGACGCGACTGGCCGGGGTCAACGTGCTGCGCCTCAGCTGGCTCGCGCTGATCATCACCGGGGTGCTGGCGTCATTTGCCGGGATCGTGCTCACCATGCAGCTGGGGGGCCTCGTCGTTCGGCGCGGGCGCCTCGTACCTGCTCCCGGCGTTCGCCGCCGCCTTCCTCGGCGCGACGCAGGTCCGTCCGGGCCGGTTCAACGTGGCCGGCACACTCGTCGCCCTCTACCTGCTGGCGATCGGGGTGAAGGGCCTCCAGTTGGAGTACCCCGACCTGCCCTGGATCAAGGACCTCTTCGAGGGCCTTGCGCTCATCTTCGCCGTGGCGATCGGGGCCCGCGCCGCCGTCCGCCGCGGCACGTCCTGAGTTCCAACACATCACGACCCGTGACATCACCAACAGACCCAGGGGGAGGCACCTGATGCGCCGAACAAGGATCAACACGACCACGAGGCGCTGCTGGCGAGCGACGGCTGCGCTCGTCGCCGTTGCGACGATCGTCGCCGCCTGCGGGGGCGACGACGACGATGATGGTGGTGGTGGCGCGGCGGCCACGACGGCGGCCGGCGGAACGGCCGGCACCGAGGAGACCTCGGGCGACACCGAGGCGACGTCGGCGACGACGGAAGCGGCCGACGACACCGACGCCACGACAGGCGAGACCGAGACCACCACCGGTGACAGCGAGGCGTCCGGCGGCGGTGGCGCCGGTGGCGACTGCGTCGCCGCGGCCGAGGAGTTCCTCGTGCCCTGGGACAGCGAGCCGACCGCGCTGCCGGACAGCTTCACGCCGTTGTCGGCGGCGCCCGAGCCTGGCGGGACGATCATCAACCTGTCGAACGGAAACATCCCGTCCGATGTCGAGACGGCCGACGAGATGCAGAACGCCGCCGAGGCCATCGGGTGGACGGCGGACCGGATCGTCTTCGATGGGACGGTGGAGGACCTCAACGCCAAGTTCCTCGACGCCGTGAACCGCCAGCCAACGGTCATCGCCATGGCCGGCTTCCCGGTCGCCGCGGTGCAGGCCGGGATCGAGGCCGCGGCCGACGCCGGCGTCCTCGTCTCGCTGGCTTCGATCGCCGATCCGGTGATCTCCAATCCCGGGTTCGGTGCGCTGTCCAACGGCCCCGAGGCGGTCGAGGCGACCGAGGAGGTCAACGCCTACCTCATGATGCGCGACTCGGGCTGCGCCGGACACGTGCTGAGCCTGACGGCGCCGTTCCCGATCCTGCAGGTCGGCCTCGACAAGTTCAACCAGACGATCGAGGAGCAGTGCCCTGACTGCGAGACGACCGACCTCGAGCTCAACCCGGCCGACATCGGCTCACCGGCGATGACGAACGCCATCGTCTCGGCGTTGCAGGCCGACGACTCGATCACGTACGTCCACGCCACGTTCGGCAACCTGGCGACCGGGCTGAGCTCGGCGCTCAACCAGGCGAACATCAGCGACATCAAGATCTTCGGCAGCGTTCCCGACACCAACGCCATCCAGGCGCTGCAGGAGGGGACGAACGCCTGGTGGCTGACGCAGAACTCGACGACGCAGGCGTGGCAGGAGCTCGACGCCGCCCTCCGGGCCATCGAGAGCGGTGACGTCGTCACAACGCCTGACATCCCGTTCGGCGTGCTGACGCCGGAGAACGTCGACCCCGACGGAACCACGGTGCCGAGCCTCCCGGAGAACTTCCGGGAGCTGTTCCAGCAGGTGTGGCTGGTTGGGTGACGCGCCGCAACCGGTGGTCGACGTCGACTGGAACGCAGAGGTCGACGGGATCCGGGCGTCTCGTGCCGCCAGCTCGCGACTCGGGCCGGGCCACCGGCCAGCCGTGGTGGTCGTCGACTTCCAGCGCATCTTCACCGAGAACGAGGACCCACGAGCGGCCGAGGCGGTGGCCGCCACCGCGACGCTCCTGGAGGCGGCGCGCGCCGGCGGCGTCCCGATCTTCTACACGTCGACGACCGTCGACTCGTTGGACGAGGTGAACGTCACGTGGCGGGCGTTGCAGGACCTGCGGCCGTTCCTGCGTGGTTCACCGGTCAGCGACATCGATCGCCGGGTGGCGATGCGCTGGGGCGACACGCTGATCGAGAAGCCCCACGCGTCCGCCTTCTTCGGCACGCACTTCGCCGAGCGCCTGGCCCGGCTCGGCGTGGACACCCTCCTCGTCACGGGAACCAGCACCAGCGGGTGCGTGCGGGCCACCGCCGTGGACGCCTGCGCGCATTCGTACCGCGTGATGGTCGTCGAGGACTGCTGCTACGACCACCGCCTCGTCTCGCTCGAAGCGTCGCTCTGGGATCTCGCCGACCGGTATGCCGACGTCGTCACGCTTGGAGGAGATGCTCGGTTACCTGGCAGCGCTGGAACCGGGGACCGCGCAGGTCGATCGCTGAGCAGAGGAGGTCCCATGCCCGTCGAGATCGGCGTGTTCATCCCGATCGGCAACAACGGATGGCTGGTGTCGACGACGTCGCCCCAGTACCTGCCGTCGTTCGAGCTCAACCAGCGGGTCGTCGAGGCCGCTGAACGGTACGGGTTCGACTTCGCGCTCTCGATGATCAAACTGCGCGGCTTCGGCGGGCCGTCGCGGTTCTGGGACGAGAACCTGGAGTCCTTCACGTTGATGGCCGGACTCGCCGCCGTCACCGAGCGGATCACGCTGTACGCGTCGAGTGCCATCCTCACGCTGCACCCGGTCCTGGCCGCCCGGATGGCCGTCACCATCGACTCGATCGCGCCGGGACGGTTCGGCATCAACATCGTCACCGGCTGGCAGGAGCGGGAGTTCGCCCAGATGGGCCTGTGGCCGGGCGCAGCGCACTACAACCGGCGCTACCAGTACGCCGCCGAGTACGTGCAGGTGATGCGCGAGCTGTGGGCGGATGGCGTGAGCAACTTCCGGGGCGACTACTTCCGGCTCGACGACTGCCGCCTCCTCCCCCGCCCGCAGGGCACGATCGGCGTGGTGTGTGCGGGCCAGAGCGACACGGGCATCGACTTCTGCGCCCGGCACGGCGACGTCAACTTCGTGGTCGGCCTCGGCGTCAACACGCCGACTGCGTTCGAGCCGACCAACGCCCGAGTGCTCGCCGCCGCCCAACGCACCGGCCGCGAGATCGGCACCTACGTGCTGATGATGATCGTCTGCGGCGAGACGGACGAGGCGGCCTGGGAGAAGTGGAATCGCTACCGGGAGGGGATCGACGTCGCCGCACTGGCGTACGCCAGCGGGCAGGCCGCCAAGGACTCCCACGCAGACGAGGACGACTCGTCGGTGAAGATGATGAAGAACAATGTCGGGGCCGTGAACATGGGGATGGGGGTCCTGATCGGCGCCTACGCCAACGTGGCCCGCATGCTCGACGAGGTCGCCGCCGTGCCCGGCACCCGCGGGATCATGCTGACGTTCGACGAGCCGGTCGAGGGTCTCGTCGACTTCGGTGCGCGCGTCCAGCCGCTGATGGCATCACGCGCCGCGGTCCTCGCCCGCTAGCGCGAACCGGCGTCCTGCAGCGCGGTCCACACGCGCAGCGGGGTGAGCGGCAACTCGATGTGGCGGATGCCGAGGTGGGCGACGGCGTCGACGACGGCGTTGTGGACGGCACCGAGTGATCCGGTCGTCCCCGCCTCCCCGAGGCCCTTGACGCCCAGCGGGTTGTGCGGGCTCGGGGTCACCGTGTGGCTCGTCTCGAACGACGGGAACTCGGCCGCGCTGGGCATGGCGTACTCGGCGAACGTCGACGTCAGCGGGTTCCCGTCGTCGTCGTACCGGATCTCCTCGAACAGCACCTGGCCGGCGCCCGCCTGCAATCCGCCGTGCACCTGGCCCTCGGCGAGGAGCGGGTTGACGACCGTCCCGCAGTCGTCGACGGCGACGAGCCGCACCAGGTCGACCGCCCCAGTCTCACTGTCCACCTCGACGACAGCCACGTGGCAGCCGAACGGTGCCGTGCCGGTCGCCGACTGCTCGAAGCCCGGGTCAGCGAAGAGCCCGGGCTCGACGCCAGGAGGCAGCCGGTCCACGTCGGCGGCGGCCACGGCGAGCTCGCCCCACGAGAGGGTCGAGGCGGGAACGCCTTGTACGGCCAGCCCTCCGTCGACAACGACGAGATCCTGCTCGTCCGCTTCGAGCAGGTGGGCGGCGATGGTCCGGGCCTTGTCGAGCACGGCGTTGGCGGCAAGGTGGACCGCCGTACCGGCCACCTGGACGGAGCGGGAGCCGCCCGTTCCCATGCCGCGGGGGACGAGGTCCGTGTCCCCGTCGACGAAGTCGATGTCGTCCAGCGAGACGCCGAGGACGCTCGCCGCGATCTGGCCGTAGACCGTGTGGTGGCCCTGGCCGTGGGCGCACGTACCCGCAGCGAGGGTGACCCGGCCGCTCGGCAGGACCTCGACCGAGGCGTGCTCCGCGTTGAAGCCGAGCGTGCCGGCGGACACCTCGACGTAGAAGCTCACGCCGATGCCGAGGTAGGAGCGGCCGCCCCCGCTGCGCCGCGCCCGTTGGTCGGCCCGCAGCGCCTCGTAGTCGACGAGCTCCAGCGCCGCGTCGAGGCACCGCTCGTAGTCGCCGGAGTCGTACTCCATCCCGGTCAACGTCGCATACGGGAACTGGTCGGGCCGGATGAGGTTGCGGCGACGCAGGTCGACGGGATCGATGTCGAGCTCGTTCGCCAGCATGTCCATGGCCCGCTCCAGCAGGGCGATGCCCTCGGGACGTCCGGCGCCTCTGAAGGCGCCCGTTGGCGCCGTGTTGGTCGCCACGCACCTGGCGTCGAAGCGCACGTGACCGATGTCGTAGGCGCCGGTGGCGAGGGACCGGGCGGTGAGCAGCATGCCGCAACCCACGCCCGGATAGGCGCCGACGTCGGTCAGCGCATCGACCTCGATGCTGCTCACGATCCCGTCCGGGGTGGCCCGCAGGGTCACCTCGAAGCGGTGGCCGCGGGCGTGCATCGTGAGGAGGTTCTCGACGCGGCTCTGCACCCATCGGACCGGTCGATCGATGTGGCGGGCGGCCGCCATGATGGCGACGTAGTCGGGCTCGGCGGGCGTCTTGCCGCCGAACCCGCCGCCGACGGCAGGAGCGATCAGGCGGAGATCGTCTGCCTCGATGCCGAGCACGGGGGCGCTGAGATCGCGAACGCCGTGCGGCATCTGCGTCGAGAGGTACACCGTCATGCGGCCGGTCGCCGCATCGGGGATGGCGACGATCGACGCTCCCTCCATCGGCGCCACTGCCATTCGGTGGTTCGTCACGACGGCGGACACGGAGACGGTGTCCCCCGGCAGCCGTTCGCCCGCGCTGAAGGGCAGATCGACGGCAACGTTGGTACCTGCGCTCGGGAACAGCAGCGGGGCGCCGTCCTCGGCGGCTACCACCGGGTCGACCACGCTCGGAATCGGCTCGTAGTCGACTTCCACCAGTTCCGCACCATCGGTCGCGACGGCGGCCGACTCGGCGATCACGATGGCGATGACGTCGCCGACGAAGCGCACGGTGTCACGCGTCAGCGGCCGGCGGTGGAAGACGTCCGTGGCGAACAACTGGGCGAAGGCGGGGAAGAACACCGGACCGAGGTGGAGGTCGTCGTCGGTGAGCACGGCGAGTACGCCGTCGAGGGCGAGGGCCGCGGAGGTGTCGAGCCGCGTGATCCGCGCGTGGGCCATCGGCGACCGCACGAAGGCTGCGTGGGTCAGCCCCTCGACATCGATGTCCGCCGTGTACCTGGCCTGACCCGTGAGCAGCACGGGATCCTCCAGCCGGATCTGGTGAGCGCCGATGCCGAGCATCGGCGGAACGATCGTCTCGGTCAACGCCAACCTCCTGGACCCATACCCTGAATATAGTTGTATGGGTTACCCGAGGCTAGTCGTCGTCGGATTCGGACCCGTCAGCAGGGGACACACGTTCCCTGCGAGCCTTCGGAGGGCGACCCGCGGTGTACTCGCAATCCCTCTGGGCCGTTCGTTCGTAGTCGTGACTGTTGCCTCCATGTCCGCCCACGGGAGGGTTCACGATGACCACCAGTCGGATGCTCCGTCCGGTGCTGGGGCTGCTCGCCTCGGCAAGCCTCTTGATCATTGGGGGGGTGGGGTCGCCGACCGAGGCTCAGTCCAGCGAGCCAATGATGTTGCAGCGAGCGCCTCGATGTGCGCCCGGTCGCCGCCGGCCTGACCCTGCCGACGGCGATGGCCTTCCTCGGCGACGACGACCTCCTCGTCCTGGAGAAGAACACCGGCCTGGTCCAGCGGGTCGTCGATGGCATGGTGCAGGACACGCCGGCGCTCGACCTGGCGGTCAACAACTTCTCGGAGCGCGGGCTGCTCGGCATCGCCCTCCACCCGGACTTCCCGGCCAACCCCGGCGTCTACCTCTATTGGACGGCGAGCACGACCGGTGTCGACACCAACGTGCCCAGTGAGACACCGCTACTCGGCAATCGGGTGGACCGGTTCGTCTGGGACGGATCCGACCTCAGCTTCGACCGCAACCTCATCACGCTGCGCGCCATCCAGCAGGATGCCGGCCAGCCGGAGCGCGGCAACCATGACGGCGGGGTGCTGGCGTTCGGCTCCGACGGGAAGCTCTTCGTCGTCGTCGGCGACGTGGGACGGCGCGGTCAGCTCCAGAACCTGACCTGTGGACCGACGGCGACGTGCCCTGGGCCGGTCGTGCCCGACGACCAGTTCGGCGGGCCGCAGCCAGACAGCGCCCACCTCACCGGCATGGTCTTGCGACTCAACGACGACGGCACCGCTCCGCCAGACAACCCGTTCTTCGCGGCCGGAGCGGCGATCGGCGGCGACGTCGGCGCCAGCGTTCAGAAGATCTTCTCGTACGGCCACCGCAACAGCTTCGGGATGGCCGTCGATCCGAGATCCGGCAGCCTCTGGCTGCAGGAGAACGGCGACGACAGCTTCAGCGAGCTCAACCTGCTCGAGCCGGGCACCAACGGCGGCTGGGTCCAGATCGCCGGACCGGTCGAGCGCATCGCCCAGTTCAAGGAGATCGAGACGACGTTCGGTAACGGGCAGCTGCAGCAGATTCGCTGGCCGCCCACGAACATCGCCGCCACGCCCGGCGAGGCGCTCGCCCGGCTGTTCATGCTCCCGGGAGCGCACTACAGCGACCCGGAGTTCAGCTGGAAATGGGAAGTGGCGCCAGGAGGCATCGGCTTCGTCGACGGGCGGGGGTTGGGCCCGCAATTCGATGGCGACCTGTTCGTCGGGGCCGCCACGGCGAACCTGGCGGGCGGCTACCTCTTCCACTTCAACTTGACCGGCAACCGGTCCAAGATCGGCGTGGACGATCCCCGGCTGGAGGACCGCGTCGCCGACAACGTGGCCAAGCACGACGTCATCGAGAGCGAGCGGCTGCTGATCGGGCAGAACTTCGGCATCGTCACCGACATCGAGACCGGCCCCAACGGGAACCTGTATGTCGTCTCGCTCTCCAGAGGGACGATCTACGAGATCTTCCGCCGAACGTGAGGACGTGCGGTGACTGGGTCGCCGGTCGCAGATCTGGGCGCAGTCCTTCGCGACAGTCGAGAATTTCTGCGCCCAGATAGTGGGTTGGGAAGGATCGCGCCCAGATGTGCGGGCACGCGGCGGCCAGAGTGCCGGGGTTCAGCGAGCGGCGGCGTGACGTCCCGCGAGGTAGCCGAACACCATGGCCGGCCCGAGCGTGCCACCTGGTCCGCCGTAGGTCATCCCGAACGGTGATCCCATGACGTTGCCGGCGGCGTACAGACCGGGGATCGGGTCGCCGTCGATGTCGAGCACGCGAGCGTCGGGGTCGACTCGCGGGCCGCCCTTGGTGCCCAGCGCGCCGCTGTGGATCTCATAGGCGTAGTACGGCCCACGGTCGAGCGGACCCAACGTGGCGTCGCGCCGGCCCTTGCGGTGTGGATCGCCCCACCAGCAGTCGAAGGCGCTGTCACCGCGACCGAAGTCGGGGTCGTGACCCTCGGCGGCAGAGAGTGTTCCACCGGCCGATCGTCCGCTCGAACTCCTCACCGTCGATCCCGACCACGGCCGCCAGCTCGGCCGGGGTGTCGCCCCGCGGGATCCACGACGGCACCTGCCCACCTCCGCCACCGGCGGAGACCCGGAACCCGTACGTGTCCACGTAGTTCTGATCGAACACCAGCCAGCACGGCAGGTTGGCGTACTCGAACCGGGAGACGTCCTCGACGTGGAAGGCGGCGCCGAACGCGTTGTAGTTCGCCGCCTCGTTGGTGAACCGGCGACCACGTCGGTTGACCATGATCGAGTGCGGCAGCGTCCGCTGGCCGTTGACCAGGATCCGACCCAGCGGGTTGTCCTCGACCGGCACGTCGCCCACGGGGATCCACCACGCCTCCCGCATGTTCGTGATCATCGCTCCCGCCTTCATCGCCATGAGCAACCCGTCACCGGTGCTGGTCTCGATCGAGACCGGGTGCGTCATCGGTCCCCGCAGGAAGGCGCGGCGCAGTTCCGGGTTCCACTCGAACCCACCTGACGCCAGCACGACGCCCCGCGTGGCGGCGACCTCGATCGGGCCGTCCGGTGTCTCCACGACGACGCCGACCACCGCACCGTCGTCGAGGCGCAGCTCCCGCCCCGCAGAGGAGGTGTGCGGCTCGATGCCGCGGTCCAGGCACGCCCGGAGCAGGCGTCCGGCGAGCGCCTGCCCGCAGCCACGTTCGTTGCGAACGCGCCGTCGCTCGTGCTCCTCGGGCGACGGCGGCTCGGGGACGGCCTTGCCCAGCGGTGTCTCGCTCATCGTGATGTGTGGGTCGGTGAAGTACGGCGACGGCGTCAGCCGCCCCGCCCACTCGCCGAGCTCGTCGAAGGGGTAGATCGGGCACTCCAACGTCCGCCCTCCGCCGGGACTCCCGCCCGGGAACTCGGGGTGGTAGTCGGGCATCCCCGGGACGGCGTAGAACTGCACGGGCGTCTTGGCCTCGAGCAACTCCACCATCTCCGGGCCGGCGTCGACGTACGCCTCGACGAGCCGTTGCTCGAGCAGCCCACGCGACAGCGACATGATGTAGGTCAGGGCCTTCTCCCGGCTGTCGCTGACCGCCACCTCACCCATGTGCGGGTTGTTCGGGATCCAGACCTGGCCACCCGACCACGCCGTCGTTCCACCGACCTGCTCGGCCTTCTCGAAGACGGCCACCCTGGCGCCGCCTTCGTGAGCAGCGATCGCTGCCGTCAGCCCGGCCGCGCCGGTCCCGAGGACCACCACGTCATACCGTTCCATCGCCTCCATCACCCCTTTCGTCGCTGCGACGCACGTGTCGCGATCGTAGCTGGCTCTGCGGACTAACTTGACACAGTCTCAAGTAGCGTCTCGAGGAGTCCTAGTCCCGGATCATCTGCGCCATCAGCTCGTGGTAGTGGGCGATCTTGAACTCTCGGGAGGACAGCAGGTTGCGCTTGTAGGCGCTGGAGCGCTTGGTCCGCGCCAGCAGCGTGTAGATGTCGATGTCCTCGCCGACGACGACCTTGAGGTGCTCCCAGTGGTCGAGCATCCGCTGCTTGTAGGCGGCGTACTCCGGATCGGCGTCGTCCCCGGGGTAGGCCAGCTCCCAGCACACGAACCGGGTGCGGTCGACGTCGATCGGGATCGGGTTGAACACCTGGATGTGCTCGGGGTTGCAGTTGAAGACGGTGTTGGGGAACACGACGTAGTGGCAGATGGCGTACCGATGGTGGTCCCAGTCCTGCGCCAACTCGTCGCGGTGCTGCTGACGAGGCACGAAGCACATGTAGTTGTGATCGTTGACGATGTGGAACGTCGTGTCCTTCGCCGACTTCGTCCAGGCCGGCCCGACGTGGTGCAACGAGGCCGTGTGGTAGATCTCGTTGAAGCCGTCGACGACCGCCTTGTAGCTGACCGGGACGTCCCACTCGAGCACGTCGAGCACGACCATGTCCTCCATCCGGTACCGGCCGAGGTCCTCGAGGATGTCAGGGCCGATCCACTCCCCCAGCGGCGGCGCCGAGTCGGGTCCGGCGCAGGTTGACCCACACCCAGCCACCCCACTCGTCGGCGGCCACTGCAGGCGCCCGCAGGTCTCGCAACTGCTCCTCGTCGAAGTCGATCTTCTCCGGAACGCCCACCACCTTTCCCGTGGTGTCGTACATCCACCCGTGGTACGGGCAGGTGAACCTCTTGGCGCCGCAACCCTTCCACTCGGTGACGAACGTCGGCCCGCGGTGCTGGCACACGTTGTGGAACGCGGCGAGCGACCCGTCCGCCTGGCGGGTGACCACGACGGTCTCCCCGTGGCTCTCGAAGCTCAGCCAGTCGCCGGTGCCGGGGAGGTCCGACGACCGCCCGGCGATCAGCCAGGTCGTGTTGAGCACCTTCTCCCGCTCCAGCTCGAACTGCACCGGGTCCGTGTAGGGCTGGCGGCTGATCGAGCTCGGACCGTAGCCGGGCGTGATGGGGACGCCAGGGCCCAGACGGACCGGGACATCACCACGGGTGGGGACGTAGACCACGAGGCTCCTCCAGCAGGTTCGGGCGGACGTTCGGGTAACACTCGTTATATAACAGATGTGATACTCGCGTCAATGCCCAGGGTGGTCGACATCGACGAGCGGCGGGCCGAGCTCGCCGCCGCCGCCGCGCAGCTGATCGCCCGCGCCGGTGTCGGTGCCGCCACGATGCGCGACGTGGCGGCCGAAGCCGGCTGGACGACCGGCGCGCTGACCCACTACTTCGCCGACAAGCGAGCGCTCCTGCTGTACACGTTCAAGTCATCGCTGGCCCAGCGCCGCGACGCCCGCGATGCCCGCGACCCCGAGCAACCGAGGGATGCGCTGGTGCAATCACTCGAGGGTGCGCTGCCACTCGACGACGCGCGCCGCCGGCACTGGATGGTCACCATCGCCTTCTGCGCCCAGGCCGCCGGCGACGAGGAGCTCTCCGCCGCTCAACGTGACGCCTACCTCGAGTTCCGAGCCTCGACCGCCGAGCTGGTCGTCCGGTGCGGCGCCGCCGGCGATGGCCGCGCCGTCACCCTCGCCGAACAGCTCATCGCCGTCGCCGACGGCATCGCGCTGCAAGCACTGTTCGACCCGAGCAGCTGGCCGGCCGACCACCAGCTGGCCACCCTCCACGAGACCATCGACCCGCTGCTCCCATTCTGACCCTCAGCGCTCACCGCCGCACGTCCCGCCACGGGACGTCCTTGTCGACGCGCGGTTCGGGAGGCAATCCGAGCACGCGCTCGCCGATGATGTTGCGCTGGATCTCGTCGGAGCCGCCGGCGATGCGGTAGCCGGGAGCGCCCAGCACGTGCTCGGCCCATCCGTACGTGCCCCACGCACCGGTGTCGGCGATGAGTGCCGGGCCGAGGATCTGCGACACGACGTGGGAGTACAGCGTCATCCCGTTGGTCCACAGCAGCTTGCCGAGCGACCCTTCGGGCCCGGGAGTGGAACCGGCGGCGACGAGATCGGCCAAGCGCCGGTTGAGGTAGCTGGCGATCTGCTCGTGGATGTAGGCAGCTGCTAACGACTGACGGACGATCGGGTCGCCCGCGACGCCCATCGCCCGCGCGGTGGCGAGCAGCTGAGCCCAGCTGCCGCCGACGTGGCCGGTCTGCGCCTCGCCCGATCTGTCGCGTTCGAAGCCGAGCGTGGTGAGCGCCACACGCCAGCCTTCGCCGATCGCTCCGAGGCGCATCGAATCTGGGACCCGCACGTCCGTGAAGAAGACCTCGTTGAACGACGCACCGCCGCTCATCTGCCGGATCGGGCGGATCTCGATGCCCGGCAGGTCCATCGGGATGATGAACGCCGTGAGGCCCTTGTGCTTCACCGCGTCAGGGTCCGAGCGGGCGATCAGCTCACCCCACTCGGCGAACCGCGCCCCGGAGCTCCAGACCTTCTGCCCATTGACCACCCACTCGTCGCCGTCGCGCGTCGCCCGACACGCCAGGCCGGCGAGGTCGGACCCGGCACCTGGCTCGGAGAACAGCTGGCAGCAGAGCTGGCGTGCGCTGAGGAACCGGGCGACGAAGTGCCGGCGCTGGGCCTCGTCGCCGAACGCCATGATGGTCGGCGCGATCAGCCGGGTCGTGACGCTGTGGGTCTCGTGGTTGGCCGGCCGGACGTAGCGCCGTTCGAGCTCGGCGAACGCCTTGGCGTACGCCACCGGGAGACCGAGCCCGCCGAAGTCCGGGGGCGCCGACACGGCGTGGTAGCCGCGCTGAGCCTTGAGCTGCGTCCACTCCTTGATCCGCTCGAGCAGCGCCCGCTCCTCGTCGTCGGACAACGCATGGAACACGGCGACGCTGAAGTCGCCCTTGTTCCACTCGAACTCCTCGGCGTCCCGCTCGGACAACCGCTCGGCGTGCTCGTCGAGCCACGTCGTCGCCTCGGACACGAAGGCGTCGAGCGACAGCTCTGGCCCGGTCATCCCGCCATGGTAGTGATCGAACCTGGACGTCTGGACACTTACTTGACATCGTCTATGGTGTGCCCGTGACCGAACTGCTGCCGCTCACGCCCGACGAGCTGCTCACGACCACTCGCGCGGTGCGCAAGCGCCTCGACCTCACTCGCCCGGTCGACCGGGCGGTCATCGAAGAGTGCATCGAGATCGCGCTCCAGGCGCCGTCGGGGTCCAACCGCCAGGCGTGGCAGTGGGTGCCGGTGGACGACCCGGACACCAAATCCCGGCTCGCCGACCTGTATCGCGAGGTCTTCGACTCCTACCAGCCGCGCAGTGCCGGCTACGTGGAGGGCGACACCCGCGCCGAGCGACGCGACGCCGTCACCGCGTCGTCGATCCATCTACGCGACCACCTCCCCGAGATCCCGGTGCTGCTCGTCGTCTACCAGGAAGGTCGCGTCGAGGAGCTGCCGCTCGGCTCCCAGCCCGGGTTCTGGGGCTCGGTCGTGCCGGCCATCTGGAGCTTCATGCTCGCCTTGCGCGCACGGGGGCTCGGCTCGACGTGGACGACGATGACGTGCCGGAAGTCGGAGGAGGTCGCCGAGCTCCTGGGTGTCGACCACGGCGCCTACACCCAGATCGGGATGTTCCCCGTCGCCTACACCATCGGCACCGACTTCAAGCCCGCCCCCCGCCTGGATCCGTCGAGCGTGATCCACTGGAATCGATGGTAGGTCGGGTTCAACGGGCGAGGTAGCCACCGTCGACGGCCAGGGCGTGGCCGATCGTGAACGACGAGTCCTCTGAGCAGAGCCACAGCGCGGCCTTGGCGATCTCGGCCGGCTCACCGAAGCGCCCGAGCAGGCTCAGCCGTCCGGCGACCTCGTCCGGCTCGCGTCCCCGTCGCTCGATGGCCGCCCGCAGCATCGGCGTGTCGATGGCACCCGGGCAGATGGCGTTGATCCGGATCCCGTCGGCGGCGTAGTCGATGGCCGCGTTGCGGGTCATCCCGATCACACCGTGCTTGCTCGCCGTGTACGCCGACTGGTGCGGCTGGGGACGGAACGAGTTGGTCGAGGCGATGTTGACGATCGCTCCTCCTGATCCCTGCGCGAGCATCTGACGGAGCTCGTACTTCATGCAGAGGAAGATCGACTTCAGGTTGACGGCGATGATCCGGTCGAACGTGCTCTCCTCGACATCCGCCAACGGCTCCCGCTCGAGCTCGATGGCGGCGGCGTTCACCGCGCAGTGCAACCCGCCGAACGTCTCGACCGTGCCGCTGACGAGGGCTTCGACCGATCGGGCATCGGACACATCAGCGGCGAGGAAGCGGCTGCTCCCACCCGCGCTGGCGATCAGCTCGGCCGTCGCCTGGCCGGCGTCGGCGACGAGGTCTGACACCACCACCCTGGCGCCCGCCTCGGCGAAGGCGATGGCGATCGCCCGCCCCATCCCGCCGGCACCGCCGGTCACGAGTGCGATCTTTCCTGCGAAGTCGTTGCTTGCCACGTTCGTCCCTTTCGAGTTACTAGAGACTGCTGCTAGTTTCGCACGCTGAGAGGAGAGCTGTGCTCATCGGCCTCGACGAACACCCGCTGCACCAGATCGCCCACTCGTTCGCCGGCGTGGCGGGGAGCGACTCGCAGTGGAGCGACGGCCACTACGTCTGCCTTTGCGACGTCGACGGCAACGTCTGCCTGACCTCCAACGTCCGGCTGTACCAGAACAACGACGTGCTCGACGGCTTCGTCTGCATCCGCCACGAAGGGCGCCAGCACAACATCCGCTTGTCTCGCCGGTTGCGCCCGAACATGGACCACTACGGCGTGGGGCCGCTGCGCATCGAGATCGTCGAGCCGATGCGCCAGCTCCGCTTCGTGCTCGACGACAACGGGTTCGGGATCACCTGCGACGTGCTCTGCACGAGCACCGTGCTGCCCTACGAGGACCCCGTCGAGATCACCCGCATCGACGGCCGGCTGCTGAGTGAGCGGGCCACGTACGAGTTGGTCGGTGTCTGCGACGGCTGGGTCGAGGTGGCCGGCCGGCGATACGACCTCTCCCCCGCCAACGCATCGTTCTTCCGCAACCACTCGTGGGGCAACCAGGCGGGGCGCGGCGGGCCGCGGTACGGGGCACCGCGTCCGCCCCGACGGGTCCCGGGAGTGCGTCAGTGGGTGCTGTTCCGGACCGCCAGCCACGGCGGCTTCTACTTCTCCGACCCCAGCGGCCGAGCCGCCTCCGGCAAGGGCGCGATCCTCCTCGCCGACCGCTCGATCCCGGTCACCACCGTCGAGCACGAGCTCGAGTTCTACGACGGAGGCCGGCGCGTGCAGCGCGGCGCCTACCGCCTGACCGACGCCGAGGGCACCGAGCGCGCCTACTCCTTCACCGACCTCGGCTGGGTCTACTGCCAGGGCGGCGGCTACTTCGGCGGCTTCGACGACGGCCTCGGCCAGGGCGTGTACCGCGGGGACGAACATGTGGAGGGCGAGGTCTGGGACGTGACCCACCCCACGCTCATCGTCGACGAGGCCGGCGACTCCTTCGAGTTCGATCACGACTGGGCGGAGAACTTCGTCCGCCTGCAGAGCGGCGGCGAATCCGGCCTCGCCCACTTCGAGTGTGTGGTGATCCGGAAGGTCTCGTGATGGACAGCGTCCACGAGCTGACAGCGATGATCCACCGTTACTGCGAGCGCTTCGACACCGGAGACTTCGAGGGGTTCGCCCGCCAGTTCGAGCACGGTGTGTGGTACCGGGCCGCACCCGGCGCCGACGGCGTCCTGGCCTTCATCGACGAGCACGTCCTGCTCTACGACGGACTGCCGTGCACGAAGCACGTCACCAGCAACCTCGTCATCGAGGTCGACGAGGAGCGGGACTCGGCCACGGCCTCGTCGTACGTGACCGTGTTCCAGGCCTTGCCGGACTTCCCGCTGCAGCCGATCTTCATGGGTCGCTACAGGGATCGCTTCGAGCGTGTCGAGGGCGCGTGGCGCTGGCGGGAGCGCCAGGTGATCGGCGATCTCCGAGGCGACACGTCACGCCATACCCGGACTTCGACAACGGGGGTCACATGAGTGAGCGCCTCGAGGGTCAGGTCGCCGTCATCACCGGCGCCGCCAGCGGGATCGGCGCGGCCATCGCCGAGCGCTTCGTCGAGGAGGGAGCCCGCTGCCTGCTCGTCGACATCCAGGACGACGCCGGTCGCGAGATGGCTCGACGGTTGGGCGACGCGGCGAGCTACGTCCACGGGGACGTGTCCGTCGAGGACGACGTGGCCGGCGCCATGGAGGCCGCGATCGAGCGCTTCGGCGGGCTGGACTGCGTCGTCAACAACGCCGGCATCCTGGGCGCCGTCGGCCCGATCGCCGAGATCGACGGGGCGGCGTGGCGGCGAACGGTTGCCGTGCTGCTCGACAGCGTGTTCTACGGCACCAAGCACGCCGCCGCGGGTCATGATCGAACGGGGCCGCGGCGGGGCGATCGTCAACGTCGCCAGCACGGCGGGAGTGCGGGCCGGGCTCGGGCCGCACGTGTACACGGCCGCCAAGCACGGCGTCGTCGGCCTCACACAGTCCGTGGCTCCCGAGCTCGGTCGCCACGGCATCCGCGTCAACGCGATCGCGCCCGGCGGCACGGTCACCAGCCTCACCGCCTACGTCACGACCGGTGACGCCGCCGACCTGGACGAGGCCAGCAGGCGGGTCGGCACGAGCGCCACGATCGGCCGCCCCGCAATGCCCCTCGACATCGCCAATGCGGTCCTTTTCCTCGCCTCGGCCGACGCCGGCTACATCAGCGGCGCCGTGCTCGTCGTCGACGCCGCCGGCGACGTGATCGGTGACAAGAACCTGCGTTTCGTCGAGATGGGGTCGAAGATCGTCCAGGAGGCGGGGCGGACCGGGACCTGACTTACTTGAACTACTATTCGGCTTGAAACTTCACCCAAAGGGGGCATGTCGATGGAGCTGGAGGGGAAGGTCGCGGCCGTCACCGGCGGCACCCGGGGGATCGGCCGAGCCATCGCCGAGGCCTTCGTCCGGGAAGGGGCCAAGGTCGTCATCAACGGCCGGAACGAGGAGAAGGGACAGCAGGCCCTCAAGGAGATGGACGCCGGCGACGCCGTCCGGTTCGTGGCCGGCGACGCCAAGGTCCGCGAGGACTGCGAGCGGGTCGTCGATACGGCCGTCGAGACGTTCGGGCGCATCGACATCATGGTCAACAACGCCGGCGGCAGCAGCAACCACGCCCCGGTCGCCGAGCTGACCGACGAAGCCCTCGAGGACGCATTGCGCTGGAACCTGTGGTCGACGTTCTGGTGCACCCGGCGCTCGCTGCAGCACATGATCCCGCAGAAGTGGGGCCGGATCATCAACATCAGTTCGGTCGAGGGCAAGTGCGGCAAGCCTGGCGTCTCGATCTACGTCACCGCCAAGCACGCCATCAACGGGTTGACGAAGGCATGCGCCCACGAGGTCGGCACGATGGGGATCACGGTCAATGCGCTGTGCCCCGGCGCCATCGAGACCGACATCATGGCCGACGAAGGCGCGAAGGCAGCCGAATCGATGGGCATGACCTACCAGGGGCTGCTCGACTGGTTCGCCAGGGAAGCGGCGACGAAGCGTCTGTGCGAGGTGGAGGACGTCGCCGAGGTGGCAGTGCTCCTGGCGTCCGACGCCGGTGCCGGCATCACCGGCGCGGCGATCTCGATCGACGGCGGCACGTCGCCGTACTGAGGAGGCACGAAATGGGCAAGCTCGACGGCAAGGTGGCCGCCATCACCGGTGGCACTCGCAGCATCGGCCGTGGCATCGCTGACGCCTTCGTCCGCGAGGGCGCGTCGGTCGTGGTCAACGGTCGTGACGAAACCAAGGGCCAGGCGTGCCTGGAGGAGATGGGCGCCGGGGACAGGGCGGCGTTCTTCGCCGGCGATGCGACCAAGCAGGAGGCCGTGGAGGGGCTCGTCGACTTCGCCATCGAGCGCTACGGCCAGCTCGACATCATGGTGCTCAACTCCGGAGGGGTCAGGGAGACGGCGCCGGTGGCCCAGATGTCCGACGAGGAGTGGCAGTTCGAGGTCGACTGGAACCTCAACCACGTGTTCTGGGGGATGCGCCGGGCATTGCAGCACATGATCCCGCGACAGTCCGGACGGATCATCGTGACATCGTCCGTCGAGGGCAAGCTGGGCAAGCCGGGCATCCCCGGCTACGTAGCCTGCAAGCACGCCGTCAACGGTCTCGTCAAGGGGGCCGCCCACGAGGTGGGGACGCTCGGCATCACCGTCAACGCGCTGCTCCCCGGCATCATCGAGACCGACATCGTGCGGGAGACCGGCCCCGACTCGGCGATCGCCATGGGGGCCGGCACCTACGAGAACATGATCGCCATGTTCACGGAGGAGTCGGCGATCAAGCGACCCAACACAGCGGAGGAGGTCGCCGCCGCCGCAGTGCTCCTGGCCAGCGACGGTGCCCGCAACATCACCGGCTGCCTGTTCCCGGTCGACGGCGGCACGATGCCGTACTGACATGAGTGAATCGGCCGACATGATCGTGATCGCTGGCTGGATCGACGTCGACCCAGCGGTGCGTGACGAGCTCGTCGCCGCCAGCGTCCCCTTGCAGCAGTCGACCCGCGACGACGAGCCTGGCTGCCTGGCCTACGTGGTCGCCGCCGACCCCGCCGTCGACGGACGGATCCACATCTACGAGCAGTGGGCGACGGCCGCCGAGCTCGACGCCCACTTCCAGCACCCCAACTTCCACGCCACGGGCGACCTGCTGCGCAGCCAACCTCGTCGTGGCGGCGACACGCTCAAGATGCACGTCGACCGGACCGGTCCGGTGCGCGACCAGGGCGGCCAGGCCTCGGCGACGTACTGGCCGGACCCGTGACCGAGCAGTACTCGCACGTCGCTTCCGCCTACACTTTCGAGCCGTTCGACCACTACGCCGAGCTTCGCCAGCGCTGCCCGCTGCACGCCGAGACCGAGCACGATCCGCCGTTCTACGTGTTGAGCCGTTTCCGGGATGTGGTCGACGTGCTGAAGCAACCCACGCTGTGGGGCAACCGCGACGGGCCGGGGGTCTTCTACCAGGAGGCCGGCGTGCTGGGCTCGACCGACGATCCCGACCACGCCCGCCACCGTCGCACCCTGCGCTCGGCGTTCTTCCCGACCGCCATCGCCCGACTGGAGCCGCGTGTGGCGGCGATCGCCGACGAGCTGTTCGACGACATCGTGCCGATGGGCGAGGGCGACTTCGTCGAGCTGTACGCGTTCCCGTTCCCGGCCATCGTCATCGGCGAGCTGCTGGGCGTCCGGCCCGAGGACCGTGAGGACTTCCACCGCTGGAGTCTGACGGCCGTCAGCGCGCTGACCGGTGGGGACGTCGATGCGTACGAGCAGGCCAAGAACGCCATCTCCGACTGCATCGAGGTCGAGGTCAGGGCGCGCGAGGAGCTGTTGGCGGCCGCCGCCGTGCCTGCCGGGAGCGACCCGCTCGGCACCGTCGTCCCCGATGACGTCAGCAGCCTGCTGGCCATCGCCCACCGGGACGGGGTGATCTCGCGGCCGGAGCTGCGCCACCTCGGCTACCAGCTGCTCGTCGCCGGCCACGAGACCACGACGAGCCTGATCGGGCTGATGCTGTATCGCCTCATCGAGCGCCCTGATGCCATGGCCCGCCTGCGCGCCGACCCGGCACTCGTGCCCCACGCCATCGAGGAGGCATTGCGCTTCGACTCCCCCGTCCAAGGGCTGTTCCGCACGAACACCGCTGCCTGCACGATCGCCGGTGAGCAGCTTGCGCCGCGGACGAAGGTGCAGCTGCTGTTCGGTTCGGCCAACAGGGACCCGGAGCAGTGGAAGGATCCCGACGAGTTCCGGCTCGACCGTGACGCCAACGAGTTGCGGCGACACGTCGCCTTCGGTTGGGGGATCCACTTCTGCATCGGCGCCCCGCTGGCCCGTTTGGAGACGCGGCTCACGTTCGACCGCATCCTCGCCAGGATGGATGACATCGAGCTGGCGGGAGCAGCGCGGCGCAACGAGTCCTTCGTGCTCCGCGGGTTGACGAGCCTCCCGCTGCGCTGGAAGCCTCGCCGCTGACCTCGAGCTCGCAGTATCCGAGGTTCTGGGCGCATTTCTTCCCGACAGGTGGAAGGAATCGCGCCCAGAACGTCGGATGGGAAGGAACGCGCCCAGATGTCGGCGGCGCGACGGCCGAACCCGTCGGCACCCTCGTCGACCGGCCCCTCAAGAGCACGACCGACGCCATACGAGGACGCCGTGAGCGCGACGCCACGCCTACCCGCTGGCGGCACTAACTGGACATTCGCTCTACTAAGCTCGTACTCCACACGGTCGTTGAGCCGATGGGGGTTTGCGCGATGCCTGAGTACGCCGACAGCTACGACGACGTCTCGATGTTCACGCTCTCCGGTGACCGCGAGCGCGCCTTGCTGGACGCCCAGACCGAGTGTTGCTTCATGTGGACGACGAAGGCCGGTGACCCCGTCGGTGTGATCATGAACTACGTCGCCCACGACGATCGGTTGTGGATCACGTGCACGAAGCGTCGCAAGCGGGTCGCCGCCGTTGCCGCCCGGCCGCGCGTCGCGATCGCGATCACGAGCCGCGGGACGAAGATCGGTGTCAGCCAGGCGGTGACGTACAAGGGCCGGGCGGTCATCCACGACGACGACGAGACCAAGGCATGGTTCTACCCGGCCCTCGCGGCACGCGTCCGCCCCGAGAGCGCGGAACAACAGCAGGCGTTCGTGCACCACCTCGCGACCGACGGGCGGGTCGTCATCGAGATCGTGCCTGACGGCCGCATCGGGTTCGACGCCGAGGAGATGTTCCGCGACTCGCCGGCCGGACCCAGCCGCACCGAGGTGTAGGTCGGGGGCTCCACGGGGAGCCCCCGTGGGTCACTGCTTGGCGTCGATCGGCGAGAGCGCCGTCGACGGAGCCGGGCGGCTCGACGAAGGTGCGTGGCCTTCCGCCTCGGCACCTTGATCACGGCATTGCGGCTGGCCAGCGACACGGCTGCCAGCAGCGCCACACCCTGGAAGAGTGGCTCGATCCACCGCGTGGCCGTGGTGAAGGTCAGCTGCAGTCCCTTGATGCCCCACGCCAGTGCGTACAAGGCAATAAAGGTACCCCAGACGTTCGGGCGGCCCTTCAACTGCGAGGCGCCGAAGAAGACGGCGGCGATCGCCGGGAACAGGTAGCCCGGGCCCACCGTCGCCGCGTAGTTGCCGACCTTCCAGCCGTAGATGATCCCGGCGAACCCGGCGATCATGCCCGAGGCGACGAGCGATCCCCAGACCAGGCGGTCGCTGCGCAGGCCGGCGAGCCGAGCGGCCTCGGGGTTGCCGCCGACGGCGAACATGTGGCGGCCGACCGGCGTGTGCTCGAACACGTACCACACGATGACCGCCAGGATCATCATGTAGTACCAGTACAGCGGCAGCCCGAACAGCTCTTGGCGGCCGATGTCGCGGTAGCCGTCGGTGAAGGGGTCGTTGATCGACTGGTCCGATGTCCTCAGGACGAACGCGGTGATCACCTGGCTCATGCCGAGCGTGGCGATGAAGCTGTTGACCTTCAGCTTGACGACGAAGAACCCGGAGATGAACCCGGCGATCGCGCAGGCACCGAGCGCGAGGAACATCGCCGCGATCTCCGGCGTCGTGTCGTTGCTGACGAGCGTCGTGGAGACGACCAGCGCCATCGACATGTTGGCGCCGATCGACAGGTCGTAGGTCCCGGTGGCGAGCGGCACGAGGAACGCCAGCGCCAGCGTGCCGTTGAACACCGCGGGATCGGTGAGCACCAGCTCGAGCGACGTCCAGCTGAGGAACGTCGAGCCCTCGGTGATGGTGAACACGATCATGAACAGCGCCCACAGGTACAGCGCGCTGAACTTGTCGAACCGCAGGCGCTGCATCATGAGGTCCTCCGGGAGCTCTCGAGCTGGGTGTGTTCGATGCGGTGGGTGGTGATCTGCGTCGCCGACCAGCGTGGCTCTGATCTGGCCGTCGGTCAGGACGATGACGCGGTGGCAGAGGCGCACCAGCTCGTCGGTGTCGGTCGAGGCGACGAGCGTGGCCACGCCCGCCTCGCCCTCGCTGTCGACGAGCTGGTGGATCTGCTCCTTGGCGCCGACGTCGATGCCCTGGGTCGGCTCGTCGAGCAACAGCAGCTTCGGTGACAGTCGCAGTGCCTTGGCGAACATCACCTTCTGCTGGTTGCCGCCGCTCAACGAGCCGATCAGGTTCTCGGTCGATGCGGTCTTGACCGACAGCCGACCGACCCAGTCGCGGGTCTCCTCGAGCTCGGCCCGCCGCCGCAGCCGGCCGCCGCGGAAGAATCGGGCGACATCGGTGATCGTCATGTTCTCGCGCACGTTCATGTCCGGGACGGTGCCGCGCACGGCGCGCTCGGCCGGCACGAACGCCATCCCGGTTCGCATGGCCTGGCGCGGTTGGTAGTTGGCGATCGGGGTGCCGCCGAGCCGCACGTCGCCGTCGTCACGCGGGATCTGCCCGACGAGCAGCGGCAGCACGTGCTCGCGGCCCGACCCCGTGATCCCGGCGAAGCCGATGATCTCGCCGCCGTGGACGTCGAAGTCGATCCCTCGCACGTTGCCGCCCCGCAGGCCGCGGACCGTCATGAGCGGTGCACCGCTCGCGAGGTGCGCCTCGGTGGCGGTCATCGTCTCGAGGTGGTGGCCGATCATCAGCTCCACGAGGCGCAGGTGATCCAGCTCGGACACGGGCACTGTGGCGGCCAGCTTGCCGTCGCGCAGCACCGAGACCCGGTCGGCGAGCTCGAACACCTCGTCGAGGTGGTGCGAGACGTAGATGATCGACACGCCGCGCTCCCTCAGGCGGTGGACGACCTCGAACAGGCGGTGGACGTCGTCGCCCGGCAGCGTGGCGGTGGGCTCGTCGAGCACGAGCAGGTGGGCTCCCTGTTCCCAGCCGACGAGCGCGCGGGCGATCGCGACTGCGGTGCGTTGCGACGGCGGCAGGTCGATGATCGGTGCCTTGACGTCGATGTCGGCGAGCCCCAGCACGGACAACGCGTCGCGGGTGCGGCGCGCCTCGTCGCGCCAACGGATCCGGCGGCCCGGCGCCAACTGGTAGCCCACGGTGAGGGCGATGTTCTCCATCGCGCTGAGCGAGCCGACGAGACCGAGGTCTTGGTGGACGAAGCGGATCCCGGCGGCGTCCGCGGCATGGCCGTCGCCGAGCTTCAGTGGTTCGCCGTTCGCCCACGCTCGGCTGTCGCCCGGATCGGGCTGGTGGTAGCCCGAGAGCACCTTGATCAGCGTCGACTTGCCGGATCCGTTGGCGCCGACGAGGGCGTGCACCTCGCCGGCGTCGATGGTGATCGAGACGTCGGACAGCGCGACCTGCCCGGGGAACGTCTTCGAGAGATGTTCGATTCGCAGAACCTCTGCCAACGGTGCCCCCCAAGAGCTCGCCGCGCCACAGTAGCACACTGTTGTCGGTCTCAATAAAGTATGGTTCCGGGTTCGACGCGAGTCCACGCGTCGATCTGAAGGGGGATGCATGAGAACTCGTCGAAAGCTGGCGGCGGTGCTCCTGTCGGGCGTCCTCGCTCGCCACTGCGTGCGGCGGCGATGACGACGACGACACCGCTGACGGGACCGAGGCATCCGGGACACGAGGCCGCGGGGACCGAGGCGCCGGAGGGCCACCGACGCGCCGAGGGCACCGAGGCACCGGATGGCACCGACGCGCCGGACGGCACCGAGGCACCGGATGCCACCGGCGGTGGCGGATGAGGCGCCAGGGGTCGCAGCCGCGCGGGCCGTCGTCGAGCAGTACCGCGATCCGAACCAGCCGATCGGCGTGACGATCCCGCTCACCGGCGTGCCCGAGCCGAAGAAGATCGCCTGGCTCGAGTGCGAGCTCGAGTCGTGCCCCTACATCACGGTCGGCATCGAGGCGGCGACCGAGGCGCTCGGCTGGGAGCTGATCACGATCAGCTCGGAGAGCGCCAACCCCGGCCCGGCCTTCCAGCAGGCGATCGACGCCGGCGTCGACTTCATCGCCAGCACCGGCGGGGCCCGCTCGCTGTACGAGGAGCAGGCCCAGGCCGCCGCGGACGCGGGCATCAAGATCCTGAGCTGCTTCGACACCGAGCCGCCGGCCGGCGAGGAGACCAACATCTGGACGCAGTGCGGCGACACCTCGTTCGTCGAGAAGACCGGCCCGCTGATGGCCAACTGGGCGATCGTCGACTCGGACGGCGCCGCCAACGTCCTGATCGTCAGCATCCCCGACTTCCCGGTCCTCAAGGCCGAGACCGACGCCTACATCGCGGAGCTCGAGAAGAACTGCCCGGACTGCTCGTACACCGAGCTCGAACATCACCATCCCGCAGCTCACGGGCGGTGAGGTGCCGGCGGCCGTGGCCTCTCAGCTGCAGTCCAACCCCGACATCAACTACGTGTTCTTCTCGTTCGGCTCGCTCCCGCCGGGTGTGACGGCCGCCCTCGAGAGCGCGGGCCTGCTCGACCAGGTCACCGTCTACGGCCAGGACTTCTCGGCGTTCGGTCTCGAGGAGATCGTCGCCGGCACGATGGGCGCCTGGTCGGCCGACCCGAAGGCCTACGCCGGATGGCTGATGGTCGATGCCGCCGCCCGGCTCAGCCTCGACATGGAGCTCGACCGAGGAGCGCGCGGCCGCCTCGCTGCCGACGGTGATCGTCGAGGACGCCGAGTTCGCCCAGGAGATCCTCGACTGCTGCAACGGCGACTGGTGGCCGCCCACCATGGAGGAGGACTTCAAGGCGCTCTGGGGCGTCTGACAGACGGGGGCTCTGCCCCGGTTGGTGTGACCGGTCGGGGGCGGGGTCCCCCGACCGGTCATGTGCTCAAGAAAGTCCGCCGACGGGTTACTGCGGCGCTGATCCGCGCCCGTTGCTGACGAGCTCGTCGATCCAGCGGTGCAGGTTCTGGTTGCCGCCCTCGTTGCGTCCGAAGCGGAAGTGCCCGTCGGCGATCGCCGCCAGGCCCGCGGTTGATCTTGAAGCCGGTGGCGAAGTCCTCTTCACTCGTCACCTGGGCGTACAGCTTGCGCCGGGTCTCGGCGAGTGCCGTGGCCTCCTCACCCTCGACCGGCTGGCGGTAGTAGTGGTACTGCTGCGTGCGCGAGCGGTCCGGCGTCGGGCCCGGGCAGCAGCCGGCTGACCATCAACGGCCGCTCCGGCTGCCCCGAGATCGAGAGGTTCGGGAAGACGTAGTGGACCATGCTCATCACCTCGAACATCGGCGGCCACTCCGCCTCGGGACGGTCGCGGATCTGGCTGATCGGCTTGTTGGCGAACCCGATGCGGAGGTGCGGGCCGAAGAAGTCGTAGGTGTTGCGGTTGGTGATCGACTTCTCCCCGATCGTCGAGCTGTGGAGGTAGCCGATGTGGTACCCGTCGACGTAGCCGTCGGCGGTGAGCTTCCAGTTCGGGCTCTCGAGCATCGTCTCCACGGGGTACCGGTGCAGCTCATCGAGGTGCAACATCGCCAGGGCGTCGTCCATCCCGGCGAGCCATTCGGCAGGGTCGAAGTCGAGGTCGGGGGTCAGCACGGCGAGCACCACCCCCGCCCGCTCGTGGGTCGGCAGCTCGACGAGGCCGCTGACGTCGAGCTCGCCGAAGGTGTTCTGGCCGGGAACCCCGACCAGGCTGCCCTTGGTGTCGTACACCCAGGAGTGATACGGGCACGTGAACCGGCGGGTGTGCCCGCAGCCCTCGGCCACCTGCGCCCCCCGGTGGCGGCAGACGTTGAGGAACGTGCGGGCGACCCCGTCGTCACCGCGGACGACGAGGATCGGCCGATCGGCGATCTCGAGGGCGTAGAAGTCGCCCGGCTGGCGGATGTCGCACGACAGCGCGACGACGAGCGGCGAGCGCCGGAAGACCTGCTCCATCTCGGTCTCCCAGCGCTGCGGGTCGCGGTAGACCGCGATCGGCAGCTTCATCTGGCTCTCGGCCAGATCGCTCGTCCCGGCATCGACGTTGGCCAGTAGCCGGCGGGCGACGTCGGCATGAGATGTCACCGTCATGTGGATCCTCCCCTCGGGGACCTCGGATGCTACTCGGCCGGCACCTCGCTCGAGCGAGACAAACTTGACGCCGTGTGCGGTCACACGACAACGTGTCATCGTGCGTAGTGCGACGGCTCGACGCCAGGTACCCGTTGTCGTTCAGCCCGGTCACCGTCGGGACGATGGAGCTCGATCGCCGCCTGGTGGTGTCGTCGCACTCCGGCGGGGGCGGCTCCCTGCTCGGCTCCGAGGCGCTGTTCGAGAAGCACTGCGCCTACTGGCTGGCCCGAATTGCCGGAGGCGTGCGCTGGGTCGGCGGCGGGCCGACGTTCGTGCGCAACCCGCTGATCCCCGGCTTCGAGCCGACGGGCGTCGGTTCCAACGGCCCGGGTCTGTTCCGAGAGCCGAACTACGTCGAGCGACTCGGACGGTTCATGGCCCGGATCCACGCCGCCGGAGGGTTCGGCAGCGTGCAGTTCGTCCAGCAGGGTGGGATGCCGTCGGCGCCGTCGAACACGCTGTCGGGCTACGCCGACCACCGCGTCCCCCACGCCCTCGACCGAGACGAGATCGCCTGGCTGGTGCGCGAGTACGGCGAGTCGGCCGCCCTCGCCGCCGCCGGCGACGCCGATGCCCTCGAGCTCCACGCCAACCACGACGACGTCCTGCAGTGGTTCCTGTCGCCGCGGACGAACCGCCGCACGGACGGCTACGGCGGCAGCTTCGAGAACCGGCGGCGGCTGCTGCGGGAGGTCGTCGAGTCCATGCGCCAACACGTCGGTCGACCGATCACCATCGGGTTGCGGCTCTGCCTGGACGAGATGATCGACGGCGGCCAGACGGTCGACGACTGTCGCGCCCTGCTTGCCGCGTTCACGGCCGACGGCACGGTCGACTACTTCAGCCTCGACGTCGGCGACAACTGGGGCCGGGTCAGCTACATCCCGCCGGGCTTCTACGCCGAGGCCGAATGGGCACCGTTGGCCGGGCAGGCGCGCTCCGCAACCGATCTCCCGGTTGTCTACGTGGGGCGGGTCACCAGTGTCGCCACGGCCGAGCGCATCCTCCAGGACGGGCACGCCGACCTCGTCGGGTTCGCCAGGGCGGCGATCGCCGACCCTGATCTGGTGGTCAAGTCGGCGACCGGTCTGGACGCAGAGATCCGCCCGTGCATCGGCCTGCAGGAGTGCATCGACCGCCGTGTGGTCGAGGGCCTGCCGTTCGCCTGCGGCGTCAACCCCCACGCTGGGCGCGAGGACGAGGGACTCCCGCCGCCCGCTGCCGTGCCACGGTCGGTGCTGGTGATCGGCGGAGGACCGGCCGGAACCGAGTTCGCCGGGCAGATGGCCGAACGCGGCCACCGCGTCCAGCTGTGGGAGCGCGAGGTCGAGATCGGGGGCCAGCTCGCCGTGGCGGCCCAGCTGCCGCATGAACCGCACCTACCGCAGCTGGATCGACTGGCAGGCGCGCCGGCTGGAACGGGCGGGCGTCGACGTACGCCTCGGATCGCGAGGCGACCACCGACGACGTCTTGGGCGCAGGGGCCGGACGTCGTCGCCGTCGCCACCGGCGCCATGCCACGCAGTGTCGACGTGCCGGGCGCCGGGCTGCCGTTCGTCGTGTCCGCCAGCGACGCCGTCACGTCGGGCGAGCAACTCGGGCGGCGGGTCGTCGTGATCGCCGAGGACGACCGGCTGGCGCCGCTGGCGATCGCCGATCAGCTGGCCTCCGACGGCCACGAGGTCACCGTCGTCCATCAGACGCTCGCCCCGTCGCCGCTCGTCGGCAAGTACACGATCGGCGCCGTCATGGCCCGCCTCGACGCAGCCGGCGTCACGATGGTCCCGGCGACACGCCTCGTGGCCGTCGAGCCGGGCGTGCTGACGCTGGCCCACTGCTACAGCGGCCGGCGCTGGACCGTCGACGGCGTGGACTCGGTCGTGCTCGGCCTGCGGCGCGATCCCGGACGACGACCTGTACCACGCCGTCCGATCACGGCACCCGGCCGTCCACCTGCTCGGGGACGCGTTCGCGCCCCGGCGGATGGTGTTCGCCACCCGTCAGGCCTACGAGCTGGCGCGGACGTTCGACTGAGCGTGCGGGACTGCCGATCAGATCGAGGTCGGGGCCGAAGAACTGCCCGGAGAGATCGGGCGCGCCGGCGTAGAGCCGGGTGAGCGAGCGGCTCGAGAACAGCCAGCCGCCGGCGGTGCGCCGGTAGGTGTCGTCGTACAACGCGGCCAGCACGCGGCGGTCACCGTCCACCGGCACGTTGAGCTCGACGAGGTAGGCCCGTCCGGTGGCGGCGTCACCGTCGATGGTGGCGGTGCTGCTGAGGTACAGCTGGACCACGTGGCGGTAGTTGGCGATCGACGTCCGCCAGTGGTCGACGATCGCCGCCCGGCCCTCGATCACGCGGCCGGCGCCGAGCTCCCACACTGCGTCCTCGGTCCACAGCGCTCCCCACGCACGCCGTCGTCCCGGGCGAGCACGGCATCGCCGTAGTCGTGGAGCAGCCGGCGGATGGCATCGGCGTCGTCGCTGACGTCCGATCGGACCGCAGGATCGCACATAGTCTGCCGCCCGTGAGCGTGCCCGACGTCAGCAACCGGACGCTCGCCGAGCTGATCTCCCTCCGGGGCCGGCGCGCCGTCGTGACCGGCGCCGGCCGTGGGCTCGGTGCTCAGATCGTCCGTCGACTGGCCGAGGCGGGCGCCGACGTGATCGCCGGCGACCTCGACGGCCGCGGCTGCAGGCGACATCGCTGACGAGTCCGATGGAGACGGTCGGCCGAGTTCTCCGCTACCGGCTCGACGTCGCCGACTCGGCGTCGCTGGCCGCCGCCGCCGACATGGCAGTCGCCGAGCTCGGCGGCCTCGAGATCTGGGTCAACAACGCCGGGATCTTCCCGACCACCGGTCCCGCCGTGGACGTCGACGACGAGTTCGTCGACCGGATGCTGCAGCGTCAACGTCCGCGGGACCTACGCCGGAGCCCGCGAGGCGGCGCGGCGCATGTCGAACGGCGGGGTGATCGTCAACCTCACGTCCACGGCGGGGTTCAAGGCGAGCGCCGGCATCAGCGCCTACGTGGCGTCGAAGCACGCCGTCGTCGGCATCACGAAGGCGTTGGCCCTCGAGTTCGGTCCGCTCGGCATCCGGGTGCTCGCCGTCGCCCCGACGATCATCGACACACCGGGCGTGCGCGACGCAGATGGCACCATTGGCCGAGGCGGGAGTCGACGTCGAGGCCCGCGTGGCGGCCAACCCTCTCGGGCGGATGGGCGTCCCGGACGACGTGGCGCGCGTCGTGCTGTTCTGCTGCTCCGACATGGCAGCATTCATGACCGGCTCGACCGTGGCCGTCGATGCCGGCGCCCTGGCCTGAACCCGCCCGTCACTGACGGCGGTGAGCAACCGATCGCGCAGGCGATCGATGGTGGCCTGCGACACGCCGAGGCCGCCGGCCACGCCGCCATCGAGCCGTGGAGCTCGATGACGCGCTGGGCGAACAACGCCATCGCCTCGGCCGGGCGCCGTCCAGAGCAGCTCGGGTGAGCGGCCGACCGGCGGGTCGCCCGACAGCGGCGCCGAGATCATCGCCGCCCGCCGGCGCTGGGTGGGCGCGTCCGAGAGGGCGTACTCGGAGACGATCGACTCGAGGGTCACGCCGATGGCGGCCTGGATGAGCGCCACGACCAGCCCCGTCCGGTCCTTGCCGGCCACGCAGTGCACGAGCACCGGCCCGTCGACGATGTGCTCGGCGACGGTGTCCACGGCCCGCACCAGCTGCGGTCCGCCGCGCTCGACCATGTCCTCGTAGAGCGCCGACGATGTCGGTGGCCTGTGCGAAGCGTGGCGGGTTCTCGACGTCGATGACGCGGTCGACCGTCGGGATGTGGTGGGTGATGGCGGCCGGGCCGAACATGTGGCCGCGATCGAACTGGGCCTGCTGGCGCAGGTCGATCACGGCCCGCAGACCGAGCTCGGCGATGCGTGCCCGACCCTCGTCGGTGAGGCGGACGGGTCGTCGGCGCGGTACAGCGCACCGGTCGCCATCGCCAGCCCGTCCTCCGTCGGCCAGCCGCCGGCGTCACGGACGTTGAAGCAGCCGTCGATGTCGAGGTGGCTGACGGGACGTTGCTCGGTCATCGCCACACGGGGAGACTGGCGCGATGGACCCGGATCTCCGCCAGCTCCTCGACGAGCGCGGCCATCCTGCGCCGTCTGGCCGACTACTGCCGCGGCGTGGACCGGGGCGACGCAGCGCTGGTCGCCTCCGTCTACCACCCCGACGGCACCGACGACCACGGTTCGTTCAAGGGCCTCGGGGTCGACTTCGCCGAGTACGTCACGAGCCGGCTGGCGGAGCGGTACGAGGCGACGATGCACACCATCGCCAACCACGATCATCGACTTCACCGGTCCCGACACGCGCCCACGTCGAGTGCCACGTGTGCGCCCGGCAGCGCCGAACCGACGACGGGGCGTGGTGCTGGAGACGTTCGGCGGTCGCTACGTCGATCGCTTCGAGCGCCGGGACGGGGAGTGGAAGATCGCCCACCGCACCGTGGTGCACGAGTGGGACAAGGTCGAGCACGTCGAGCTGGCGTTCCCGCCAGGCCGGTTCACCGAGGGCCGTGCCGCGGCTCGCCCCGCCTGACGTCACGCCGCCGCCGCCTCGGCCAGGACGGCGCGCATGCCGTCCGCCGCCCGCTGCGCCGCCTCCGACGCCGGCGCCGCCCACAGCTCCGTCGAGCACACCTCGAGCGAGATCGGCGCCCGCACGCCGATCTCGGTCAGCAGTCGGACGAAGCCGACGCAGTCGAGCTCGCCCTCGCCGGGCGGGACGCGATTGGCGAGGCAGTCCTGCTTGTAGTCGTCGAGCTGCGGTTGCCGCGGCCCGTCGTCCATCTGCACGGCGAACACACGCTCAGCGGGCAGCGCCCGGATCATCGCATGTCGTCGTTGGCGCCGCGCCGGTGGTGCCAGATGTCGGCGCAGTACCCGCCGTTCGGGCGGCCGGCCGCCTCGACGATCGCCTGGGCGTCGGCGGCGGTCGCGATGTTGGTGTAGGGCAGCCACTCGATGCCGACGAGCAACCCGTGCCCGGCGGCCCGGTCGCACAGCTCGCCGAAGCGCCGCCGCGGCCTCGGCGACCGTGCCCTCGTACGGACCGATCGCCTGCAGGTACGGCAGCCGAGCTCGTCAGCCAGCTCGTAGGCCAGGTCCTCACGTCGCCGGCACTCGGCCGCCGCGTCGCCCGACTCGACGCCCATCCGTGCACCGTCTCGATCTCGGCCAGCACCAGCCCGTGGTCGTCGAGCTGGCGGCCGATGTCCTTGGCCGAGCGGCCCTCCTCGTCGCGCAGCCGCTCGTACTCCGGCGCGAACAGCCCGATGCCGGCGAACCCGGCGGCGGCAGCCGCAGCCACCCGCTCGTCGAAGCCGCCGAACCGGGGACGGCTGAAGTGCGACCAGACGAGGTCCGGCCACTGCAGGTCACGCGCCGATCGTCACCGTCGAGAAACTATCATCTGATCTACAGTAAGTACCCATGCGCTTCGCCTTCACGCCGCCCAGTCCAACTGCACGTGGGACGAGCTGGCCGAGCTGTGGGACGTCGCCGACGACCTCGAGGTGTTCACCACCGCCTGGGTCTACGACCACTTCTACCCGCTGCGCACCGGCCCGGAGGAGCCGACGCTCGAGGGCTGGACGTGCCTGGCGATGCTGCTCGCCCGCACCCGCCGCCTGCGCGGCGGCGTGCATGGTGACCGGCATCCCCTACCGGCACCCGGCCGTGCTGGCGAACATGGCGGTGACGGTCGACATCGCCTCGGGCGGGCGCCTCGAGCTGGGCCTCGGCGCCGGGTGGTTCGAGCCCGAGTGCGAGGCCTACGGCATCGAGCTGGGCTCGATCACCGAGCGCTTCGACCGCTTCGAGGAGGCGCTGACCGTCATCCGGTCGCTGCTCACCGCAGCCGACGACGACCTTCGACGGCCGGTACTACCGGCTGCGCGACGCCTGGTGCGAGCCGAAGGCGGCCCAGCAGCCGCACCCGCCGATCGTGCTCGGCGGCAAGGGCGAGCGGCGGCTGCTCCCGCTGGTCGCCCGCTACGCCGACCACTGGAACTACTCGGGCGACGACGTCGGCCGAGTTCGGCCGGCTGCGCGGCCGCCTGGGCGAGCTGTGCGACGGCCGAGGGGCGCGCGCATCGACGACCTCACGCTGTCGGCCAACGTCCGCCCGGCGGCGGACGACCCCATCGCGATCATCGGATCAGGTCGCCGCCTACCGCGATGCCGGCGCCGCAGATGATCTGCGTCCTGCTGCCCCGGCCCTACGATCCGCGGCTGCTCGAACGGCTCGCCCGGCACTCGCCCCGCTGCGCTGATCAGCGGTAGTTCTTCGTTGATCTCACGGCCAGAGGTGGCCTCGACTTTGGGTCAGTTCCGTGCGACGAGGTCGGCCATCTGGCGCATGAACGTCTGCTGCAGCACGGTGCCGATCAGCGCCATGTTCGGCGCCGGGTTGACGCCGGCGAACGACTTGAGGCACGAGCGGTTGGCGCACGCGCCCTTGAAGAAGTTGAACGCCCGCCAGTAGCGCAGCTGCGTCTCGTCGACCTCGACGCCGACCTCGCGCCGCATCAGCGCCAGCCAGTCCTCGGGCGGCATCGTCCGCGCCCCGCGCATCGACAGCAGGAACGACCAGTCCTCCGTCGGGTCGCCGAGGTGGGAGAACTCCCAGTCGGTGAACGCCAGCACCCGATGGCCGTCGTGGACGAAGTTGCCGGGTCCGGGGTCACCATGGACGAGGGAGACGCGCTCGAGCGGCGGCGCGTGGGCGTGCAGCCAGGCTGCCGCTTCCTCGAGCAGCGGGACGGGCAGTGGCGACGTCGACCGGTAGACGTCTGCCCAGCGCTCGATCTGCGCGTGGGTCGCCTCGCTCGGCGCCGGCCCGTCGAGCACACCCTCCCAGTCGAGGCGGTGCAGCTCGTCGAGCCGGCGGACGAAGTCGATGGCCAGGTCCGGGGCCAGGGTGCGGTCCTCGCGTTCGGTGGCGACGCCGCCCTCGATGAAGTCCATCACGAAGAACGGTTGGCCGATCACCGTGCCAGTTGGCTCCAACCAGCGCACGCTGGCCACCGGGAAGCCGAGTCGCCCGACGGCCCGCATGAACTCGAACTCGTCCGCCCCGGAGGTGCCGAACACGCCACCCTGCTCGACGCGCACGACGAAGCGCGAGCCGCTGTCGAGCTCGAGGAACCAGTTGCCTCGCGAGTGGCCGGTCGTGATGCGGCGCAGCTCGGTGACGCCGACGGTCGCGCCGAGCTGCTCGCCGATCCAGCGTTCGAGCTCGTCACGCATCGGGCAGCTGCCCCCGGAAGTACGGCATCAGCATGCCGCTGACGGCGAGGTCCTCGTCCAAGTGGCGGCTGACCACGGGGCGCAGCTCGGCGCGCACCTCGTCACCGTCGGCGTCGTCGCGTGACACGGCATCGGCGAGCACTCCACTCACCGCCGCCAAGACGTCCGCCGGCCCCGTCGACGACGCCGGCCAGTGGGTGGCCACGAGGGAGTTGCCGGACAGCTTGTCGAGCACGTCGCGCAGCTCGGCCACGCGGGCGGGCGTCGGGTCGGCGGGTCGATTGGCGGCGTACCGGGCCAGCCCGACGAGCTGCACGGCGATCACCCTCGCCCAGTCGTCGGCGATCGACGGCACGAGCACGTCGCGCACGGTCACCTCCACGGAGCGCCACATCTCGGCGTCGGACGGCTCAGCCATCACGGACCTGCTTGGCGACCGCCGCCTCGGCGTCGAAGTCCCACGACGCCCTCCACATCGGGTCGACCATTGGGCCGTCGACGTCGGCGTACCCCTTGCGTCGGAACCACGCGTACGTGTCCTCGTGCCCGGATCGCAGGTCGTAGTGGCACGTGAAGCCGAGCAGCCGTTGCGCCTTCTCGATGCTCGCCATGGCGTGGTGGCGCACGCCGAACAGGTGGCCGAACACCGGGCCCGGCAGCTCACCCAGCATGGAATCGGGGACGTACACGACGTCGGGCTGCTCGCCGACGACGTCGGCGAGCACCTCGATGTAGCGATTCACGGTGACCGACTCGCCGCTGATGTTGAACACCTCGCCCACGGCCGCCGGGTTGCCGACCATCGACACCATCGCCGCGCAGAGGTCGTCGACGTGCCCGTACGAGCCGACGACGAGGCCGCCGTGTGGGACCAGGATCGGGCGGTGACCCAGCAGGCGCAGGAACATCGGCAGTTCCATGTCGAAGATGTTGTTGTCCGGCCCGTAGATCGCCGCCGGGCGCACGATCGTCGCCGGGAAGCCGGTCGTCTCGTGGCGGGCCAGCATCCCGGCCTCGGCGACCGCCTTGAAGCCGCCGTAGCTGGTCGGCCCATCGGGGTTCGTCGGCAGATCCTCGGTCCACGGGAAGATGCCGGCCAGCGACTGGTCGTAGGCCATGATCGAACTGACGTAGACGTAGTGGCCGACATGGCCGTCGAGGAGGTCGAGCAGGCCCTCGATATCGGACCCGCCAGCGGCCATGACGAACCCGGAGACATCGAACACGGCGTCCCAGTCACGACCGTCGAGGGCGGCGTGTAGCTGGCCGATGTCGGTGCGGTCCGCCACCAGCCGCTCGACCTCGTCGGGCAGCGTCAGCCGGTGTCGAGCCCACGATTGAGGACCGCCACGTCGTGCCCTTCCGCCAGCAGTGCCTCCACCGTGTGCTTGCCGACGAACACCGAGCCGCCAAGGACGAGCGTCTTCACTGGTTTCGATCCTGCCACCACAGCTGCCCGACGTCGGAGAAACGTTCGTGATGGCGCTCGGCCGCCGGCGACGCGCCGTCCGGCAGCGGCTGCGCGACCGTCGGCGGGAGCGGGGAGGCGGCGCGGATCGGGTCGAGCCACTCGAGGCGGATGCTCTCGGTCACCTCCCGCAGATCGGGGCTGGCCGCTTCGTGGTGGTCGCTCGCCTGGTGGGCGAGGAAGCCGTGGTAGTCGTCGAACGACATCAGGCAGTAGTACGTGGCGGGCTCGGCGCCGCGGAAGTACTCGTAGCGGCGCACCGCCGACTCCTGATCGTGCGTGGCCCGGTACAGCTCGGCCGCCAATCGCTCGAAACGGGCCTCCATCCCGGGGCGCACCCGGATGTGGACCAGAGCGGTCGCCATTTCAGCCGGACCTGTCGCCGTCATGACGTCTGGTCAGCGAACTGGGCCGGTCGAAGCTGATGTGCAGCTCCTTGAGCGCCCGCAGCCAGAAGCCTCGCAGGTGGGTGAAGTCGTTGCGGTCGGGGGTGAACCGGAGGTTGCTCATCCGCCTCAGGAACAGCTCGGCAGCGATTCGCTGCTCGAGCTTGGACAGACCCTCACCAGGGCAGCGGTGCTCGCCCGCCCCGAACGCCAGATGCCGGCCGGCGTTGCGTCGTGTGAGATCGAGGTCATCAGGGGCGGCGAACCGGGTGGGGTCGCGGTTGGCGGCGCCGTAGCGGATGTGCACGGTCGCGCCCCTGGGGATGGGCACCCCGCCGATCTCCACGTCGCGTGCCACGCCCCGCCACAGGCCCTGGGTCGGCGACTCCAGCCGCAGCACCTCGTCGACGAACGTCGGGATCAGCTCCGGCTGGCCACGCAGCCGGCGCTCGACGTCCGGGTGGCTGGTCAGCAGCCACAGACCTGACGTGATGGCGAACGTCGTCGTCTCGTTGCCGCCGATGAACAGGTGGTCGATGAGGTTGATGATCTCGCCGTCGGTCAGCGGCCGCTCGCCCCGCTCGCCGCCTTTGAAACGAGCGTGGGCGAGGTGGGACAGGACGTCGTCGGTCGGATGCTGCCGCTTCTCCTGGAGGTGCGACCAGATGTAGCGCTGGAAGGCAACTCCCTGCTCGGCGACGTACATCTCCTGTTCGGCGGTGAGGCCGCGCGAGAACGGCATCACCCACGCCTCCGACCACCGCTTGAGGTCCTCGATGTCGGTCAGCGGGAAGCCGAGCACGGTCGTGATGACCATCACCGGCAGCGGCATGGCGAACTGGCGCACGATCTCGACCTCGCCGGCGCCGGTCCACTCGTCCATCAGCGACCCGGCGATCTGCTCGATGATCGGGCGCGCCCGTTCGGCACCGGCCCCGTTGAACCACGGGTCGACGAGCACCCGGTACTCGCGGTGCTCGGGCGGATCGATGCCGAGCGTCTGCTTGCGGCGCCACCCGTGCTCCTCGTAGTAGCGGTTGGCGGCCTCGGTCTGGAGCAGGCGGAACTCGCTGCTGGTCGACGTGTGGGGGAACAGCTCGGGGTGCCGCAACACGTAGATCACATCGTCATAGCGGCTGAGGAAGAACTCGCCCGTCGATGGCACCCGCCACACCGGCGCCTGCTCGCGCAACTGGCGGTAGTAGGGGAACCAGTCCTCCTGGACCACCGGGTCCATCAGGTCGATGTCGTCGATGCTGTTCATGCTCGTCAGGGGACGATGACGGCGCGTCCCTCCAACGTGCCATCCTCGAGCGCCCGGAAGGCGGCGGGGAGCTCATCGAACTTGAAGGTGCTGACCTTCGGCTCGATCAGGCCGTCTCGCGCCAGGGCGATCACAGCCCTGCAGATCGCCGAGGCCGCCCCACATCGACGTCGACACCTCGACCTCGAACTTCGTCGCCCACAGCGAGTACGGCACCGATCCGCCGGCCGCACCCACCAGCATGACGCGCGAGCCCGCACGGGCCGTGGCGAACGCCAGCGCCAGCGTCGCCTCGTTGCCGACCAGGTCGATCGTGACGTCGACACCGCGTCCCTTCGTCAGGTCGGTGATCGTGGCGGCAGCATCGGGACCGGCCTGGACGGTGTGATGAGCGCCGAGCGAGGACGCCAACGCGAGCGCAGCCGGCTTGGCGTCGACGGCGATGACCGTCGCGGGCGTGATGGCGCGCATGATCTGCACCGCCAGGTGACCGAGGCCGCCGATGCCGATCACCACGGCGATCGATCCGGGACCGAGGCGGTCCAGCGAGCGCCGGATCGCCCGGTACGGGGTGACGGCTGCGTCCGTGAGCGGCGCGGCCAGCACCGGATCGAGATCACCGAGCGGGGCGAGCTGGCGCGGGCTGTCGACGACCATGTATGGCGCCATCCCGCCGTCGACGCCGAGGCCCCAGCCCGCCCCAGGTAACTCGCTGCCGCGATCGCAGAGGTTCTCGTCACCGCGTCTGGCAACGGGCGCACGTGCCACAGCCGAGCGGGCCGTACACGGCGACCGCCTCGCCGACCTCGAGGCCGAAGGCACCCGTACCCAGCGCCTCGACCCATCCCGCCGTCTCGTGGCCGAGTGTGAACGGCAGCTCGGCATTGAACACGCCGGCGTCGAACTCGTGGATCACGTGGAGGTCGGAATGGCAGATGCCCGATGCCCCCACGCGCAACAGCACCTGGCCGGGACCCGGTTCGGGCTGCGGCACCTCCTGGTACTCCGGTGCCGTCTTCCATGCCACCATGCGGTACGCCTGCATGGGCCGTCATCGTAACTTGACACGGACTGCACCTGGAACGGGGCAACATGGCCATGGACGCCGGCGACATCATCGAGGTACACCAGCTGCTCGGCCTGTACGGCCACGTCGTCGACGCCGCCGAGTGGGACCGCTTCGACGAGCTCTTCGAGGCCGACGCCGTGCTCGACTACACCGGCGTGCGGGCTCCGCGCGTCTTCTCCGGCCTCGACGAGATCCGCGCCTACTTCCGCGATGCGAACCATCCGTCGGCCCATCACGTCACCAACATCGTCGTCCTCGAGGCTGACGGCGAGGTCCGCGTGAAGAGCAAGTTCTTCGCGCCCTACACGCGGTCGACGCACGCGCCGCTGCGCTGGTACGGCGGCGACTACGACGACGTCGTCGTCCGGACACCGAACGGATGGCGGTTCCGCCGGCGCGTGTGCACGAGCCGTTGGCAGTTCACCCCCGGTGACCAGGAGGGACTTCCGCCAGCACCGGCGCACGTGGTAGGTGCCGCGCTACTAGATCCCCAGCGACCGCGCCCGCGAGCCCTTGTCGTGGAAGTCGGCCTCGAAGCACACCCGATCGCCGTCGAACCGGAGGTACGACATCACCTCCACCGACCACTGCTTGCCGACGTGCTCCGCGCCGTAGATCGACGGGTCCTTGACCGTCGCGCTCATCACGTAGTGCAGCGCGAGACCGCTGTCGTTGTTCCAGAACTCGTCCGGCAGCAGCTGCAGGTCGTCCCACTTGGCCAGCCCGGCAGCAAAGAAGGCGCGGATCGCCGGCCACCCCTCGAACGTCCCGCTGGCGATGTCGTGGAGGACGGCGTCGGGCGTCATCAGATCCTGTGGCGCGTCGGGATCGCCAGAACTCCACCCGGCGAATAGTTTCTTGGCGATCTCGATCCGTGACTCGGTCATCGCGCGAAGATACGTCGGTTCGCCGTCGACGGCGGGTGGACGCTCCTGTGAGCACTATGTTGAGAGTGTGTTCAGTGACGAGCAGGCCATCATCGAACTGGCGATCGCCTACACGTGGGCGCTCGACACGAAGCAGCTCGATGACCTGAGGTCGGTCTTCGCGCCCGAGGCGACCGCCGACCTCAACGGCGTCCAGTGCGACGGCCAGGACGCCATCATCGCCCGCATCGAGCGCCCGCTCAGCCAGCTCGACGCCACGCAGCACCTCGTCGGCAACCATCAGGTGCACGTCGACGGCGACACGGCGACCCATCGCTGCCACCTCCACAGCCAGCACGTCAAGCGGGGAACCCCGGGCGGCGACAACTACATGATCGGTGGGATCTACGAGGACCGCCTCGCCCGCACATCCGGTGGGTGGCGCATCACCCAACGCACGATGACCGCGGTGTGGACCGACGGCAATCCGGCCGTGATTGGGCGCTGAACGCAGCTACTACTGTAGACAGACACCAGTAAGGGGACCGTGGGCCGAGAACAAGGGGGGCCTATGACCGACACGATCGACACCCGGGCGCGGCTGGAGGAGTTCTTCCGGCGGCGTAGCGACGACCCCGACAGCGTCAAGGTCGTCGACTACCAGTTGATCACCGGGGGGTACAGCCGGCAGATGTCGCGGGCCTGGATCGAGGATGGGGGGCAGACGCGCGGGTACATCATCCGGCAGGACCCGCCGCCCGGACAGGCGATCATCGACACCGACCGCGCCACCGAGTGGGAGGTGCTCTCGACGCTCCACGGGTCGGGAATGATCCCGATGCCGGCGCCACTGTGGTTCGATCCGACCGGCGAGGAGCTCGGCAGCCCCGGCATCGTCATCGAGATGTTCGACGGCGAGGCGCTCGTCAGCGTGGGCCGCAAGTGCGACCCGAGCGAGCTGCCGAAGTTCGCGCCGCGGCTGGCCGAGATCGGTGGCGCGCTGGCGGCGTTCCCGCAGGAGGCGGCGCCGGCGTGCCTCGAGGTGCCAGCGTCGTGGGACGAGTACATCGACTCGCGCATCCAGTACTGGATCGATGCCGAACAGCGCCACACCGACCGCGACCCGTTCATGCGGCTGATCGCCGCCTACCTCAAGGCCAACCGTCCACCGCCGGTGCCGTTGGGACTCGTCCACGGCGACTTCCAGGTCGCCAACGTGTTGCTCGGCACCGACGGCACGGACGTGCTCGTGGACTGGGAGCTGGCGCACATCGGCGACCCTCGCGAGGATCTCGGCTGGTGCATGATGGCCAGCGTCACGCAGCCGCCGGACGTCGTCGGCGCCGACGAAGAGGCGTTCTACACGCGCTACCGCGAGATCAGCGGACTGAGCGAGGAGCAGGTCAACCCGACCACCACCGACTACTTCCTGCTCCTGGCCTCGGCCACCGTGTTCGTTCCAGTGACCGAACAGCTCGCCGCGCTGGACAGGGGCGAGACCACTGGGATCCAGGTGGCGTACATGTCGCCCGCGGTCTCGGGGATGCACGACGTCTTCTACCGAGCGCTCAAACGGCACCAGGCAGCGACAGGAGGTGCGAAGTGATCTCGCGGCCGACCACGCAACAGCTCATCGACGCGATCTGCATCGAGCTCGACGAACAAGGTCGCGCCGGCCGTCACCGACCCGGTCATCCAGATCCAGCTCGAGATGGCGCTCTCCGTGCTGCAGACCGCCGCCGTGCGCAGCGGCAGCGAGCTGGCCTGGATGCAGGAGGAACGCGACGCCATCGAGCAGACCGCCCGCCAGCTGCTCGACGCTCTGCCCGACGCCAAGCCGCTGCAGGAGGCGCTGCAGACATACACCGACGGGTTGACCAACAGCCTCTACGCCAAGGACGCCCAGGAGGACTACGCCCGGGCGAGCGAAGTGCTGTCGCGGGCCATCGAGGCGGCGTACGAGTCCGGGGATGCAGATCACATCGCCGCCGTCGGGCGCCTCATGGACCAGCGCCACGCCAACCAGCAGTCGGTGACCGGCCAGTTCATGGCCGCCGGCCGCACCTGACACAATTCCCCCCGGGAACCGTCGGCAGTGGATCAGGGGCGCTCCACCCAGTCGGCGAGCAGGTCGGGCACACGGAGGTGCTCGGGGATGCGGTCGCGTCCGATGACCTTGTCGACCCAGGCCTGGACGTGCCAGATGCGGCGCTCCTGGTAGTTGATGACCTGTCCGCCGTGGGCGGCGGTCTCCATCGAGCGCTGGATCGGCTCCAGGTTCTCGTAGTCCTCGTCCATCACGGTGTCGAAGCGCGTCAGGCGGGACTCCCAGATCTGTTGCTGCTCGGACGGCATCTCACCGTCGCCCCAATCGGCGGCGAACCACGTGATGTCGAGCCGCGTCCGGTCGATCGCCAGCGGCCAGAAGCCGAGGAACGGGAAGCCGCGGGCGTCGAGCGGGGTGATCAGGTTGGGGAAGATCCCGTACGCCGGCTGGACGTCGCTCGTGAAGATCTCGGTGACGCCCTCCCACATCGGCAGCAGCTCGCGCTTGTCGCCGCGAGTGCCCCGGTTCACGGGCGAGAGCATGTTCTGGTGACCATGGTCGAACAGGGTGATCACCGTCCCGCGCGTGTCGAGCGACGGGCCGACGGTCTTCGGGTGGATCGTGCGGGCGTGGTACACCTCGAGAAAGGCCTCGGCGAGGATCTTCCAGTTGCACCCCAGCGTGACGCTCTTCTCGTCGATCACCCGCAGGGGAGCTGCCGCCACCTCAGGAAGCAGGTCGGGAATCGGGTCGAGCCACTCGACGAGCGGGATGGCCTCGTCGTCGAGGTTCACGAAGTGCCACCCGCCCCAGCGCTCGCAGCGAACGGGCGGCAGACCGCGCTCCTCGGTCTGCAGGCCGACGAAGTCGCGCTCGTCGGGCACCCGAACCAAGCGACCGGCGAGGTCGTAGCTCCACGAGTGGAATTGGCAGACCAGCAGGCGCGCCGTGCCGCACTCACCGCGCACGACGGGTGCTCCACGGTGGCGGCAGGCGTTGCGGAACGCACGTACGCCGCCGTCCTCGCCACGAACGAGCAGGATCGGCGCTCCGCCGACATGGCACAGGCGGTAGCTGCCGCTCTTCGGCAACTGGCTGTCGTGGGCGGCGTAGAGCCACGTCCGCCCGAACAGGTACTCCTCCTCCAACGCCTGGAAGGCGGGGTCGGTGTAGCGACCGAGGGGGAGATCCGGCAGCTTGGGGAACCCGTCGGGTGGCCCGTCACGGCCGGCCTCGTACGCCGATCGCTCTCGGAAGCGGGCGAGGAAGGCATCGTCCATGTGGTCCTCCGGTCACATCGCCGTCTCGCCGCCGTCGACGACGAGCAGGGTCCCGGTGATGAAGCTCGCCTCGTCGGACAGCAGGAAGCAGATCGGTGCGGCCAGCTCGTCTGGTTCGGCCACCCGCTGCTGCATGTTGGCCAGGCCGAACTGCTTGGCCCCTTCGTCGGGCGTCGCGCCGCGCCCGGCGAAGAGTGGCTCCGTCATGCCCGTGCGCACGCGACCGGGCGCCACCGTGTTGACCCGCACATGGGGTGCGCCCTCGCGTGCGATCTGGCGCGAGAAGCCGATGATCGCCGCCTTCGCCGCACCGTACGGGGCGTTGTTGTTGTTCGCCACGATCGCCGCCGCGGAGGCGATGTTGACGATCGACCCCCCGCCCTGCTGGCGCATCATCGGCAGCACGTACTTGCAGACGAGGAACGTGCCGCCTGCGTGGACCGCCATCATGCGGTCCCAGCGCTCGAGCGTCCACTCCTCGATTGGACCGAACTCGGCGTGACCGCCGGCGTTGAGGACGCAGTCGATGGTGCCGAACTGCTCGCGTGCGGCCTCGACGGCTGAGCGCACGGAGGCCTCGTCGGCGACGTCGCATCCCAAACCGATCGCGCCGTCGATATCAGCGGCGATCTCGTTCGCCTTCGACGGATCGAGGTCGACGGCCGCCACCCGACCGCCGGCCGACGCGAAGCGCCTCACCGTCGCTGCGCCGATCCCCGATCCGGCTCCTGTGGCGAACAGCACCTTGCCTTGAAAGTCCATTCTTGACCCCCTTCAGTCGGTTCGTGGTCGGTACTCGTAGCTGCGCTCGGTCCGTCCCCCGCGACGAGCAGGTGCTGGCCTGTCACCCAGTCCGAGGCCGGGGAGGCCATGAACACCACGGCGGCGGCGATGTCGTCGGGTGTGCCGAGGCGACCGAGAGGAATCGTGGCCTGCAACTCGTCGAGGCGATCGGAGACGCCCAATACCTCGAGGAATGCCTCGGTGGCCACCGGTCCCGGGGACACGGCGTTGACCCTGATGCCACGCGGTGCCAACTCCAGAGCGAGCGTTTGGGTGAGATTGATCATCCCGGCCTTGGCGGCGGCGTAGGGACCGGTGCGCGGTGAGCCGCGCGTGCCGGCGCCGGACGCGATGTTGACGATCACGCTGCCTGGCGCCATCCGGGCGGCGGCCGCCTTCGCCCCTTGGAACGCGGACGTGAGGTTGAGCTCGAGCTGCGAGCGCCAGACCTCGTCGGGCGTCGCGACGAGCTCCCTGACCGTCTTCTCGTCGGATCCGCCGACGTTGTTGACCCACACGTCGAGACGGTCGAACTCGGCCATCGTGCGGTCAGCCAGCTCCTCGGAGAAGTCGCGGATGTCGGCGTCGGCGATCAACGCCCGCCGCCCGCGCTCGACCACACCCGCGGCCGTGATCTCGAGGTCGGCTCGTCGCCGGGCGTTGACGACGACGTCGCAGCCGGCGTCGGCCAGTCCCCAGGCGATGGCTCGCCCGATGCCTTGTCCCGATCCGGTGACGACGGCCGCCCGACCGTCCAGGCGGAACCGGTCGAGCAGGCTCATGACTGATGCGCTCGAGCGCTACCGGCTGAGCACCGTGCAGGCGGAGATCCCGGGCGCGCCGTAGACGTGGGTGAACGCCGTGGCCGGCTCGCCGGGGACCTGACGATCGCCCGCCGCGCCCCGCAACTGCAGCACCGACTCGTAGACCTGGCGCAGGCCAGACGCGCCGATCGGCTCTCCGTTGGCGAGGCAGCCGCCATCGGTGTTGACCGGGAGCCGGCCACCGATCTCGGTCGCCCCCGAGCGGATGAGATCCTCCTGCTCGCCGTCCGCACAGAACCCGCACTCCGCCAGGTGCATCACCTCAGCGCCCGACTCGGTGTCCTGCACCTGGGCGACGCCGATCTCGTCGGGACCGACGCCCGCCATTTCGAACGCCGCGGCGGCGGCGGCGACGGACGGCGACTCGCCCCGATCGATCCGCGAGTGCCGGACTGAACACTTCGAACGATCCGAACGGCCGTGACTTCAACACGGCGGCCCGCAGGTAGACCGATCGGGCCGGGAGCTGGTCCGCCACGTCGGAGGACGCCAGCACGAGCGCCACCGCGCCCTCGGCCGGCGAGCAGAACATGTACTGCGTCAACGGGTCGGCGATCATCGGGGCGTCGAGGATCTGGTCCTCCGACAGCGCGGTGCGGCGCCATGCATTGGGATTGCTGGCGCCGTTGCGGAACGCCTTCGCGGCGACCTTCGCCAGCACCTCCCGGGAGATGCCGTGCTCGTGCATGTAGCGCTGGATCTTCATGCCGAAGAACTGCGTCGTGAGCATCATCCCCGTCTGCCCGTACCAGTCCCCGATGCCGTACCTGGCGGGCTCAGGGTCAAAGGCACCCCGCGGGTGCTTGTCGAAACCGACGGCGACCACGACGTCGGCGGCGCCGGCGCGTATCGCGTTGTACACGCTGATGAGTGCGCTCCCGCCGGTGGCGCACCCGTTGGCCACGTTGATGAACGGCACGCCGGTCAGCCCCAGCCTCGACACGAGGGTGTCGGCGTCGCCCGCGGCGGCCGAACCACCGAACGCGTAGTCCACGCGCGACCACTCGATGCCGGCGTCGGCCAGCGCGGCGCGGGTCGCGTGTGCGCCCTGCTCGAGGCCCGACAGCGGGTGGCGGCCGAACGGGTGGATCCCGGCCCCCACGATCGCCACGTCTGTCATAGCGGCCCCCTCCGGTCGATCATCAAGCGTGCGGCAGTCTACTCGCAGGCTCTCAAGTTGCTGAACACAATGTCAACAAAGTACCCTCTCGATGCGGCGCATCTGTCGGGGTAACTTCGGATCGCGACGAGCGACGAACGGAAAGCGAGGGTGCGATGCGGAAACGACGGCACCCCTTGAGCGGAGCCCTCTACGAGGTGGGGACGGACGGGAACGTGTACGTCGAGAAGGAGGGCCACCGGGGTGTGTTCACGCCTCGCGGCCAGTACCTCTCCGGCGACGTGTACAGCGCCGACCCGCACATGTGCCTGTGGCTGGCGGGTCCGCAGGTTCCGGGTGGGGCGAACATGAAGGACATGCCCGTTCCGGCGGGCTTCGACGGGTGACGGTGAGGTCGCAGTGACCGTCGTCGAGGTACCGCCTCGATCTCCGGGGCTGAGTTACCAGGAACTGCTGGACACTGACAGCAACGAGGTGCCCGAGATCCTCCGACGCGAGCACCCACTCGATGGCGGACCGAGCTTCGTGCCGGTGGAGCGCTACATCTCACCCGACTTCTTCCAGCTCGAGCGGTCCAAGGTGTGGGACCGCACCTGGCAGATGGCCTGTCGCGAGGAGCACCTCACCAACGTCGGCGACTACATCGTCTACGACGCCGCCGGCCGTTCGTACCTCGTCGTGCGGAGCGGTCCGAGCACGATCCAGGCGTTCCACAACGTGTGCCTGCACCGCGGCCGCCTGCTGCGCACCGAGGGCGGCTGTCGAGCGACCGAGTTCCGCTGCCCGTTCCACGGCTTCGGCTGGAAGATCGACGGCTCCCTGCTGAACATCCCGTGCGCGTGGGACTTCCCTCAGGTGGACGACCCGGCGGAGTGGGGCCTGCGGGGCGTGCAGGTCGCCACGTGGGGCGGGTTCGTGTTCATCAACCCCGACCCCACTGCGCCGTCGCTGGCTGACTACGTCGGCGAGCTGGGTGACCACTTCGCCAGGTGGCCGCTCGAGGATCGCTTCGTCCAGGTCCACGTGGCCAAGGTGCTGCGCTGCAACTGGAAGGTCGCGCAGGAGGCGTTCATGGAGGCCATGCACGTGGTGGCCACCCACCCTCAGATCCTGCCCAGCATCGGCGACGCCAACTCGCAGTACGACGTGTTCGGCAACTTCAGCCGGGCGATCACCGCCAACGGCACGCCGAGCCCGCACCTCAAGTGGGCGCCGACCGAGCAGGAGATGCTCGACTCGATGTACGACCGCAACTTGGACGAGCCGCCGGTGCTCACCGTTCCGGAAGGGCGCACGGCCCGCCAGGTCGCTGCTGACAACCGCCGCAACCAGCTGCGGCCAGTGCTGGGCGCCGACGCCGACAAGATGTCGGACGCCGAGGTCAACGACAGCTTCTATTTCACACTCTTCCCCAACTTCCATCCATGGGGCGCGTTCAACCGCATCGTCTATCGCTTCCGGCCGAATGGCATGCGCGTGGACGAAGCGATCATGGAGTGCATGTTCCTCTCGCCGTTCCCGCCGGGCGAGCGCCCGCCCCCGGCACCGATCCACTGGATCGATGCCGACAGCGACTGGACCAAGGCTCCCCAACTCGGATCGCTGGCGAGAGTCTTCAACCAGGACTCGTTCAACCTGCCCAATGTGCAGCTCGGGTTGCAGGCCTCGCCGCTCGAACACGTGACCTTCGCTCGCTACGAGGAGTCCAAGATCCGCCATTGGCACATGCTGCTCGACGAGCACCTCGCTCGGCCGTGACGGGAACGCTGGAGGACCGCCAGGCGATCATCGACGTCGTGATCCAGTACGCCACCGGCGTCGACCGGCGCGACTGGGCGCTCTACGAGTCGTGCTTCACCGACCCGTGTGAGATCGACTTCTCCTCGTGGAGCGGCCGTCCTGCGGCGACGATGCCGGCCGCCAGCTGGGTGCGCAAGGTGCGATCGACCAACGGCAACTTCGACACCACGCAGCACCTCTCGACGAACCACGTGGTCACATTCGAGTCGAACGACTCGGCGACGTGCGTCAGCTACATGCAGGCCCAGCACTGGTTCGGCGTCGAGCGGCTGGAACAGCTTGGCTACGCAGCCGACGAGCCGCGCTGGTGCACGCTCGGTGGTCACTACACCAACACGCTGGTGCGCACCTCCGCCGGCTGGCGCATCGCTCGCTGCCAGCTCACCGTGACCTGGGTGACCGGCGATCCGTCGGTGTTCGACCTCGCTCGCTCACTCGGTGACCCAGCCGAGCATGCGCCGTCCGATCGCTGAGCTCGTGCGCCGACTCGCCCACACACGGAAGGAGTGATCCGCCATGCCTGCCCTCGACTACGCCCGTTGCTATCACCAAGGCGTCCGGGTGCCCGATCTCGACGCCGCGATGGCCGAGCTCGGCGCCGCGCTGTCGCTCGAATGGTGCCAGCCCCAGGAGCGCGAGCAGGCCGTGTGGCTGCCCGGTGTGGGCGCCACCACCGTGCCGTTGCGGTTCACGTACTCGGCGGCCGGACCGCAACACATCGAGCTGCTGCAGGGTGCGAGCGGGCTCCGTCTGGGACGGGCGCGACGCAGCCGGGTCTGCACCACGTCGGATTGTGGTCCGATGACCTGCCAGGTGAGACGATGAGCTTGGTCGATGCCGGCTGGAGCCTCCGCCTCGCCCAACGGGAACCGGACGACGGGTACGGCGTGTTCACCTACGTACAGCCGCCCAGCGGCTTGCTGGTCGAGCTCGTCTCGACAGCCGTCCAGCCGATGTTCGAGCGCTGGTTCGCGCGGCGGCCCGCTGGCGTGAGGGCGACGACTGTCACAGCCGATGATAACTTGATTCGATCTACAGAAACTAGGCCACGCTTGTGACAGCAGCTTCGACGGAGGGACATCGCCGGCTCGTCGCTCTCGACGTGGACGGCACGCTGCTCACCAGCTCGGGCACGCTCTCCCCTCGAACGCGCAACGCGCTCCGCGCCGCCCACCAGGCGGGCTGGCAGGTGTCGCTCGTCACGGGGCGCCCCCTGCCGTATGTGCTGCCGCTGGTGCGCGAGCTCGGCGTCGGCGAGTTCGTCGTGGCGGCCAATGGGGCCACGGTGGCCGAGATCGAGAGCGAGACGGTGCTGTACCAGGCGAGCCTGCCTGGCCATCTCGTCCGCGACGCGATGGAGCGGGCGCGGCGGGCCGTTCCCGGGCTCGGCTTGGCGGTGACGACAACTCGCGGGTTCTACGCCGAGCCGGGATTCGACGAGTTGGCCCCGCTGACCAAGGCGGATGCCATCGTCGTCGACGACGCCAGCCCGCAGGCCGACGACACCGTGCACAGCGCCGTGTTGTTCGTCCTGGGCGGCGACGCAGGTGATGTCCTGGCCAAGGTTTCCGCCGTCGTTCCGGAGGGCGTCGACGTGAGCCCGTCGGGTCTGCCGGGAAGCGTCGAGCTGACCGCGCCCGGCGTGCACAAGCGAAGCGGTGTCGCCCACCTCTGCGAGCGCCTGGGAGTCGATGCGCTGGATGTCGTGGCCTTCGGCGACGGCCTCAACGACCACGAGATGCTGGCGTGGGCCGGCCGCGGGATCGCCATGGGCAACGCCGACCCGGCAACCAAGGCGGTCGCCGACGAGGTCACGGCCGGCAACGACGACGACGGCGTCGCCATCGTCATCGAGCGGCTGGTCGCCGCAGGCCGATCTGCGGCGGCACCTCCTGAGGGGTGACTAGCGGCGCGCTCCCGCCGCTCGGGGACGCGGCCGCGTGTCGAGCGCGAGCGACGCGTCGCCGCCGACGATGCGCTCGGCGAGTGTCCCCGTCTCGGCGACGAACCGCCGCCGTCCGAGACCGAGGAACACCTGATCCTGCGTCAACCACGACGTGGCCGCGTTCTCGATGAGCGCCACCAGCGCGATCGCCGCGACCTCAGGTTCCACGCTCGACTTACGGCCGCCGCGCGTGGACACGAACGGCGCGAGCCAGCACGACGACCTGTTCGATCGCGCGTCTCCCGGCGCAGCGCCTCGATCGCTGCGTCGACGCCTGCCGAATGGGCGAAGTACACGGTGGCCGGAGTTCGAGACACCTCGAGCCAGTCGAGGATGCCGGCCACCCACCGCCGAGCCCAACCGTCGTTGTCCTCGTCGGCGCGGGCGAGCTCGCGAACCGTCGCCAGGTACTGCCGGGTGAACATCTGCAGACCCTCGAGCAGCACGTGCTCCTTCGAGGGGAAGTGGTAGTAGACGGCCGCTGCCGTCATGTCGGCGGCGGCCGCGATGTCAGCGACGGTGACGTGGTCAGGCGGGTGGAGGGCGAACAGACCCATCGCTGCATCGATCACCGCGGCGCGTCGCGACGGCCGGTGGGGCGGCCGCTTGGTCACGCTTTCGCGCCGACGGTCAGGTAGCGTCGCCAGATCCAGCTCCCAGAGAACACGATGCCGACTCAGCCCCCCAACAGTGTGTCGCACCGGCCATCGCGTCGGGGGGTCATTGTGGACGCGGCCATCAAGGTGTTCTCCAGTCAAGGCTTCAGCGACGCCAGCATCCACGATATCGCGCGCGAGGCCGGCGTGGCCCCGACCGCCGTCTACTACCACTTCACCGGGAAGCCGGACCTGTTCGAGGCGGCCCTCCGCAAAGTTCTCGGGACGCTCACGAGCATCGTGATCGCGACCCGCGCCGATGAGGAGCCGGGGACGCCCGAGTCATTGGCGGCGGTGATCACCGTTGTCTGGCAATGGCTCGACGAGAACCCGGAGGCGTGCCAGCTGCTGTACCACCACCTGCCCGGCATGACCACGCGTGCCGTCACGCTGCAGCGTGAGTTCGAGGAGATCCACATGCGGCGGGCCTTCGACTACATCCCGCAGCGCCCGTCGCCGACGACTCGCAGCTCGGCGATCAGCCGGCACGCAGCAGACACACTGGCGGCACGCACGTTCATCGGTCTCACCATCCTCATCCACCCGATGCGGAGTCAGGACGGCCCGCTCGCCGGGCGGGCCGATCGTCGCGTGCGCGACGCGATGATCGATGTCTCGCAACGTCTCCTCGCTGGGTGACACCGTCAGAGCAGGCAGTACACCTCATAGGTGGCCTGGCCGCCGCCCGAGCTGCCGGTCGCGACGCCCTGCACGGTGTTGAGCCACGCGTACCGCTCGTCCCCCGTCTCGAACGTCGGAGCAGCCCGGATCGTCGCTCCGCCATCGACGGCGATTCCACGGTAGGTCATCAAGATGTCGGCGCCGTCGTCGGTGCGCAGGAGCAGACGGACGTCGATGCGCAACGCACCGTCGTTGGCGATCTGCACCCAATCGCCGCTCGGGCCGTGCACCACGCCCCTGATGCGTGGTCCGTCGAAGCTCCCGCCGGCGCAGGAGACGATGACCCGCGTGCCGATCGGGCCGTCGGCGATGGTCGCCGCCCGTGACACATCAGCGGTGAGCGTGAAGAGGTACTCGACCGGGAGCGAGTCGGCAGTCATGGGCTTGGCCCGCCCCGCGCCGAGCGCGGCCGCCGACGCGCCCGCCACGCGTCCGAACACGGCGCAGTTGCCGTAGTTGTTGCCGCTGCCGATGTACTGCGCACCGACGACGCTGCCAGTGCACTCGCCGGCGGCGAAGAGCCCGGGAACGCCGCCACCGTCGACGCCGCGGACGTTGGCCGTGGGGTCGATGCGCAGCCCGCAGGCCGTGGACGCAACCGTTGCCGGCCGCAGCTCGACACCATAGAACGGCGGCGTGGCGACCCGCTCGAGGAACGTGGCGTCCTTCAGGTAATCGGTGTCGAGCCCGGCCGCGACGTCGGCGTTGTACCGGGAGACGGTCCCGGCGAGGTTGGCGGGTGGAATGCCGAGCTCGACGGCCAGGTCGTCGATCGACGGCGCTGAGGCCACCCGTCGCTCCTTGACCATCTGCGCGATGACGTCGGCGTTCCAGTGCGGGCTCTGGCGTTTGGTGGAACCCGGGATGGAGTGCTTGTAGCGGGCGACCCCGGCGGCGGTGGCGACCTCCAGCGTGGCGTGGTCGAACACGGCGTAGACCACATCGCCCTGCTCGCGGCTCTGCGAGTCGAGGATGCCATACGGAGCCGTCTCGTCGACGAAGCGCTGACCGTCGCGGTTGACCAGCACGATCCAACCGGGCAGGTACGCCTCGTAGATCCGATCGAAGCCGGCATGGAGCAGGCGCAGGCCGTGATCGCGTCCGACCACCTGGGCGCCCACCTGCTCGGCGAAGTCGAGAGCATCACCTCGGGAACCGTCGGCCCCGATGTACCACGCCGACCCTGTCCGCGCCGCCGACGGGAAGAACCTCGCCAGCTTGTCGGGGTTGTTGCCGAACCCCCCAGTGGCGATGACGACCGCGCCGGCGGTGATCGCATCGTCCCCGACGGCGACGCCGACGACGGCGCCGGACTCGGTCAGCAACCGGTCGACCCGCTGGCCGAGCGCGACGTCGACGTCGGCCTCGCGGCACCGCCGGGAGAGGACGTCGATCACGCCTTGGCCCCTGCCCAAGGGCACGTGGACCCTCGGGACCCGCTCCTCACCGCCGAAGACGAGGGTGTCGTAGTACTCGACGCCCAGATCGCCCAGCCACTCGACCGTCGGTCCAGCCAGCTCGCTGAACCGGCGAACCACGCCGGCGTCGACGTTCCAGCGGTTCAGCTGCATGTAGTCGTGGAACAACGAATCGGCGTCGTCGTCGATGCCGTGTGCCTTCTGGTACCTCGTTCCCGCACCCATGATCAAGCCGCCGGACAGGCGTGAAGAGCCCCCGACCACGCCCTCGCTCTCGGCGACGAGGACGCTGCCCGCCCCTCGCTGGCGTGCCGTCAGCGCCGCTGACAACCCGGCGACGCCCGAGCCGACGATGACGACGTCCACGTCACGCTGGTCGTCCATCGCTACTCGAACTCGGCGAGCAGCGACAGCAGATCGAGATCCTCGATCGCGGCAACCGCTCGCTCGACCATCAACGTCATCCACGCCGTTGCCCGCTCGTTGGAGGATTCGAGCGTGCCGGCGATCACGACGACGACGGTCCAGACATAGAGGATCGCCCGTCGGTAGTCCTCCCACGCCTGCTCGAGGGTGTAGTCGCTGACGCCTCCTTCGGACAGGATGTGGTGCCACTTGGCGATGAGGTCGCGCTCGTGAGCCCGACGCTGCTCGATGGGGACACTCCCACTCATCAGGTACGCGAGGTCCTCGACCGCCTTGGCACGGAGGCACCCCTGCCAGTCGAGAGCGGCGACGGGAGCGTCTCCTGGCGCCGTCCCGAAGAAGAGGTTGTCCATGCGGAAGTCACCGTGCACCACGGTGAGCGGCGGGGTGGTCATCCACGCCTGCATCCGCGGGATGGCGGCCAGGTACCGATCCTTGATCGCCCGCACGTGGTCGGGGATCACTTCGCCGAAGACCTCGATCATCTGGTCCCATCCGACGGCCGCTCCCTCGCGGAGCGCGTCGGCGTGGTGCGACGGGTGGAGGTACGGGATGAACTCGAACTCGGGCCGGTCGACGTCGTTCCAGAAGCTGGCATGCAGCTCGCCGAGCTCGACCATGCACAGCTCGGCATCGGCGAGCCCGCACCCCTCGATCTGGTCGCCGAGGCGATAGTGCGACATGTCCTCGAGCAGCAGGACGAAGAGCTCCTTGCCGTCGATCTCTGCGAAGTACACCTCGGGCGTGGCGGCCGGCGTCAGGGCGGCGACGTCGCGGTAGAAGAGCACTTCGCGTCGATAGATGTCGAAGGCGAGCGCGACGGCCCGGTTGGCCTCGATGGTGGCCGGCAGCTTCAGCACCATCGACCTCGGCCCGTCGCCGCGGTCGTAGACCACCTCGAGCATCTCGAGCACGCTCATCATGCCGACGCCTTCGCCGAGTGAACGACGGCGTACGCCGCGCACGACGACGTCACGCCCGCGGGATTGCAGGGCGGCCGTCAGCCAGTCCGGCGTCACGTCCTCGGCGCGGCTGGGCATCGGCCGGAACCCCGACGCCAGCGCGTCCGTCGCTGCGCCCGTCGATTCCGGGACTGAGCTCATGTCGCCCATGCGAACCCCCTTCTTCACAGCCGGCACGATGAGCCCCAACATGCTCGACGTCCCCGGAGAAGCACTTACTTGAGAGAGTAACACCCTCGATCCCCTCGCCGGACTGGCTACGCGACTCCGATCGCCGGGTCAGCCACCGTCCGACCGGAACCGGAGTCGCAGCGTGCGCCGAGCGAATCGCCAGCGACCGGCGCCGTCCCGGCGGAACTCGTCGTCGTAGTAGAAGAAGATGAGCGGACTCGCGGCACCGCTGGTCGATCTCGTCGCCAGGCACCAGCACGCCCCGCTCGCTCGTTCGCCCGACAGCTCGACGAGCAGCGGCGGGCCTGGGAGGTGGATCATCGGGCGGGCCGGGTCGTGGTGCTGCAGCACCGTCGCCACGATCGCCGCCGGCCCTTGGGCCGAGCCGTAGCCGAGCTCGGTTCCGTCCCACGCGGCGTCGGCGGTGAACAGCTCGGCGAGGTCGTCGGCCTGCCCCTGGTCGGTGAACAGGGAATACGCCTGCACGAGGTTCTGCAGCTGCGCCACGACCTCGGGCGACGGCAGCTGCCTCCACGCTCTCGACGTGGCCATGATCCCATCCAGCGCGTCGGTCACTGGCTCATCCCCCATGCGTCCTCCGTAACTGATGCCTGACTCAAGTATGTCAGGCCTCACCGACCTGACCGCCCGACGTGGCGACTCAGCACGGATCGGGTGGTGGCCGCTCGTCGGGTTGGTCGGCGCCGGGTCGGATTCGGCCGGGGGCGGTCGTCTGGTGGTGGTGGCGGGGGTTTGGGTTTGGCGTTGTGCTTGGTGGCGTCCCGGTTGTGGGGGCGGCATTCGAGTGTGCCGTTGTCCTGGCTGGTGGGGCCGCCTTGGCTGTGGGGGTGATGTGGTCGACGTCGCACGTGTCGGCGGGCTCGTCGCAACCGCTGGGGTGTCGGCAATGCCGGTCACGCACTTCGATCGCCCGCCGCAAGGCCCCAGTGAAGCGCCGTTTGCGGGACACCCCGATGACCCGGTCGGGTCCGTCGAAGACGACCCGTTCGATGTCGGCTGTGGAGAGCAACGGGACGATGAGACCGGGGGCGATCACGGTGCCGCAGGCCAACTGGCACAAGTGCTCGAGGGTGGCTTCACCGACGAGCACGGTGATCAACGGTCGCGGCTGCAACCCGCCCTCGTGGGCGGTGCGGGAGCGTGCGGCCATCTCGGCGAGGGCGTCGGCCCGCCGCTGACGGACGGTGCGGATCGTGCCGGCTTGCTTGTCCTGCAGGTCGAGGAGCCGTTGGAGGCGTTCGAGTTCGTTGAGGAAGGTGACCCCACCGATCGGGTCGAGCAGGGCCCGCACGTCGACCGTCCCGTCCAACGTCGTGGCGGCCGAACAGCCCCGGCTCTCGTGGAGGCGTTGGGCTTCGTCTGCGGTGGCTTCGGCGTCGGCCCGTTGACGCCAGTACTCGACCATCCGGTAGCAGTCGGCGTAGCGCAGCACCTGACATTGCTCGACGAGGGTCTGTTCATGGTTGGTGAACCAGTCGGTGCGGGATCCCGTGTTGGCGCGGGCCAGCAGGTCGACATGATCCGTCGACAGCGACCCGTTGGACACGGCGGCGGCGGTGTGCGGCATCGACCGCAGGGCGCGGGCCCGGCGGACCTCGGTCTTCGCCGATCTCACCGACAGGGAGGCTTCTCGGGCCAGGCGGGCGGCGGGGGTGCGGCTGCCGTCGTCGGCCCACACGATGCGGGCGTCCCAGGCCGAGATCCATTGGGCCCGCACGGCGGCGAGCCGGGAGTTGTGGCGTTGCAGGCCGACGACCAACTCGTGGAGCTCGGTGTCGGTGAGGTCGGCGGGGTCGAGGTCGAGGAGTTCGTTGATGGTCGTGTCGAGGGCTTCGAGGTGGGCTGTCCCCATGCACCCAATTCTATCGAACAGGTGTACGAGTCACAAGTCGTGAGCAGGAATTTCTTTGCCGCTGAGCCCGTCCTGAAGCGTCCTCAGCGCCGCCAACCACGCCCACGGGCCACGGTCGCGGGATCGACCGCTGTCGGCCGCCAACACGATCTGCACACGCGCGGCCACGACACGCCGAGATGATGTGTGCACGAGCCGACACGGTGGGCGGCGGTCGCCATCCGTGACCGTCCCCGCGACCCAGGGAAGTAACCTGCGACGGGCACCAAGCAGCCCTGGGGAGGAGGAGCTGATGAACGGTCTGACCCACAGCGTCACCGTGGATCGCAGGGCCCGCCTGCACCGGTTCGGTGCGCTCCTCGCGGCCGCCTTGATGCTCGCGCTCGGAGCTTTCTCCGCCAGCGCCCGAGCGGCGGAGACGGGCAGCGCCCGAGCGGGGGAGTCGGGCCCGACGATCGTGCTCGTGCACGGCGCCTTCGCATCGCCTGCCGGATGGGACGGGGTGGCCGAGGCGTTGCACAAGGACGGCTACCAAACGGCGGCGCCTGACGCTCGGCCTGGCTTCTGTGGCGGAGGACGTGGCGATCGTGCGGTCGACATTGGATTCGATCCCGGGAGACAAGATCCTGGTGGGACACTCCTACGGCGGGTTCGTGATCACCAACGCCGCCACCGGCCGAGCCGACGTCCGCGGACTGGTCTACACGGCGGCATACGTCCCAGAGAGCGATGAGACGATCATCACCCTGAGCGAGGGCTACACCCCGGGGACGTTCCTGGAACATCTGGTGTTCGTCCCGCCGTTCCCCTTCGTCATCGTCGACCCCCAGTTCTTCCCCGAGGGCTTCGCCCAGGACTTGAACCCGAAACTGGCCGCCGAGATCGCAGCCCAACAGCGCCCAACGAGCCTGGCCCTCTTCATCACTCCATCCGGCCCCGCCGCCTGGCACGATCTCCCGTCGTGGTACGCAGTCTCGGCCCACGACCGCGCCATCGACCCTGCCCTGCAGCGGTTCATGGCCCAGCGCGCTGGATCGACGACCGTCAAGTTCGCCGCCGCGAGCCACGTGGGCGGCCTCACGCACTACAAGGCGCGCTTCGTGAAGCTGATCGAACAAGCGATTGACGCGACCGCAAGCTGATCCCCGGCGAAGGCCTCATCCGCCCTCCCGACGTTGCGGCGGTCAATTCCAACTGCCCTCAGCCATCAACGTCACCTCAACGGGTTGAACGCGCAGCGTTCGAGGCCGAGCTGGAGGTGGGCAATATTGTTCAGTAAGACTGTGAGGTCTCCGTCAGCTGGTGAGGGCGGGGCATTGCCGGTGGTCACGGGCGCCGGTCCGGCTGCCGCCAGCCCGCGCAACGAGTCAACCAACTGCTCGACGAGCGTGTAGCCAAGATCGAACCGTTCCTGGACGACCGCCGGCGAAGGGAGCACCCGCAGCTCCACAAGGGCGTCCTCCAAGATGCCAGCCGCAGCCTCGGAATCCACCACCCCACTCTGCGCCGAGGCCGCCTCGAGGCCGTCGTACCTCTCGTGCGCCGCCGTACAGATCGCACGAGCCCGAGCGATGTAGGCACCGCCGGATTCGACGAACTCACCGGTGTGACGCTCCCAGAGCCCGATCGAGATGGGATCCACCCGTGCGTAGCTGGCGGCGGTGGTGTACATCCGATCGAAGTCGTCCGGGTGGTGCTCCCTGACCCAATTGATGAACCCATCCCAGATGTCCTTGTAGGCGGCAATGTTGAAGTCACCGATGGCGCTCTCGACAGTCCCGCCGCCATCGATGTCGAGGACAAAGGAGCCCGCGAGTGGCCCGCTGCCGAAGGCGCGAGTCAAATCGTTCTGGGCCGAGTAGTTGCACAAGACACGTTCTGGGGACATGACCTCACAGCCATCATCTTGGTACTGCCATCCCACGGCCCGATACCAGTCGTGAAGAGCCGGAAGCGTCTCCGGCGTCCAGGCATCGACAAACCCGTCGGGCGAGATCGATGCCGCGACCGCATCGCCATCGCCTCGGACCCAGGCCTCCATGAACGCCTCGGCGATCGCTCCGACCGGCCGATCGGCCGGCTTCGCGTCGTCGCGCCGTGACACCGCGACCACGGCGATGGCGACGACGACGGCGGCGGCGGCGAGGATGATGGCGGCGACGAGGCGTGGCCGACGTCGTTCGGGTGCTGGCTCGCCCCAGGACCTCGTCTCGAGGTCGACCACCGTCACTCCCTCCTCGAGTGGTCGCGAGACGGGATCGTGGTCGCTTGCCCACGGCGACGTCGTCGACCCGTCGTCGGTGATCTCAGCGGCGGTGCGCCGCAAGGCGACGCGCAGCGACGGGCCGAGTTCCCGCTCCAGATCGTCGAGATCGTCCACGTCGTTCACACCAGCGACCCCTTCAACTTCGTCAACGCCCGCCGGAGATCCGAGCGGACCGTGCTCGCCGGACGACCCAGCAACGACGCGATGTCGCCCAGACCGAGGTCCTCGTAGAAGCGCAGCACGACGACCGCCCGCTGCGCGGTCGGCAACCCTTGGACGAACCTCCACACCTCGTCGACTTCGGGCTGGTCGATCGACGCGCCGGTGAGAACGCTCGTCGCCGCTGACCGAAACGACCGACGATGGACGTCATTGGCCCGATTGACGACCGCTCGGCGTAGATAGGCCGACGGGTCGTTGATCGTCTCCCAGCGGGCAACGGCGGTGGTGAAGACGGTTTGGACGATGTCCTCGGCCTCGCCGCGATCACCCACGAGCAGGTACGCGAGCCGCGTCAACGCCAGCCACGACGATCGATAGACCGCCTCGAGAGGCTGTGGCACGCTCGACACGTCCCTCACATCTCTCCAGTCGTAGAGCCACCCCGAATCGTTGCACCCCAGTCGCGTCGCTCGCGAGAGCGGTGACACCGATTGTCCGCACCTGCGGTCGGACGGACATGAAGACGGGTATGCGTCGGAGGCGCTCTGCGCTCTGTTGTCGTTGCCTGAGCCGCCCGGCCACCGCGGCTTGGGCCACCAACGGGATGTGCTAACAAGAAAGTCGATGGAGTTGCTGTTCATCAGGCACGCGCTCCCGCTGCGAGTCGAGGGGTTCGAGGGGCCGGCCGACCCCGAGCTCTCCGAAGCCGGACAGCACCAGGCGCGGCACCTCGCCGACTACCTCGCCTTCGAACGCATCCACGCCGTGTTCGCCAGCCCGCTGCGGCGGGCGCTCCAGACGGCCGAACCGGTCGCCGCCCTGCAGTCGATCGAGGTCACCCTCGCCGACGGGATCGCCGAGTACGACCGGGAGGCCTCGGAGTACATCCCGATCGAGCAACTCAAGGCGGAAGGCCTTCCCGGCTGGCAGGACGTGCTCTCCGGCGACGCCCATCGCAGTGTCGGGGTCGACCCGCACGAGTTCCGTTCCGGCGTGGTCGAGGCCGTGGAGGCGATCATCGCTGAGCATCCAGGAGAGAAGGTGGCCGCCGTCTGCCACGGCGGCGTCATCAACGCCTACCTCACCCATGTCCTCGGCATCCCGGATCCGAGCGGCTTCTTCTATCCCAACTACACGTCGATCCACCGCATCGCCGCGGCGCGCAGCGGCGAGCGCAGCGTGCTCTCGCTCAACGAGACATGCCACCTCCGGGGCACCGGGCTGCCGGTCGGGCTGTTCGGCGGGTCCTGAACGGGGTCGACATGCCGGATCCTGGCCACCTCGAGCTCGGCCGGATCGTCCAGATCGCCTATGCCGTCGTCGACGTCCGTACCGCCGCACGCGCGTTCGCCGAGCGGCTGGGCGCCGGCCCCTTCTTCGTCCGCCACCACGACCTCCCCCGCCACGTCGACCACGACGGCGCTCCAGGCGGCTTCGACCACTCGTCGGCGTACGGGCAATGGGGAGCGCTCCAGGTCGAGCTCGTCGAGGTGCACAGCGCCGAGCCGACGGGCCTGGCCGAGATCGTCCAGCGCACCAGCGGGATCCACCACGTCGCCACGTTCGTCGACTCGATCGACAACGAGCAGCGGCGCCTCGTCGAGCTCGGCTGGCCTCCGGTCATGACTGCCGAGACGGCGAGCGGTCTGCGCTACGCCTTCCACGACACGCGGGCCCACCTTGGCCACCTGCTCGAGGTCTACGAGCCGTCGGCCGGGGTGCGCAAGCTGTACGGCATGGTCGCCGACGCGGCGCAGGGCTGGACCGGGGCTGATCCCGTGCGCGAATGGTGACCGGCTGTCCCCCGGGGCCTTCCGCGCCGATATGGTACTTTCTCTAGACTGAATCAATAAAGGGGTGCACCAGTGACCGTCCCAAGTGAGACGAAGGAGACCCTCGATCACGGCCTCCTGCTGCAGATCTACGAGACCGTCGCCCGCATCCGGGCCTTCGACGACAAGGCCACGGAGCTGATCGGCAACGCCAAGGCCTTCTTCGTGCACTACCCCGTGCGTGGCCACGAGATCATCTCGGCGGCGGTCGCCGCGGCGATCGAGCCCGACGACTACATGACGGCGACCTACCGCGGCACGGCCGACGAGATCGCCAAGGGTGTGCCACTGCGGGAGATGTGGGCGGAGATGCTCGGCAAGCAGACCGGGACCTCGAAGGGCCGGGGCGGGCCGATGCACATCACCGACCCTGCCCACGGCCTGATGCTGTGCACCGGCATCGTCGGCGCCGGGATGCCAATCGCCGTGGGCCTCGGCCTGTCGTCTCAGCTGAAGGGAGACGGCAAGGTCACGATCACCAACTTCGGTGACGGGGCGACGAACATCGGCGCCTTCCACGAATCGCTCAACCTGGCATCGGTGTGGTCCCTCCCGGTCGTGTTCGTGTGCCAGAACAACCAGTACGGCGAGCACACCCGCTACTCGGACACCTCCCGCAACCCGTCCGTCGTCGACCGCGCCGCGGCCTACGCGATGAAGGGCATCAAGGTCGACGGGATGGACCCGGTGGCGACGTACCTGGCGGCCAAGGAGGCCGTCGACCACGCCCGCAGCGGCGACGGCCCGGTGCTCCTCGAATGCGTGACGTTCCGGACGCTCGGGCACGTGCTGAGCGACAAGAACGAGTACATGGATCAGGACCAGCTCGCCGAGCAGATCGCCAACGACCCGGTGGCCCGCTTCCGGAGCTGGCTGATCACCGAAGGCGTCGCCGGCGAAGGCACGCTGGGCGACATCGAGGCCCGAGTGAGCGGTGAGGTGTCCGCGGCGTACGAGCAGGCCGCCACCGATCCGGACGCCGATCCTGTGACCGTGATCGAGGACAACTACGGGCAGGTCACCGCAGCCGATGAGCCGGGCGAGGACTCCCAACCGAACGAGCGGCTGACGTTCCGCAACGCGATCAACCAGGCGATGGACCAGGCGCTGGCCAATGACGACCGCGTCTTCGTCCTCGGCGAGGACGTCGCCGACTCCGCCGGCGGCGGCGTGTTCCACGTGACCGACGGACTGTCCGCCAAGCACGGCGAGCACCGTGTGCGCAACACCCCCATCTCGGAGGAGGCGATCATGGGGGCGAGCGTCGGCGCGGCGATCGCCGGCATGCGCCCACTCCCCGAGATCATGTTCATGGACTTCCTCGGCGTGGCGTTCGACCAGCTCGCCAACCACGCCGCCAAGTTGCGCTACATGTCGGGTGGTCGCACGCCGGTCCCGATGACGGTGCGCGTGAACATGGTCGGCGGCACGCCCATCGGAGCGCAGCACAGCCAGTCGCTCGAGGCGATCCTGATGCACACGCCGGGCCTCAAGGTCGTCATGCCGTCGACCCCGTACGACGCCAAGGGGCTGCTGCTGGCGTGCATCGCCGACGACGACCCCTGCGTGTTCATCGAGAGCACGGCGCTGTTCATGAAGCGGGGCATGGTGCCGACGGAGCCGTACACGATCCCGATCGGCCGTGCAGCGACACGCCGCTCGGGCGACGACGTCACGATCATCAGCTACGGGCGCCTGATGGCCGAGGCGGTCAAGGCCGCCGAGCAGCTCGACGGCGAGGGCATCTCGGCGGAGGTGATCGACCTGCGCTCGCTCGCCCCGTTGGACATGGACACGCTCCTCGAGTCGGTGGCCAGGACGACCCGTGCCGTCGTCGTCCACGAGGCGGTGCGGACATGCGGAGCAGGGGCGGAGATCGCCGCCCGCCTGCACGAGGAGTTGCACGGCCAACTGTCCGGCCCGGTCCGTCGAGTCACCTCCCCCGACTCCTCGGTGCCGGCCCCGGCCGGTCTGGTGGCGGCGTTCTACCCCAACGCCCAGGCCATCGCCGCCGCCTGCCGGACGATGAAGTGAAGAGAGACGCCTCATGACTGCGACCTCTGAACCAGCGACCGTCCAGAAGGGGACGGCCCGGTCCCCCGGAGTGACGTACCAGCAGCTGCTCGACGCCGACACCCACGAGGTCCCCGGGATCCTGCGCGAGGAGTCGCCCCGCTTCTTCGGCGACGCCGACGTCCCGATCGACCACTACATCTCTCGTGAGTGGCACGAGCTGGAGAAGGAACGGCTGTGGTCGCGGGTGTGGCAGTTCGCCTGCCGGGAAGAGCACATCCCGCATGTCGGCGACCACACGATCTACGAGATCGCCGGCCGCTCGTACATCATCATGCGATCCGCCCCGGACACCATCAAGGCCTTTCCCAACGCCTGCCTCCATCGGGGACGCCAGCTCAAGCAGTACGACGGGAACTGCTCCGAGATCCGCTGCCCGTTCCACGGGTTCGCCTGGCACCTCGACGGCAGCCTGCAGGACGTCCCGGCGGCGTGGGACCTCCCGCACGTCACCGCCGATCGTTTCCATCTTCCCGAGCTCAAGGTCGGCACGTGGGACGGGTTCGTGTTCATCAACCCCGACCCGGACGCCGAGCCTTTGGAGAGCTTCGTGAAGGAGCTCGCCGCCCACTTCGACCGCTGGAACCTGCGCGACCGATACGTCCAAGCGCACGTCTCGAAGGTCATCGCCGCCAACTGGAAGATCGCCCAGGAGGCGTTCTGCGAGGCGTTCCACGTCAACGCCACCCACCCGCAGATCCTGCCGTACATCGGTGACACCAACAGCCAGGTCGACGTGTGGGAGAACTGCAGCCGGGTGATCACCCCGGCGGCGACGCCCAGCCCGCTCCTCGACTGGACACCCGACGAGGAGACCATCCTGCGCTATGCGCTCGACGTCCGGCTCGACGAGGAGCTGTTCATCACGGTCAAGGACGGCCAGACCGCCCGGTCGGCCATGGCCGACGCCACCCGTGACCGCTGGCGACCGGTCGTCGGTGAGCTCATCGACCAGTGGTCGGACGCCGAGATGGTCGACAACCTCGACTACACGCTGTTCCCCAACTTCCACCCGTGGGGGGCGTTCAACCGCATCGTCTACCGCTTCCGGCCGAACGGCGATGACCACCGCTCATCGATCATGGAGGTGTTGTTCCTCGCGCCCTTCAAGGGCGAACGCCCCGCTCCCTCCCCCGTCCACCACCTGACGGTCGATCAGCTGTGGACCGACGCCGCCGAGCTCGGCGTCCTCGGCAAGGTCTTCGAGCAGGACACGTTCAACATGGGTCGTGTCCAGCGGGGACTGGAGACCACGCGCAAGCCCGGTGTCACGCTGGCCAACTACCAGGAGAGCAAGGTGCGCTGGCTGCACGTGAAGCTGGAGCAATGGCTGAACGGGGAGCACTGACATGTACGGCCTGATGCATCCATTCAGCAAGGCGATCTACGAGGTCGACGAGTCCGGCGCCGTGCTGATCACCACGAAGGACGGCAAGGTCGGCCGCTACCGGCGCGACGGGTCGTGGATCGACGGCCAGGTCTTCGACGTCGATCCCCAACTGTGCAACTGGGTCGGCGGGGCCCGGGCCCAGCACCGCTTGCAGAGCGAACCGAAAGTGAGCTGACGATGACGTTCATTGCGTTCCCCGGCCACGCAGGCCGAGGCTGGCCGCTCGCTCGCTGGCGCTCGCTCGCTCGCATCGGAGACATGTGTATGACCCGGAAGTTCCTTGCGTTCCCCGGCCACGCAGGCCGAGGCTGGCCGCTCGCTCGCTGGCGCTCGCTCGCTCGCATCGGAGGCATGTCATGACCCCGAAGTTCCGCTTCGGCGCCAAGGCCGTGAAGGCCGGGTCGGCCAAGGAGTGGGCCGACATCGTCCGGCAGGTCGAGGACCTCGGCTACGTCAGCTTCCACATGGACGATCACTTCGGCAACCAGCTCGGCGTGGTGCCGGCGCTGATGGCGGCGGCCGACGCGACGAACTCGATCCTCGTCGGACCGCACGTGGCCGGCGTCGACTTCCGCAACCCGGTGCTGTTCGCCAAGGAGTGCGCCACGATCGACCTACTGAGCGAGGGCCGGTTCACCCTCGGCATCGGCGCCGGGTGGTCGGAGAAGGACTACGCCATCGCCGGCATCCACCAGGACAGCGCGATGACCCGCATCGAGCGCCTGCGCGAAGCGGTGACGATCATGAAGGGGCTGTGGGCGGATGGCCCGTTCTCGTTCGACGGCGCGCACTACCGCATCGCCGAGGTCGACGCCATGCCCAAGCCCTACTCGCCGATCCCGGTCATGATCGGCGGCGGCGGCCCGAAGATCCTCGCCCTCGCCGCCGAGGAGGCCGACATCGTCGGCATCAACCCGAAGATCGTCGGGCGCAAGATCAATCCCGAGTCGATGGCCACTGCCGCCGCCGACGCGATGGACGAGAAGATCGACGCCGTGCGCGCCGCCGCCGGGGAACGGTTCGACGAGCTCGAGTTGCAGGTGCAGATCTTCAAGACCGTGGTCACCGACCAGCCGCAGGAGACCGCCGAGCAACTGGCACCGGCCTTCGGGCTCCCGCCGGACGTGCTCCTCAACGCGCCGTTCTTCCAGATCGGCACGGTCGAGCAGATCACCGAGAACCTCCAGGAGATGAGAGAGCGCTGGGGGATCAGCTACGTGCTGTTCCAGAGCGATGGGGTGGTTCCGATGGCTCCGGTCGTGGCGCGCCTCGCGGGGACCTGACGGCGACCGCCCGGCGGCCGCCCGATCACCAGATCGGTGGTGCCGCCGGGCGGGCGTCGGTCCCGATGCCGGCGGCCCGCTGCTGGATCACGTCCCGGTAGGCGTCGTGGGTCAGGATCCAGAACCGGTTGGCCCTGATCGCGTCGATCACGTGACCGGCGACGTCGGCGGCATCCATCGTCGGCTGGACACCGGCAGACGTGCGCGGCACCTTCGGCACCGCGGCCGTCGCGGTGAGCGCCGCCGGCCGGTTGCGCTCGCTCTCCGTGATGCGGGTGGCGATGAAGCCGGGGCACAGCACCGACACCCCGATCGAAGCGCCCTCGGCGTCGAGATCGAGCTGCAGTACCTCCGAGAGCGCGACGACCGCCGTCTTGGCGACGCCGTACGCAGCCAGGTTGGGAATCGGGAGCAGACCGGACATCGATGCCGTGTTGACGATGTGCCCACCCTCCGGCTGCTCCAACATCCTCGGCACGAACGCCCGGACGGCGTGGATCACGCCCCACAGGTCCACACCGAGCACCCACTCCCAGTCCTCGAGCGTCAGGTGCCATGAACGGGCGTTCTTCACGACCCCGGCGTTGTTGCTCAGGACGTGTACGGCGCCGAACCGATCGAAGGCAAGGTCGGCAAGACGATCGACGTCCTCGGCGCGCGCCACGTCGGTGCGCTGGCTGACGACTTCCACCCCGTCGCGGGCGAGGGCGGCGGCAACATCGTCGAGCGGCCCGGGTTCGACGTCGGCCAGGACGAGCCGCATGCCTTCACTCGCCATTCGTTCCGCCATCGCCCGTCCCAGGCCGCTGGCCGCTCCGGTGATGACGGCGGTACGCCCAGTCAAGTCGTCCATCACAGCCGCGGATCGACGAGCACCTTCGTGTCGTCGGCCCGCCCCGTGGCGAGGTCGGCGAGCACCGAGTCGAGGTCGTCGAGGGCGATCGTGCGCGTGTGCAACGGTGCCACTCGTACTCGTCCGTCGGCCAACAGGCTCATCGTGTGGAAGAGGTCCTCGTGGGCGAACCCCGTCGACGCGACCACCCTGACGTCCTTGGCCAGCCAGCTGCCAGTGTTGATCGTCGCCTGCCCGGCGATGTAGCCGAGCATCGTCGTGACGCCGCCGCGCCGGGTCAGGTCGACGGCGGTCTGCAGCAGCGGCGCGAGGCCGGCGCATTCGTAGACGACATCCGCCCCGCGCCCCGCCGTCACGTCCAGCACGAGCTCACTCGCCCGCTCCCCCGGCTCGACGGCGTGGTGGGCGCCGAGCTGGAGCGCCTTGGCTTGCCGGTGCGCGGCCGGTTCGACGGAGATCACCGTCGTCGCGCCGGCGGCGCGGGCGAACTGCAGTGTCAGCAGGCCGATCGGACCGGCACCCTGCACGACGGCGACGTCCCCGAGGCCGAGCCCACTGCGCCGCACGCCGTGGTAGGCGACGGCGGCCGGCTCGACCTGCGCCGCCTCCACGTCGGGCAGCGCCGGGTTGGCCGGCACAACCCGGTCGGCGGCGACGGCGATCGCCCGACTGAAGCCACCATGCGGCGGGGCCGCCGGGTCGCGTCCACGAAACTGCAGCTGGGCGACGCGACACGTGTCGGTCCGCCCAGCGACGCACTCCGCGCAGCGCCCGCACGCCGGAGCGACACCGATCACGACGCGGTCGCCCTCGGCGAGCTGCTCGACCTCGGCGCCCACGGCGCTGATCGTCCCCGTCCATTCGTGACCGCACACCGCAGGACTGTGCAGGTGCCCGGTGCGGTACGAGGCGACGTCGGTCCCGCAGATGCCGCAGTACGCGATGTCGACCACGACGCCCGTGGGCGATGGGGTCGGTTCGTCGAAGTCGATGAGGTCGAGCTGTTGCCGCCCGGTGATGAGAGCCGCCTTCACCCGGTCACGCCTCGATCTCTCCGATCGACTCGCCGACGGGGTACGTCTCCCCTTCCTCGCCGGTGAGGCGCACCGTGCCGGACGCTGTCGCCTCGACCTCGTTCTCGACCTTGTCCGTCTCGATGAGGTAGAGCGGTTGCCCCTCCGAGACCTGGTCGCCATCGGCCACGAGCCACTCGATGAGCGTGCCCTCGGTCATCGAGACCCCCAGCTTCGGGATGTTGATCGGAACGGACACGAATCCTCCTCTCACCCGGCGGTGCCCGACGCCCCGCTGCGGGCCGACTTACTCTACAACGTCTCTACTTACTGCTCGACCGACGGTCGGCGGAGTCAGGCGGAAGGCGACATCTCCTTCATGAACCGCTCCAGCGCGTCGATGTGCTCCTGCGGACCAGACAGGCCGGCGGCCGGGACACCGAGGAACGAGGTCCCGGTCGTCATCGAGCGCATCGACATCAACGACCCGCCGAACGCCTCCCATCGACGTGCGGTGTCGTGCCAGACGTCGGGGCCGGACGCGTAGTCGACGAACATGTCCATGCCGAACGCGGCACGGTCGCGCCCGCCCTCGCCGAGCAGCTCGACGAGCCGGCGCGCGGCGTCGAAGTGCCGATCGGTGTTGCCGGCGAAGATGTGCCCGTCACCGAGCCGGGCGGCCCGCGCCAGGGAGGGCTCCGCCGACCCTCCCATCCACAACGGGATCGAGCGACCCGGACGGGGCACGACCCCCGCCCGGTCGATGCGGTGGAACGGGCTCTCGTAGTCGACGAGCTCCTGCTGCCACAGCGCCCGCAGCACGACGAGCTGGTCGTCGAAGCGGCGCGCCCGATCTCGGAACGTGGTGCCGAGCGCCGTGTACTCGACGTGGTTCCACCCCGTCCCGACGCCCAGCACGAGGCGCCCGCCCGACAGCAGGTCGGCCTCGGCGGCCTGTTTGGCAACCAGTGCCGTCTGGCGCTGGGGCAGGACGAGCACACCAGTGGCCAGCTCGATGCGCGAGGTGTGGGCGGCGAGGAAGCCGAACAGCACGAGCGGCTCGTGGAACGCATCGTGCTCGGTGTACGGCCCGCGTAGCGGTGGCTCCCGATCGGCGTGCTCGGCGCCGAGGACGTGGTCGTAGGCGGTCAGCCGCCCGCAGCCCAGCGCCTCGGCGGCATGGGCATAGTCGCGCACGGCGATCGGGTCGGTGCCGATCTCGCTCGTCGGGAAGACCGCCCCGAACCGCATCATGTCGGCTGCCGCCGGGAGCGGGGCACGAGGCGCACGTCGAGTCGGGTGAGCCCGCGCAGGATCCAGCTCGGGTGATACTGCAGCAACGACTCGTCGACGACCTGGATCGACTCGTAACGCCGCACGAGCGTCCGCAGGGCGGTGACCGCTTCGAGGCGGGCGAGCGGAGCACCGAGGCAGTAGTGGGGGCCGCGACCGAAGGCGAGGTGCTGGAACACGCCGGCCCGGCCCGGATCGAGCCGGTCGGGATGCTCGAAGCGGGCGCGGTCGCGGTTGGCCGATCCGAACATCACCCAGATCGTGGAACCGATCGGGATCGGCACACCGCCGAGCTCGGTGTCACGAGCAGCGATGCGGAACGAGCCCTGGCTGGGACTGGCGAGGCGCAGCGCGTCCTCGACGACGGCGCCGGCGAGCATGGGCTCGGCCGCCAGCTGCTCCCACCAGTCCGGTTCGTGCCCCAGCGTGACGACCATGTCGCCGATCAGGCTGGCCGTCGTCTCGCTGCCGGCGACCTGCAGCTGCTGGACGATGGAGATCATCTCCTCCATCGAGAGCGGCTCGCCCTCGACCTCGTCCTCGGGGGTGAGGCGGGCCTCGAGCAGGTCGGTCAGCAGGTCGTCGCGGGGTTCCCGGCGGCGGGCCTCGAGCTCGGTGGCGAAGTACTGCTGGAGCTCGACGACCTCGCGGGCCGACCTCCGCCACGAGTCGTCATCGAGCTGCCGTCCGATGGCGGCGATCTCGGCGTCGGCCCATCGCTTGAAGTCGAGGTAGCGGTCGTCGGGCACGCCGAGCGCGGTGGCGATGGTGCGCGTCGGGATCGGCACCGCGTAGGCGCCGACCAGGTCGACCGGTTGCTCTCCAGCATCGATGGCGTCGCACAGCTCGTCGCAGATCTGTTCGATCCTCGGCCCGAGCTCGGCCACACGCCTCGGGGTGAACGCCTTCGAGACCAGCTTCCGGTAGCGCGTGTGGGCCGGCGGGTCGGCGTGCAGCATCGTCGGTGGGCGGGCGTATCCCTCGGCGGCGATCTCCCGCAGCTCGTCGACGAGGTGCTCGGGCGGCGCGCTGCGCGAGGTGCCGAACTGCGAGGAGAACGTCGACCAGTCGGTGAGGACCTGGGCGACGAGGTCGTACCGAGAGACGGCGTAGACGTACTGGCCGGCTCGCCCGATCCACGATGCCGGGACGCGGTGCACCGGCTCCTCGGCGCGCAGCCGCGCGTAGTGGTCGAACGGGCACTGCATGATCTCGGCGTCGCGAGGATCGAACGCCAATGCGGCGGCGTCGCTCACGAGCCCGACAACCTGGCGACGACGGGCGCGAAGTCGTCCATGTTGCGCTGCGGGACCGTGACGTAGGAGAAGCCGAAGCGCTCGCGGCGCTCCTGGAGGATGTCGCAGACCGTGTCCACGCTGCCGAGCAGCGCGTGCGGATGCGAAGCGAAGTCCTCCTCGCTGACGCCGAAGCGGCTGGCCATCGCCGAGATCGTCGGGGCCGGGTCGTCGTCGACGGCAAGGAAGTAGGCACCGATCTCGAGCTCGATCTGGTCGAACCGGTCGCCCGCACCGGCCCGCACCCACTCCACCTTCTGAGCCGTCTCGGCGGAGCCGGAGCTGGCGACACTCGCGGAGCCGAGCCGGCCGGCCGAGTTGTCGAAGTTGAAGCTGACGATGTCGGCGAGCCGACCGGCCAGCGTGAGGATGCGCTGGCGCCCGCCGCCGATGAAGATCGGCGGGTGCGGTTGCTGCACCGGCTGTGGCAGCCCGACGAACCCGTGGGCATGGACGTAGGTGCCGTCGACGGCGACCTCGTCACCACTCCAGTGGGCCTTCATCAGCTCGACGACCTCGCCCAGCCGGGCGATGCGTACGCCGGCCCGATCCATCGACACGCCCAGCCCTTCGTACTCGGCGGCCACCCACCCGGCGCCGAGGCCGACCTCCAGGCGACCGTCGGAGAGCATGTCCAGCGTGGCCAGTTCCTTGGCCAACACCACGGGCTGGTGCAGATCGACGTTGAACACCCGGCAGCCGACGCGCAGGTCGGTCGTCACTGCCGCAGCGGCGGTCATCGCGGCGATCGGCGCCACGTCGACCGGGCGGTGCCCCGACGACTCCGAGATGGAGCCGGGGCCGAAGTAGTGGTCGGTGGTGAACAACGTGCTGTAGCCGAGGTCCTCCGTGCGCCGGGCGACCTCCGACCATTCCTTGCCCGACTTCGCCTCGAAGGCCTGGACGGCGAAGCGAAATGGGCGCGCTGAGGCGGCAGCCATGGAACCCCCGTAGTCGGCCGGCACGGTTTCGGCCGCCACCTTACTCAACTACGATTACAGTTACTAGGGGCGCACTCGCCGGTCGAGTACCGCCGTCGATCGGCCTGACGAAGGGGGCTCGAGCATGCTCATCGACGATGACGACATCCGCCGGTGGACCGTGGAGGACCACGAGAACGCCCGCTTCGAGGACGATCACGTCGAGCCGTACGTGTTCCTGCGCCGGATCAGCGCCGATCCTGCGATCCGCCAGGTGACGTTCCCGCCCAACGCGACCTTGGGGGTGCACTCCCATCCGTGCGACACGCTGTATGTGATCCAGTCCGGCGAGTTCATCGTCGATGACGAGGACACCTACCGGCCGGGCGACCTGCGCTGGGTGAAGGCCGGTGTCATGTACGGACCGGAACGGGCCGGCGCCGAGGGCGCGGTGGTGATGATCGTGTCGACGAACGGCGCCTTCGGTGTGCGCTGGGGGCAGCGGGACCACTGATGGTCCTCGTCGCCGCACAACTCGCCGTCGACCGTCCGGACGAGGTGGCGTTGCGCGACGACGACGTGACGCTCGGCTGGGCCCAGGTGAACGACATCCTCAACCGGGTGGTCAATGGCCTCGGGGAGCTCGATCTCGGCCCCGACCGCCGGGTTGCCGTGTTCGCCGAGAACAGCGTGGAGACGGTGCTCGCCCACCTCGGCGGGCTGCTGGCCGGCGCCTCGACCGTCCCCGTCAACTTCCACCTCAACACGGACGAGGTCACGTACATCCTGCAGGACTCTGGGGCCAGGGCGGTGTTCGTCGGTCCTGGCACGGTGTCGATCGGGCTCGAGGCCGCCGGACGGGCGGGGGTTCCCGTCGTCATCGGCTGGCGTGTCTCGGGAGAGACCGAAGTGCGGCCCTGGGAGGACTGGCTGGCCGCCGCCGATCCGGCAGAGCCGTCGCCAGACATCGAACCGCGACCGAACCTGATGTACACGTCCGGCACGACCGGCCGGCCGAAGGGAGTCGAGCTGCCGCCGACCATGTTCGCCGGCGGGGGCACGATGACCGAACACGTGGCGGCGCTGGCGACAAGCCCCTTCGCCGCCTTCGGGACCCATCTCGTCGTCGGCCCGATGTACCACACCGGGCCGCTGTCCGGGGTGCGCCTGCTGGCCGCAGGGATCCCCGTCGTGGTGCTCGGACGCTTCGATGCGGAGAGCGTGTTGCGGGCCATCGACACGCACCGTGCGGCGACGACCGTGATGGTGCCGACCCACTTCATCCGGCTGTTGTCGCTGCCCGAGGAGGTGCGGGCGCGGTACGACGTGAGCTCGCTCCAGCTCGTTGCCCATACCGGCGCCTCGTGCCCGATCGACGTGAAGCACAAGATGATCGACTGGTTCGGTCCGGTGTTGCAGGACTCCTACGGCGCGACCGAGGTCGGCACGACCTGCACGATCTCGAGCGAGGAGTGGCTGCAGCATCCGGGATCGGTGGGGCGCGCCATTCCCCCGTTTCGCGTCATCGTGGTCGACGACGAGGAGCGCGAAGTGCCTGCTGGGACGGAAGGTCGGCTGTACTTCGAGGACGCCACCGGCCGGGGCATCGTGTATCCCGGCGACCCCGAGAAGACCGCCCGCGCCCATCTCCGTCCCGGTGTCTTCACGCTGGGCGAGATCGGCTACGTCACCGACGACGGCTTCGTGTACATCACCGATCGCTTCACCGACATGATCGTGTCGGGCGGGGCCAACATCTATCCGGCGGAGGCCGAGCAAGTGCTCATCGAGCATCCACAGGTCGACGACGTCGCCGTGATCGGCGTGCCCAACCGTGACATGGGCGAAGAGGTCAAGGCGCTCGTGGTGCCGAGCGATCCGGACGCGCCGCCGGCGGCGGAGGAGTTGATCGCCTGGTGCCGCGAGCGCCTCGCCGGCTACAAGTGCCCGCGCACGGTGGACATCGTCGAGACGATCGGCCGGACGGCGATGGGCAAGGTCAACAAGCGCGAGTTGCGCAAGCAGTTCTGGGAGACGGCCGGCAGCGACCGGAGCTGATGACCGAACGACTCGTGTCGCTGGCCGCCGGCACCGTCCTCGACCTCGATCCGGTGGCGACGATCGACGTCGCCGCGGCGGCGGGCTTCGGCGGCGCCGGCATCTGGTTCGATCCGGCCTCGTGGACGGCGGCGACGACGGCCGCTGTCGCGGGGCGACTGCGATCGACCGGGATCACGCCGCTCGACATCGAGCCGGTGATCCTGGGCCGCGACCACGATCCCGGCGATGCGCTCGTCGACACCGCCGGCGAGCTCGGTGTGCGCCACGTGCTGGTGGCGAGCGGTCCGGCCACGCGGGAGGCGGTCGTCGAGCGCTTCGGCGAATTGTGCGAGCGGGCAGCGCCGGCGGGTGTCGTGGTCGTGCTCGAGTTCCTGCCGATCTTCACGATCGCCACGCTCGCCGCGGCCGTCGGCATCGTGGAGGAGGTCGACCTCCCGAACGGCGCGGTCCTGGTCGACACACTGCACCTGGCCCGCTCGGGCGGCTCGCCGGACGACCTCCGCCGTGTGCCACGTCGGCTGCTGCCCTACCTCCAGGTGGCCGACGCGCCCGCCGAACCACCCGGGCTCGACCGCGAAGCGCTGCGCGACGAGGCGCTGCACGGCCGTCTGCTGCCGGGCGACGGCGCGCTCCCCCTGGACGCAACGCTCGTCGCGGTGCCGGGCGTGCCACTGTCGCTCGAGCTCCGGTCGGCGGCGCTGATGACGAGGTTCCCAGATCCGCTGGAGCGGGCGCGAGCCGTGCTCAGCGCCACCGAAGGTGCTGCTCGACCGGACTGCTGGTCAGCGCAACGAGAGGTGAGGGGCGAGCAGCTCGAGGCTGGTGTCCGTGAACGGGCTGAGCTGGGCCCTCGAGATCCCGGAGCCAGCCAGCTCGTGCAGTGAGGACGCGACTTTGGCCGGCTGGCCGAAGAAGCCGCCGATGAAGGAGCCTTCGAGGCGTGCTTCCAGCGACCGGGTGCGATCGTCGTCACCGATGCTGCACAGGATGAACACCCCGAGCGGCGCCGTCTCGTTGACCGCTCGCACCTTGGCCACGAGGTCGTCGAGGTGGGAACGTGGGATCGCCGCCAAGGTCGGGAGATCGAGCGTTCCTCCCCGCGTGGCCGACGAGATCAGTTGCAGCTCGATGCGATCGACGATCGGGCCGATGCGGCGGATGGTCCGATCGCCACCGAGCGACGCAACGAGGACGGGCGGGGGAAGGAGGCGGGGGCCGATCACCGGCACGTCGACCTGGTAGTGCTCGCCGCGGAAGGAGCACGACCCATCGGTCAGCAGCCGGCGCACGATCTCGACCGCTTCGGCGTACCGATCGGCGCGCTCGCCGGCGGCCGGGTAGTCGATGCCGGCAGCGACCGCTTCGTCGCGGTCCCACCCCGCTCCCAACCCGGCTTCGAACCGGCCACCCGACACCGCCTGCATCTGCAGCGCGGCCTGGGCGAACTCGACCGGCGAGCGGAAGAGGTTGTTGGCGAACGATGTCGTGAGGCCGACCCGTGTCGTCGCTGCGGCGAACGTCGCCAGCGTGACCCAGATGTGGGGGTAGGCGCGGTTGGGGCTGAAGAAGTGGTCGGCGCAACCGAGCAGCGACCAGCCCTCGTCCTCCCGGCGCCGCGCCCACTCCGCGGCGGGCTCCTCGGCCGTCAGGAAGTTGGCGACGAACTCCACGCGCCGGCGAATCTAGATTATTGAGATCAACTCCACTTAGTCGCTCGTCTGATTGGTTCACCTCGTTCGGTCGCTGGTTGGTCGAAGAGCTCTTGAAGTGGGGGGTGACCCGTGCAGCGCGACGCGACCCGGCCGATCTGGGCGCGGACCTTCTCAAATCGCCATCTGGGCGCGTTTCTTCGCGACTGTCGGGAAAAAACGCGCCCAGAAAGCGAAATGAGACGCACCGCGCCCAGATCGACGGCTACCGCGCCGGGTCGCGTCGCACCGCGGCACCCTCCACCTCAAGAGCTGCTTCGACCAACCCGGGGATCAAGCGCGTGAACCTGTCGACCAATCCGCGCACAGGTCCTTACGCGCCGAGCTCGGCCGACCAGCGCCGGCCTTTGGACGGGCGGGGGAACAGGGGCCAGAGGCAGGGCGGCGGGGCGAACGGCTCCCAGGTCCCGAGCGGCTGGTTGAGCCGATCGGCAATGGCGTACAACGCCGACACGTTGAACCCGAGCCCGGTGTGGGTCCCGATCACCTCGATGTTCTCGCGCCATGGCTCCGACCGGCTCGATGCATGCCTGCCATCGCACGATCCCGTCGGTACGCGTGTAGATCGACGTCGCCGGTACGCGCAGCGGCGGACGATCCGCCTCCGGCACCATCCGTCCGGCGAACGGCTCGTGCTCGGGTGCGACCGCGGCGTACAGCTCCGACGTGCGGCCGCGATCACCCGTGCGGAAGCGGTACGGGCTGCCCAGGGTGACGACGAGGCGCACGAGCTCGGGGTAGCCGTGCGCCAGTTCGCGGGCGTAGATCCCGCCGAGGCTCCAGCCGACGAGGCTGACCTTGGTCCCGTAGCGGTCGGCGAGCTCGGTCAGACGACGGTGCATCCCTTCGAGCACGTGCGGGTGGGGACCGACGTTGGCGCCCAGGCCCCAGCCGTGCACCGAGTAGCCCTTGCTCCGCAACAGGCGCCGAAGGGGGCGTGTCGACTCGTCGGATGCAGTGAAGCCGGGAAGCACGAGCACCGGGTCTCGTTCGTTGGTGCATCGGGGCACGAGCTGTCGCCCGGCAACGGAGAACACACCGCGCTCGACCATCCCGAGCGACTCGAAGGCGAGGAGGAATCCGGACGGAGGGTCGAAGTTACTCCGCGCCATGCGAAGAAAGCCTAGGCGGGACGACGGGCGACCGGCGTGGCGTCCTTGGCCCACGCGATCGCCCGCCGCAGGATCTCGATGAACTCGGGGACGTCCCAGGATCCGCGGTCGATCGTCGGCCACCGGGCGCCGTTGTGCGGCGGATGGATCATGTCCCAGTGACTGCGACAGTGCCCGAGCGTGAAATAGACCACCTCGCCGTGGCCCAGTCGGTGGCGGTAGAGCACCAGTCGCGGCTCGTCATCGGGCCAGTCGGCGTCGGCAAAGCCACGCGTCGTCCCCGTCCAATGGGTCTCGAGCAGGGGAACGATGTCGCCGTGGTGCTCCATCAGGTACAGCTCGTCACACGCTTCGAACGACTCGATCCCGGCCACGAGCGGATCGCCCTCGGCGCCCGGCGAAGGCCGGACGGCATAGGGCTCGATCGGTGGGTGCGAGAGGAACTGGCTGCCGAGGGTCCGCGCCCACACGGGGATGTTGCGGGGGGCGCTGTAGAGGCCTCCGTCCGGACCGACGGGTGGATCGAGGACGGTGTTCGTGCCGTGCAGCGCCAGCCATCGCCCGCCACGTTCGACCCATGCACTGATCGCGCCCTGCTCCTCGGCCGACGGTCGGGCATCACACGTGTAGGTGACCAGGAAGTCCGAGCTCGTGATCGCCGCGACATCGCCGAAGTGCTGGGCGACCTGGACCCGGACGCGGTCGTCCACGGCGAGCAGCTTGAGCAGCTCGAGGCGGGCGAAGTCGAAGTCGTGGTACTTGCCCCCGCAGACCAGGTAGGCGTCGATGCGCCGTTCCACGGCCGCCCGTCACCCGCCCGTCGCGTCGAGCGGGCGGAAGGCGAACGTGACGAGCGGCTCGTCGCTCACGCTCGAACGGAACGGGACGATTGCCAGCTCCATCTCCATCCCGATCCGCAACTGTCCGGGCGAGACGTCGACGAGGAGGGTCTCGACCTTGACCTCACCGGGGAGCTCGACGTACCCGACTGGATACGGCTCGAACTCCACGGGTCCCTCGTACGGCGGAGACTTCGGACGGAACCCCTGCACCGTCCACGTCCACAACGTGCCCGTCCGGCTCAGCAGATGCCGCGTCACGTTCGTGCCGGTGCATCGTGGGCACGAGTCCTGCTCAGGAAACGTCACCGCGCCACAATCCTCGCACCGGCTGCCGATCAATCGAGGTTCGGCGTCGGGCCAGGTGAACAGGCCGTCGGCGATCGGTCGAGCGGTTGCCCCGTCGGTCCCCATCACGCATCACGCTAGACCAGCCGAACAACGGCGGCGCACGAGTTTGTTGATATCGTCTCAAGTGAGGGATCGCAGAGGACGGAAGAAGGCGCGCAGCTCGGAGACCAGGAGCGCGGGCTCCTCGACTCCCGGGAAATGGCCGCCCGAGGGCATCTCGACCCACCGCTGGATGTTGTAGCAGCGCTCCGCCCACGGCCGCGGCGCCCGCCGCACGTCCCGAGGGAAGATGGCGCAGCCTGTCGGGACGTCGATGCGACGAAGGGGCGACCAGGGAGTACCGCCGTGTGCCCGCTCGTAGTAGAGGCGTGACGCCGAGGCGATCGTCCCCGTCACCCAGTACGTGGTGATCTGGGCCAGCAGCTCGTCCTTGGTGAAGCTCCGCTCCACGTCGCCATCGCAGTCGCTATAGGAACGGAACTTGTCGACCAGCCACGCCGCCAGTCCCGCCGGCGAGTCGTTCAACGCGAACGCCAGCGTATGAGGACGGGTGCTGTTGACCTGCACGTGGACGACGGTGCCTTCCGCCTGATGCCTCGCCCAATCGGCCAAGCCACGCTGGTCGGCGTCACTGAGGAGCTCGCCACCGTCGGCGTCCTGTGGAGGCTCGCCGTGCGGCGAGGTGAGGTGGAGGCCGCACAGGTGTCGCCCCTCGTCGGCGCGCGCCAGTTCGGTGATGATGATCGCCCCCCAGTCGCCGCCGCCCGCCCCGTAGCGCTCGTACCCGAGGCGCTCCATGAGCTCCGCCAACGCCGATGCGATCCGGGCGGGTCCCCAGCCGGGTTCGATCGTCGGCCCGGAGAACCCATAGCCGGGGATCGAGGCCGCCACCACATGGAAGCCGTCGGCCTTGTCGCCGCCGTGTGCCTCGGGATCGCAGAGCGGCCCGATCACCTTGACGAACTCGAAGATCGAGCCGGGCCAACCGTGGACGAGCAACAGGGGAAGGGCGGCGGGGTTCGGCGAGCGGGCATGGATGAAATGGATCGGCTGACCGTCCACTCGAGTCTGGAACTGGTCGAAGGCATTGAGGATCGCTTCCTGGGCGCGCCAATCGAACGTCGTCCGCCAGTACTCGCACAGCTCCTGCAAGTAGGAACGACTCACCCCCAAGGCCCACTCGTTGCCGGCCTCGAACTCGTCGATGAAGCGCGTCCTCGCGAGCCGTTGGCGCAGGTCGACGATCACCTCCTCCGGGACCGCCAACGTGAACGGCGTGCACAGCTCCATGGCGACCGCCTTCCTCAGATCGCCCTCGCCAGCTCAGCTGCCTGATGGATCGCCGGACGGATGCCATTGGTGCCCGTGACGTCACCGACCAGGTGCACCGTCCAGGTCGCCCCTTCGTCCGCCGTCAGGTGTTCGGCGAGCTCGCGGTTCGGGTGGTTGTAGGTCACCACGACGACGGTGTGCGCGGACACGGCCCGTCGCCGATCGGTGAACGGCGAGCCGACGATCACCTCGTCCGGGGTGATCGCCAACAGGTGGTGCCCGCCGATGTGGTCGAAGTCCCCCGACATCAGTCGCTCGCGTGCCGCACCGACGGTGGCCGGCGGGTATGGCACGTGCTCACCGATCGCTTGGCTGCGGGAGATCATCGTGGTCTGCACGCCTGCTTCGAGGAGTGCGTCGGCGACGGAGATCGCGTCGAACGTCCCAGTGTCGTCGTAGACCACGGCGGGGCCTTCGAGTCGAGCACGCCCTCCGAAGCCGAACACGTCCCATGAGCAGAACACGTGGGGGAGGTCGTGTCCGGGAACTGGCGTCACGGGAGTCGACAGCTGGAAGCCATCGCGGCGGGGCGTACCGCCCGTCGCGACGATCACATCGTCGGGTGCGAGCTCGGCGACGACGTCCGGGTCGACCATCGAACTGAGCTGGATGGTGACGCCGAGGCGCTCGATCTCGCCCGTCAACCACTCGGTGATCGCCCCGATGTCGGACCGGTGCGGTGCCGTGGCGGCGATGGCGACCTGGCCACCGAGGTGCCGGGTCGCTTCGTGGAGGTGCACGTCGTGCCCGCGCAGCGCAGCGGTACGGGCCGCCTCCAGGCCGGCCGGGCCACCTCCCACCACGAGCACGCGCTTGCGCACGGCCGCCGGCCCGGGCGGCTCGAACGGGATCTCCGTCTCGCGGGCGGCGGCGACGTTGACGACACAGGAGAGCGTGCCGGTCTCCATCAGGTTGCCGACACATCCGAAGTTGGAACCGATGCACGGGCGAATCAGGTGTTCCTCGCCGCGGCGAGCCTTGTCGACCAGTGCAGGGTCGGCGATCAGCGCCCGCACCATCGAGACCATGTCCGCTCCCCCGCTCGCCACGATGTGCTCGGCGTGGTCGAGCGTCATGATCCTTCCGACCACGATCGTCGGCTTGTGGATCACTCGGGTGATCACCTCGTTGACCGTCATCTCGTTGCCGAGCGGGTCATCCATCGATGCCAACAGCTTGTGGAACCGCCAGTACGAGCCCATGTGCAGCGAGACGTAGTCGACGTAGGGCTCGACGAGCAGGGCGATCTCGGCGACATCGGCCGGCGTCAGACCGCCCGGGATGTACTCCTCGTTGGGCAAGCGGATCCCAACGCAATAGTCGTCACCGACCTCCGCACGGATGGCGGTGAGGATCTCCATCAGGAAGCGCATCCGGTTCTCCAGCGAGCCGCCGTACTCATCGGTGCGCACGTTGTTGGCCGGCGAGAGGAACTGCTCGATGAGGTAACCGCTCGAGGCGTGCAGATCGATCCCATCGAGGCCACCGTCGCGACACCGTCGAGCCGCCGCGGCGAACGCGGCGACCATCTCGGCGATCGTCGAGCCTGTCATCTCCATCGGGATGCCACCGACCATCGGATTCGGGATCGCACTCGACGAGATCTGCGTCGCCGCCTTCTTGGGTCGTGTCGCCGAGCCGGGGTGGTAGATCTGCTGGAGCATCTTCATCCCGTACGGCCGGATCCGCGCCATGAGCTCGCGGTAGAGCGGGATGACGTCGTCGCTGTGGAGCGGCGTGACGCTCGGCGCGTTGGCGTGGACGCCCGTCGCCTCGAGGGTGCTCATGCCCACACCACCTGCGGCGCGCGCCTCGTGGTAGGCGATCAGCCGCTCGCCGGTGAGCATGGTGCCGTGCGCCGACCGCACGATCCGGTTGGGGATCGTGATCGGTCCGACGTCGATCGGCTGGAAGAGGTGCGGGTAGGCCATACGCTTCGCGAGTGGGCTTTTCCTATCACGTGTCAAGAAACTCGGGCGAGGTGGCAGGGCCGTGAGCGAGCGAGTCTTCGAGCGAGCGAACCATCATTGCGGTGCTTTCGCTCATTGGTGCCCGGTCGAGATCGCTTCAACAAGGCATCTGCATGAGTCGATGGTGCACCAATGAGCCGGTCGATCGAGTTCAGCCTCACGCTGCCGCGCTTTCAGGACCCCGGCGAGCGGGACCCGTTCCAGCGCACGTACGAGTTCGCCCGCCATGTCGAATCGGTCGGGTTCGCCGGTGGCTTCGTCGGTCACCACTCGTTCACGCCGGAGACGAAGGATCCGTCGGCGCCGTTCGTCCTCCTGGCGGCGATCGCCGCCCGCACGGAACGGCTGCGGTTGGGGACCGGTGTGTTCCTCGGTGCGCTGCACCACCCGATCACGATCTGCGAACAGGTCGCCACGCTGGACCAGATCTCCGGAGGTCGTGCCGTCCTCGGACTCGGTACGGGCTACCGACCGTACGAGTTCGAGGCCTACGGGTCGCCGTTCGGGCGGCGTGGTCGGCGGCTCAACGAGACGATCGAGATCCTCCGCTCCACGTGGACGACCGGCAACTTCCAGCACGAGGGCGAGTTCTTCCGGTTCGGTGACCTGCCGCTCTACCCACCCTGCGTCCAGCAGCCTCACCCACCGATCTACGTCGGGGGCACGTCGGAGGCGGCCATCGAACGCGCCGCCCGTCTCGGCGACACGTGGTTCACCCTGCCGATGGAGACGTTGACCTACGTGCGCTCGCTTGCCGAGCGCTACCGGGCCGCCTGCGCCAGGCACGGGACCACCCCTCGCATCTGCCTGATGCGCGAAGCGTGGGTGGCCCAGGACGACGCGGCCATCGAGGCGGACTGGTTCGATCGAGCGCTCTCCTTTCACCGTTACTACTGGGAGACGGGCACGCGAGGCGACCAGCACGACCCGGTCTTGCAGCGCGTCGGCACCGGCCAGCCCGTCAGCTACCAGGAGTTCGCCCACGACCGAGCGTTCGTCGGAACTCCGGACGCCGTGATCGAGGAGATCCGCCGATGGCACGACGCCATCGAGTTCGATGAGGCGTGCCTGATCTTCGCCACCGCGAGAGAAGCGACCGACCAAGCCACACTGACACGCGCCACGGCCCTCTTCGCCAACGAGGTCATTCCCGCCTTCACGTGACGCAGTTCACCCGCTCGTCGTTCATCACACGGTGATGACGACCTGGCCGCGGGCGTGGTGCTCGAGCATGTGGGCGACCGCCGCCGGCGCATCCGCCAGGGCGTACACCCGGTCGACGACGACACGCACGGCGCCGGAGCCGAGGAGCTCGGCGAGGGCACCCAGCTCGTCCCGGTTGACGACGCAGTTCACGAACTTCACGTTGGTCCTGCGACCCATCAGCTTCGCTCGCGCCATCCGGGGCAGCCCGGCGAGCAGACCGGCCGAGTTGCCGACGCTGTTGGGGATGAACGTGCCACCCGCGGCCAACGCACGGACCGTTCGTGACGGCGGGTGATTCATGACGTTGTCGAGGATCACGTCATAGCGCGCGGTGCCACTCGTGAAGTCCTCGGCCGTGTAATCGAGGACGTGGTCTGCCCCGAGCGATCGAACGAGGTCGGCATTCCTCGCGCTGCACACACCGGTGACCTCGGCTCCGAGCGTCTTGGCGATCTGCATGGCGAACGTGCCGACACCACCGGACGCACCGTTGACGAGCACATGCGTGCCGGACCTGACCTGGCCGACGTCGCGCATCGCAGCGAGCGCCGTCAGCCCTGACATGCCGGCGCCGCCGGCGTGCTCGAAGGACAGCCCGGGCGGCTTGGCGATCAGCTGCGTCGCCGGCAAGACCGTCAGTTCGGCGAACGTGCCCGGCGGCTGCATGATGGGCCCGCTGATCCACCGCGAGCCGAACACCTCGTCTCCCGGACGCAGATCCGTGACGCCGCGGCCGACCGCCTCGACGACCCCGGCCACGTCCGTGCCGCGCACCGGCCACGACGGCGTGCGAAACCCTGAGCGCACCCGCAGGATCTTCGGCACGCCGGCGACAACGATCCAATCGGGCGTGTTCACGCTCGTCGCCCGCACGCGCACCAGCACCCCATCGTCACCGACCTGCGGCGGGTCGATCTCGGCGAGGCGCAGCACACGCCCAGGCGCTCCGTAGCCAGACTGCACGATGGCCTTCATCCGTGTCCTCCCGTGATCGATCGCCATCCATGATCGCTCGGCGGTGCCGGCCGGCGCTGACGTCGAGGCTCTCGTGTCGGTGGGCACTGCGGCCACCGGGTTCGAGGTTCGGCTAACACTCGGCGCAGTGGACGTCGTCGAGCGGTTCACCCGCGATCAGTGCGGCGACCCAGTCGACCAACGTGACGCCGTCGACCTCCATCCCGTAGAACTCCCCGCCACCGACGATTCCGTGGTCGTTGCCGGGTGCGGTGTAGCTGTGCTGGACCACGCCGGCTTCCTCGATCGTCGCCTCGTTGGCGTCGATCGAGGCGACGAGGTTCGACGTGTCCGCTGCGATGAGGTCCATGAACGACGTCTGCACCTCGTCGTGGGCGAAGTCGAAGCGGGCCAGGATGATGTCGGGATCGTGCAATCCCGCTTGTACCCAGTAACGCGGGATGCCCCAGTCGGGCGCGGTGAGACTTTCGTTGACCTCCCAGTCGGGCATGTTGTCGAACGCCCCCCACGACGCAATGATCCCGCCGTTGAGGTCCGGGTCGTCTGGGTAGGCGCCCGACGAGTCGGCGAATACGGTGACTCTGGCGTCCGGGTGCTGGTCGGCGACGAGGCCACCGTAGACGGGGGCGGCGATCGATCCGGCACTCTCGCCGACGACGACGACGTGGGCGGCGTCGGCGTGCTCATCCAGGAGGTAGTTCAGCGCCGCAGTGCCGTTGACGAATCCGTTGTGCTCGACGGCGAGCTCGGGTGAGTACTCACGGGTGACGTCGCCGAGGTGCACGTCTCCAGTGCAGTAGGGCACGAAGATGAACGTGTAGTCGCGGAACGGATTGTCGGCCCGGGTGAAGTCGAAGATCCCTCCGGCCAGCGCCGGATCCTCGTCGGCGATGTTCCAGTCGTAGGTCGTCGACTCGGCGGTGGTGAACGCGCAGTTCGTCGCATCCCAACACGCGCCACCGCCATCGAGGTACAGCACGACCTTCGCCGGATCGGCCGCCCGCACCCAGAAGGCGAACTGGCTGCCATCGGCACACTCGCAGTCTCCGCCGGGCACCACCTCCACCCATGCCGAATTGCTGGCGGTACCAGATCCACTCGACCCGGCTGCTGCCGTCGCAGCTGGCACCGACGATGAGGGCTCACTCGTCGACGGCGTGGTGTCGGCGCACGCGGTCCCGACCATGGCCAGCGCGGCGGCCGCCGCGGCGAACGTTGCGAGGAGCCGTGAACTGGGTCGCCGTGGTCGCCAACGGAGAGTCATACCGGACGACCGTAAGACCGACCAGATGCGCGGCACATCGGGGAAGTCCCGCCTCGATCCCTGAGACCCCTGAGCGGTGCTCCGGACCGATCTCAGGGCGACGCCGTTACCGAACGGGAGCCACTCCGCGGTGTCCGGGCGTAGCACTTGCTGTCGAAGGCCGGCTGCCGGAGCTCGCTTCGGTTCTGGGCGTGTTTCCTGCCAGGTGCTGGCAGAGATGGCGCCCAGAAGGGCTGATGGCAGGATTCGCGCCCAGTTCGCCTGCACGAGCCCCGCGCGCACCCACCATCACGTCCGCCGGATGGAAGGGCGCGGCCTCGTGGCCCGCGAGAAGTGCGCCGAGGACGCCCGGGGCGCGATGGTCCGCATCACCGAGGCCGGCCGAGCAGCGATCGCCGGCGCCGCCCCTGGACACGTCGCCGCCGTCCGCCGCCAGTTCTTCGATCTCCTCTCAGATGAGGAGGTCGAGGTGCTCGGCGCCGTGTTCGACCGGGTCCTCACCAACCTCGAGCCCGGTCGCCGCAGGCACCAGGCGCCGGAACCGTCGTGATCGTCGCCGCCGCCCGGACGAGCAACTGTCTCAGCGGGCAGGGCTGGCGCCCCCCGGGCCGAACGGTCTGAGACACTGGACCGGTGGAACGAAGGCACTTGCTGCTGGCGGCGGTGGCACTCGTTGCCGCCTGCTCGAGCGATCGCAGCCCGAACTCCCTCGCCCAGCCGACGACGCCTCCGGAGACGACCGACCCGTCATCGACGTCCACGGAGTCGACGCGGCCTGAGTCCGACCCGACCTCGACGTCGTCGGAGGCCGGCTCGTCGACGACCGTCGGCGCCGGCTCGACGACGGTCGTCGGAGCATCGACCACGACCAGCGGGCCAACGGCGGCCGCCGGATCGACGGTGACGGGCACGGCGGTCGCCGGTGCCGCCGGCGGGGTCGAGCCAGGCGCCCCGCCCTACACCCTGACGGATCCGTTCGCCGAGGCCGTCCGCTTGGCCGACGGCACCTGTGTCGGATGGGCCGACTCGCGGGGCGGCTCCACAGCAGGGCTCACCGTCGGTGCGCCCGTGGCCATCCTCGTGCCCGACACGAGCGAGCAGATCGGCAGCGGCACCGTGACGGGGAGCCGATGGGCGGACGCGTCGGCCGGCGGGGGCCAATGGAACTGCTCATTCGACTTCCAAGCCACATTGACGCGCGCGGCGACGGAGTTCGACGTCAAGGTGGGCGGGCTCGCCCCGTGGCTGGCCGTGCCCGATCCAGCCGCTCCGGGCGCATTCGTCGCTTCGGTGAGCACCAACGCCGGTATCGGCCTCATCGCCGAGTGCCCGGCGCCACCGCCCGAACCGACGGCGACCGTCGTGGGCGAGACGACGACCGTCCCGCCGACGATCGCCATTGGGCCGCCGGTCACGGGGTGGAGCGCCGTCGGTCAGTACTGGTCGAACGGGATCCGATCGCTCTGCTCGTCGGGCCTGCCGGTGACGGCGATTGCCCGGCAGTGCCGCCCGGCAGGGTTCGGCAGCGAGCACATCACGTCGGTTGTCGACGGCTCCGACCCGACCGTCTCGTACGCCGACGGCGCCGCCGTTCCGGCCGGCACACCGCTCACGGTCGTCGTCGCCATCGGCCGCGTCTGCGGCTGACATCGCCGCCCGTCGCTCGGCGATCAGCGAGCGAAGCGTTCGGTGGTGTCGACGATGACAGCCAACGTGGACTGTCGCCCCACCGTGGCCTTCGTCGCGGATGACGATCAGCTCCGCGCCAGGGATCGCCTTGGCCAGCCTCCATGCCCCCTGGAGCGGGCGCACTGATGTCGAGCTGCCCGTTGACCATGACGACCGGAACACCAGCCAGCCTGTGGGCGTCGCGGACCAGTGCACCGTCCTCGAGGAACGCGGCGTTGCTCCAGTAGTGGGTCACCAGGCGGGCGAAGCACAGCCGAAAGCGGGGATCTTCGTAGCGGGGATCGGGGCGGCGGTCAGGAACGGTGGCGACGTGGGTGTCCTCCCACGCGCACCACGCCGCGGCGGCGGGTTGATGGACCGCAGGGTCGGGGTCCTGCAACAGGTCGGCATAGGCCGCGGCGAGGTTGCCGTGGCGCTGTGCCGGCGGGAGGGCGTCGCGGAACTGCTCCCACTGCTCCGGGAACACCCGGCCCATCGCCTGCGTCACCCACGCCACGTCGTCATGCGACGTACCGACGACACTGGCCAAGACCATCTCGGTCACCCGCTCGGGGTGCGCTTCGGCGTAGGCCAGCGCCAGCGTCGTCCCCCACGAGCCTCCCCACAGCAGCCACCGCTCGATCCCGAGATGCTGACGCAGCCGTTCCACGTCGGCGATCAGGTGGGCCGTCGTGTTCGTCGAGAGGTCGACGACAGGTTCGGCGGCGTGCGGCGTGCTGCGCCCGCACTGGCGCTGGTCGAACTGAACGATGAGGTAGCGATCCGGATCGAACATTCGCCGGGCCCGCGACGACAGCGGTGCGCCGGGACCACCGTGGACGATCAGCGCAGGCTTGCCATCCCGGTTCCCGGCCACCTCCCAGAACACCCTGTGCCCGTCTCCGACGTCGAGCTGACCGCCGTCGAACGGCTCGGTGACGCGTGCGGCTGCACCCGCTGATCGTCACCCAGGTCGGTGTCGTGCGCAACCCATCACGACAGGGCGGACCTCGATGCCCCGTCCTGAGACCTTTCAGCGCGGACGGCAGGCCGGCGGGGGGAGCCTCGGGCAAGGCACGCGCATCGGCGCGATCGCCGTGCGGCCCGCAGGCGGCATGCGATGACCGGCCCAGAGCACGGGGCAGGGACCGATCAGGATCAGGGCGGCGCCCGAGATGGCCAACGACCACTCGATTCCGAAGTGGTGGGCGACCAGACCGGCGAGGACCGATCCGAGCGCGACGGCGGCGCTGGCGACCATGAACAGGATGCCCATCGCCTGGCCGGTGAGGTCGGCGGGGCTGCGGAAGTGGACGCTGGTGCTCTCGGTCACCCAGATCACCTCCCACGTCGCGCCGATCAGCACGACCAAGACGATGTCCGGCACGAGGCCTTTGGACACGGCCAGGGCGATCATCAGCGAACCTGCGACGACCAAGCTGACTCCGAGCACCGGCAGCTCGGAGACCTCGTGCAGCCGGCGCACGATCGGATTGCCGAGGAGACCACCGAGCGCGATCGCCGCGAGCAGCAGACCGATGTAGCCGGCTCCGTCGCCGTGGTCGGCGGCGACGACGGGCATGATCTGCTCGAGCGGCCCGACGAACACGAAGAACACCAATGTCGTCTCGAGCAGGGTTCTGAGCAGCAGCCCGCGCCACATGACGACGGCACCGGCCCTCATGCCGCAGTGCTCGTGAGGAGCCAGCCCGCCCCCGAGCGCTCGGCGTCCTGATCGACATCAGACGGCGGCGACGTCGACGAACGAGCCTCGGCGAGCCAGCCGCCGAACGGGCCGGCGCGACGAGGCTCGGTCCATTGACGACGGCGGCGAGGGCCCCGACCTGCAACGCCGAACCCGTCAATCGCGAACACCAGATAACCGGCGGCGACCGTCTGCATCCAGTTGCCCGAGGCCGACAGCGCTCTGGCGATCAGAAGCGACGAAACCAGGCGTGACGCAGCGGGGAGTCGCGGACCGATCCGGAGCGTACGACGGCTCGAAGGCGGTCAGGTTCGGGCGGTGTCGATGGCCCGGAGCAGCCCGTCGCAGTCGGCGACCGTGACGGTCAGCGCCGAGTGCGGGCGCCATCCGAGCACGGCTGGAACTCGTCCATCGAAGTGGATGCACACGCCTCGGTCGGCGTTGGTGCCGAAGGTCAATCCGTCATCGGCGGCTGAGAGCCGCGCCCCGATCGCCGTCCACCACCGGTAGCGCTCCGTGATGTGCCCACCGGAGACGTTGTCGCAAGCCGTTTCGAGGACCAGCAGCCCGAACGTGGCGCGGAGCGTTCGGTCGGTCACGCTGACCCCATCGCGACCGGGCCACGCGCCGAAGGGCGCCCACATCAGCGCGTAGCGGTTGTCGAAGCGGTACGGGAAGAACACGTCGCTCATCATCCATCTCGGGCTCGGCCTGACGCGTCCGAGGCGAGCGAGCTGGGGATATCGGTCGAGGCTTCGCACACGCCGATCAAGGGCGTGTAACAGGCGACGCCGTCGCGGAGGGCGGCGGCGTCGGTTCCGGGCTCGAAGTCCGCCTCGACCTCGGCGTACGCCAGCTTGACGTACCCCTCGCCGGCGTCGGTGATGTTCGTCTGCACCGCACCGAAGGCGGCCAACCGGACGCGGTCGAACCCACGGACGTCATCGACGGGGATGTCGGGAACGTTGACGTTCAGCACCGTCGGCTGATCGCTGGCGAGCAGCCAGCGCACGGCAGTCCTGGCGAAGACTGCGGCCGTCTCCCAGTGCGGTTGCTGGGCCGCCCCGATCGAGACGGCGACGCTCGGCACGCCGAAGGTCGCCGCCGTCAACGCCGCACCGACCGTGCCCGAGTGGAGGATGGCGTGCCCCGTGTTGGGCCCGTTGTTGATGCCGGAGAGCACGACGTCGGGAGGCTTCCCGAACGCACCGGCGGCGGCCGCCCGCACGATGAATGCCGGTGCCGCCTCCACGGCGTACACGGGCACATCGGGCAGCTCGGCGTAGGACCGCGGGTCGAGGCGCAGCTGGCCGTCGTGCTGCACTGCGGTCAACGAGGCACTGGCGCCGCTCGTGTCCCATGCCGGCGCCACCACGATGACCTCGAGCTCGCATTCGAGGGCGACGCCGGCGAGCAGCCGGATCCCTTCGCTGTCGACACCGTCATCGTTGGTGATCAGGGCTCGCATCCCCGGCGGGTTACCCACCCATCGTGTCCTGGACACGTCGATCGGGCTGCAGTACCGGGAGCTGTCTCGACCCGACATCGATGGTGACGATGTCGGTGTCGGCCTCGATCGCCCACGGCAGGTCGTCGACGGCGACCGGGCAACCGCCCGGGCACTCGAGCACGACCCGCCGGGCGCGGTGCAGCTCCAGGCCGGGCAGCTCGGCATCGTCGTCGCGCCGACGCCGTGCTCCGTACCGGAGGAGCGCCTGCCGGTCGCCAGGCCGGATCGCGACGACGTCCACCATGCCGTCGCCTGGGTCGGCACGCGGCGCGATCGCCACTCGGGCGCCGGTCTCGCGGATGTTCATCACCTGCACCCCGAGATACGGGGCTGACAGGTCGAGCCCGTCCACCTGCAGGGCCCAGTCCTCCACCGGCGCTCCGCGGACGATGCGCTGGAAGCGCACCCACACGTCCTCGTCGCCGACGTCCTCGTCGTTTCCCTCACGCTCGGCCGTCTCGAGGAGCCGAGCGAACAGACCGCTGCCGACGCCCTCGATCACCGGACGCGACGTGCGAGCCGAGGCGATCGTCGGGATGTCGTACGTGGACGTCACTGCCTGCGGCCAGTCGGCGACCCACTGCAGGGGCTCGTCGACGGGAATGCGCAGCGTCCGCGCCACGTTGTTGGCCGTGCCGAGCGCCACGACGGTGGCCAGGCACGGTCGAGCGACCAGGGCAGTGAACACCTGGCGGACCGTTCCGTCGCCCCCTGCGGCGACGACGAGATCGTGGCCAGCGCCGAGGTCCGCGTCCCATCCGTCGTCCTCCAAGCAGCGATAGTCGACGGTGTGTCCGGCCCGCCGGATGACGTCGCGCAGCTCGTCGCCGGTGACATCCTCGTCGCCGGCGCCAGGGCTCTGCACCACCGCGACATGCACGTTGCGACCATTTCCTCCCGTCTCGGCTCCGACACCCGGCGGCGCGGAGATGGTGCCCAGTCAACCTTTCACTGCGCCGCCGAGACCGGCACCGCGCAGGAAAAAGCGTTGGAAGACGAGGAAGAGCGTGACGGGCAGCACCGTGGTGATCATCGAGCGCGGCGAGGAACACGTCGAGCGGCAAGGTGTCCCGGCGCCGACGAGGTCACCGATCCCATCGCCGTTGCCGTCGGCGAAGCTGCGCACGTAGAGCTGGTAGATGACCGCCCGACGCCACCACGCGTCGACATGCCCCGTCGCCCCCTCGATCACATCTGCTCCCCTTCGGCCGCTCGGGCCTCTGCACCGCGCGACCGGTCCACCGTAGGCACATCGTCCATCGCCATGCAAGAACTGGACGAAATTACGCAAATCTGCAACTGATGCGTTCGGGATGCAAGCGGTTCAGCGCGCCCGGCCGGTCGAGCCGCGGACGACCAGCTCCGGCGCGAAGAGCAGCTCGCCCGGGCCGTCGCGCCGGCCCTCGAGCTGGCTGACCAGCCGGTCGACGGCGGCGCGACCCATCGCCTCGATCGGCTGGCGGACGGTGGTCAGCGGCGGGTCCGTGTAGCGCATGAAGGCCGAATCGTCGAACCCGACCACGGACACGTCACCAGGGACCTGGAGGCCGAGGCGCCGGGCGGCCTGCACCGCCCCGAGGGCCAGCGGGTCACTGGCGCACACCATCGCGGTCACGCCATGGCGCAGCAGCTCGTCGCCGGTCGCCTGGCCGCCCTCGAGCGAGAAGATGGAGTGGGCGACGAACCTTGGCGGCAATGCGAGGTCGTGGCGGGCGGCGGTGAGGCGGGCGCCCTCCAGCTTGCGTTGTGAGGGGATGTGGTCCGACGGCCCCAAGAGCAGGCCGATCTGGGTGTGACCGAGGGCGATGAGGTGCTCCATCGCCTGCTCCGCAGCGACGACGTCGTCGCACGAGACGCGCGGGAAGTCGAGCCAGTCGACCGCCGCGTTGACCAGCACGACCGGGACGCTGCGCTCACCGAGCTTGGCGTAGTGGCTGTGCGGCGCTTGAGCCTGGGCGTACAGGCCGCCGGCGAAGACCACGCCCGAGACCTGCTGTTCGAAGAGGAGGTCGATGTAGGCCGCCTCGGTCACCCCACCGGCCGTGCGCGTGCACAGCACCGGCGTGAAGCCCTGCTGGGCCAGAGCGCCGCCGACGACGTCGGCGAAGGCCGGGAAGATGGGGTTCTGCAGTTCGGGGAGGACGAGCCCGACGAGGCGGGCCCGCTCCCCACGCAGCTGTGTCGGACGCTCGTAGCCCAGCACGTCGAGCGCCGTCAGCACGGCTTGGCGGGTGGGCTCGGAGACCCCGGACCGGCTGTTGAGCACGCGGCTGACGGTCGCCTCGCTGACACCAACGTGGCGGGCGACCTCGGCGAGACGGCGGCGCATCCTGCAAGAATAGTGCGGATCACTGCAAGCGACTTGCATCGCCCTGACAGCGGGCGGTCAGAGCCGGCCGTTGGCCCGCAGCAGGCGCAGCGCGCGGACCGTCGCCCAGCCGCGCCACTCCAGGCCGCCGGCGGGCGACCAATGCGTCCAGTCGACGTCCCACCCGCCATCGTCGTGCTGCTCGGCCACGAGGCGATCGAGGTCGGCCTCGATCACCGACCTCTCGAACAGCGCCCGCACCGGGCGATCCGGATGAGGCGCGAAGTCCAGCGGTCGCATCGCCTCGCCGGGCTGACCGCCGGCTACGGGCATGACGCCATCGGGCGGCAGGTGCACGCCGAGGCGCTCGATCTCGTCGTGGGCGTCGAGTGCATCGAGGAGCTCGAGCACCCAGCGGAGCTCGATGGCATGTCCGGGGCGGTCCAGCGCGGCGATCTGTTGTGTCGCCCAGTCGGTCGCCCGCCCGACCCACGGGTGAGCCGCCACGGCCGGGTCGTGGCGTCCGACCCGGTGGGCGATCCCCAGCGCCACGGCGGTCATGTGCAGCGAGGGTGAGGTGGTGTCGGCGGCCGCCCACATCGGCGCCGAACCGGCGTACTCGGTGCCTGGCAGCGCGAACGGCACCGCGCCGCTCGGCAAGGAGACCGCGCCGAGCCAGTCGAGCAGCCCGACCGTCATCGGGCTGGTCAACGGCGCGACCTCCTCGAGCACCTCAAACGCGTGCAACGCAGCGACGGGTTGGCTGGCGGGTGCCCGAAGGTCGGGCTCCAGCGCCCACCCGAACCCGCCATCGGCGTTGCGGTACCCGGCGAGCACCGTGAGCGCCGCTGCCGGGTCGCCGGCGCCGACGGCCAGTTCCGCCCGCCGACGATCGAGCAGCCGGGCGTTGGCGGCGATGAAGTCGAGGATCGTGTCGACGTCCAACATGACGGAAACCTCCTGGAGGCAGACGAGATCTGGGCGCCATCGCTCTGCGTGAGCGAAATCGTCAGCCGCCCGCGCTGATCGCTCACACAGACCGAGGTCGACCGGGCGTCCTGCAGGAACGCTGCTGCAGCTGCTCCTTCACACCGACCACGGTTCCTCCTCTGGTGGCGCCATCCTGGCCCGATCATCAGCGAGATCAGGGCGGCATCAGCACCTCCTCGATCGCCTGAATCAGCCCGTTGGACGCCTCGAGGTCACGCTGCACGATCCTTGCGCCGCCGACAATGATCGTGTCGCCGTCGACCTGGATCTCCAGCGGAGCACCCTGCAGGCTGGTCAGCTGCCCCGTGGTGAGATCGGCCGCCCGCCATGCGCCCTCTACGGCGTGGTAGGCCAGCACCGACGCCAGGCGGTCGCGGTCGGCGCTCAGCTCCTCGAGCTCCTCCGGGTCCATGGCGTCGAACGCCGCGTTGGTCGGGGCGAACACGGTGAACGGGCCCGGCTGCGCCATGTCCTCGTCGAAACCGAGCGAGCGCAGGAGACCGACGAGGGTGGAGAACTGTCGATCGGCCGCCAGCACGTCGAACAGGGTCGGCACGTCGGCTGGCGGCTCCGGTTCGGTGGGAGGTGGCGACGGCGAGGGCGCGTCGGGCGGTGCCGTCGGCGATGGCACCGCTGGGGCGGTCGGGTCCGGCGGCGGCGGTGGCGGCGGCGCGGTGGTCGGCGGCGGGACGACGGGGGGCGGCACGCTCTGCTGGCCGCGGGCGTAGATGGCCCGCAATGTGGCGGCGTCCAGGAGGCCCGTCTGGGGGACGCCGAGATCGGCCTGGAAGGCACGGACGGCGGCGATCGTCGCCTCCGAGTACCGGCCGTCGATCGGGCCGGTGTAGTAGCCGAGTGCGGTCAGTTCCTCTTGCAGCTGGGCCACGCTGGCGCTCAGCGCGGCCGCTCCCGAGCCCAGCCGGGCCCGCAGCGCAGCGTCCGTGGCCTCGTCGTACTCGCCTGTCTCGGGCAGCCCGAGATCTCGCTGCAGCGCCCGGACGGCATCGGCGGTCGCCTCGTCGAAGACGCCCGTGATGTCGCCCTCGTAGTACCCCAGCACCTTGAGCACCTGTTGCAGCTGGGTCGTCATCACCGAGGCGGCGAAGATCTCCTCCTGACGCAGGGCGACGAGGTCGATCTCGTCGGTGGCCGTCTCGACGAGCTGGCCGTCAACGATGCTCGCCGTCGTGATCCGCGCCGTCGACACGTCGCCGGCGGCGTCGATGTCGAGCCCGCCGGTCACGCCCGTGTAGTCGATGTTCTCGCCGGCCGCCAGCAGCTCGACGCAATGGGCGAACGTCGAGCAGGTGCGCCCGCCGCCGGTGACGTCCTGGATGTGGGCGCCCACCGCCGCTGGGTCGTTCGAGCCGGCGGCGACCGCGGCGAGCGCGACAGTGACCGCGCAGTCGTACATCTGGGCGCCGTAGGAGAGCTGGTCCTGAGGCGCCGGGACCCCGCCGAGGCGCTGGATGATCACACGGTCGCCGGTCGACCCGATGACCGTGAGGCCGTCGGCACGCGTCGCGTCGTCGGGGAACGTCTGCTCGGCGATGCGCGGGACGAGCAGGCCGTCGAGACCGACGATGCGGTCGACCGGATAGCCGTCGCCGACGATCGCGGCGACGAGGTTGGGGGCTTCGGCGTAGGACACCAGCACCACCAGGTCGGGCGCCGCGGCGGCGACGGCGGCCGCCTCGTCGGGGAACGAAACGCGACGCGGCGGGTACAGCATCGTGTCGACGGTGGCGCCCCGAGCCGTCAGCTCTGCCGACAGCGCGCCGACGAGCTCGGTGCCATACGTGTCGTCGCGTCCGACGATCATGACGGTGGCCGGAGCGGCCCCGCCCTCGGGGACGGTCATGATGCGATCAGCGACCACTGCCGACAGGTAGTCGTCGCGGATGGCGGTGCGCAGGAAGCTGCTGGCGCTGTTGCCGGCGGTGATCGACGTCGCCGTCGCCGAGGCCGAGCAGGCCAGCAGGTGTCGCTCGGCGACCAGTGGCACGAGTTGCGCGGCCGTCGACGAGCCGGCCGGGCCGAGGATGGCGTTGGCTCCGGCGGCGACCAGCTCATCCACCGCCGCCTCGATCGGACGGTCCGTCGACTCGTCGACGCGCACCGACGTGACCGGGCCGCCGAGCACCCCGCCGGCGGCGTTGATGTCCTCGATGGCCAGCGTCAGCCCGCGTTCCTGGCCGATCATCAACTCGTTGAGCAGGCCGACACCTGGCCCCAGGAGGCCGAACGTATACGTCGGCTCGACGGCCGGTCGTCGTCTCCGCCGAGCCGGTCGTCTCGGTGCTCTCTGTGACCTCGACCCCCGAGGTGGCCGTCGATGACGACGTGGCGGTCTCGTCGTCATCGTCTCCCGAGCACGCCGCCAATGCGACCGCGACGACCAGCGCGACGATGGCGCGCCGACGCCTTGCGGAAGGGTCGATCATCGCGGCGAAGGATAGGACAGCGAGATCCCGGCCGCCGGCTGGTCCGCCGGCGCCGAGCGCATGGCGATCAGGGCGGGTGCAGACGGGTGCCGAGCACCTCGATGAGCGTGTGCTCGCCGGCCTTGCCCGCCAGCGTGCAGCGGAACGAACGCCCGGCCACCACGTCATCGCCGAGTTCGGCGAGCGCAGCCTCGGACATCAGGAACCGCGTGCCGAACTCCTTGTTGGCCTGCTCGATGCGGCTGGCCACGTTGACCGTGTCGCCGATCGCCGTCACCGACGAGCGGCCACCACCCAGGACGCCGACGATCGCCGCTCCGAAGTGCAGACCCACGTTCACGTCGAACGATCGTCCGTAGAGCTCGTCCAGGCCAGGCCGCCTGGCGTCGGCGCCGGCCAGCACCTCCTGCCCCGCCAACACGGCGCGCCGGCTCGGCGAGCGGCGGTCACGCAGGCCGAACACCGCCATCACTCCGTCGCCCATGTAGCTCGTGACGGCCCCGCCGTGGCGCTCGACCGCCCGCGTGACCATCCGCAGGTGGCGCTGCAGCTCGTGGATCACGTCGTACGGAAGGAGTGCCTCGGAGAAGGCCGTGAACCCACGGATGTCGGAGAAGAGGACGGCGACGGGCCGCTCCTCGCCGATCGGCTGCGCCCGGGCGCGGCGCTGGCCCATGCCACCGAACGCCCAGCGCACCGGCGACGTGGCCTTCCGGCGGACGAACCGCGGACGGATGTCGGCGAGCTCGACGTCGTCATCGTCGAGGACCAGGCGCCGGACCGTCACGTCGGCGCGGACCCTGGTCTGGCAGGCGAGGCGGAAGTCCGGGGTGAAGCCGAGCCGCTCGGCGATGACCTGCTCCTTCGGCGTTCGGTCGGAGCATGCCGTCCATCCCTCGACGACCACGATGCGGCAGGTCGAGCACGAGGCGTGGCCTCCACAGGCGTGGGCGAACGAGATGCCGGCGCGCAACGCGGCAGGCAGGATCGCTTCCGCGAAGCGACACTCGACGAGCCGCTGATCGGGAAGGATGTAGACGCTCGGCACGACGCGATCCGGCCTGAGCCTACGGGTTGTGTCGGCCGCCGCCGGCTTGGGATACCGCGGTTGGCGCCGGTCAGCGAGCGCCCGGGGTGACCGTGGCAGGCGGTTCGATCGACTGCCGGATCACGTCCTCGGCGAACGCCACCGCCGCCGTCGCCGGTCCTCGCGCTCCGAGCATCGCCCCGTCGATGTACACGCCGTCGATGATCAGCAGGATGCGGTCGGCCAGTGCTCGCGCATCTGACGCTCCCGCTCGTCTGGCCAGGCGGTGCAGCTGGGCACGGAGGTTTCTCATGTGCCGGACGGCCATGTCGGGGGCCGGGTGATCGCCATCGGCGAACTGGGCATGGGTGGTCCGGAAGGGACAGCCCCGGTACGTCCGGGCGGCGACCTGCTGCGCCGAGGCGCGCACGATGGCGATGATCTGGCCAGCGGGATCGTCGGCGTAGGGACGCGTCGCCTCCTCCATCAAGGCCGTCCACTCCTGCTCGCAGCGCTCGAGGTAGGCGACGACCAGGTCGTCCTTGCTGGCGAACTCGCGATACAACAGGTTCTTCCCGCAGCCGCATTCGTCGATGATCTGCTGCATCCCGACGGCGCGCGCACCGTTCTCCTGGAACAAGCGCGCCGCATTGTCCAGGATGCGGTCCCGAGCTCCGGGCGCCGGACGTCGTGCCTTCGTTCCCTCCTCCGCCAACACCTTGACGGACCGATCGGTCCGCCGCGCCGCGGAGGTTTCGTCCGCCTTCGCCACGGGGACGAGACCCCTCATGACGACGTTCGGTTTGACACTTTCGAGCGAGGAGCACGCGCCGCGTCGGCTGGTCGACATCGCCGCGCTCGCTGAAGAACACGAGTTCGACTTCGTGTCGATCTCCGACCACTACCACCCCTGGGTCGACGCACAGGGTCACTCCCCATTCGTGTGGTCCGTGCTCGGCGCCGTCGCCGAGCGCACGAGCAACCTCGACGTGGCGATCGGGGTGACGTGCCCGATCATGCGCATCCACCCCGTGGTGCTGGCCCAATCGGCGGCCACCACCGGACACCTCCTCGACGACCGGTTCACGTGGGGGGTAGGGACTGGGGAAGCGCTCAACGAGCACATCACCGGCCAACGGTGGCCGATCGCCCCACACCGGATCGAGATGCTCGAAGAGGCGGTCGACATCATCCGCCAGCTGTGGACCGGTGAGGAGGTGACGATCCGTGGTCGGTACTTCACGGTCGAGAACGCCCGCGTCTACGACGCCCCGCCAACGCCGATCCCCATCGTCATCTCGGCGTTCGGGTCAGCAGCGGCACAGATGGCCGCCCGCGCCGGTGACGGCCTGTGGACCGGCGGCGACGCCGACACGATCGCGACGTGGCGTGAGGCGGGAGGCCACGGGCCCGTGTACAGCCAGATCACGGTGTGCTGGGCGCCGACCCGCGACGAAGCCGTCGATCGGGCCCACCGGATCTGGCCCAACACGGGCGTACCCGGCCAGCTCAGCCAGGATCTGCCGACCCCGGCCCACTTCGAGCAAGCCACGGCGAACGTGACGAAGGAGATGATCGCCGAGTCCGTTCCGTGCGGACCGGACACGAGCGCGATCACCGATCGGATCCGTCAAGCCATCGACGCCGGCGTGGACCACGTGTACGTCCACCAGATTGGGGACGACCAGGAGGGCTTCTGCAAGGCGTGGTCGTCGCAGATCGCGCCGGAGGTCGCCGGTCGATGACGCCGGCCACGGTCGAGGCTCATGCAGAGAGCACCAGCAGCACGAGCCCACCGAGGATGACGGACGCGGCGACCGTGCGCCGTCGGACGCTGCCTTCGTCGAGGTAGCGCCAGCCGAGGAAGGCGGCCACGACCACGCTCGACTCCCGCAGCGCGGCGACATAGCCGACGGGCGCCCGTTGGACCGCCGCCAGGACGAGCCAATAGGTGACGATGCTCATCGCCGCCGTCAGCGTGAAGCGCCGCCACTGGGTCGACAATGCGCCCAGCATCTGGCGTCTGCGGCCGACGACGAGACCGTAGGCCGTGACGAAGAGCCCGCCGGCGCCGAAGGCGGCCAACGGATAGGCGCCGCCGACAGTCCGGGCGGCCTGGCTGTCGACGATGGTGTAGGCGGCGATCGTGACGGCAACGAACAATGCCACCTTGACCTGCTGGCGATCCGCGCCGACGGCCAGCAGTGCCATGCCGGCGGTGACCGTGACGATCGCTGCCGCCGACCAGAAGTTGGCGTCGTCACCGAGCAGGACGATGCCGCCGATGCCGGCGAGCAGTGCCCCGCCACCGCGGGCCAGCGGGTAGGCCAGCGAGAAGTCGCCGTGCTCGTAGGCCCGCGCCAGCGCGACGATGTACGGCAGGTGCACGGCGCCGGAGACGGCCGCCCACGCCCAGCCCTCGGCGGGCACCGTGCGCGATGCACCGAGCACCACGGCGGCGATGACGGCGGCGACGAAGAACTGCCCCCACAGCGCGATGAACGGCTCGGCGCTGCGCTTGGCGATGAGGTTCCAGCCGGCGTGCAAACCGGCTGATGCGAGCGCGAGAACGGTCGCCAGGAGCACGCCGACCTCACATCACGGCGCGCCAGCCGGCAGGCATGGGCGGCCAGCGACCGCCGCCGTCCGGTCCGAGCACCAGGTCGGCGAGCGTGCGCTCGGCGTGCTCGGAGCGCCACGTCAGCATCGCCTGGGCCAGTGGGAGCACGCGAGCCGGATCATCGACCTCCGTCCGCCACGTCGGGTCGAGGGCGAGGTCGAAGCACAGCCAACTGCCGTCACCGAACTGGACGTAGGCCAGGTCCTCCTCACGATGCACGGTGAGGTTGCGGCGTTCGAGGGCCCGATCCCACGGCCAGTCGTGCGGCGTCGTGGCGATCGCCAAGCCCCGCCAGTCGTACTCCCAGTGGACCGCATGGCGCCACCGAGGAGGAGGCGCGCGCTCGAGGAACGGAGTGAGGGGATAGCCGTCGCACTGCGCCGGCACGTCGATGCCGATGGCATCGCAGATCGTCGGCAGCAGATCCACGTTCTCGGTCAAGGCCTCGACCACGGCGCCGTGGCCTGCCGGGCGACGCGGGTCGCGGACGATTCCGAGCACGTGGTAGCTCTGCTCCCAGTAGCCGAGCTTCTCCTTCAGTCCGTGGTCACCGAGCATCTCGCCGTGGTCGGAGGTGACGACGATGACGGTGTCGTCGAACTGACCGGTGCGGACGAGGAAGTCCCACAGCCTTCCCAGTTGGTCGTCGACCTCGCTGATCATGCCGAAGTACTGGGCGCGCATCGTGCGCAGCGCCGCCTCGTCCGTGGGCGCCGCGGCCGCGGGGAGCCGTAGGGAGCCTTCGTGCAACGGATGTCGCTTGGCGGCGGGGGAGATCGGCAGCCCGACCGCTTCGGGGGAGTAGGCGCTGGACCAGTGCCCGGCGGCGGCGTACGGCGGGTGCGGGCGCCAGTAGCTGAGGTGGGCGAACCATGGGCCGTCCTGGCGTCCGATCCACTCGACGGCCCGATCGGTGAGGAAGGCCGCCAGGCTGTGCTCGGCCGGCCGCTGGCCCTCGGTGGACAGCAGCTGTTCGTAGCCGGCGGCGGTGTCGTAGCCGAGGCTGTCGAGCCACCGCACCCACGGGCCCTGCTCGTCGGCAAGGTCGAGGATGACGTCGAACCCGGGGAGGACGCCTTCCCATGTCGCCAGCCGTGGGTCGTCGGGGCCGGCGGCGGTGCGCGGGTCGACGGCCTGGTCCGTGTAGCCGAACAACGCCGGTTGGTAGCCGGATCGCCGGGCAGCGAGGGCGATGTTGTCGTGGCGGGCGTCAAGCGGGGTGCCGTTGGCGACGACCCGGTGGTTGAGCTGGTACATCCCGGTGTAGATGCTGGCTCGCCCCGGCGCGCAGGGCGCCGCCTGGCTGTAGTGACGGCTGAGCCGCGTGCCGGCCGCCGCGAGGCGATCGAGGTTCGGTGTGCGCACAACGGGATGACCGGCCGCCGACAGGCAATCGCCGCGGAACTGGTCGAGCGTGATGAACAGGACGTTCACGGCCATGTAAGGAACCCACTTCAGTGGTCGACGAACCCGATCGTCTTGTGCGTGCCGTCGCAGAGCGGCTTGTTGGCCGAGCCGCCGCAGCGGCACAGCGTGACGCGGTTGCGCGACTCGAACGCTTCGCCGTCGGCCCTGCGCACCGGCAAGCTGCCGGTGACGAACAACGGGCCGTCGTCGACCACGCCGATGGCGACCGGGAGGTCAGGCTCGATGTCGGGTTCGCCCGGACCGAGGCGGTACGTCAGCGCGCCGGAGGGGCACCGCTCGATCATCGCCATCATCTGCGCCCGCACCACCGTGTCCGCCGTCGCCGAGTCGCCAACCATCTTCCACACATTGCTCACATGGTTGCCACAGAACCCGGCGTGCTCGCAGATGCGGCGGTCGTCGTGGACGGTGACGTTGATGCCTTCGTAGGTCTTCGCTCGCTGGTCGTAGGTGGTCGTCGGCGCCGACTCGGTGCCGTCGAAGCCGCGGCGAGCGTGGGTGCCGTCGCAGAATGGTTTGTTCGCCGACCCGCCGCATCGACACAGCACCGCCGTCTCACGAGTCGGAAGGTGGACGGTCGTCTGCCACGTGATCGGCTCGCCGAGCTCGGACTGCACCTGCCGGCGGCGGCGGATGGGGACACCGCCGGTCACGACATAGGGGCCATTCGGCTGCACGGTCAGCTGCGCCACGGCGACGGCGGTCGGTTCGGTCACGACATCTCCCTCGGGGCAAAGCGCTCGACCTCATCCGAGCACCAACCGGGACCGCCGTCCAGCCCATCGAGCGTCACGGCTCCCAGGTGCCGGCGGCCAGGTGGACGTGACCGCCGTACCACACCTCCGAGCGACCGTCGGGCGCACGATCGAGCAATCGCTCCCAGGGCCGCCTGTGGGGATCCGCACCGCCGAACGTCGTGAGGGCGCCCAGCACGGGACGCACCAGCCGGGGCGCCGCCGCCGGTGGTCCGAGGTCGGCCAACGCGATGCGGCGCGGCCGCTGCTCGGCCAGCTCGTCGAGCGCCGACCACACGGGCTCGTCGTCGTCCAACAGCGAGAGCACGAAGGTGGCGACGAGCGCGGCGATGGCGTCGGCGGCGACCCCCGCCGACGCCAGCACCTCGACGAAGTCGGCGGCGTCGCCTTCGACGACGACAACGTTCGTCCACCTCTCCCCGTGGATCCGCCGTCGGGACCGCGTCGAGCATGCTCGAGCTGTCGTCGATGCCGACGACGAACCCGCCCGGCCCGACGGCGCGGCGGAGGCCTTCGAAGTCGAGCCCCGTGCCGCAGCCCAGATCGACGACAGTGGCATTCGGCATGGGGCCGAGCAGCTCCATCATTCGCGCCCGCGGCCGGCGGTACAGCAGGGCTTCGAGCGACAGGATGTCGTACAGCGGGCCGGCTCGGCGGTATCGCCGCGTCATCGGTACAGGTTGACAGCCGCCGGCCAGGCGTCGGCGTGGATTGCGTCGGCCTTGCACGGGGCATACGGACGCCATGAGCAGCACCATCCTCTGGCTGATCGCCGCCGTCCTGGTGATCGTCGGCATCGTCCAGCTCTTCCAGGGCCAGATCATCCTCGGGATCGTCTTGATCATCCTGGGCTGCCTGGTCGGGCCTGGTGGCTACAGCATCTTCCGATCCCGGCGGGTGTGAACCCGCCTCAGCGTGCCGCAGCCCAGGCCGTCGCCAGGTCGGCCACCAGGGCGGTTCTGATCTCGGCCGCCCGCTCGTCGGCGCGTAACACAGCTGAGGGGTGGTAGGTGACGAACACGCGGTGACCGTCGATGTCGTGGGCCACCCCCCGGTTGGCGGCGATGGCGATCGACCGTCCGAAGAACGCCCGCGCCGCCACGGCGCCGAGGGCGACCACGGCACGTGGGCGCACGGCCGTCAGCTCCGCCGACAACCACGGGTGACAGGCCTCGATCTCGGCAGTGCTGGGCTTCTTGTGCAGGCGCCGCTTCCCGCGGACCTCGTGCTTGAAGTGCTTCACGGCATTCGTGGTGTACACGTCGTCGCGGTCGATGCCGGCCTCCTCCAAGCAGGACCACAGCACGCGCCCGGCTGGACCGACGAACGGGTGGCCCTGCTTGTCCTCCTGGTCGCCTGGTTGCTCGCCGACGAGCATCAGGCGCGGCGGCGACCGTGCCTTCGCCGAACACCGTCTGATGGGTGTTCCGATGCAACGGGCAAGCGGTGCACGTCGCTGCCGCCCTGGCCAGCTCCTCGAGGTCATCGGTCGCCGGGACGAGCGGTGCCGCCGTCATCGGCGCGGCGGGCGTGGAGCGCGACGCCATCACCGTGCCGTACCCAAACGTGCCGCGCCCCAAGCGACTAGGAGATCGGACCGCGAGTGGACGCCACCCATGGTGGGTACAGACGCCCCATGAGCACGACGGGCGGCTCGCGCGCGCGACGGAGACCCACGACCTCGAGCTCGACGAGTTGGACGATCGCCGGGACCGCGACGAGCTCAGGCAGCGCTACTACGGGTTGCTGCAAGAACTGCGCGTCGTGCTCCCCGGCGTGCAGGTGCTCGGCGGGTTCCTGCTGACCGTGCCGTTCGCCCAGCGGTTCTCGGACCTGGACGAGGTCGGGCGGGCCGCCTACGGCGTGTCGATCACCGCCGCCCTGCTGTCGGTGGTCTGCCTGCTGGCCCCGACGGTGTACCACCGCGTGGCGTCGCGCACGGAGCGCACGGCGCGCCTGCTGTGGGGCATCCGCCTCACGGTCGCCGGTCTCGCGCTGCTCGCCGTGGCGATCCTCGCCGGGTTGTGGTGCGTCAGCCGGTTCGTCTACGGCACCGGCGTGGCGTGGGCCATGACGACGCCGGTGGCGGTGAGCATCGTCGCGCTCTGGATCGTGCTCCCCCGCGTCACGGGGACACATCCCGACGACGGTGACCAGCCGTCGCACCGGCACGCCGGGTAAGCGCTCATTCCGTCAAGCGGGCCCGCAGCCACTCGGCGTCGGTGACGGCGCTCGCCGCCACGTCGTTGTTGAAGTAGGCGTACACGTCGTGGCCCTCGTCGAGCCAGGCCGCCAGACGCGCCGCCGGTCGCCACAGCCGCCGCCCTCCATAGCGACCCACGTACTTCCGCTCGGGGGCGTGCGGCCCGTGGAAGCGGACGTACAGGAAATCGGCCGTGCGCAGCCACGGATGGCCGGGGAGCATGTCGTGGATGCACAGCGCGGCGCCGTGGCGGGCCAGCGTGTCGAAGGTGTCGTCGTGCAACCAGGTGACCTCGCGCACCTCGACGGCCCAGCGCAGTGTCGACGGCGCCGCGGAGAGGAACGTGTCCAGGCGGCCGACGTCACGGTGCCAACGCGGGGGCAGCTGCAGCAGGTTGGGACCGAGGGAGCGGCCGAGCCGCTGGACGCGCTCCACGTGGCGCGGCACCCAGGATGCCGCATCGCGAGCTTCATGCGGTGCGAGCCGAACTGACCGACCTTCGCGGCATAGACGAAGTCGTCTGGGGCCTGCGCCGCCCACCGCTCGACGGTGGAAGCTTCGGGCAATCGGTAGAACGTGCTGTTCAGCTCCACCGTGTCGAATCGCTCGGCGTACGCCGCGAACCAGCGGCGGGCCGGCAGCTCCGGCGGATAGACGAGCCCACGCCAGTCACGGTAGGACCACCCTGAGCAGCCGACACGGGCCCGACCGCGGCTCGTTTCGGGGCCCGTCACCAGTCGACTTCGGTGCAGCCCGTGTGGCTCACCGGCTCGACCTGGAACGTCCCGTGCGTGATCCCGTATCGATCGGCGAGCACGCTGCGGGCGCCGTCGAGCACACCGTGGGGGTCGACCCCGTCGGCCGTCATCAGATGCGCCGACGCGGCGTCCATGTCGGAGGTGAGGGTCCACACGTGCAGGTCGTGCACGTCGACGACCCCGGGCAGCGCGGCCAGCTCGCCGTGCAGCTGCTGGAGATCGACACGCTTGGGCGCCGATTGCAGCAGGATGAGCACCGCCTGGCGGCCGAGGCGCCACGTGCGCGGCAGGATCCACAACCCGATGGCTGCAGCGACGACCGAATCGACCCATGCCCACCCGAAGACCTGCAGGGTGATCGCCGCGACGATCACCCCGATCGACCCGACGGCGTCGGAGAGCACCTCGAGGTAGGCCCCCTCCACGTTGATCGACTCCTTGGACCCCCGGCGGAGCAACGCGAACGACACGAGGTTGGCGGTCAGGCCGATCACAGCGACGATGAGCATCGGCCAGGCCTGCACTTCGGGCTCGTCGCGCAGGCGATCGACCGCTTCGATGAGGACGAAGATGGCGACGCCGAAGAGGAGCACGGCGTTGACGAGGGCAGCCAGGATCTCGAGGCGGTAGAGCCCGAACGTGTGCGGGCTGACGGCTTCGGGCTTGGCGCGGGCCGCACGGGCGTGGCGGTCGGCCAGCTGGATGGCGGCCAGCGCCATCCCGAGGCCGATGACGTCCGTCAGCATGTGGCCGGCGTCGCTGAGCAGCGCCAGCGAGTTCGTCAGCCACCCGGCGACGGCCTCGACGACCAGGACGACGGCGCTCAGCGCGAACGCGATCGCCAGCGGCTTGCGGTGCCGGGTCCCCGACCGGGCCAATCCGGCACCATGGCTGTGACCCGGACCGTGGGCGTTGGCCTGGCCGTGCCCGTGGCCGTCGTCGCCGGTCACGACTCGACTGTACCGCCGGGGTCCGAGTGCTGAAGGCCGGACAGGGCGACCTCCAGCACTCGGACGCGCTCTCGGATCGGGTCAGGCGTGGAGGGCGTCGAGGGCACGGCGGACCTTGGTCACGCTGACGGACCCTCGGGCGCCGATCGGTTGGGCGAAGACGCTGAGACGCAGCTCCTCCAGCTGCCACCCGAGGTCGACGACCTCGGGTGGCGGCGGACCGGGACCGAGGCTCCTGACCAGGCCGTCGTACCTGCGCTCCAGCGGGACGACGTCGGCCATCCGCCGGGCGTCGCGGTGGAGGTCGGCAGCCAAGCGCTCGAGGCGGTACTCGATGCCCCTGGCGTACCGCACGAGATCGGGCAGTCGGCGGGTGCCGGCAGCGAGGAGGAAGCCGGGTCGGACGAGGCGCGCAACGTGGGCCTCGATGTCGGCGACGGCTGGCCGCGCCGACTCGGCGACCACACGGGCGGTGCGGGCCCGGACGCGCGCCGTCTCGGCGAGCACGTCGGCGGCGTCGGCCAACGCGCCCGCCGCCACTGCCGGTGCGTCTCGGCGAACAACGCGCTGCACCTCGGCGAACTCGTCGGTGTCCCACGGCAGGTCACCGTGATCGGTGAGGACCTGGTCGACGGCGGCGACGGCGGCCTCGCCGGCCAACTCGTCGAGCGACACCGTCGGCGGCGATGGCGAGGCGGGCCTCGCCGCTGAGACTCCCGTTTCACCGCCGCGACGCTCGGGCCCGCCGTCATGAGCAGCAGGCGACGCACGCCGCCGTGCATCACGCGGTGCTGGAGGCCCGGGTTGGTCAGCACGCGCAGCGACACGCTGTCGCCGTCGTCGAGCAACGCCGGGTAGCCGCGCACGACGTGGCCGCCCTGCGTCGTCGCCACCTCCCGTGGCAGGGTGCCGACGTCCCACGTGATGATGCCCCGTCGCTCCTCGATCGGGCTGGCCTCGGCGATGGCGTCCCTGGCCACGCTGGCCAGTCGGGCCCGGATGGCCGCCAGGTCCGAATCGGCGTCGAGCACGGTGCCGTCGGCGTCGCTGACGATGAAGTTGACCCGCAGGTGGGCGGGGAGCTGCTCGGGCCGGAACGCCGCGGCATTGACAGCGACGCCGACGATGTCGCTCAACGCGGCAGCCAGCTCGTCGACCAGCCGACCTCGCGGGGGTCCGAGGCGGTCGGCGGCGGCGGCGGTCGTCTCGGCGGCGGGGATCAGCGACCGTCGCACCTCCTTCGGCAGCGTGCGCACGAAGGCACCGACGAGCTCCCGCCGGTAGCCGGGGATCTGCCAGTCGAAGCCGTCGGCGGTCACCTGGTTCAGCGCCGTCAGCGGGACGTGGACGATGACGCCGTCGAGCGGGCCGCCGGGATCGAACCGGTAGGACAACGGCAGGACGAGGTTGCCCTGGCGCCATGTGTCGGGGTAGTCGGCCAGCCGCGTCGTATCGGCGATCAGGTCCTCCGTCAGGTCGAGGGCGTGGGGCGATGCGGTGTCGCGCCACCAGCGATCGAACCGCCGGCCCGATGTCACGCCCGGGCCGACGATCCGGTCGTAGAAGGCCTCGACGGCGTCGTCGTCGAGCAGGCCGACACGCCGGACCCGCGCCTCCATCGCCCGGACCCGTTCGACGAAGGCCCGGTTGCGAGCGAGGAACGCGTGGTGGCTGTCCCAGTCGCCCTCGACCAGCGTGTGGCGGATGAACAACACGCGGGCGACGGCGGCGTCGACTCGGTCGTACGGGACGACGCGCCCGCTGACGATCGGCAGCCCGTACAGCGTGACCGTCTCCGACGTCACCGCCGCGCCACGACGGGCGTCCCATCGCGGCTCCCCGTACGAGCGCCGCACGAGGTGGGCGCCGGCCCGCTCCGCCCAGTCGGGGCTGATCGTCGCCACCCGCCGGGCCCGCAGGCGATCGGTCTCCACCAACTCGGCCGCCATCACCCAGCGGGCCGACTTCCGCGCCAGCACCGAGCCAGGGGCGATGACGAACGACGCGCCCCGAGCACCGCGGTACTGGCGGTCGTCGGCGTCGCGCATCCCGAGGTGCGACAGCAGCCCGCTGAGGACCGCCCGGTGCACGCGGTCAGGGTGGGCGTCGTGGGTGCCGACGTGCACCCCGATGTCACCTGCGATCTGGCGGAGCTGGCTGAACAGGTCCTGCCACTCCCGCACCCGCAGGTAGTTCAGGTACTCGGCCCGGCACAGCTTGCGGAACCGGTTCGTCGAGAGCTGGCGCTGCTGCTGGCGCAGGTGATCCCACAGGCGGACCAACGACAGCAGGTCGCTGCCTGCGACGTCGAAGCGGCGGTGGGCCTCGTCGGCCGCCTGCCGGTGCTCGAGCGGCCGCTCCCGCGGGTCCTGGATCGACAGCGCGGCGGCGATCACCAGCACCTCCCGGACGCAATCCTCCTCTCCGGCCTGCAGCACCATCCGCCCGATCCGCGGGTCGACGGGCAGGCGGGCCAGGCGCCGGCCGATGGCGGTCAGGCGGCGACCGTCCTCCTCACCAGTGATCGCACCGAGCTCCTCCAGCAGCAGGTAACCGTCGCGCACGGCCGCGGTGTCGGGCGGCTCGACGAACGGGAACGAGGCGACATCGCCGAGATCGAGCGCCGTCATCTGGAGGATGACGGAGGCCAGGTTCGTGCGCAGGATCTCCGGCTCGGTGAACTCGTCGCGGGAGGCGAAGTCGTCCTCGCCGAAGAGCCGGATGCAGATGCCCGGTGCGATGCGTCCGCACCGACCGGCGCGCTGGTTGGCCGACGCCTGCGAGATCGGTTCGATCGGCAGCCGCTGCACCTTCAGCCGGCGGCTGTACCGAGAGATGCGGGCGACGCCGGTGTCGACGACGAAGCGGACGCCGGGCACGGTGATCGACGTCTCGGCGACGTTCGTGCTGAGCACGATGCGCCGCCCTCGATGCGGCTGGAAGATCCGGTGCTGCTCGGCCGCCGACAGTCGGGCGTAGAGCGGCAGGACCTCGGTGCCCGTCCCGCTCAAGCGGCGCAGCGCGTCGGCCGAGTCGTGGATCTCCCGCTCGCCGCTGAGGAACACCAGGACGTCGCCGGGGACGGGCTCGGCGGCCAGCTCGAGCACGGCGTCGCAGACCGCCTGCACCTGATCCCGCTCGTCGTCGGGCTGCCCGTCCGGGCGATCGGCGCCGAACGGTCGGTAGCGCACCTCGACCGGGTACGTCCGTCCGGTCACCTCGACGACCGGCGCCGGCCGCCCGGCAGCGTCGGCGAAGTGGCGGGCGAAGCGGTCCGTGTCGATCGTCGCCGAGGTGACGATGACCTTGAGGTCGGGGCGCTGCGGCAGCAGCTGGCGGAGGTAGCCGAGGATGAAGTCGATGTTGAGGCTGCGCTCGTGGGCCTCGTCGATGATCAGGGTGTCGTAGCGGCGCAGCACGCGGTCGCGCTGCAGCTCGGCCAGCAGGATGCCGTCCGTCATGACCCTGATCAGCGTGCCGTCGCTGATGCGGTCGTTGAAGCGCACCGTGTAGCCGACATCGTCGCCGAGCGCCGAGCCGAGCTCCTCGGCGACGCGCTCGGCGATCGTCCGGGCGGCGACGCGGCGTGGCTGGGTGTGGCCGATGATGCCGTCAACGCCACGACCGAGCTCCAGGCACAGCTTGGGCAGCTGCGTGCTCTTGCCCGAGCCGGTCTCGCCGGCCACGATGACCACCTGGTGCTCGCCGATGGCGGCCAGCAGGTCGTCGCGACGGGCCGTGATCGGCAGCGACTCCGGGTACTGCAGCCGTCGACCTTCGACGATCGCCGCCCGCGCGGTTCGGCGCCGCTGGCGGCGATCGGAGGATGAGCGGGTGACCATCGAGCCGGCTCACGTGCGGGCGGGCCCGACCACGGTGACGGTCCACGTCAAGACGTAGCGGCCCCCGTGGATCTTGTGGCGCTCATGGGTGTCGGGGCCGCAGGCGAACGTGCCGAGGCCGCGGTGGGCGAGGTCGAGGTGGACGAACGTCTCGGGTCGCTGCGGGAGACGATGGGCGTGCGTGGCGGCGGTGAGGTCGTCGGCAGTGTGGTGCAGCGTGGAGAAGCCGAACGACCGGTCACCCTCGACCTTGACGAGGGTGTCCGCCGACGCCAGCGACATCCACTGGGTGTCGAGATGGAGGCCGTGCTCCTGCGGCACGATGAACGGCAGCCGCTGTTCGGTCACGGTCGACAGCCACACGCCCCAGCGGGCCGCGGCGCGTCGGTCGGGGTAGGAGCTGCCCGGCCCCAGTCCGGCCCAGCCCAGCGTCTCGAAGCCGGCCGGCAGCGTGAACGCCACGCCGACCCGGGGCAGATCTCGCAGCGCGCGGTCGATGCGGATGTCCTCGGTAACGTCGACCGTGCCACCGATGACGCGCACCGACTGGCGGTGTTCGATGGCCGCTCCCGACGTCGTCTCGTAGCGGACCACTCGCTGCACCGCGCCCGACCGCCGGGTGAGCTTTGTGGTCGTGGGGACCAAGCGGTCGAGGCCCAGGTCACGCCACTGCCGGGCAGGCGGCGGAGCCGGCCGCCAACCGGCAGGCGGATCGTCGTTGTCGGTCGGCGCCCGCCACAGCGACAGTGCCGGCCAGCCGAGCGACACGCCGCGGACGGTGATGCCGTCGCTGTCGACCTCGAGGTCGGCGTCGCGGCGCGAGCTGCGCCCCCAGCTCCGCCGGGTCCCCGGGCCCTCGAGCTGGCACGTCGCGGCGATCCACTCGGCGGGCGCCCATGGCGGCCGTCGCCGGCGGCGGGGGCGGAACGTCACCGTCAGCGTGATGACCTCGCCGCCGAGCCCCGCCGTGGGGTCCGGGACGACGGCCGAGGATCGCGGTTCGATCGGAGGGAGCGTCAGCCGGCCCGATGGAGACCGCCCGTCGTCGAGCACGGCGCGCCAGCGGGCCTCGAGGTCGCCCAGGTCGCCGAACCATCGCCGGTTGGACAGCTGCAGACCGTCGCCGGCCCACGCCAGCGCCACCGGCTGCGTCAGCGCGGCCAGCTCGGCGAGGAGCGGGTGCGGCTCCCGGTCGGGCGAGACCAGTCCGTCGCAGACGAACCGGCCGTCGTGCTCGACCTCGCCGAAGTCACCGCCGTACGCCAGCCAGGTCGTCCCGTCCGGCTCCCGCCGCCGCAAGCCGTGGTCGCACCACTCCCACACGAAGCCACCTTGCAGGCCCGGCTCGACGCCGAACACGGCCCAGTAGTCGTCGAGCCCGCCGGCCTGCCCCATGGCGTGGCCGTACTCGCAGAGGATCAACGGTCGGCGGTCCTTGCTCTCGCGCGACCACTGCACGATCCGCTCGACCGGTGCATACATCGGGCAGACGAAGTCGCTGACCGGGTTCGCCGCGTCGAAGTCGAGCGTGAAGCCGCCCTCGTAGTGCAGCGGGCGCGTCGGGTCGGTCCGCCGGATCCAAGCCGCCATCGCATCGTGCGACGGTCCATAGCCCGACTCATTGCCGAGTGACCACGCGATCACGCACGGGTGCGAGCGGTCACGCAGCACCATGCGCAGGCCCCGTTCGAGGAACGCCGCGGCGTAGGCCGGATCATGGGCCAGCGACGCCCAGCGGGCGTGGGTCTCGATGTCGGCCTCGTCGACGACGTACAGCCCGAGCTCGTCGCACAGGTCGTAGAACGACTCGTCGTCCGGGTAGTGGGACGTGCGCACGGCGTTGATGTGGTACTGCTTCATCAGTTCGAGGTCGCCGCGGGTGTCGTCGACGGTGACCGTCCGCCCGCCATCGGGGTGCGTCTCGTGGCGGTTGACGCCGTTGATCACGACCGCCACGCCGTTGACGAGCAGCTGCCGATCGGCGATCTCGACGCGGCGAAAGCCGATCGGACGGGTGCGGACGTCGAGCGTCGCACCGTGCTCGTCGCGCAGCACGATGATCGCCCGGTAGCGCGTCGGTGACTCGTGGTTCCACGCCTCGACCCCCGGAACGGTGATGCGGCGTTGGACACGTGGCCCCGGCCAGACGTAGCCGTAGATGCCGAGCTGCGTGGTATCGGCCGGAGCCCAGCGCGGCACGCGGATCGGCACCGGCGCCAGCAGGGTCCGCCGCCGCCCGGCGAGCGTCTCCACGGCGACCTCGACGGTCACCGGCGCGCCCGGCCCGGTCCCGGCGACGGAGACGTCGATGTCCAACGTCCCGGTCGTCCCGTCGGCGTCGAGCCCCGGGACGAGCGCCGTGTCGGCCAAGGAGATCGGTGGCACCGAGACGAGCTCGACGCTGCGGTGGAGGCCGGGCATCCACCACTGGTCCTGGTCCTCCAGCCACGTCGCCGCGCTCCAACGTGGCACGACGATGCACACGTCGTTGGGGCCGCCTGCGAGGAGGTCGGTGATGTCGTACGTCGAGGCCAGGTGGCTGTCCGTGCCCAGGCCGACGAACGACCCGTTGACCCACACGAAGCCCATCGAGTCGGCAGCGCCGACGCGGCAGGTGGGTGCACCGGCGACGCCACGACGCCGGGACCGTGAAGCGGCGGCGGTAGACGGCCGTCGGGTTGTCGGGCGGGACATCGGGCGGCTGCCCGTCGAACGGCATCCGGACGTTGAGGTAGATGGGCCCGCCGTGGCCTCGACCGGCCGGCTGCAGGACCCACGTGCCCGGCACGTCGATGCCGTCCCAGCCGGCCGTGTCGCCGGCGACGTCGTCACGTCCGACGTCGTCCGGCCCGGCGACGATGCGGACCCGCCAGCGGCCGTCCAACGAGCGCACCCATGGCGACGGCACCCCTTCCCGGGCGGCGTCCACGTCGTCGTACGGAGCGAGGGCTGGCGCCATCGCCAATCGACCGAGGCCGCTGAGCGTCGACCATCGCGACAGCGGGAAGGGGTCCGGGTGCACGGCGGACAGGCGTACCAGACTGCCGCCGCCTGGTGCCGATCCGTGCCAGACTCCGCTCGGCTCGGTGCCCGGACGGAGGGGAGACGCGGATGCCGCGACGGAGGTTGCTGGCGATCGGCATCGTGCTGCTGACGATCGCCGGCTGCGACGACGACAGCGATTCAGGGCCGACGACGACACCGGGAACCGTGGCCTCCGAGCAGTTCGACATGGAAGCTGCCCGCGCCTACTGCGACGACGAGGGCGGCGACGTCGAGGTGCGCCAGGCGTACTGGGGCACCAACCTCGAACGCTCGTCGTGGGTCGCCCTGGCGGAGACCATCGAGCTGTGCCGGTTCGAGGCTGAGGATGGCTCGCGCATCTATCTCGACCTCGAGACCCTGTACGCCGACGAGCCGACGCTGGCTGCCGCCGCCTACCTCGCCAAGATCCCGCTCCCGACGGAGACGGGCGGCGCCAACCCGGCCGCCATCGACTGCGCCACGACGCTCCAGGGCACGGCCAGCTGGGGCACCGCGTCCGCCGGCGGCGGCTGGGTGCACGACGGTGACCAGGAGTTCCCGGTCGTCGACCTGTGCCTCTTCTCCGATCGCTCCGGGATCGACCAGTGGGGCATCGCCTACTACTCGGAGGGCATCGTGCGTGGCAAGGACCTCGCCGAGGTGTTCCGCTTCGACGTCGCCGACGTCCCTCCGTTCTTCGCCCAGCCATCGAGCGAGTAGGCGCCCAGCGACAGAATGGGCCATCGACAGATCGGAGACCGCCGTGTCCACGCTCGCCGCGTTCATCGAAGCCGTGTCGACCGGGAGCATCGAAGTGATCGACCTGACGGCGCCGTTGTCCGCCGACACCCCGATCATCCAGCTGCCCCCTGACTTCGGCCAGACCCGCCCGTTCGAGCTGGAGGAGATCAGCCGGTACGACGCGCGTGGCCCGGCGTGGTACTGGAACAACATCCGCACCGGTGAGCACACGGGCACCCACTTCGACGCCCCGAACCATTGGGTCACCGGAAAGGACCTCGACGATGTGGCATCCGTGCCGGTGACCAGGCTGATCGCCCCCGCTGTCGTGCTCGACTTCTCCGCCGCCGCCGCCGAGGACGCCGACTTCCTGCTGGAGGTCGACGACATCCGCCAGTGGGAGGAGCGCCACGGTCCGTTGCCGGTCGACGGCTGGCTGCTGTACCGCACCGGTTGGGACGCCCGCTCCGGCAGCCAGGAGGACTTCATCAACGCCGACGAGGCGGGGCCGCACACGCCGGGGATGTCGGCGGAATGCGCCCGCTGGGTCGCCGAGGAGTCGCCCTTGCTCGGCGTCGGGCACGGAGACCGTCGGGACGGACGCCGGCAAGGCGCATTCCTTTGAGCCGGCGTTTCCGTGCCACTCGTACCTGATGGGCAACGGGAAGTACGGCCTGACGCAACTGCAGAACCTCTCGCGGCTTCCGGCCACGGGCGCCGTGGTCTTCGCCGGACCCCTGCCCATCGTGTCGGGCTCCGGGAGCCCGGCCCGGGTGCTGGCGCTGGTCGAGCGGGGATGAAGGTCGCCGACGCCGTCGGCCGCACACTGGCCGAGCTCGGCGTGGGCCAGGTCTTCGGCGTCGTCGGCTCCGGCAACTTCCACGTCACCAACGCGCTGATCGCCGGCGGCGCCCGCTTCGTCGCCGCTCGCCACGAGGGTGGGGCGGCGACGATGGCCGACGCCTACTCCAGGATGAGCGGCACCGTCGCCGCGCTGTCCGTGCACCAGGGGTGCGGCCTGACCAACGCCATGACCGGGATCACCGAGGCCGCCAAGAGCCGCACGCCGATGCTCGTCCTCGCTGCGGAGGCCGGCCAGCCGCTGTCCAACTTCTACGTCGACCAGGTCGCCCTCGTGGAGGCCGTCGGTGCCGTCGCCAGGCGGGTGACGTCCGGATCGACCGCCGTCGCCGAAGCGGCGGCGGCCTACCGCACGGCGCGCCACGACCGGCGCACCGTCGTGCTCAACCTGCCGTTGGACGTCCAAGCGCAGGACGTGCCGGCGGGCGCCGAGGTCATCCCAGCCTCACCGGAGGCACCAGCGGCGCCACCGGACGCCGAGGCAGTGGCCCGTCTCGCCGAGACGCTCGCGCGCGGCGCAGCGACCGGTGTTCATCGCCGGCCGAGGCGCGCGTGGCGCTGGGTGTCGCGCCGCGCTGGAGGGTCTCGCCGAGGCCTGCGGTGCCCTCGTGGCGACGAGCGCGGTCGCCAAGGGCCTGTTCCACGGGAACCCCTGGTCGCTCGACATCGCCGGCGGGTTCTCGTCACCGCTCGCCGCCGAGCTGATCGCCGACGCCGACGTGATCGTCGGCTGGGGTTGCGCTCTCAACATGTGGACGACGCGACACGGGGCACTGATTGGCGGCGCGACGACCGTGGTGCAGGTCGACGTCGAGGAACAGGCGCTCGGGCGCCATCGGCCGATCGCCTTCGGCGTCGTCGGGGACGTGCGGTTGACGGCGCGAGCGGCGGCCGAGTCGATGGCAGGGCGTGGTCGGGGTCGGCTATCGCAGCACGGACGTCGGTCAGCGCATCGCCACCCAGGGGCGCTGGCGGGACGTCGCCATCGAGGACACGTCGACCGATGGGCGCATCGACCCGCGGGTGCTGACCACGGCGCTCGACGACATCCTCCCTGACGAACGCGTGCTGGCCACCGATTCGGGCAACTTCCAGGGCTACCCCAGCGCCTTCCTGTCCGTGCCCGACGAGTTCGGCTTCTGCATGACCCAGGCGTACCAGTCGATCGGCCTCGGACTGGCGACCACGATCGGCGCCGCGCTGGCCCAGCCCGATCGCCTGGCCGTCGCCGCGCTCGGTGATGGCGGGGCGCTGATGGGCGTCAGCGAGCTGGACACGGTCGTCCGGCTGGGCCTGCCGATGGTCGTCGTGGTCTACAACGACGATGCCTACGGTGCCGAGGTGCACCACTTCGGCCCGGCGGGTCACGACCTCACGACGGTGGAGTTCCCCGACACCGACATCGCCGCCATCGCCAGGGGTTTCGGCTTCGAAGCAGTCACCGTGCGGTCACTCGCCGATCTCGACGCCGTCCGGAGCTGGGTCGACGGCCGGCGCGAGCGGCCGCTGCTGATCGACGCCAAGGTCGTCAGGGATCGGCCGTCCTGGTGGCTGGAGGAGGCGTTCCGCGGCCACTGACGGGCCGGCCGCGCCGGGTGGGAGGGCGGGCCGGCGGCCGTCAGGCTGCGGCCACCAACTCGCCGAGGTCGGGGCGGAACACGACGACGTCCAGGAGCGCCGACAGGTGCGCCCATGCCGGGCGATCACCGTCGAACAGATCGAGGAGGATCACGTCGTCCTCTGTCAGCAGCATCGCTTCGGCCGTGCGGCGCTCGCCACGCAGCGTGAACTCGATGACATCGCCTTCCCGCACGGCTCCCTCGGATGCGCTCATGGTCTTCATCATCCGCCAACGCCATGTGATGCGCATGAAGGCCACGTGGACGTCCGCTGGAGATCCGCGTCTGGGCCCCCTCGGTGTTCCACGCGATGGCACGGCCGTGGAACGCCCGGAGGGCAGCATCCACCCCAGGAGGTACGTGATGACCACCCATCCCGCAGCGGTCAAGAAGGCGCTGCCCTCGCAGAAGGATCTGCAGGACCACGCGGAGCATTGCTCGCTCGATCCCGACCTGCTCACGACGATCTCGTGCGCCGTCGGGCAGCAGGTGCGGATCAAGCGCAACGCCGCCGAGTACGCCCTGTTCACGATCAGCGAGCGCCACCCAGAACAGCCGGGCGATGTCGCCCGGGTGGGACTCGCCGGTCGGCGGCGCCTCGGCACGAGCGACGAGTTCGAGGGGGTGGTCGATACCCAGGTCCCCCACCCGACGTTGCCAGAGGACGAGGCGGAGGCCGCCAGCGAGCTGATCGAGCGGCTCGACGACGACGGTCGGCAGCGCGGACTCATCGTGATCGCGCCGCACGGTGGAGCGATCGAACGGCACACGGATGATCAGGCCGAGCGGGTGGCAACGCGGCTGGCCGGGAAAGCGGTCAGCGCATGGCGCTGCAAGGGGTGGAAGCGCGACGGCGGAGCCTTCGACCGCTGGCACATCACGTCGACGGACATCAACGAGGCGAGCTTCCCTGGCCTCCGGAGGGTGATCGGCCGACGCTTCACCTACGCCGTGGCCTTCCATGGGTTCGACGATCCGCTGATCCTGATCGGAGGGGGCGCGCCGCCGGCCCTGAAGGAGGAGATCAGGGAAGCCATCGCCGGTGCGCTGGCCGGCTCGACATCGACGTGCGCATCGCCACGGCCGATGATGGGTTCGGTGGCGATGACGAGCGGAACATCGTCAACCGCCTGACGGCCGGCGGCACGGGCGGCATCCAGATCGAGCAGTCCCTGGAGGCTCGCCAGCAGCACTGGGAGGCGATCGCCGACGCCGTCGCCGACGTCTACGCCCGCAAGCTGCCGGGCCGCCCAGGCGCGGCCGTGGGCGGACGCCTTCGGAGCGTTCCTCGGTGAGCTGCGCAAGGTGCTCGGCCGGCTGGTCACGCGCCTCGGTCGGCGGGGTGGGGCCGGGTGATCGATCCTGTCAGGAGGCGAGGAGCCGTCGGCGGACGGGCGGCGTGACGGCGGCATTCGTGTCGCGCCGCAGCTTGTGGACGAAGGCGTGGCGGGCGGCGGCGAAGCCGTTGCGGTCGTCGAAGATGTCGCGGCTCATCTCGGCCAGCTCCTGCACGCGGTAGGCCAGCAGCGGCCGCTTCGATTCGTCGCCGTGGCGGGCGGCCCGCTTGGCGTCCACGTGGTGGCGGTAGTCGTCAGCGGCGGCGAGGTCAGCGGCGTAGCGCGCCACCCAGCGGTCGAACGCGCCACGGTCGGCCGCCACCACCTCGTCAGCGAGGCCGATCCTCAGCGCCTCGGCTGCGCCGATGGGCAGGCAGCGTTGCGTCAGTCGCTCGGCTTGTTGGGCGCCCACCCGACGTGGCAGCACGTACGTCCAGTACTCGGAGCCGTACAGGCCCATCGTCTGGTAGTGCGGGTTGAGCACCACCCCGTCGCGCAGGAGGACGCGGTCGGCGCCGAGCGCCAGCATGACGCCGCCGGCGCCGGCGCTGCCGCCGACGGCGGCGAGCACCAGCTGAGGGCAGTTGATGATCTCGCGACACACGTCGTCGATGGCGTTGATGTTGCGCCACGACTCTGCGGCGGGGTCGGCGGCCGCTTCGACGACGTTGAGGTGGATGCCGTTGGAGAACACCTCGCCGCCGGAGACGACCAGCACCTTGGTGTCCTGGACCGCGGCGTGCTGCAATGCAGCGGCCAACCGGCGGCACTGCCCGGTGGCCATCGCCCCGTTGTAGAAGTCGAAACGGACGACGCCGACGGCGCCACGGCGCCGGTAGGTGATCTCCTGGAAGTCGGCCCGCCGCCCGGAGAGCTCGAGCGGCGTCAGCGACTCGGGGACGTCGGCGATCTCGTCGCCCAGCGCGACCGTCGCCGGCAACTTCAGCGCGCGTTCACCTTCCGCCGGGACCCGGCGGACGTGGCCGACCCAGATCCCACCGTCGCCGGTGCGCACGAGCACCGCGCCATGGCGCCGGGCGACCACCGTGCCTGGTGTCCCGCCGCGGGCTGCTCGCGGGGTGGGCGTCGAACACCGAGACGTCGATGCCGCAGAGGCGCGTGCGCACGCCGGGTGACCCGTCAGCGGCGCGGATTCGCCGCAGCACCCGCGCCGTGGGTCCGGCCCACGAGAACTCCCGGTCCGACTGTCGCATCAGCGGCCGCAGCCGGCCGACGACGTCGGGCCGGCGGTCGTCCAGGGGCTCCGGCACGAACGTCGGGTCGGCCGCCTTGACGACGATCTCACGGATCAGCTCGATCGCCGCGTCGGCGACCGGCCCGTTGTAGAGGTTGCTCTTGCGCCGCGGGGCGGTGCCGACGGCGAACGTGCGGGTGCCCCAGATCGGCCCGGCATCCATCTCTTCGACGGCCTGCAGCGCCGTGACGCCCCACTCGCCAGCGCCCTCGGTGATCGCCCAGTCCAACGACGACGGCCCACGATCGCCCTTCGGACCGGGGTGGATGATGATCGTCCGGTACCTGCGCCACACTTCGGCGGGGACGCGATGGCGCAGGAACGGGCAGATGATCAGCTCAGGATCGAGCTCGGCGACGGCGCCGATCATTGCGTCCTCGCTCGTCGCCAGCTGCACGCGCACGTCGTGGCCGCCCTCGACGAGCTGGATCCAGGCCCGCTGGCTGAGGCCGTTGAACGCCGAGCACAAGAGCAGGATTCGCACGGCGGCAAACTGCGCCGGCAGCGCTAGCGGGCCGTTAGCGAGCCACTCGCCCATGCCCGTGTCGGCGACGGCGTTGGGTAGGGTGCCGAGGTCACCAGCGACTCAGGGGGGTTCGGTTGAAGACGAAGGCTGCTGTCCTGTGGGAGCTCGGGAAGCCGTGGGAGGTCGAGGAGCTCGAGCTCGACGGCCCCGGCGAGAACGAGGTGCTGATCCGCTACACGCACGCCGGGCTGTGCCACTCCGACGAGCACCTCCGCCACGGCGACATCGTGCCGCGCTTCCCCATCGTCGGCGGCCACGAGGGCGCAGGGATCATCGAGGAGATCGGTCCTGGCGTGTCACGAGTCAAGCCGGGAGACCACGTCGTGTGCTCCTTCATCCCCAACTGCGGGGTCTGCCGGTGGTGCGCCACCGGCCAGCAGAACATCTGCGACATGGGTGCCACCATCCTCGACGGCTACCTGCCCGGGGGCCGCTTCGTGTTCCACGGTCGCGGGCAGGACCTCGGGGCGATGTGCATGGTCGGCTCGTTCAGCCAGTACGCCACCATCCACCAGGCCTCGGCGGTCAAGATCGACGACGACCTGCCGCTCGACAAGGCCGTGCTCGTCGGCTGTGGCGTGCCGACCGGGTGGGGTTCGGCGGTGTACGCGGCGAACGTCGAGCCGGGCGAGACGGTCGTCGTCTACGGCATCGGTGGCATCGGCATCAACGCCGTCCAGGGCGCCCGGTACGCCGGCGCCAAGAACCTCATCGCCGTCGACCCGCTGGAGAACAAGCGGGAGATCGCCCAGGAGCTCGGAGCCACCCATAGCGTCGCCTCCGGCGAGGAAGCAATGCAGTTGGCCATCGACCTGACCCGCGGCGTCGGCGCCGACAAGGCGATCATCACGGTGGACGTCGTCGAGGAGACGGTGGTCCAGCAAGCCTTCGACACCATCCGCAAGGGCGGAACGGTCGTGATCACCGGCCTGGCCGACCCCATGAAGCTCACTGTGCACGTCTCCGGCGCCGTGATGACCTTGTTCCGCAAGCAGATCAAGGGGACGTTGTTCGGCGACTCCAACCCGACCTACGACATCCCCAAGATCCTCGATCTCTACCGCAGCGGGGACGTCCGCCTCGACGAGCTCGTCACGAGGACGTACACCCTGGAGCAGGTCAACGAGGGCTACGACGACCTCGTCGCCGGCAAGAACATCCGCGGCGTCATCGTCCACGACGCCGCCTGACGCGACACCGTCCATCTTGGCGTGCCGCATGGCACTCGGCGGGCGGGCAAGAAGTGGTCAGTCGATGACCATGTTGTGCTCGATGATCGTCCCATGGATTGGAAACTGGAACTCGTGGCCGTGCCCGTCACCGACGTGGACCGCGCCAAAGCCTTCTATGCCGACAAGATCGGCTTCAACGTCGATCACGACCACCGGGTCAGCGACCAGATCCGCTTCGTGCAGCTGACGCCGCCCGGCTCGGCGTGCTCGATCGCCCTCGGCGACGGCATCATCGATGTGCCCCCGGGCTCGGTGAAGGGTCTGCAGATGGTCGTCTCGGACATCCACGCAGCGCGGAGCGAACTGATGGGTCGTGGCGTCGAGACGGGCGAGGTGCAGGAGTTCCCGTGGGGCTCGTTCATCGGGTTCCGTGATCCCGACGGCAACGAGTGGGCCATCCAGCAGCTGCCCAAGTACGACTGACTCCGGCGGTTTGTGCCGGCGGCGCGCGACTGGTTCGATGGCCGTCATGGGACGCTACGTCGACATCGCCGGACACCCGACCTGGGTCGAGGAGCTGGGTGAAGGGCGCGACACGATCCTCCTGCTGCACGGAGGGATGTCGAACGGCGACCAGCTCCTCGACGCCATCGGCGGCCCGCTCGGCGAGCGCTACCGGCTGGTGGCCTTCGACCGTCGCGGTCACGGCCGGACCGCTGACACCGAGGCAGCGTTCCACTACGACGAGATGGCGGCGGAGACGATCGCCGTCATCGAGCAGGTCGTCGGCGGCCCCGTGCACGCCGTCGGTTGGAGCGACGGGGGGATCGTCTCGCTGCTCGTCGCCCAGCGGCGGCCCGACCTGATCACGCGGCAGGTGCTGATCGGCACCAACTACCACCACGACGGCCTGCGGCCGTTCGACATCGATCCGAGCTCACCGCTGGCATCGGCGATGTACGACGCCTACCTCGAGCGCACGCCGGACGGCGCCGAGCACTTCCCGATCCTGCTCGACAAGGCGATCACGCTGTTCGCCGCCGAGCCGACGATGACCACGGACGAGCTGCGCACGATCACGACCCCGACGCTCGTGATGGCCGGCGACGACGACTCCATCGAGCTGAGCCACACGGCGTCCCTGTTCGAGAGCCTGCCGAACGGGCAGCTGGCCATCGTGCCGCGCACCTCCCATGCGCTCCCCATCGAGGCACCGGCCGAGGTGGCCAGGCTGACCCTCGAGTTCCTCGAGGCCACGATCCCGCCCGACACCATGATGCCCAGCCGTCGGCGCTGACGAGACGGCCGCGCCCGCGGGAGACGTGGCGGCGACGAGACTGGTCATCGGTGCGCGCGCCGAGGCTCAAGCCCAGGCAGGTCAACCTCCTGCTCGAGCTGCTGATCGTGGGTGCGCTGCTGACCGGCCTCACGTCGTGGGCGGTCGGCGATCGCTGGAGCGCTTGGCTCGTCGTCTCTCACGCCGTGATCGGGATCTCGCTGCTCGTCGTCGCGCCGGCCAAGCTGCGCGGCTCGGTGGCCACCGGGTTCCGGCGTCGGCGGACGACGCGCTGGCTGTCCGCCGCCTTCGGGATGCTCGTCGTCCTCACCGCCGCCCTCGGAGTGCTGCACGCCACCGGGCTGTGGTTCGGTGTCGGCCCATGGACGGCACTGTGGACCCACACGCTGCTCGGGTTCCTGCTGGTCCCACTGTTCGTCTGGCATCTGGCGACCCGCCCGGTCCATCCCCGTCCGGCCGACGTCGACCGTCGGGCATTCCTCGGCACCGGCATCGTCCTCGGCGCAGCCGCCGCCATCTACACCGCCCAGGAGACGTTGACCGCCGTCACCGGGCTGGCCGGCGGGGGGCGCCGGGTGACCGGCTCGCACGAGGTGGCGTCCCACGACCCGGGCCGCATGCCCGCCGTGATCTGGTTCAACGACAGCCGCCCTGACGACACCGACGCGACATCCTGGCCGTTGGTCGTCGGTGGACGGCCCGTGTCCGTCGAGTCGCTGTGGCGGCAGTCCCACCCGGTCCTGGCCACGCTCGACTGCACGGGCGGCTGGTGGAGCGAGCAGTCGTGGGACGCCGTCGCGTTGTCGACGCTGGTGGGCGACGCGCATGGGCGCAGTGTGCGGGTCCGTTCGCAGACCGGGTACGACCGCTACTTCGACCTCGCCGACGTCGACCGGCTCTATCTGGCGGTCGGCTATGGCGGCCGGCCGCTCCGCCCGGGCCACGGCGGCCCCGTGCGGCTCGTCGTGCCGGGGCGCCGCGGACCGTGGTGGGTCAAGTGGGTGACGAGCGTCGAACCGGACGACCGCCCGTCCTGGTGGCAACCGCCGCTCCCACTCGCCTGAAGACCAGATCCGGAGGTCCGCGGACGGACATCTGGGTGCAGTTCGTTGCGGATTCCGGGAAGGAACGCGCCCAGGTCGGGTGCTGGGAAGGATCGCGCCCAGATGTTGGGGCCGCGCCACGGTGAGCATCCGGTTGGCTGGCCACCAGATACGGTGACAGACCCATGTTTGGCAGGGCGCAGACGTTCGTCGACGACGGTCGGTCGCTGCACGAGGTTCGGCGGGCGCTCGGTCAGGCCGGGTTCGACTGTCAGCCATCGCGGCGCATGCGTCGCGTCCTGCTCGACACGTTCGATGGTCGGCTGCACGATGCCGGCCTGCGGCTCGAGCACCGCAACGGCGACGGCGACGAGCTGATCCTCTCGGACGGCCGTTCGGCGGACGCCCACCTCCCGGCCACGTCGGCGCCGCGGTTCGCCGACGATCTCGCCGCCGGGCCGTTCCGGGCGCGGGTCGCCGCGGCCGCCGAGATCCGCGCCCTCCTGCCGGCGCTGGACCTCACTGCGACGGCCACGCCGATCGTGCGTCGCAACCGCACCGACAAGGTCGTCGCCAGCGCCACGATCTACGACCGACTTTCGAGCGAGCGAGGCCATCTGGCGGTCAGGTGGGCCGTCGAGGTGGTCGAGCTGCGCGGCTACGACAGGGCAGCGACGCAGCTCGTCGACGTCCTCGACGGCCTCGGCCTGCGCCACGTGGATGGTGATGCCTGGGACCTGGTGTTCGCCGAGCTCGGCGTCGATCCGTGCGGGGTGGCGATGTCGCCGACGATCGCGCTGCAGCGCGACGCGCCCGCCGGCGAAGGCTTCCGCGCCGTGCTGGCCCACCTCGCGGCGACGATCGAGGTCAACCGGCCCGGCACCATCGCCGACATCGACCCGGAGTTCCTCCACGACCTGCGGGTTGCCGTCCGTCGTACGCGATCCGTGCTGTCGCACGGCAAGCGGATCCTGCCGGCTGACGTGCGCTCCACGGCCAGGGTGTCGTTCACCTGGATGGGCGGCATCACCGGCGCCGCCCGCGACCTCGACGTCTACCAGATCGAGTGGGGCGACTACGTCCGGGCGCTCACGCCGGCGGCCCAGTCCGCCCTCGAGCCGGTGCGCACCCACTTGCAACGGCAGCGCCGACGAGCCCACGAGCAGCTCGCCGCCGACCTGCGCAGCGACCGGGCCGCCGACGTCCTGGGATGGTGGCGATGGTGGCTGGACGAACCCAGCCGGCGAGCGGGGCCGCCCGCCGGCGACGACCCGCCAGACGCCGACACGCCGACGGCCGACGTGGTCGGCGATCGCATCGTGCGGGCCCAGCGGCGGATGATCGAGGCCGGCCGAGCCATCGACGCCACGTCGCCGGCGGAGGCGGTGCACGAACTGCGCAAGGACGCCAAGCGGCTGCGCTACCTGTTGGAGTGCTTCGGTGGCCTGTACCCGGCAGCACCCCGCAAGGCGTTCGTCCAGCGGCTGAAGGCGCTGCAGGACAACCTCGGCACGCACCAGGACGCCGACGTGCACGCGACGCAGCTGCGCGGCGTGACCAACGAGCTCGCCGGCCAGCTGCCGGTCGACAGCGTGATGGCCGCCGGCCAACTCGTCGAGCAGCTCGAGCAGCGCAGGGCGGCGACCCGTGCCGAGTTCGCCGACCGGTTCGCCGACTACGACAGCAAGGTCACCCGTCGAGCCCTCGGCGACCTGCTGGCAACCGTTCGATGAAGGTCCTCGGGACCTACAGCATCAAGGGCGGTGTCGGCAAGACGACCTCGGCGATCAACCTGAGCTACGAGGCGGCCCGCTCCGGCTCGCGGGTGCTGCTGTGGGATCTCGATCCGCAGGGGGCGGCGACGTTCTTCCTGCGCGTCAAGCCGAACCTCAAGGGCGGGGCCCGCCGGCTGGTCGGCTCGAAGGGCGAGATCGACCCGCACGTGCGGGCGACGGACACCCCGGGGCTGCATCTCCTGCCGGCCGACTTCTCGTTGCGCCACCTCGACCTGCACCTCGATGCCGCATCGACGCCCCACCAGCGCCTCGCCCTGCTGCTCGAACCCGTCGCCGCGCGCTACGACGTGGCCGTGCTCGACTGCCCGCCGGGCATGACGCTGACGAGCGAGAACGTCTTCGGCGCCGTCGACGCCCTGCTCGTGCCGACGGTGCCGAGCACGCTGTCGGCGCGCACGCTCGACCAGCTCGATGCGTTCCTGGCGGCGTGGCCCGACGCGCCGACCGTGCTGCCGTTCCTGGCGATGGTCGAGCGTCGCAAGCGCATGCATCGCCAGCTCGTCGCCACGCTCACCGCCGACTGGCCGGCGCTGCTCCCGGTGGCCATCCCCAACTCGGCCACGGTCGAGCGGATGGGCGCCGAACGGGCGCCGCTCGGGGCGTTCGCTCCGCGCAGCGCGGCCGCCGTGGCGTACCGGGAGCTCTGGTTCGAGCTCTCCGGGCGCCTGTGGGCAGCCGACTGATCGGCGGCGGCTCACTACTGTTCGTGCAGCAGGAAGGAGCAGGATGTGGCGCTCACGACGCAGACCATGACCGACGAGCAGCGCAAGTCGGTGGCCATCGAGTACCTCAAGGCCTTCGACAACGGAGGCGTGACGTCGACCGGCGGCTCGATCCTCGACCTCTTCGCCGACGACGCCCAGGTGTTCTTCCCGAAGTGGGGCCTGGCCAGCGGCAAGGAGCAGATCGGCACGCTGTTCGGTGACGTCGGCGCCACGATCACGTCCATCGAGCACCACTTCTCGCAATTCAACTGGGTGTTCTCGGGCAGCGATCTCGTCGTCTGCGAGGGGACGAGCCACGGTGAGCACCGCGACGGCCCGTGGCGTGCCGGAGCCCCGGAATCCGGTGCCGGCCGTTGGTGTGACGTGTTCGAGATCCGCGACTGGAAGATCCAGCGGGTGTTCATCTACCTCGATCCCGACTACGCCGGCCAGGACACCGCCCGCTATCCCTGGCTCGCCGCCACCTGAGCCCGAGAACTCCAACCGCCGCGCTGATCGCCGGTTTCCCCGATCAGCCTCCAGTCGGGGCGTGCAGACTGGCGCCATGACGCAGCTCGTCGACACCGCCGCCGACAACGAGACCACTGGGCAGGGCGCCACCGTCGCTCCCCAGGCCTACGTGCTCGGCGACGTCCCCGGTCCGCTGGCGGCCGACGAGCTGCGCCTCATCGACGCCTGGTGGCGGGCCGCCAACTACCTGTCGGTGGGACAGATCTACCTGCGCACCAACCCGCTGCTGCGCCGACCGCTCGAAGCCGACGACGTCAAGCCGCGCCTGCTCGGCCACTTCGGCACGGTGCCCGGGCTGAACCTCGTCTACGCCCACGCCAACCGCGCCATCAAGGCCCGCGACTTCGACGCCGTGTTCATCGCCGGTCCGGGCCACGGTGGCCCCGGGCCCAACGCCTGCGCCTGGTTGGAGGGTACGTACTCCGAGCTGTGGCCGCACATCGGTACGGACGAGCGGGGCCTCGCCGAGCTGTTCCGCCAGTTCTCCGCACCGGGCGGCGTGCCGAGCCACTGCGCGCCGGAGACGCCGGGCTCGTTCCACGAGGGCGGCGAGCTCGGCTACTCGCTGCTGCACGCCTACGGCGCGGCGCTCGACCACCCCGATCTCGTCGTCGTCTGCGTCGTCGGCGACGGTGAGGCCGAGACCGGCGCGCTGGCCACGAGCTGGCACTGCGCCAAGTTCATCAATCCGGCACGAGATGGCGCCGTGCTCCCCGTGCTGCACCTCAACGAGTACAAGATCGCCAACCCGACGCTGCTGGCGCGCATCCCCGAGGACGAGCTGCTCGACCTGCTGCGGGGCTACGGCTACGCACCGACCGTCGTCTCCGGCGCCGACCCAGCGGCGGTGCACCAGGCGCTGGCCGCCGCCCTCGACACGTCACTCGATCTCATCCGGGCGATCCAGGGTGACGCCCGCCGCGGCGACGCGACGAGCGCCGCAGCCCCCGCCCGATGGCCGATGATCGTGCTGCGCACACCGAAGGGCTGGACCTGCCCACCCGTCGTCGACGGGCAACCCGTGGAAGGCACGTTCCGCGCCCACCAGGTGCCGCTGTCGGCGGCCCGCCAGGACGACGAGCACCGTCGCGTCCTGGAGGCGTGGTTGCGGTCGTACCGGCCCGAGGAGCTGTTCGACGACGACGGGCGCGTGGTCGCCGAGTTGCAGGCTCTGCCGCCGGTCGGGACACGGCGGATGAGCGCCAACCCGGTGGCCAACGGGGGTGTCCTGCTCCGCGACCTGCAGCTCCCGGACTGGCGGGAGTACGGCGTGGACGTCGCCCGCCCCGGCGCGGTCGGAGCACGAGGCGACGCGCGTCCTCGGGACGTGGCTGCGCGACGTCACCCGCGACAACCCGTCGAACTTCCTGACGTTCGCCCCCGACGAGCTGGCCAGCAACCGGCTACAGGACATCCTCGAGGTCACCGGCCGGGACTGGCAGGCCGCGATCGGTCCGTTCGACGACCGTCTCGATCGCCGCGGGCGGGTCATCGAAGTGCTCTCGGAGCACATCTGCCAGGGGATGCTGGAGGGCTACCTGCTGACCGGCCGCCATGGCGTGTTCACGTGCTACGAGGCCTTCATCCACATCGTCGACGCCATGTTCAACCAGCACGCCAAGTGGCTGTCGGCCAGTGCACGCCGTGCCATGGCGGCGGCGCATCGCCAGCCTCAACTATCTCCTCTCCTCGCACGTCTGGCGCCAGGACCACAACGGCTTCACCCACCAGGACCCCGGTTTCCTCGACGTCGTGATGAACAAGAAGCCGGAGGTCGTGCGCGTCTACCTGCCGCCGGACGCCAACACCCTGCTGGCGACATATGACCACTGCCTGCGCTCCCGCCACTACGTCAACGTCGTCGTCGCCGGCAAGCAGCCGGCGCCGGACTGGCTGACCGTCGACGAGGCGAACCGGCACTGCGCCCGAGGAGCGGGGGTCTGGGAGTGGGCCGGCACACCCGACTCCGAGGAGCCCGACGTCGTGTTGGCCTGCGCCGGCGACGTGCCGACGCTCGAGACGCTGGCCGCCGCGGCGATCCTGCGCGAGGAGCTGCCGGATCTACAGGTGCGCGTCGTCAACGTGGTCGACCTGATGCGCCTGCAGCCGGACTCGGCGCACCCGCACGGTCTGGCCGATCGCGAGTTCGACACGCTGTTCACCGCCGACCGACCGGTGATCTTCGCCTTCCACGGCTATCCGTGGCTGATCCACCGCCTGACCTACCGGCGCCACAACCACCCCCAGCTGCACGTGCGCGGGTACATCGAGAACGGCACGACGACCACGCCGTTCGACATGGTCATGCTCAACCACCTCGACCGCTACCACCTCGTGATGGATGTCATCGACCGCGTGCCGTCGCTCGGCAGCCGGGCCGCCGTGCTCCGCCAGAGGATGGTCGACGCCCGCCTCACGGCCACGGCCTGGACCCGCGAGCACGGCGAAGACCTCCCGGAGGTGGCCAACTGGCACTGGCCCGCCGCGTAGTCCTGCCGAGCGAAGCAAGGCAGGGAACCCCTTCTGGGACCGTTTTTCCCGACTGTCGCGAAGGATCGCGCCCAGTTCGGCGAGGTCAGGCCAGGGACCAGCCGGGATCGCGTCCGGCCAGTAGAGCGACGCCCCGGCGCAGTCCACCATGCTGGGGCCATGGAACGCGATGAGGTGATGGCCTGGGTGGCGGCGTACGAGCGGGCGTGGCGGGACGGCGACCTCGCCGCCGTCGAGCAGCTGTTCACCGAGGACGCCCGCTATCGGACCTCGCCCTACGAGGATTCGAAGGAGGGCCACGAGGGGATCAAGGGGTTCTGGCTCGACGACGAGGGTGAGGTGTTCACGATGGAGGCCGAGCCGGTCGCCGTCGAGGGCAGCCACGCCGTGGTGCGCGTCGAGGTGCGCTACGGGGAGCCGGCGCGCCAGGAGTACCGAGACCTCTGGGTGCTGCGCTTCGCCGAGGACGGGCGGGTCGAGGACTACGAGGAGTGGGCCTACTGGCCCGGCAAGTCGTCCAGCGCGGCGGACGGTCCGCCGTAGCACGACGAACCGGAGGGCTTCGCGCACCACAGGGGCGCACGAAACCCCCCGGTGCCGGCAGAGCCTCGGGTGGGTCAGGGGTCAGGGGTCAGGAGCGGGCGAAGCGGCGGGTGGCCAGCGGGACGAAGATCGCCACGATCACCGCGCACCAGATCAACGCCCGGAGGGCGAACCAGCCGGCGCTGTGCCCGAGGGCGGCTTCGGCATCCTCACCCAGCGCGAGGGCACGCACCGATCCGACCATCGGCGTGATCGGTTGGTGCTCGGCGATCGGCTGCAGCCAGCCCGGCATCGACTCCACCGGCACGTAGGCGCTGGACACGAAGATGAACGGGAAGGCCAGGAACGACAGCCCCTGGGCAGCCTGCGCGTTGCCCGCCGTCAGCCCCATGTAGATGAACGGCCACGAGAAGGCGAACCCGTAGACGAGGCAGAGCGCGAGCGCCAAGATGGCCTCCGGCACCGTGCCCTGGATGCGGAAGCCGGTGGCAAAGCCGACCGTGACGGTGATGAAGACACCCCACGCCACGAGCGCCGTGTCGGCCAGCGAGCGACCGAGCAGCACCGCCGAACGCGGGATGGGCAACGACCGCAGGCGGTCGAACAGCCCGCTGTCGACGTCCTCGGCCACGCCGACCGCGCCGCCCATGCCGCTGAACATGGCGCCGGCGGCAGCGAGGCCGGGGATGAGGAAGTCGACGTAGGCGACGTCCCCCGTGCCGATGGCGCCGCCGAACACGTACCGGAAGATGAGCAGGAACATGGTCGAGGTCAGCGCCCCGACCACGAGCAGTTGGGGTGTACGGACGAACTGGCGCAGCGTGCGGCCGGCGAACACGCTCGCCGTGTCGATCACGCCCGCCCGCCGGGAGGGAGGGGTCAGCACCTGCGACGTGAAGTCGACGTCGGCGGCGAAGTCGTCGGGGATCATGGTGGTGGTCATGGCAATCGTCTCCGTGGTGCTCAGGCCGCCGCAGCGGCGTCTCGTCGTCGGCGGCGCTGTCGTCGTCGGTGTCGGCGGTGGTCGGGCGGCCCGTGAGGGCGAGGAAGACCTCGTCCAGCGTCGGCCGGCGCAGCCCGACGTCGTCGATGTCGATGTGGGCGACGGCCAGCGCCCGCACGGCGTCGGCGAGGCGATCGGTGCCGACGTCGACCGGCACGGCGACGCGGCGAGCCGGGGCGTCGACACGCGGCGGCTCGCTGCCGAGTGGCGCCAGCAGGTCGGCGACGGCGTGGAGGTCGTCGGTGCGACGGACTCGGATCTCCACCATGTCCCGGCCGGCCCGGCTCTTCAGCTCGGCCGGCGTGCCCGTGGCGATCGATCGGCCGTGGTCGATGATCACCACCTGGTCGGCCAGCTGGTCGGCCTCGTCCAGGTACTGCGTCGTCAACAGCACGTCGGTGCCGGCCCGCACGAGCGCTCGGATGGCGTCCCACAGCTCGATGCGGCTGCGCGGGTCGAGCCCGGTGGTCGGCTCGTCGAGGAGCAGCAGCCGCGGCGCACCCACGAGGCTGGCGCCGAGATCGAGCCGGCGGCGCATGCCGCCCGAGTACCCGCGCACGAGGCGGTCGGCGGCCTCCGTCAACCCGATCTGGCCGAGCACGGTCTCGGCGGCGGCCCGCGCCGCCCGGCGGTCGTGGCCGAACAGGCGGGCGACCATCACGAGGTTCTCCCGCCCGCTGAGGGCCGGTTCGACGGCGGCCGACTGCCCGGCCAGCCCGATCGCCCGGCGCACCCGCTCGGGATGCGCCGCGGCGTCGATGTCGGTGACGCGCAGCTCGCCGTCGTCGGGTCGGATCAGCGTGGCGACGGCGCGGACGAAGGTCGTCTTGCCGGCTCCGTTGGGTCCGAGCACGGCGGTCACCGCGCCGGCCGGAGCGACGAGGTCGAGCCCGTCGAGGGCAACGACGTCTCCGAACGTCTTGCGGAGGCCGGTGGCCTCGATCGTGTGGTTGGTCATGGCAACAGCATGCGCGACAGAAGTGGACACCTGATGACCACTTCATGCGCGATGATGTGGCCATGCGCGCCGACCGCCTCGTCGCCACCCTGCTGGTGCTGCAGTCGAAGGGGCGCGTCACGGCCGCCGAGCTGGCCGAGGAGCTGGAGGTCTCGGTGAAGACGGCCCGCCGCGACCTCGAGGCGCTGGCCATCGCCGGCATCCCCGTCTACTCGCAGGCCGGACGCGGTGGTGGATGGTCGTTGCTCGGCGGAGCGCGCACCGACCTCAGCGGGCTGACAGCGGCCGAAGCGCGCACGCTGTTCATGGTCGCCGGACCGTCGTCGACAGCGACGCCCGAGGCCAAGGCCGCCCTGCGCAAGCTCGTCCAGGCGCTGCCCGAGACGTTCCGCGCCGACGCCGAGGCGGCCGCCTCGGCCATCGTGCTCGACCCCGCCGGGTGGGGCGGCACGACGACGCCGAGGCCTGCTCACCTCGACGTGCTGCAGCAGGCCGTCATCGACGGCGTCCAGGTGCAGTTGGCCTACGCCGACCGCACCCGCAGCGAGACGGAGCGCACGGTGCATCCCCTCGGCCTCGTCGAGAAGGGCTCGGTGTGGTACCTCGTCGCCGACACGGCCGCCGGCCTGCGCACGTTCCGCCTCAGCCGCGTGCGGGGGGTGACCGTGACGAGTGAGCCCGTCGTCCGCCCGGAGGGGTTCGACCTGGCCACGGCATGGCAGTCCGTCGTGGAGACGATCGAGTCGCGCCGGACGTCGACACGCGCCGTCTTGCGCGTGCCGCCGTGGGCCGTGCGGGCGATGCGCGAGCAGTTCGGCCCGACCGTCACGGTCCTCGGGGACGCCGACGACGGGCGGGTCGAGGTCGAGGTCGGGGCGCCGCGGGCGGAGATGATCGCCGAGCGCCTGGCCGGCTGGGGCGCCCTCCTCGAGGTGGTTGCACCCGACGAGGTCCGCCAGCAGCTGCGCCGCATCGGCACCGAGCTCGTCGAGCGCTACGCCAGCTGAGCTCGCGACGCGAGGTACGTGCGCTCCGCTTCGGTGCGGGCGACACCGGCGGCGGCGGTCCACTCCTCCACTGCCTCGTCGGCGCGGCCGAGGCGTTCGAGGAGGTCGGCCCGGGCCGCCCGCGCGTAGGGGTAGCGCTCCAACCCGCCGATGGCGATGACCTCGTCCAGGTCGGCCAGTCCCGCAGCAGGACCGACGAGGTGCGACAAGGCCACGCAGCGGCCGACGGCGATCGTCGGGCTGGGCTCGAGCGAGAGCAGCGCGTCATAGCGACCGACGATGGCCCGCCAATCGGTCGCCTCGAACGACGGCGCCGTGGAGTGCTCGGCGGCGATCGCCGCTTGGAGGACCAGCGGCCCTCGCTGCCCGGCGTTGCGCAGGATGTCGACGCCCTCGGCGATCAGCTGGCGATCCCACCGCGTGCGGTCGGCGTCGGCCAACAACACCTGGCCGCCGGCGGCGTCGAGGCGCGTCACCGAGCGCGCCTCGGTCAGCAGGATGAGGGCCAGCAGGCCGGCGGCCTCGCTATCGCCGGGCCGGGCGTCGTACAGCGTGCGGGCCAATCGTTGGGCATGGCCGGCGAGCTCGGGGCTGCGCAGCTCCTCACCCGACCCGGCGGTGTGGCCCATCGTGTAGGCCAGGTGGATCGTCCGCCGCACCGCCGGCATGCGCTCCTCGACCGCCATGTCGTCGGGCAGGGCGATGCCGGCGCCGGATTCTGCGATGCGCCGCTTGGCCCGCGTCAGTCGGGCCGCCATCGTCGCCTCGGCGACGAGGAAGGCGGCGGCGATCGACGCCGTCGGGACGCCGCAGCCGAGGCGCATCGTGAGCGCGACCTGCGTCTCGATGGCCAGCGCCGGGTGGCAGCACAGCACGACCAACCGCAGATCGTCGTCGGCCACGGGCGGTCTCTCGATGGCGTCATCGGGGCCGACGGCGATGCGCCCGCCAGCGGCGGCGAGCAACCCGAGACGGCTGCGCAGGTTGGCCGCCCGGCGGATCTTGTCGATCGCCCGCCGCCGGGCGGCGGTCAGCAGCCAGGCCTCGACCGAGTCGGGGACCCCACGAGCGGGCCACGTCTGCAGCGCCAGCTCGAAGGCGTCGGCCGTCGCCTCTTCGGCGATGTCGACGTCGCGGGCCAGGCGCATCGTCGCCGCCAGCACCCGGCCCCAGTACGTGCGCTGGGCCGTGGCGGCCGCTGACGCCGCCCGCTCGTCGGTCACGCGCCGGGGATCTCCCAGATCGGTCGCAGCTCGATGTAGCCGTACGGCGCCGGGCACAGCTCGGCCAGCTGGCGGGCCTGGGCGTCGTCCTTGGCCTCGATGAGGTAGTAGCCGCCGAGCGCCTCCTTGAGGTCCGGCGCCGGGTTGTCGACGACGGTCACGTTGGTGGTGCGCGTCCCCCGCAGGAACGTCGCCGTCGCCCTCGGCTGCAACGCCTCCCCGCCGAGGACCTTGGCGCCAGCGGCATCCACGGCGGTGGTGAAGTCGCCGTGCTGCTGCATCAGGTCGCCGAACTCGGGCGTGTTGGGATCACCGTAGGAGGTCTCGTCCTCGACGATCAGCATCAGGTACTTGGGCATGGTGTCCATCCTTCTCGGTTCCGCCACGCCATGCGACGGCTGTCACAGGAGACGAACGAACCGAGCGGGATTCGACAGTCCGTCGGCGTTTCGGGCGAGGCGCGTGGCGAAATCGGTGCAGGCGTGAAGTCTTTGCCGACGAACAAGGGCGGCTGGCAGTCGGCCAGCGATGCGACGGCGATGGCTCAGACAGTCCCCGAAGTTGAGCCACGACGTCGTGCCGCCCGCGCCCGTAGCGGCGGTCGGCGAAGCACGGCCCCCGCCGTGCCGCTCGCCGAACGGCACCTCGACGATGCCGAGCTGCTCGGTCAACTGGCGTCGAGGAGGTCGGTTGCGTCGGCGTCCATCCGAGCGCTGATGACAGATGCCCGCCTGCAGACCAGCGTGGGCGACCCGATCCGACGGGCGTCGAAGCGGCGAGCAACGTTCGATCAGCCGATCGTGCTCGCGCTTCCTGGCAGCACGGCAGCCACAAGCGCCGACGAGTCGACGATGACACGCCGCCCTTTCCGAAGCCAAGGATCGCCTCCTCCTCCCGCTTCGTGATCCGCGGCCCGTCTCTGCCGCCGGGACTGCGATGCCATGACGTCCCGCCTCCGCGGCAGTCGCGAGGCGCGACGAACCGATCACTGTGCCCGACACGAATGGCGAGACGGTCGCGACGCTCGCTCAGGGCTCGGCGAATGGCTTCGGTCTTCGACTCTCCGGTGAGCTTGGCGATATCGGCGGCCAGCCGCTCCACCTCCGGGTTCTTGATGTTCGACGCCATGGTAGAAATCTAGTGTTCATCTACCGCTCTACCGGTCCTGGGGTCGGAGTGTTCGTGGTCGGCTTGCTCGTCCTCCAGCACTCGGACTACCGGAAGTCCCGGCTGGCATGGATGGTGCTGCCTTGGACCGAAAAACCAGGCATAGCGAGTGGGGCGAGGTGCTCGGCGACGAGGTTGATGACCCCCTCGCTGCGCTCGAGGCGGCCGCGGATCGTCATCGCCGGGGCCTCCCTGGCGACGCGCCGGAACCGCGCCCAGCAGCCCTTGGAGACCACCACGTTGATCAGCCCGGTCTCGTCCTCGAGGTTGAGGAACGTCGTGCCCTGGGCCGTCATCGGGCGCTGGCGGTGGGTGACGACGCCGGCCACCGTGACCCGTGACCCGGGGCTGACGTCCCACAGCCCCTGCGACGTGACGACGCCGAGCTCGTCGAGCTGCTGGCGCAGGAACTGCGTCGGGTGGCCGTCGGGTGCCACGCCGGTGGCCCACAGGTCGGCCACCGCCTCCTCCTCCGGCGACATCCCCGGCAGCCGTGGCGCGGCGGCGCCGGTGACCACGCCGGCCAGGCGGTCGGGGCGCGACTGGGCCACCGCCCCGACCCCCCACAGCGCCTCCCGGCGCGGCAGCCCGAAGCATTGCCCGAACAGCCCGGCCGTGGCCATCGCCTCCAGCTGCGCCAGGTTGAGCGCCGGCACCCGCCGCACGAGGTCCTCCAGATCGCGGTACGGCCGCCCGCGCGGCGATCTCCTCCGCCAGCTCCTCCCCGATCCCCCGCACGGACCCGATCCCCAATCTCACGGCCGGTTGCGGCTCGTCCATCCGAGGGTTTGCGGACCGGGGTGGGCGCACGAAACCCTCGGGTGCATCGAAAGCCTCGGATGGGGCAGGTTCGAGGGTCGCTGTGGCCAGCGAGGCGTTGAGGTCGGGGGTGCGCACCGTCACGCCGTGGCGGCGGGCGTCTTGGACCAACGTGTGCGGGCTCCAGAACCCCATCGGCTGGGCGTTCAACAGCGCCGCACAGAACGCCGCCGGCTCGTGGTACTTGATCCACGACGATGCGTACACGAGGTAGGCGAACGACACCGAGTGGGACTCGGGGAAGCCGTAGTTGGCGAACGCCTTCATCTTCACGTACAGCTCGTCGGCGATGTCGCCGGTGATCCCCCGCTCGGCCATCCCTTCGTAGAGGCGCACGCTGCAGCCGCTCCATCCGGGCCGCCGAACGCTTCGAGCCCATCGCCTGGCGCAGCTCGTCGGACTCGGCCGGCGTGAACCCGGCGACGTCGATGGCCATCTGCATCAGCTGCTCCTGGAACAGGGGCACGCCGAGCGTCTTGGCCAGGCTGTGCTCCAGCAGCGGGTGGAGGTAGGTGACCGGCTCCTGGCCGTTGCGCCGGCGGATGTACGGGTGCACCGACCCACCCTGGATCGGGCCGGGCCGGATCAGCGCCACCTCGACGACCAGGTCGTAGAACGTGCGCGGGCGCAACCGGGGCAGCGTCGCCATCTGGGCCCGCGACTCGATCTGGAACACGCCGACCGTGTCGGCGCGGCAGAGCATCTCGTAGACGACCGGCTCCTGGGGGATCGTCGCCAGGTCGACCTCGTAGCCGCGGTGCTCGCGGATCAGGTCGATGGCGTAGTGCAGCGCCGACAGCATGCCGAGGCCGAGGAGGTCGAACTTGACCAGCCCGGCCGCCGCGCAGTCGTCCTTGTCCCACTGCAGCACGGAGCGGTCCTCCATCCGCCCCCACTCGACCGGGCACACCTCGATCACCGGGCGGTCGCAGATGACCATCCCGCCGGAGTGGATGCCGAGGTGCCGCGGGGCGTCCTCCACCTGCCGGGCCAGCTCGATGACGGGCTCCGGAATTTGGTGGTCGGGTTGGTTAGCCGTGGCCGCGACGTTGCCCCAGCCGTCGACGCGCTTCGACCAGGCATCCTGCTGGCCCGGCGCGTGGCCCAGCGCCTTGGCCATGTCGCGCACCGCCGAACGGGCCCGGTACGTGATGACGTTGGCCACCTGAGCCGTGTGGTGGCGGCCGTGCTTGCGGTACACGTACTGGATGACCTCTTCTCGTCGGTCGCTTTCGATGTCGATGTCGATATCTGGGGGCCCGTCGCGTTCAGGCGACAGGAAGCGCTCGAACAGCAGGCCGAGCCCGACGGCGTCGGCGGCGGTGACGCCCAGGGCGTAGCAGACGGCCGAGTTGGCGGCGCTCCCCCGCCCCTGGCAGAGGATGTTCTCCCGCCGGCAGAACTCGACGAGGTCCCACACGACGAGGAAGTAGCCGGGGAACCCGAGCTGCTCGATGATCGCCAGCTCGCGGTCGATCGTCTGCCAGGCGCGAGGGAGTCGCCGGTCCGCTCGCCGTAGCGACGGCGGGCCCCGTCCTCGACGATGCGCCGCAGGTACTCCATCTCGGTCAACCCGTCCGGGCACGGGAACGGCGGCAGCGACGGGGCGACGAGCGACAGGTCGAAGGCGGCCGCCCGGCCGACCTCGGCGGCCAGCTCGACGACACCGGGGTAGCGGGCGAAGCGGCGGCGTTGCTCGGCGCCGGAGCGGAGGTGGGCGCCGGCCGCCGCCGGCAGCCACGGATCGAGCTCGCCCAGGCTGCTGCGGGCCCGGACGGCAGCCAGCGCGGTGGCCAGGTGGCGCTGGGCCGGCGTGGCGTAGTGGGCGTTGGTCGTGGCGACGCAGCCGATGTCGTGACGGGCGGCCAGCTCGGCCAGGGCGTCGTTGCGGGCCGAGTCGAGCGGGTCCCCGTGGTCCCACAGCTCGACGAGCACGCGGTCGCGCCCGAAGGCGTCGATCAGCCGTCGCAGCTCGCGCCGAGCCGCCGCCGGGCCGTCGGCGAGGAGCGCCGAGCAGACGGCGCCCTTGCGGCAGCCGGTCAGCGCCCAGACATCCCCGGTCGTGTTGCGGGCGACGTCGGCCAACGTGAACTGCGGCGCCCCCTTCTCCCCCGCCAAGTGGCCGAGGCTCAGCGTGCGGGCCAGCCGGGCGTAGCCCTCTGGGCCGTCGGCCAGCAGCAGGAGGTGGTGGCCGTGAGGATCAGGGGCATGGCTGTCGGGCACCCGGCCGGTGGCCACCTGGGTCAGCGTCTCGGGCTCCTCCTTGGCGACCCGGTGGGTGGGATCGAGACCAGGCGTCAGCGTGATCTCGGCGCCGAACACGGTCGGCATCCCGACGGCCCGGGCCGCTTCGGCGAAGCGGACGACACCGTAGAAGCCGTCGTGGTCGGTGAGGGCGAGGGCCTCCAAGCCGAGACGAGCCGCTTCGGTGGCCAGCTCCTCAGGGTGTGACGCGCCGTCGAGGAACGAGAAGTTGGAGTGGCAGTGCAGCTCGGCGTACGGCAATGCGCCGTGCTGCCGCTCGATGCCTTCCGCGTCGAAGGGCTGGCGCCGCCGACCCCACGCCGGGCCGTCACCGCCGGCGTTCCAGGACGGGCTCCCCGGGGCCCGACCGTCCCGGCCACGACGTCCGGACAGGGCGGCCTCCAGCTCGCTCCATGTCCACGACGGGTTGTTGAACCCCACCCATGTCAGTATCGAACACTGGTTTCACGAACGCAAGTTCGGCGAGCCCGCCCCGCGTATCTCCCCCGGCGGTCAGCGTCTCTTCACACCGTGGCGATCATCGACGTCAAGATCCACCCGGCGATCGGCATCGCCCGGATGGGTAACAGCCCGACCGACTTCTTCATCGGTCCCGAGCGACGATGGGATCGCTCTCCGCCTCCGGGCGGCTACAAGGACTCCCAGTGCCGGATCAAGCGACAGGCCGCCCGGTTCCGCTTGTTCGCCTACCACGACGTCGGACCGCCGACCGAGATCACCGCCGCCGACGGCGAGATCACCTGGACCGTGCACCTCGCCAACCGCAAGATGTCGACGATCGATCCCGGAGCACGGACCCTCGACGGCCCGGATCAGGCGGCCCACTTCGACACGGGCACGATCACCCTGCCCCCCGCGCCGACCACCACCGTGCCCCTGGGTGAGATCCGCACGGACGACGCGGGTCGGCTGCTCGTGCTCGGCGGCTTCGGTCACTCGGCCTCGCCGCTGAACCTGCCCGTCAACAACAGCGTGAACAACCCCGGCTGGTACGACGACACGTCGGACGGCCCGGTCACCGCCACCGTCACGATCGGCGCCGACACGTTCATCGCCACCGCGGCGTGGGTGGTGGTCGGACCTCCCAAGTTCGCGCCATCGATCGACAACGTCGTCACCCTGTGGGACAAGCTGTTCGACCACTTCGTCACCGCCGGCAGCCTGACCGCGCCGGCGACGCCGTCGTACACGAACGACATCTTCCCCATCCTGCAGGCGGCCAACGACGCCGCCGCGGTGCGGCAGACGGCATCCGGTCACCACGGGTTCGTCCACCCGGTGACGGACCCGGCACAACGGGACACGATCTACAACAAGCTGAAGGCGGCAGGTGGGAACATGCCGGCGATCAGCAACCTGATGCTGACGGACACGCAACACGACCTGATGGAGCTGTGGAAGAACGGCACGTTCACCAACGATTGGGTCGGTCCGCCCACACCACCAGCGACCATCACGCCGGACGGGCTCGATCGGGCGGCGCTCGAGAACGCCGTCGGCGGTTCGTTCGGTCCAGGCATCGAGGTGGGCCTCAGCCTCTCGATCCTGATCCAGTTCGTCGCGCCGTTCCGGCTCGTCGAATCACCGAGCATGCAACCCGGACGGCTCACTGAGGACCTCGTCATGCCGTGGCAGGCTGACTTCCACGCCTGCGGCGATACGTGGTGGCCGGTCCCTCGCCCCAACCAGGTCATCCGCGCCGGCGCCTACGCCGAGTGGAAGCTCCCCGGCGTCACGTCGTACATCGACATGGTCAACAAGTGGCACACGCTGGGGTTCGTCGTTCGACAGGGCGCCGATCTCGTGGAGGTCGACCGATGCGACCTGGCCAACACCGTCGTCAACCTCGTCACGCCGGCGCTCACGTTCACCGACATCGCGCAAGGTCCGATGGGGACCAGCCGGACCGTGTCGCGCGCTGCCGTGTTCGAGGTCACGTCACCCGTGGCGATCTCCCTGGAGGTCACCAGCGACCCGATCGATCCGAGCCTCACGATCGTCTCCGTGGACCCGCTTCCCGCTGGGCCCTCGGTCGGCAGCGAGGTGCTCGACGCCCGGGTCGAGGTCAGCTACACGGCACCCAACGACACGCACAGCGTGCTCGACTCGATCACCGTCACGTGCGTCGAGACCTCGCAGACCTGGGTCATCCCGATCGCCGCCAACGCCGTCCCCCGCAAGGTCGCCGCCGTCGCCCTGGTGCTCGACAAGTCCGGGAGCATGAACGAGGACCGCGGCGACGGGCTGGGGACGAAGAACCAGAGCCTGCGCCAGGCGGCCCAGGTGTTCGTCGACGTGATGCTCGCCGGCGACAACGTGTCGCTCGTGGCGTTCAACCAGGACGCCGTGCCGCTCGAACCGCTCACCGTGCTCGGTGACCCGACCAATCCGGCCGACCCCGGACGGGTGGCGATCGCTGCCGCCATCGCCGGGCCAGGGCTCGCCGCAGGCGGAGCGACCTCGATCGGCGACGGCATCCACGCGGGACGCCTGACGCTCGCCGGTGCCAGCGCCGCCGTGTCGTCGCTCGTGGTGCTGACCGACGGCAAGCAGAACCAGCCGCTGTGGATCGCCGACGTCTCGGCGGACATCGACGAGCGCACGTACGCCATCGGTCTCGGCACCGCAGCCAACACGAGCGCCGCCGAGCTGCAGACCGTCGCCGGCAACCATGGCGGCTACCTCCTCGTGACCGGCCCGCTCACCGGCGACACCGCCTTCGTCTTGAAGAAGTACTTCCTCCAGGTCCTGTGCGGGATCTCGAACGCCCAGGTCGTCCTCGATCCATCCGGCGTGCTGGTGCCGGGGCAGGAGCAGCGCATCCCATTCTCGCTGACCGAAGCAGATCGCGCCGTCGACGTCATCCTGCTCACCGACGCGCCGGAGGACGTGCGGTTCCGCCTGCAGACCCCGAACGGCGACCTGATCGATCCGACGGCGGTGAACGCACCTCACCGGCGTCGACCTCGTCGTCGGTGCTGACGTTGCGTACTACCGGCTGACCTTGCCGACCGAGCGACGCGTGGGACGTCCGGAGCACGAAGGGACGTGGCACGCCGTCGTCGATCAACGGGCCGACGGCGACGACCGGGAACGAGACGAGTGGACGAAGCGGCGCCGGCCCTTCTCCCTGATCGTCCACGCCTGGTCGGATCTCGCGCTCACCGCCGCCGTGCGCCAGACCGGCTTCGAGCCGGGAGCCACCGCCGTGATCACGGCGTCGGTGACCGACGCCGAGCGGCCGGTCGCCTCTGCCGCCCTGTGGGTCGAGGTGACCTCCCCGGCGGGCGACACGAGCCGCATCGAGCTGAGACGCGCCGGATCGACGTGGGAGGGCTCGTTGACGATGCACGAACCCGGCACCTACGCCCTGCGGGTGCGGGCGTCGGGCACGAGTCGGCAAGGGCGCGGCGTACCAACGTGAGCGGACGATGACGGCCTCGGTGTGGCACGGCGCCGCGGCTGAGCCCGTCCGGCGCTCCAGCGATGACGACACTGGAGCATTCGTCCGATGCCTCGTCGGGCACCTCGCCTCGAGCGATCGACTCGTCGCGCTGCTGCGCCGGCAGGGCGTCGACGTGCAGGCCCTCCTGGAGTGCGCGGACCATGGATGCGGGAACCCGGCGACTGAGCCGCCGCCGACCCGTCGACGTGGTCGTGGTCGGGGGCGGTCCTGGCGGGACCGCGACGGCGACGCGGCTGGCGCGGGCCGGGCGCACGGTCGTCCTCGCCGAGCGATCGGGCTACGAGCAACGGCCGCATGGGCGAGACCCTGCCGCCGGTCGTCAACCGCGAGTTGCGCGGAGCTCGACGTCACGGCCGCCTTCCTGGCGCTGCAGCCGGTGCCCTCCCACGAGTCGGCCAGCGCGTGGGGTGACGGCGCCGTCGTGGCACGCGCCGCACCTCTACGATCCCGTACGGTCACGGGTGGCACGTCGACCGCGCCCAGTTCGACGCCGATGCTCGCGGACCACGCCGCCGCGGCAGGCGCCACCGTCATGCGACACGCTCGCGTGCTGCACGGTGCGCGCGCGCCGGCGACGGGGAGCTGACGGTCACCATCGAACGTCCGGGCGGCCGCGATCGTGGTGTCCGACCGAGCAGGTCGTCGACGCAACAGGTCGGGCGGCGACAGATCGCCAGGTCCCTCGGTGCCATCAGTCATCAGCTCGATCACCTGGTCGCCGCGTCGGTCGTCGGCGAGCTCGCCGACGGAGTGACCATCGGCGACACGTTCGTCGAGGCGACGCGAGACGGATGGTGGTACGTCTCTCCACTGCCTGGCCGCCTGCGCATCATCTCGATCTTCACCGACTCGGTGATCGCCCGCACGGCTCGCCTCACCACCCCATCAGGTTGGTGGGAGGCGTTGCAGCGCACGGAGCACGTCGTGCGCCTCGCCCGTCAGATGGTGCCGACCGCGCCACCGACGGTCGCGTCCGCCGCCAGCCGGGTCCTGACCCCGGCTGCCGGCGCAGGTTGGGTCGCCGTCGGAGACGCCGCGTTGGCCGTCGATCCCCTGTCCTCCTCCGGCGTGGCGACCGCGCTCGCTTCCGCGCGTTCGGCCACCGACGTGCTCACGGCCGCACCGTCGGCACGCCCTGCCGCCATCGCCGCCTACGACACATGGATCGCCGCGCGAGCTGACCGGTACGTGGAAGAACGGTCGCGCTACTACGGCCTCGAGCAGCGCTACCTCGACTCGTCGTTCTGGCTGGCCCGTCGAGCGCACCCGCAGGGAGCGCCCTCGTTCACCCGCTCATGCGCACCATCCAGGGTCGCGACCTGACGTCGCCAGCAGCTGGGCGGCGGGATCCTCAGCGGCGTCGACCCGCGGGCCGAACAGGCCGGCGCCCCGGTACAGCCCTTCGCGGTCGGTCAGCCAGGCGCCGACCTCTGCGACGAGGTCGGGGTCGAGCGCCGTGTCGCCACCGACGGCGGCGGCCACGTCCCAGGCGTGGATGAGGTGGTCGGCGGCCAGCTGACGGAGGTACTCGGCCATGTCCTCGTCCCCGTAGGACAGGTGCACCAAGCCACCGGCAGGGCCGAGCTCCCCGACCGCCGTCACCGCTTCGTCGGCGGCTTCCCTGGTCGCCGTCACGGGGTCGGCGCCGAGCAGGTCGCCGTCGAACCGATCGCCGACCTCGGCGATCGTGCTGCCGCCGAGCAACGGCGCCGTCCAGCGGTCCTCGCCGACGACGTGGTTGACGAGCGCCCGCACGTCCCACTGCGAGCAGGGCGTGGAGTCGCCCCACTGCCCGTCGCCGATCGCCTCGACCCGGTCGACGAAGGCCTCGACCGTGCGGCGGTGCAGTTCGATCACGTCCATGGCGCCCCCTCCCTCCGACCGTACTCGGCCAGCACGACCAGGATGCCCAGGAGCCCCGGGTCGGCGATGGCCAGCGCGTCGTCCCATCCGAACCAGGCGACCTCCTGGCTCTCCTCCGGTGGCGGCGCCGGGTCGGCATCGCCGCCGGCCACGAGGTAGCGGAGATCGAGGTGGGTGTGGCCATGCGGCCCGGGGTGGACGTCGACGTGCATCAAGTCGGGGATCGCATCGTCGACGAGCTGGCCATCCAGGCGGACGAGGCGGAGGGTCAGGCCCGTCTCCTCGGCGGCTTCTCGCTGCGCCGCCGCCCAGGGAGTCTCGCCGATGTCGACGTGGCCGCCTGGCTGCAGCCACAGGCCCAGCACGCGGTGGCGGTGCAGGACGATCCCCCGGCGCCCGACGACGAGGGCGGAGGCGGTGATGTGGACCGGATCGGCGTCCTCGTCGAATGGATGGGCGAGCCGCGCCACCTCGGCGAGGAACCGCTGGATGCTGGCGCGCTCGCGTTCGTCGACGGGCTGGCGGGCCGCGACGGCAGCGAGCACCTGCGGCAGTCGCCCGTCCCCCACGCGAGGGACGGTAGCCGCTGACCTGCCCGACGCTACGATGCGTCGTGGCCGCGCTCCCACTGATCGACGTCGGCGCGCTCCTCGACGGCGGGGGTGAGCACACCGTGGCAGCGCAGATCGATGCCGCCTGCCGGGAGTTCGGGTTCTTCCGGATCACCGGCCACGGGATCGCGCCGAGCCGGCTGGCCGAGCTCGATGGGCTGGCCCGGGACTTCTTCGAGCAGCCCGACGAGGTCAAGGCCGAGGTCGCCATGGCTCGTGGTGGCGCCGCCTGGCGCGGGTGGTTCCCGCTGGACGGTGAGTTGACCTCCGGCGTGCCCGACCACAAGGAGGGGATCTACTTCGGCACCGAGCTGGCGCCGGACGACCCCGCCGTCCGCGCTGGCACGCCGTTGCACGGGCCCAACCTGTTCCCCGCCCACCCGCCAGGATGGCGTCCGGCCGTGCTCGGCTGGATGGACGCCATGACCGAGGTCGGGGCGGCGCTGCTGCGCGCCGTCGCCGTCGGGCTCGGGCTCGATGCCGACTGGTTCGAACGCCACGTGACCGCCGACCCGACGGTGCTCTTGCGCATCTTCCGCTATCCGCCGGAGACCGCCGGTGGATGGGGCGTCGCCGAGCACACGGACTACGGGTTGCTGACGATCCTCGCCACCGACGGCACGGACGGCCTGCAGGTGCGTGCCCCGGGCGGCTGGATCGACGTCCCGTCGGACCCAGGCGTCTTCGTCGTCAACCTCGGCGACATGCTCGAGCGAATGACCGAGGGTCGCTACCGCTCGACGCCGCACCGCGTCCGCAACTGCGGCAGCTCCGCTCGGCTGTCGTTCCCCTGCTTCATCGACCCGGCGTGGGACGCCGTGTGCCCGACGATGCCGCTCGACGGTGTGCCGGCGGCGGACATGCCGGAGCGACGATGGGACGGGGCCAGCGTTCGGGCGTGGGAAGGGACGTACGGCGAGTACCTGACGGCCAAGGTGGCCAGGGTCTTCCCGGCGCTGTTCGGTCAGGCGATCGGCTGACGCTCGCTGATGATCGTCGTCACGGGGAGGGCGAAGCGCTGCCCGATGCGATGGGGCAGGTCCATGTGCAGCCAGCGTGAGACGCCGGGCGGCAACGTCGACAGCAGGATCTCGTCGTGGGGGTGGGCGATCAGGACGTCGTCGATGGCGCGCACCGGGCTGGGGTCGCCGACGACGCCTTGCACCGTGGCACCCGCCTCGCGGAAGCGGGCGATGGCGTCCTCCATGCGGCGGCGGGCGATGGCCTTGGCCTCTCCCTCGGTCCAGGTGGCGTGCTCGTGCGGCGGTGTCGCCGGCACGAGCAGCGTGAAGCGGCAGGCGCCAGCGACCATCCGGGCGCGCACCGCCTCCAGCAACTCGTCACCGCATGCGGTCTGGTTGGCGACGACGAGGACTCGACGTGTGTCCATGGCGACCACCTCCTCCCTGTTCGTTCTACTCCTTGCCGGTGGTTCCCACCAGGCTGGCCGACGGGGCGAGCCGACGAGCGCAGCGAGTCGGCGACGAACATCTGGGCGCGTTCTCTTCCAACTGTCGGAAATTTCTGGCCCCAGATACGGCGGGACGCTGGCTCGGCTCCGCTCGCGGGCAGCCCGTTAGCCGTAGGAGGCGGCGACCCACCAGGTGTGGTGCTCGGCCAGGACGAGGTGGGCAGCACCGTCGTCGGTCACGACCTGGAAGCGGGCCAGGCGCCGATGGCGGGCGGGCTCCCACCACCGCTCGTCGAGCGGCCACGGGCCGGCCCATCCGGTGATCGGCCGGGCCGCCCGATCGCCGATCGCCAGGCTGGCCGGGGCGGCGCTCAGCTCGCCCCGACCACTGACCCGCACCGGACGACCCTGGCCGTCGGCCACCACGGCCCGCTGCACGTCGGGCGGCACGACGGCGGGCGACGGCGCCGGCAGCGAACCCGGCCACGGTCCGCTGAGGTTCGGCCGCAAGCGTTGCGCCGTGTCGTCGGCGTCGGTGAGATCCGTCGTCGATGCCGGCACCCAGCCGTACCGGTCGCTCGGCAGGCGGCCACCGCGCCATGCCGGCACCAGCACGCCACCGTCCCCGACCAGCCCGGTCAACCGGGTGACGGTCCGCGCCGCCCGCTCATCGGCCGCCGACGGGCCGCCCCACAGCCGCAGCTGATCGCCGTCGTCGCCGCGCACCTCGGACGGCGCCAGGCGCAGCAGCACGACCCCTGCCGAGATGCCACCACCACCACCACCACCACCACCACCACCACCTTCACCATGCCGGCCGGTCCAGCCGTCCAGCTGCCAGCGCACCCGCTCGACCATCGCCGCCGCCGACAACCCCGCCGCCCGGTACCACGCTCGCTCGCTGCGCTCGCCGTGCTCGGTCTCCGCCGTCACCACCAACCGGGTGCACACCCGCCCCTCGGCGGCCAGCTCGGCGACGAGCTCGTCGGCGAGGTGCTTGCCGGTGAACACCAGCGGGTCGAGCTGGACCACCGGGTCGTCGAAGGTCTGCTCGACGCAGCGCTCCGGCGGCGGGTCCACGGCGTTGGCCGGACGCTCGTCGTCGCCCGCCGCCAGGCAGTGGGCGTGGCGGCCCAGCGGTCCGAACCGCGCCAGGACGTCGCCCGCCGGCATCGCCGCCAGGTCACCGAGGCGGGCCAGGCCGAGGCGGGCGAACAGCCCGACGAGGTCGGCGTCGACCTCGCCGACGTGCTGCAGCCACGCCACCGGCAACCGATCCAGGAACGCCGCCGACCCACCGGGGACGACGATGGTGGGTGCCCGTCCGGCCGCTCGCCGCGCCGCCACCGCCGAGGGGAAGCGTCCGTCGGCCACCCCGACACCGACGATCACACTCGTCCGCGTCTCCTGCTCGACCGATTCGACGAGCTGCTCGGCCAGGCGCTGATCGCCGCCGAAGTAGCGCGAGGGCCCACGGGCGTCCATCGCCAACCATCCGGGTTCGACGACCTCCACCCGGGGGGAGAAGCGACCGACGGCTCGCACGACGGGCTCGAAGGCCCGGGCATCGCGGTCGGGGTCGTGCTCGAGCAACACCACATCCGGGCAGCACCGCTGGGCGCTGCGCCGGCGCTGGCCGTGGGCGACCCCCTCGCTGGCGGCGGCCGGCGAGCAGGCCACGACCCGGTTGGCCAGCAGGACGACGGCCGGCGTCGTCGCATCGACACCGGCCGCCACGACCGGCCAGTCCGGACACCAGACGGTGACATACCGCACGGATCACCCCACGGAGCGCAGGGCGGGGGTCGAGTCATCCAGCACTGGCGCCGCGGCGACGGCCGCCACACCACCGTGCGGACCGGGGAGCCACAGCTCGGCCCGGCGGGGCCGGGGGACGCGTCGGCCGGCGGACTCGACGGTGACCCGCCGGCCGCGGAGGCACCCCCATCCCCGTTCGACGCCTTCCCACACGGGCGAGCCGGCCTGCATCGTGACGTCGGCCGTCAGCGGGCCGGATGCGCCGACGGCGATCAGCACCGCCTCACGGGCCTGCACCCTGGTCTGCACGCGCCGTGCCACACCGGCGTTGAGCCGTCGTGGCACGCGGGTGACGACGACCTCGAAGCCGTCGAGGGCGGCCGCCACGAGGTCGGCCCACGAGCCCGGCCCGACCGTTGCTGGATCGTGGCTGGGATCGATGCGCACCAGCCGCTCCAGCGGGATGCCGAGCTCGGCCGCTGCTTCGACCCCCAGCCAGGGCACATCGACGACAGCCAGCCACGCCCCGGCCGCCGTGGCCTCGGCGGCCAGCGCCAGGGCCAGCGACATGGCGGCCACGCCCTGGCACGACACGGCCCGGCCGCGCACCAGCGCGCCGTCGGGGAGCAGGGGCGCCAACGGGTCGGCGACGGGCATGGTGCGCTGGCGGGCGAGGGTCGTGGGGGCGACAGCAGCAGCCAGGTCCATCTCGCTAGCTTACGAACGAATGTTCGTGATCACAGAGCGGGACGGCAAACCGCAGCAGTCGGGACGCCGAACCTGCTGCCAGTAGCGTGCCGGCCGTGGGCCAACTCGTCGCCGTCACCGAGAAGCCGAGCCCGCTGCCCGGGGTGGTGCGCTTCGAGCTCAACCGGGCATTGACGGGGATGGGCCACGAGCGGTTCCGGACCGCCGACGAGGCGTACGGCCCGCGGCCGGCAGCCGAGCTGGCCCGCCGGCTGTTCGCCACCGGCCAGGTGGACGCCGTGCACGTGTACTCCAACATCGTCACCGTCGACCTGGCCGAGCACGGATCGGCGGCCGGCCTGTCCGACGTCGTCCGCAACCTCTACCGCTACTGGCAACCGGGAATGACCCCACCATCGTTCGAGGACCTCCAGCCGGACGACGAGCCGGCAGCCCACCACCGCGGTGGTGGGCGACGGTGACGCCGGGGGTGACGCGGCGCTGGCCGAGGCCGCCAAGCGGGTCCCGATGCACCTCCTCGAGCGCAGCCGGGCAGCCCGCGAACGCTGGAAGGCGCAATGAGCGGTGAGCGAGTCTTCGAGCGAGCGAATCCAGCATCACGGTCTGATCCACACCTGAGGTGAGTGGAACCTCAGGACGTGGGATCGGGGGGAGGGGTCGGCGCCACGAGGTCGGCGGCCGGCACGGCGAAGCTCTTGCCGTCGACCTCGAGCACGGTCCTCCCCTCCACCATGCGGGCGTGCTCCGCCAGCCACTCCGGCCCGGCGACCAACCCGTCGACGACGATCTCGCCGTCGATCAGCGTGTCCTCACCCGGCCCGCCATTGAGCGAGTCGAAGCCGGGACCACCCATCAGCACGTCGTCGCCCTCGCCGCCGGCGATCGTGTCGTCGCCGTCTCCACCGATGAGGATGTCGTCGTCCACGCCGCCGTCCAACGAGAGGAGCATCGACCCGGCGGCGATGCCTGAGGCGTCGACGACGTCGTCGCCGTCGCCAGCGGCGACGATCAGCCGGTCGAGCGCCGCCTCGGCGCCATCCACCGAGACGGTCGTGGTCAAGCCGACCGCCTGCAACGTGGCACCCTGCCCGGCGACGACGGAGACGTCGTTGCCCAGCGACCCGGTGACGGTGACGCTGTCGGCGGCGCCGTCGCCGGCACCCGTGCCGGGCGTCGCGGCGAGGTCCGTGCGCACGTCGGTCAGATCCGTGCCGGCCATGTCGGCCACGACCACGTTGTCCACGCTGCCGCGGGTGGTGAGGTCGATGCGCTCGACGTCGTTGGTGTCCATCACGATGGTGCCGAGGTTGCGCGTGAAGCGGACCCGCTCGCCGTTGGCCGAGACGGCGAAGTCCTCGGCGCCGTTGCTGCCGTTGAAGAGCATCGTATCGACGCCGGCTTGACCTTCGATGGTGTCGCTGCCGTCGCCGGGATCCCACTGGAAGGTGTCGTCGTCGCCGCCGAGGTCGCCGATGTCGTTTCCTTGCTGACCGTCGACGAAGTCGCTGCCGTTCCCGCCGAACAGGCGGTCGGCGCCATTGCTCCCGAGGAGGACGTCGCTGCCGTCGCCGCCGTCGACGGTGATCGCGATCAACCCGCTCAGCGACCCGGTGCTCGAGAACGTGTCGTTCTCGCCGTTGGCGTTGAGGACGAGGTTCTCGACCGTCGCGATGTCGATGCTGAACGGCCCAGGGTCGAGGCGGTCGAAGCGGACCCGCTGGCCGTTGGCCGTGGCCGTGAACTGCTCGGGTCCGTTGCCGCCGTTGACCTCGGTGGTGTCGACGTCGGCACCGCCCTCGTTGAGATCGGTGTCGTCGCCGGGGTTCCAGATCAGACGGTCGTCGCCGGCCTCGCCGAACGCTCGGTCGTCGCCGTCGCCGCCGATCAGCGTGTCGTTGCCGGCGCCGCCGAACACCGAGTCGGCACCCCCGTTGGCGACGAGTGCGTCGCTGCCGGCCTGGCCGACCAGCGTGTCGACGCCGGAGCCGCCCGTCAGCGTGTCGTCGCCGGCGCCGCCGAACAAGCTGGCGCGGGGCAGCGCGCCGTTCGTCTCGTCGAGGCTGAGGACGTCCGTGCCGTCGAGACCGACCACGGACAGCGATCGGGTGTTGGCGACCGTCGGCACGCCGCCACGGATCGAGATGGCACCGCCGTTGACGACGATGTTGCCGGCGACGTCGCGCCCGACGGTGATGGCGTTGTCCTGGGCATCACCCGTGACGGTGAGCACGCCGAGAGCGAAGAACGCGGACGTGGCCGCCGACGCCAGGCCGACGGGCACGGCAGCGGCACCCAACGTGCCGGCACCGAGCGCCGCACCGATCAACAGCCGGCGAGACCTCCGTCGCCGTCGATCGTCGTCGTGTCGTGCAGACATCATCATCACTCTCCATTGGGTTCAGCGTTCGTTGGTGCCTAACGGCGGGCCGGGGCCGAAGGTTCAGTGCATCGCCGAGGTGTGACGAGGCGCACACGGCCGAGCGGATACGTAACCCCCATGCCGCGATCTACGTAGGGAGCACGGATGACCCTTCGGATGTTGGTCCGTATGGTCGAGACGTCGTGAGTGGAAGTCCGAACGGCGCGGTCCTCGATGGCGGCGCGGGCGTGTTCGATCTCGGCACCGAGGGCGGGGTCGACGCCGCGTACCAGGCGCGCGGCGCGGCCCTCTACCGGCTGGCGCTGCGGGTCCTGCGCGACCGTGGCCTCGCCGAAGAGGCCGTCCAGGAGACGTTCGTCCGGGCATGGCGGGCGGCGCACACGTTCCAGCCCGACGGCAGATCGCAGGAGGCGTGGCTGTACGCCATCTGCCGCAACACGTGCTTCGATCTCTACCGCCAGCGACGGATCCGGCCCGCCCTCGCCACGCGTGCAGAGGTGGTCGACCACGAGGGGCGGGCGGCCGTCGACGACGTGGATCGGGCGATGGGCGGGTGGCTGCTCGACGAGGCGCTCGGTCGCCTCGCCCCCGAACACCGATCGGCGCTCGTGGGTGCCCACGTCGAAGGTCGGCCCTACGACGACCTCGCCGATGAGCTCGGCGTCCCCGTCGGCACGGTGAAGAGCCGCGTGTTCTACGGCCTGCAGGCGCTCCGCAGGACGCTCGTGGCGATGGGTTGGCACGACTGAGCCGCGCCGGAGACCGGGGGAGCTAGTGCGTGAGGGCGATCCCGTGGCGGACGGCCCAGGCGGCGATCTCGGCTCGGCTGGAGAGGCCCAACTTGGCCAGGATGTTCGACACGTGGACGGCGGCCGTCTTGGGCGAGATGAACAGGCGGTCGGCGAGCTGCCCGTTGGTCAGGCCGTCGGCCAGCAAGGCGGCCACCTCCTGCTCGCGCGAGGTCAGCTCGCCGTCGGATCGCGCGGAGGAGCCCTCCAAACGGCGGGCCAACGCCTGGGCCCGATCGCGACGCACGCCTGGCCAGCGCCCGAAGTCGTCGTCGATCGCCCGCCTGATCACGGACAGGGCGGCGGCCCGCTCGCCGGCGCCGAGGAGCGCCTCGGCCAGCGCCATGCGCAACGAGCCGATCATCGGCTTGGCGAGGCAGGGGTCGGGAGCCGCCAGCACGGCCGACAGCGCCGTGACCGCGCCGTCGTGATCGCCTGCGGCCCGCCGTAGTAGCCCGTCGGTGTAGGCGCGGAAGATCGACTCGGACGGGTGCCCCGCCAGCCAGCCGTCGACCAGTCGAGCACGGACGACGGCCGGTGAGATGCCGAGCGTCAGGAGGTCCTCGACGAGGGCGACCACGTCGTTCAACGTGGAGGCCGCGTCGTACAGCGGCGGACACGTGACCAACTCCTCGAACGACGCCACAGCGGCGTCGCGGTCGCCACGAGCGGCGGCGAGGGCGATGTCGAGACGGAGGTAGTGCTGCCGCTTGTTGCCACGGCAGACGGACGAGAAGCGGGCGTGGGCATCGGCAGCATCGGCCAGGCGACCCTCCTCGAGGGCGAACTCGATCTGCGCCGCCGACACGAGCTGGCGGTCGGACCCGTGGTTCCACCACTGCGATCCTTCGGCGGAGCACGCGGCGCAGCGTCGGGAGGTCGCCGGCGCCGAAGCCGGCGTCGAACTCCCACAGCAGCGCGGCGCCGATGCCGAGCTTGTCGAAGCCGACCCGACTGCTGACGTCCTGCATCTCGACCCGCAGCGCGGCCGCCTCGTCGGAGTGCGCAGGCACGAGCTCGAGGCCGTTGTTGATCGCCCGCGTGAGCAGCACGGCATCGCCTGATCGGCGCGCCGCGCCCAACGCCTCGTGGAAGGCGACCAGCGACTCGGTCCTCGGTCGGTGCTCGACCATCGCACCGGCCCGCTCGACGAGCGCCCGCGCCTCGGTGGCGGAGTCGTCGACGGACCGGGCGTCGACGAGGGCCAGCTCGGCCCACTCGACGGCCGACGGCTCGCGGCCGCTGAGCATGTGCAGCTGGGCGACCGCAGCACGGGCCAGACCGCGCAGCCGAGCATCCTCGAGGGATGCCGCCAGCTCCTCGAGGTCGCGCAACGGGACGACGGATGCCTCCTCGTCGTCGAGCTCCAGGTGCAAGCGCGACACGAAGCGCATCGCTTCGATGCGGTCGACGACCTCGACGGCGACCTTCAACCATCGTGTCCCCGTGCCGAGCGCCTCGGAGAGGAAGTCCAGTCGCCAGGCCGCCTCCGTTGCCACCGCCAGCAACTCGGGATCGTTCGGCGCCTCGGCGAGCCCTTCCGCAGCGAGCCGCAGGGCGGAGAACGTCAAGCCCTTCTGGAGGTAGCGGACCGCGCCCCGGCGGGCGATCGCCGGCACCTCGTCGTGGCGATCGGCGCCCTGGGCATGGCGAGCGAGGGACGCGTGGTCGAGCATGGCGGCCGTGCGCACGGCCTCGAAGCAGCGCTCGTGGAGGCGGCGCCGCTCCCGACCGAGCAGCTGGTGGACGATGGCGTCGGCCACGAGTGCGTGGGAGAACCAGAACTGATCGTCGCTGACCTCGACCACCACGCCAGCGTCGACCAACGCGCGGAGGTCGCCGAGGAGCTCGTCCTCGGCCGCTTCGGTGACGGTCAGCAAGGACTCGAACGACGCCGATCGGCCGTAGACGGCGAGCGCTTCGACGACGCAGCGCAGACCATGATCAAGGCCGGCCAGCTGTTGGCGCACGGCCTCTTCCAGCGACCACGGCAGCTCCGCGGCGAGGAGGTCCGACACGATCGCCCGTGGTCCGACGACCCGCATCAGCTCCTCGATCACGAACGGGATGCCGCCGCTGCGCCGGTGCAGCGCCTCGACGATCGCCGACGAGGGCTCGCTGTCGGCGGCGGCGGCGATGGCGCTGACCATCGCGCTGACGTCCGAGCGACCGAGGCGCTCCAGACGGATCTGCTCCACGGCATGCCGGCGCTCCAGCCGCAGCACCAGCTCGCCGCCCGGCTGCCCGCGCGAGAGGTCGTTGGGGCGGTACGTCGCGACGATCACGAGGTTCGGCCACGGCTGCTGGGCGATGCGGTCGATCAGGTTGGCGCTGGCGGCGTCGATCCAGTGGAGATCCTCGACGACGAGCACAGTGGGACCGCGACTCGTGGCGTCGGCGACGGCGGAGTACACGGCGTCGGCCAGGGCGTCACCGGTCACTCCAGGGTCGGCCAGCGCGACGACGGCGTCGAGCGGCCGTCCCATCGACCCGGGCAGCGCCGACGAACCGAGCGTGGCCACGCCCGGCGGAAGCGACGCCAGCAGCTCCCCGACGAGCCGGGTCTTGCCGATGCCCGGTTCGCCGGAGACGAGCGCCACGGTCGGCTGATCCCCGGTCATCACCTGGGCCGCTTCGACGAGGTCGACGAGGCGCGAGAAGACGACCGACCGGCCGACCATCACCGGGCTCATCCCCGCTCGGGCGTGCAGCACGGCTTCGAAAATACCGGTGCCTTCCGACGAGCGTTCCACCGTCCTCACGCCACGCGACGGTCCTCGCCGGCGTCGATGATCGATGCAGCAGGCCGTAGGCCCACCGGTGCAGGCGCCGGCGTGGTCGTCGCACTGCGGCGCCAGAACCGCCGGCGCGGCGCGGCGGAGGACGTCGCCGGACGCTGCCGGGCGAAGCGCAGGAGCTCGCTCTGATGCAGCCGAGCCAACTCCGTGGAGAACATCGGGGACATGGCGAGCACGATCCACCCCTAAGGCATCTGGCCGCATCGGCTGAATGACGTATTCCTGTCGAGGGTGGCCCGGTACCGGTGTGATGCTTGACACACGCCAGCATCCCCGACACGCTGGATGTGGCGCAGCCCCCCACGCGAGGTCGCGGAACATGCCTCGTTAGGCTGTACGTCACGTCATGCGCCTTCCCCGCACCACGCTGCTGAGCCGGCTGACCGGCCCCGACGTCCCGGGTGTGGTCCTGCTGGAAGCGCCTGCCGGCTACGGCAAGTCGTGGCTCATCCGCCGCGCTGCCGGCGAGGGCGCGCTGCGCCTGCGCGGTGAGATCGGGCCGCCGTCGACGGTCGCCGGATCGACCGTCGTGATCGACGATGCCCACGTCCTCCGCGACGACGACGTCGAGGACCTTGTCGCACGGATGGAGGACGCGCCGACCGGATCACGACTGTTCATCGCCGGTCGGATGCTCCCGGACGCCATCCACGAGGTCGCCCAGCTCGTCGACGGTCTCGTCATCGACGCCGACGCGATGGCGCTGAGCGCCGACGAAGTGCTGGCTGAGCTGCCGGGCGAGTCGGCCACGTCGGCCCAGCGCATCGTCGAGGCGGCCGACGGCAACGTGCGCATCATCGCCACCGCCCTCGAGCAGAGCCGGCGGGTGCCCGGCGGCGACACCATCGCGCCTGACGTCGCGCCTCGTGCGGGCGGCCAGCGCCGACGCCCTGCACCAGCTCGGCCCCCGCGAGAACGCCACGGTCGGCCTGCTCGCCAGAGCGCCGGGCCTGGATCGCTCCCTCCTCGAGCGCCTGGCAGGTCCAGGGTTCTTCGGGCACGCCCTCGTGGCGGGGATCCCGCTGCGGCGCCAGGTCACCGGCGGGCTCGACCTCGCCATGGCCACGTCCTTCCGCGCCGGGCCGGTCGAGCCCGTCTCCGCTGGCCAGCTGGCCGGCGCGCTCTTCGACCGCGGGCGAGCCATCGAGGCCATCGGCATCCTGCTCGAGGCCGGAGATCCCGAGCGGGCGACGCAGATGGTCATGGATCTCAGCGAGTCGATCACCGACACCGTCGAGCCGCAGGTCCTCCTCGGCTTGCTGGCGCGGCTCGGACCATCCAGCGAGCGGGAGCCGATGCTCCTGCTGCGGCGGGCCACCGCGACGCGGGCGATCGGACGCATCGACGCGGCGACGCGCGACATCGACCGCGCCGTCGAGCTGGCCGCCGGCGCCGATCCGGCGGTGCGCCGACGCGTCGACGTCGAGTCGGCCCAGGCACGCATGGACGAAGGACGACGGGCGGACGCCGTTCGCGCCGCCGAACAGGCGCTCGTCGACCTCGGCGACGGCGAGGGCCACACCTATGCCCGCGCCTACGAGGTGCTTGCCGAGTGCGCCACGACGTCGGACGCCCGCCCGGACCTCCAGCGGGCAGCCGAGTGCTACCGGATCGCTGTGGCCGCCTGGGAGGGCTGCGGCGAGCTCGCTCGCGCCCGCGCCTGCCGGCGCGACCTGGCCCTCGGCGTGCTCGTGCCGCTCGGCCGCTACGACGAGGCGCTGGCTCAGCTCGGCCAGCTGCTCGGGACGACCGACCTGTCCGACGCCGAGCGCTCGATGACGATGCTGTACGAGGGGTTCGTACTGCTCAACGCCAACCGACTGGAGAGCGCCGAGTCACGGTTCGTCCGGGCCACGGACATCGGGTTCGTCCAGGACAACCCGCGGCTGGTCGCCGCCGCGGCATGGGGCCGGGCGATGGTGTCGTCGAGGCGCGGTGACCTGCCGGGCACCCTGCGCTGGATCGCCAGCGCCGAGAACACGGCGCTGACCGACGACGACGACGTCCATGGCGTGCCGTTCCTCTGCGACGTCGCCACCGTGCTCGGGGCGCTCGGAGAGCTGGATCTCGCCGACCGCTACCTGGCACGGGCGTTCGAGCGCCGGTCGGTGTACCCGGATCAGGTCACCTCGACGGCGTTCGTGCTGCAAGCCCGCAAGGGGATCCTCTCCGACCTGGACGCCGCGCTGCGCTGCACACCGCCAGCGGACTGGTGGCGGGTCAAGCTGGTCGCCGCCTACGCCGCGGCCCGCCTTGGAGACCTCGACCGGGCCCGCGAGCTCACTGGCGAGTCCCAACGAGAGCTCCTCGCCCTCGGTTTCAGTGATGCGGCGTCGCTCGGGGAAGGGCGGATCCAGCACGAGCTGCACACCCTCCTGCAACGGCCCGGCCAGGTCGAGCAGCCGGCGGCGCCGGCGACGCGCCAGGCCCGGATGGTGGGTGAGGGCAAGCAACTCGTCGTCGTCGGTGAGCCGATGACCGTCTACGACGACGACACCGCGACGGTGATCCCGAGCGGGAATCCGCAGCGGCTCGTCGGTGTCGTCGTCGCCAACGGCGGCTCGGCGACGTTCGACCAGCTCAGCGAGGCGATCTGGCCAGGCGAAGAAGTCGAGACGAGTCGCGCCCGCCTCCGCAACGTGCTCCTGCGCCTGCGTCGGGCCGTCGGCGACGTCGTCGTCCGCTCGGGATCCGGCGTGCGGCTGGCGCCAGGCGTGTCGTGCGACCTCCACCAGTTCGAGCGGCTGGCCGCCGACGCACTCGCCTCGGCCCGAGCCGACCCCGAGCTCGCCGGCCGCCTGGCCCACGACGCGGTGAAGGCGGGCGCGGGCACCGTGTTCATCGATTTCGAGTACGAGGAGTGGGCGCTGAGCGCCCGCAGGGCCGCCGAACAGCAGCTGATCGGGCTGTTCGACCTCCTGTCGGTGCAGGCCGAGGACGCCGGCGACCTGCCGGTCGCCCAGGCGCTGGCCGAGCGGGCATTGCGGCTCGACCGTTACACCGACTCCCGCTACGTCCGCCTGGCCGAGCTGTTGACACTGCAGGACCGAGTGGCGGCGGCGATCGCCGTGCTCGACGACGCCGCGGAGGTCGCCAGGGAGATGGGCGGCGCGTTGCCGACCGCCGCCAAGCGGCGCCGCAACGAGTTGATGCGGGAGACGGCAACCGGCGTGTGATCGGCCGCGCCGGGCGGCACGTCAGAGAGCGGAGCGATCAGCGTGAGAGAGCGCGATCAGCGTGCGGATTCGTCTGTCGCTGATGGCGACGGATGGACCGGCGACCGGGGGGTCAGCGCCGATCACCAGCGCCGGGGGCCGACAGGCCTTGACGAAGGTGAGGACGGGCACGACACGAGAGGCACTACGCATATGTCCAATCATGCTGGTGGCGCCGTCCCGGTGGCGTCCCACGGCGTGCGCGGACGCGGTTCCACGGCCCTGCGACTCGCCCCCAATTGGATGGCCGTCATCATGACGCTGATCTCTGACACCACACCGCTGTGGGTGGAGCCGCCTCCTCCCAGCGTCGTGCCGACGCTCGTGGTCGGCGAAGGCCCCGTGGTCGCGCTGCGTCACCGCCGGGTGATCGCCATCGGCGCGCTCGTCGAGCGCTCCGAGGTGCAGAGCGATCGACTCGTCTCGGGGCGAGATGTGGAGGGCCATGCGTGGTGGATCCCGGCCGATGCGGTGTGGTCCGACGCCGCCGAATCGGCTCGACCGCAACACCCCCGACCGGTCGGGTTGGCCACCGACCGCACGCGCGACGGGGCGTTGCTCGCTGGGCTCAGTGATCGACTCGGGTGGGAGGCCGTCGTCGAGTACGAAGAGGGCCGTGAGCTCCCTGTTCTCGAGGGCATGCTGGCCAACGGGTCCGACGAGCTGATCGTCCTCGACGGACGGCTGGGGCACGACATCCCGACCGTTGTCATCCTCGGTCACGACATGACGCGGTGGGCGGCCGGCGCCACGTGGTCCAGCGCCCTGCATCGTGCGCTGTACGGCGCCGATGGCCGGGACGACGAGCTGGAGGAGCTCGGGACGCTGGTCGAACGGCTGGCTGCCCACGACATCGGTGTCGTGGCCGTCGACCTCGCCACGCCCCTGATCCGCCGCGCCGGCGTCGTGCGTTGCTCGGTGCAACTGCTGGCCCCGAACGACGATTCGGGACGCCCGTGGGACGCGCCCGCACTCGACTGACTTCGTGGCGGCGGTGGTGAACGGTTGGTCGAGCAAGTCCGCAACGCTCGGCCTGGTGGATCGTCCGTCGGTGGTGTGAAGTTGTCCGCCCGCCCTTCGCACCCCGACGGATCAACGGTTCATGCCGTGACCCTCCGCCGCCATCGCAGCGTGTTCAAGGGGTCATGTCCACGGGTCATCCTCCCGTGGACATGACGCCAGCCTGAACGACGTGCTCCGCCCGATGGTCGCCGCCCGCTGATCGTCATCTACGGTCCCGGTCGTGATCAGCATCGACGAGTTCCAGCGCGAGGCATCGGACTTCCTCAAGGCCAACGCCGACGAGAAGGGTGCTGAGCAGCGCTTCGTCTGGGGTGAGGGCCCGGAGAAGGTCTCGATCTTCGAGGAGCGCGACGTGGCGCGCGAGACGCAGGCCCTGGCCGCCGCCCAGGAGTGGCGGGCCGCTCGATTCGATGCCGGCCTGGGATGGATCACGGGGCCAGAGGAGTACGGCGGGCGCTCGCTCCCCGCCTCCTACCAGCGTGTCTACGAGGGCCTGGAGAGCCGCTACGACATCCCGGACCAGTCGTTCTTCGCCATCGGGTTGGGCATGGTCGCGCCGACGGTCCTGGCCCACGGCACGCCGACGGCTGAAGGATCGCTACCTGCGGGCCATGTACCGGGGTGACACCGTCGCCTGCCAGCTGTTCTCCGAGCCCGGCGCCGGCAGCGACCTGGCCAGCCTGCAGACGCGAGCCGTCCGCGACGGCGAGGAGTGGCTGGTCAGCGGCCAGAAGGTGTGGACGTCGGGGGCGCAGTACAGCGACATCGGCGAGATCATCGCCCGGACCGACCCCGACCTCCCCAAGCACAAGGGCCTGACCGGCTTCATCGTCGACATGCGCGCCCCGGGCGTGGAGATCCGCCCACTGCGCCAGATGACGGGGGGCGCCAGCTTCAACGAGGTGTTCTTCAACGAGGTCCGGGTCCCCGACGACCACCGCCTCGGCGACGTCAACAACGGCTGGAACGTGGCGCTGACGACCCTGATGAACGAACGGGCGGCGATCGGTGCCGGCGGGATGGGCGGCAGCGGCCTCGTGACCAGGGCGATCGAGATGGCGAAGGCGTTCGGGCTGGCCGCGGACCCGCTGACCCGGCAGGCCCTCGCCGACCTGGTGGTTCGCTCGCGGGTCAACCAGTACACCAACCAGCGGGCCCTCGACCGCATCCGGGCGGGTCAGACGCCGGGCCCGGAGCTGAGCATCGCCAAGCTGGCCGGGACCGACTTGTCGGCCCGCCTCGCCGACTTCGTCGGCGGCGTCCTCGGGGCCAAGCTGACCGCCGACACGGGCGAGTGGGGGACCTACGCCTGGTCGCAGCTGGTCCTCGGCACGCCCGGCATGCGCATCGCCGGCGGCAGCGACGAGGTCATGCGCAACATCATCGGCGAGCGGGTGCTCGGCCTGCCCAAGGACCCCGGCGTCGACTCGACGACCCCGTTCCGCGACCTCAAGGTCGGCACCCAGGCCTGACCACCGCTCTGCGACTCGCAGCGACGCGAGAAACGTCGGCCGCCTGACGTTTGTCCTCACACAGAGCGGTCAGAGGGCGGCGGCCAGCACGTCCGGGAACTCGTCGGGGGTGCAGGCCAGGACGCGGGCACCGAGGGCGGCCAGTGCCTCGGCTTCGTGGTGGTCGTGGGCCGGTGCACCGTCGTCGGAGAGCGCCAGCAGCACCACCACGGTGACGCCGTCGCGGATCAGCGCCCCGACGCGGGCCCGCAGGACGCCCGGGCTGCCGCCGTCGAAGAGGTCGCTGATCAGCAGCAGGACGGTGTCGCGCGGCCGGGTGATCAGCCGCGTGCAGTAGCCGAGGGCGCTGCCGATGTCGGTGCCCCCGCCGAGCTGGACTCCGAACAACACGTCGACGGGGTCGCTGAGCAGGGGCGTCAGATCGGCGACGGAGGTGTCGAAGGCGACCAGCGAGGTGCGCAGCGTCGGCAGGCGGGCCAGCACGCAGGCGAACACGGAGGCGTGCACGACGCTGCCAACCATCGAGCCGCTCTGGTCGACGGCGATGACCACGTCCCGGGCCAGGCTGCGCTGGTGACGGCCGTAGCCGACCAGTCGCGCGGGCACCACGGTGCCGTGCTCCGGCAGGAAGTGACGAAGGTTGGCCCGGATCGTGCGCATCCAGTCGATGTCGGCGGGGCGGGGGCGCCCGGAGCGGCTGGCGCGGGCCAGGGCGCCGCGCACCGCCTGCCGCGTACGGTCGGCCAGCCTGGCCTCCAGCTGGCTGAGCACGGTGGCGACGACCTGCCGCGCCGTCGCCCGGGTCTCGTCCGGGAGCGCCCGGTTGAGCTCGACGAGCAGCGTGACCAGGTGGAGGTCCGGCTCCAGCTCGCCGAGGAGCTCGGGCTCGAGCAGCAGCCGACGCAGGTCGAGGCGCTCGACCGCGTCCCGCTGGAGCACCTGGACGACCGGCGTCGGGAAATACCGGCGGATGTCGCCGAGCCACCTCGCGACGGCAGGGGCGGAGCGGGCCAGGCCGGCCGACCGCCCGCCGCCGCGCCCACGGGGCGCCGTGCGGTCGTACAAGGCGCCCAGCGCGGCATCGATGCGACGGTCGTCGGCCGCCAGCGGCGCCCCCGTGCCGTCGGCGTCGCCACCGCCGAGCACCAGGCGCCAGCGCCGCAGCCGTTCCGGCTCGGACACTCTGGTCGGCACACCGACGTTCACACCAGCCCTCCACCGCTCGATCCGGGCGGGAGTCCGAGCATCGCCCGGACGGTGGCCAGCGCGGCGAGTGCCCGGTCGGCGTCGACGTCGTCGCCCATCGCCGCCGCCCGCTCGACCACGCCGGTGGCCAGGAGCAGCCCCAACTGGCGTCGCTCGGCGGGCTCGAAGGCACCGAACGTCCTGCGCAGCAACGCCACGATGGCATCGAAGGCGTCGGGCTGCAGCGATCCGACCCAGCCGTCGACGGCCGCCAGCAGCTGGGCATCGTGGAGCAGCACCGTGCCGCTGCCGGCGAGGAAGCCCTCCACGAACGCCGCCCCATCGGCGGCCGGCGTCCCCGGCGTCAGCGCCCGCCCGAGTCGCCGCTCGACGTGCTCCGACGGCCACCGCCCGCCGTCGTGCAGGAGTCGTGTCGCCCGCCCCTGGATGAGCCCGTGGACGCGAGCGGCGTCCGCCAGCCGCTCGAGCACGTCGGGGTAGGCGACGCGACGGGCCGGGTGGTCGACGATGCCCAGCGCCGCCTGCACGTCGCTCAACCGCTCGACCATCCGCTGTGCCGCCTCGGCGTCGAGCCCGCGGACGGCGCGCGGCAAACCGGCGACCACGCGCACGACGAGCTCGTCGAAGACGACGCCGAGGCCGGCGGCACCCGTGCCGCGGGCGTCGCCGTATCGCCGCGCCGACGCCAGCGGTGCCATCGCATCCATCAGCTCGGCGACGTCGGGGGCGTCGGCGGCCAGCTCACCGAGCCGCCGCACGGCCGGGCCGAGCACGTTCGGCAGGTCGGCCAGCAGCGCCAGCTCGACGATGCCGGTAGCGGCCGCCAGCCGATCGGCGCCGGCCGCCGCCTCCAGCAGGCGAGACGTCGCGGCGGCCACGATGGTGGTGCCGTGCCCGGCTTGCTCGACGACGCGCACCGACAGCTCGGGCTCCCATACGACGCGCCAGGTCTCGCGGAACGTGCCACTCGAGCCCCGCCCCTCCTCGAGCACGCCCCACGTGATGTCCAATGCACGGAGGCGGTGGAGGAGCTGGGACCGCCGGCGCCCGTTCGGCGTCCGCACGTCGAGCTCGATGGTGCGGGCCACCGGGTCGGGCTTGAGGCGGGCCGCCCGCTGGGCGGCAGCGAGGTTGCGGGCGAGGGGAACCTGGGGCGCGTCCGGCGGGACGTCACCGATGGCGTCACCGACGACGAGCTGGTCGAGCACGACGGGCAGCCCGCCGAGCACGGCATCAGAGGCATCGAGCACCTCGGCCAAACCGGGCCGCGGCCGGTCTCGCAGCGCCGCCAAGGACGTGGCGACCCGCGACGCGGCGATCAAGTGGTCGGGTGAGGCTGGGAGGCCGCGGGCGCGCAGCGTGCGGGCGGCCTCCACGAAGAACCGCGACACACCGTCCGGGCCGGGATGTCGGAACACGTGGTCGTACCAGCCGGGGCTGGCGACGCCGGCGCCATACCCGGTGGCGCGCCGCAGCCGCCGGTGCGTCCAGGGCACCCAGGTGACCGCCACCTTGACCGTCGGTCGGCGTCGCATAAGCGCCACATCGGCGGCCGCTGTGGACACCGCTGGGTCGGCTGCCGGGACGTGCCATGCACCGCACACCACGGCGACCGTGGCGAACTCCGCGAGGGCCCGCCGGACCTCTCTGCGCATGTGCGCCTCCCGGCGGGCCTCGTGATCGCTCGGCACGCGTCCCGTGCGGACGGCCGCCATCGCCTCGGCGACCACTTGGAACACCGGCTCGCCGTCGCCGCGGTGTTCGACGAGGTCGTCCCACCATCGCTCGGCGTCCGCCTCCCCCGCTGCGGCGGCGAGCTCGCCGAGTGGGTCGATGGGGAGATCGTCGCCAGCCAACGGCGGCGGCCGCGGCTCGGCCAGCGTGGCGGCGAGCGGCAGGTCGATGGCCCGCATCTCCACGCCGCGCTCGTGGGCCCACGACGCGGCCTGCCACTCGGGGCTGAACGACGCCAGCGGGGCGAACACGGCGCGCTCCGGGTGGGCCACGACATACCCGAGCAGCGCCACCGGTGGCACCAACCCGGCCTCGCCGATCCATGCCAGCGCCGCCTGGGCGTCACGCGGCGCCTCGACGAGCACGACGTCCGGCCCGATCGCATCGAGCGCCCGCCGCACGGAACGAGCCGAGCCCGGGCCGTGATGGCGGATGCCCAGGAGGTGCAGGCGCGTGCGGTGGTCGTGGGTTGTGTCAGGAGAGCTGGCGACAGGCGTCGTAGAAGGCGTCCCAACCGTCGCGATCACGCACCACCCCCTCGAGGTACTCGCGCCAGGCGACGTCGTCGTGCAGCGGGTCGCGCACGACGGCGCCGACGATGCCGCCGGCGACGTCGTCGGCGCGCAACGAGCCATCGCCGAAGTGCGCCGCGAGTGCCATGCCGTTGGTGATGACGGAGATCGCCTCGGCCGTCGACAGCGTCCCCGTCGGTGTCTTCAAGCTGGTCCGCCCATCGGCCGTGACGCCCTCGCGCAGCTCGCGGAAGATGGTCACGACGCGGCGGATCTCGTCGGCTGCCGCCGGCACGTCGGGCAGGCCGAGCGTGGTGCCGAGCTCGGCGACCCGCTGAGCCACGATGGCCATCTCTTGCTCCGCCGTGGCCGGCAGTGGCAGCACGACGGTGTTGAACCGCCGCCGCAGCGCACTGGAGAGCTCGTTGATCCCACGGTCGCGGTCGTTGGCCGTGGCGATCAGGTTGAAGCCCTGGACGGCAGCCACCTCCGTGTCGAGCTCGGGCACTGGCAGCACCTTCTCGGAGAGGATCGTGACGAGCGCGTCCTGGACCTCCGACGGCATGCGGGTCAGCTCCTCGACACGCACCAAACGACCGGTGCGCATCGCGCGGTACACGGGGCTGGGCACCAGCGCGCCTTCGCTGGGACCCTCGGTCAGCAGCCGGGCGTAGTTCCAGCCGTAGCGCAACGACTCCTCCGTCGTGCCCGCCGTGCCCTGCACGAGCAAGGTGGAGTCGCCGGAGATGGCCGCCGAGAGGTGCTCGCTGACCCACGTCTTGGCCGTGCCCGGCACGCCGAGCAGGAGCAGCGCCCGGTCGGTGGCCAGCGTGGCGACGGCGATCTCCACGAGCCGTCGGGCACCGACGTACTTCGGCGTGATCGACGTGCCGTCGTCGAGCGCGCCGCCGAGCAGGTACGTGACGACGGCCCACGGCGACATCCGCCAGTTCGGCGGCCGCGGCCGATGGTCGGCCGCCGCCAGCGCCGTCAGCTCGTCGGCGTACTGCTCCTCGGCGTGCGGCCGCAGGACCGTGGCGGTGGCGTCCGGTTGTCTCATGTCGACGCCTTGTTCGCTCGCTTGCTCGGACGTTGCAGCGGTGCTTCGCCGGGGACGCTCGCTCACACTGACGCTTTGTTCGCTCGCTTGCTCGGGCGTTGCCGCCGTGCTTCGCCGGGGACGCTCGCTCACACTGACAGCTCCTGGAGCATGGCGTGGCGCGTCTCGGCCAGATCTGCCACCAGGTGCATCAACCCGGCGGCGCCGGTGCCGGTCGTGGCGGCCCGCAGTGCCTCGGCCAGCGATTGAAGGGCATCGGGACGCATGCGGGCGACGAAGTTGACGAGCACGGCCCGATGGGCGGCGGCGAACGTGCCGTCTCGCAGCGCGGCGACGATCACGGGGATCACGTCGTCGCCCGGCGACGTGAGCAGCGCCTGGAGCGTGGGTGGAACGGGCAACGGTGGCACGCCCGCAGGTCGCGCCGGCGCCGCTCGGCCGTTGGGAGCAGCGAGCTGCGGGCTGCAACTCGACGAGCCATGTGGCCAGCGGACCGCCCAGTTCGACGACCTGGGCGCGGCGAGCGGCGTCACCCCGGTGCCGCCGGAGCAGGCCGACCAACACGTCCGGTGGCAACCGCTGACCACTGCGCTCGACCGTGGCCAGCCACTCGTCCTCGAGGACCGGCCACTCGGAGACGATCGTTCGCCAGCGCCGAGCGGCCGCCGGCCCGACCATCCGGCGATCGTCCTGCTCTGGTGGCGCCAGTGGGTCGGCCGCCGCCAGCGGTCGCAGCGCCGCCCGCCGCACCGCGGTGGACGCCGCCACCGACACGAGCATGCGGGCCGACGGTGACGCGACCGCACTGTCCGCCACGACGTCGGCCAATGGACCGTGGGGTGGCGCCGGCGGGTCGCGTCGGTCCGTGCCGAGCAGCGCGCCCGTGACGAGCTCGTTCCAGTGGTCGGCGATGGTGCTCGTCACGCCGCGCTCACGAACGATGGGTCGGCACGCGGCCCGATGTCGAGCGCCCGGTCAGGGAGGTGCACGGTGAGCGGCACGACGCCGTCGACCGTCCACTCGATGGTCAGCGGGACTGCCCGCCCAGCGGTCGCCGCCAGCAACGTGGCGAGGCCCGGCACGTCCGGCGCGATTGCCAGGCTGCCAGTCTCGTCGGACAGCACCCAACGGCCTCCGGTCGACGTCGACGTCGGCGTCGGCGTCGCCAGCACCGTGGCGGCGACCCGATCGGACCAGGGCTCGGCGGCGAGAGCGCCACCGATCACGTCGCAGGCGTCGGTGACGCTGACGGCGGGCGGGACGACGATGGCGTCGGTCGGCTCGTCGTGCACCGTGCCGACGAGCGCCCGCATCGACGGCCCGGGATACCGATGAAGATCGGCGACAAGTCGCCCGCCGACGCGCAGCGAGGTGTCGAGCGGCTGCCGATAGGCGGCGAACGAGAGCACCATCGCCCACCGCCGCGAGCGCTCGCCGTACAGCCACGTGCGGCGCACCTCGATGCGGTCCTCTCGCGTGTCACTGCGCCCGGCGACGACCCACGAGTCCGTGTCGGGGACGCCGGCCAGCACGTCGGCCTGGCGAACCTGCCAGCCGCACGCCGTGGCGACGGCATCGGCCAGCGGGCCCGGCAGCTCCGCCACCCGCTGCCCCGCCTCGGCGAGAAGATGCAGGACGCCCAGCTCGGCCAGCACGAGCTCGTGCCAGTCGGGTCGCGAGCCGACGAGGCCGGCCAGGCGACGCACCCGGTTGGCCAGCGCACCGGCTCGGGCGTCCACGAGACGAGCGGCCAGGTCGTCCCAGGTGGCGTACCTCGCCAGCGCCGGATCGGCGAGCCCGGTCCGCAGCCGGTCGTCGAGCCACCGATCGAGCTCGACGAGGCCGTCGCGGAGCCGGGCCATCCGGTCGTCGCGCGCATGGTGGTCCACCTCGGACGACCCGGGAGCCTCGTCGGCGGCGGCGTCGTCGATCGCTTGGGGCACCCCAGCTGGACCGGGCGGCGACGCCGCAGCATCGGCCCGCCGGGCGTTGCCATCGGCCCAGGCCACGACGGCGGCCGGCGCCGAGGCGTGGGGGACCTGGCCACGCACCCACATCACCAGCAGGGCGAGGGCGTGCTTGCACGGATGCGAGCGGCTCGGGCACGAGCACCGCCACGTGACATGCACGTGGTCGACCATCGTGTCGTACGGCTCGCGGCCCGTGCCCCGGCACCGACCCCACACGGCGCGGTCGTCGGCCCCCAGCGCCACCCAGCGGTGCGGCGAGGCGACCCCTTCGGCCGCCGCGAAGCGCGCCGGTGACGGCGCGACGGCGATGACCTGCTCGATCGACCAACTCACCCGGCCGACGTTATCCAGGGGGTGTCCGTACGGTTCCGGATGGCGCCGGGTTCACTGCCGCTCGTGCACCCGGCGACCATCGCCACCGCGTTCGCCACCGTGTTCGTGGCCGAGCTACCGGACAAGACGATGCTGGCGACGATCGTGCTGTCAGCCCGGTTCCACCGCCCGCTCGCGGTGTGGATCGGGGCTGGCGCCGCGCTGGTCCTGCAGATGGGCATCGCCGTCGCCGCCGGCCGGCTGCTCGGGCTGCTCCCCGACCGGGTCGTCAGTGCCGCCGTCGCCGTGCTGTTCGGCGTCGGCGCCGTCGTGCTGTGGCGATCAGCTGACGCGCACGACCAGGCCGTCGTCGGAGACGACGTCGCGACCACAGGAAGCGGTCAGCCGTGGTGGCGCGTGTCGGCGACGGTGTTCGGCATCGTGTTCCTCGCCGAATGGGGTGACCTCACCCAGTTGGCCGCCGCGAGCCTGGCGTCGCAGGGTGAAGCCGTGTCGGTGTTCATCGGTGCGGCGGCGGCGATGCTGACCGTCGCCGCCATCGGCGTGCTCGCCGGGCAGGCCCTCCTCCGCATCCTTCCGGAGCACCTCATCCGCAGGATCGCCGCGGGCATCTTCGCCGCGCTGGCGATCGTCGCCCTCGTCGCCACCATCCGCGGCTGACACCCGACGCGGCGCCGTCCTCGTTCTGTGTGAGCGACAACGTCAGCCGCCCGACGTTTGTCCTCACACAGAAGCCGGATGGTCGGCAGCGCCGTCGCCGTCGCCGTGGCGATGGGCGTGGTGATCGTGGGCGTGCTGCGGGAGGAGCTCGGCGGCCTCGGGTTCGCCGTCGGGACAGTCGTCGTGGGCATGACCGTGCTCGTCCACGACGACGATGGCACCGTCGTCGCGCACGAGACGGTTGCCGAACGCCTCGGCCAGCAGGTCCGGCCGCAGCACGTCGGCAGGCGCACCGGAGGCCAGGAGGCAGCCGGCCAGCAGCATCACCCGGTCGGCCCGCTTGGCCTCGCCCAAGTGGTGCGTCGACAGCACGACCGTCGTGCCCACGGCGGTCTCTTCGGCGATGATCCGCAGGATCCGCTCCTGGCTGACGAGGTCGAGGCCCGTGATCGGCTCGTCCAGCAACAGGAGGTCCGGCCGCACGGCGAGCGCTTGGGCCACGAGCACCCGCTGGCGTTGGCCGCCGGAGAGCTCGCCATAGGGCCGCCGACGCAGCCCGCTGACCTCCAGCCGCTCGGCGGCCTCGCCGATCGCCGCTCGATCCTCTGCCCGCAGCCGCCCGAGGAGCCCCCGCTCGCCGTACCGCCCCATCCGCAGCACGTCCGCCACGCTGAGCGGCATCCAGCGATGCTGGTGCTGCTGCTGGGCGACGAACGCCACACGTGTGCCGGGCGCGACGACCAACGTGCCGGACGTCGGGCGCAACAGACCGGCGAGCAGATGCAGCAGCGTGCTCTTCCCACTGCCGTTCGGTCCGACGAGCGCCGTCGACGTGCCGGGGGCGATCTCGAAGGAGCTGGGAGCCAGCGCGACGACCGAGCCGTAGTGCACGCAGACGTCCCGGGCCACGATGGCCGAAGTCCTGCGCCGCCTGGACGTCGAGCACGCTCGGGTTGGTCATCCTGGTGCATCACTGTACTGTTTCAGGAATGGTTCTCACTTCTGGCCGGCGTGGAACCACGGCGCCGTGTTGGTGACCGCTGCCATCCCCGCGTGCTGCTGGCGGGGTGCGGGGGCGACGACGCCGCCGGCTCGGCGGACGACCCGTACGTCGTCGCCACGACCGGGATCTGGGCCGACATCACCGCGCGCGTCGCTTGCGACGGCACCCTCGAGGTGCGCACCATCGTCCCGCCGGGGGGCGACCCGCACGCCTACGAACCCTCGCTGCGCGACCGCGAAGTGCTCGATGGGGCGGCGCTGATCGTGGCCAACGGTCTCGACCTCGAGGAGTCCCTCATCGACACGCTCGACGCTGCCGAGTCGGCCGGCGTGCCGGTGTTCTCGATGAGCGAGCACATCGCCATCCTCGAGGTCGAGGAAGAGGCGCACGCCGAGCAAGAGGCGCACGCCGAGGAGGGCGAGGAGCACCACCACGACGGAGCCGACCCGCACATCTGGTTCGACCCGACGCGAGTCAGCGCCGCCCTGCCGGCGCTCGGGGACGCCTTGGTCGAGGCGGGTGGCGACGAGGCGGCGATCGGCGAGTGCGTGACGGCCGCCGAGGCCGAGCTGGAGGCACTCGACGCCGAGCTGGCGTCGACCCTCGTTGCGGTCCCCCCCGAGCGCCGCTCGTTGGTGACGAACCACGACAACCTCGGCTACTTCGCCGACCGGTACGACTTCCGCATCATCGGCAGCGTCTTGCCGTCGACGAGCACGCTGACCGCCGCCAGCCCCGGCGCGCTCGAGGACCTCCGAGCGGAGATCGAGGCCACCGACGTGCCGGCCATCTTCACGGAGTCGTTCGCCGACCGTGAGGACGCCGACGCGCTCGCTGCCGGGCTCGGCGTCGACGTCGTCGAGCTCTACACCGATGCCCTCGGCGAGCCTGGATCCGGCGCCGACACCTACGACGCCCTGCTGCGCTTCGACGCCGCCGCCATCGCCGACGCGCTCGGGCGGCTGACCACCCGCGGAAGACTGACGCCGATGCAGTGGCTGACCGACCCGTCAGGCTGGTGGCTGGAGCCGTTCCTCGACATCGCGGCGATGCGCAACGCGCTGTGGGCCGCTCTGCTGACGTCACTGTGCACGGCGCTCGTCGGCACGTGGGTCGTGCTGCGCGGGATGAGCTTCCTCGGCGACGCCCTGGCCCACGGCGTGCTGCCCGGCATCGCCATCGCCTTCGTCGTCGGCGTGGACACCACGCTCGGTGCCTTCCTCGCCGCGCTGGCGATGGTCGCCGGCGTGAACATCATCAGGGTCGCCTCCCCGCTGCCCGACGACGCGTCGATCGGCATCCTCTTCGTCGGCTTCCTGGCCCTCGCCGTCGTCGTCATGTCGAGCCAGCGCGCCAGCTACACCGGCGACCTGACGCGATTCCTGTTCGGCTCCATCACCGGCGTCGAGACCGACGACCTCGTGCGCCAGCTCGTCGCAACGGTGCTGACCGTGCTCGGCGTGACAGTGCTGTACCGCGCGTTGCTCGTCGGCACGTTCGACGAACGGCAGGCCAAGCTGCTCGGCCTGCGGCCCCGCCTCGCCCACCTCGTGCTGCTGACGCTGCTGGCCCTGGCCATCGTGGCGTCGTTCAACACCGTCGGGAACCTCCTCGTGTTCGCCTTCCTGATCGCCCCACCGGCCACGGCCACGCTCGTCGTCCGCCGTGTCCCGGCGATCATGCTGCTCGGCGTGGCGATCGGCGCCGTCTGCAGCGTCATCGGGCTGCTGATCAGCTACCACCACGGCACTGCCGCCGGCGCCACGATGGCCCTGTGCACGGTCGTCGTGTTCTTCACCGCGCTGCTGGCCCGCTCCGCCGTCACCCTCATCCGCCGGCCGGCCGCCGCCCGTCCCGCCTGAGCGCCGGCCCGGCCCAGGTTGCCGGCGGCGGGGCGGGGGTACCATCCGGGGCATGGGTGACGACCGTCTGGCGGGCACGGCCATCGCCGATTCCGTGCTCGACCTGATCGGCAACACCCCGCTGGTGCGTATGCAGCGGATCAGCGAGGTCGAGCAGCTGCCGAGCGTCCTCGCCATGAAGATGGAGACGACCAACCCCGGCGGCTCGTCGAAGGATCGGCCGGCGCTGGAGATGGTGCTCGCCGCCGAGCAGGACGGCGTCCTGCGACAGGGGGGCACGATCGTCGAGCCGACGAGCGGTAACACCGGCGTCGGGCTGGCCATCGTGGCAGCCCAACGCGGCTATCGGTGCGTCTTCGTGATGACCGACAAGGTGGCACCCGAGAAGATCTCACTGCTGCGGGCCTACGGCGCGGAGGTCGTCGTGTGCCCGGTCGCCGTCGCCCCCGACGACCCCCGCAGCTACTACTCGGTCGCCGCTCGACTGACCGAGGAGCTGGACGCCTTCCGCCCCAACCAGTACGCCAACCCGAACAACCCGCTGGCCCACGAGAAGACGACCGGGCCGGAGCTGTGGGCCCAGACGGCCGGCCGGATCACCCACTTCGTCGCCGGTGCCGGCACCTGCGGTTCGTTGACCGGCACGGCCCGCTACCTCAAGGCGCAGAACCCCGACATCCGCATCATCGCCGCCGATCCGGAGGGCTCGGTCTTCTCGGGCGGCTCGGGCCGTCCATACCTCGTCGAGGGTGTCGGCGAGGATTTCTTCCCGGCGGCGTGGGCACCGGAGCTGTACGACGACGTGATCGCCATCAGCGACGCGGAGAGCTTCCAGACCGCCCGTCGCGTCTCCGAGATCGAGGGCATCCTGATCGGCGGGTCGGGCGGGCTGGCCGTCGCCGCGGCCATCCGCGTGGCGCGGCAGGCCGCACCGGACGACATCGTCGTCGTCCTCAACCCCGATTCGGGCCGGGGCTACCTGTCACGCGTCTTCGACGACGCATGGATGGCCAACTACGGGTTCACCCAGGAGTGCGAGCAGTGCGTCGGCGCCGTGCTCGACACGAGGGCGGGGATGGCCGAGCTGCTGTACGTCAACCCGGATCAGAGCGTGCGCCACGCCGTCGAGCTGATGCGGGCCAACGGCGTCAGCCAGCTGCCCGTGTGCAAGAACACCCCTCCGTTCGCCGCCGCCGAGGTGTCCGGCTCGGTCGACGAGCTGGAGGTCATGGAGGCGATCGCCGGCAATCCGTCGCTGTGGACCACGCCGGTGGAGAAGGTGATGGGGCCGCAGCTGCCGACGATCGGTGTCGGGCAGAAGGTCGAGCGGGCCGTCAAGATGCTGGAGACTGCCCCGGCACTCCTGGTGCTGGCCGGCGGCCGCCCGCTGGCCGTGATCACCCGCACGGACATCCTCAGCTACTTCGACACGTTGGCCGGTCGTGCCGATGGGTGACCAGCAGACAGCCTCCGCATCGCGGGGCTTCGACACCCGGGCCGTGCACGCCGGGCAGGCGCCCGATGTCGCAACGGGGGCGGTCGTCCCGCCGCTCTCGTTGTCGACGACGTTCGCCCAGGACGGCGTCGGCGGGCACCGCGGTTTCGAGTACTCGCGTTCCGGGAACCCGACGCGGGCGGCGCTGGAGGAGTGCCTCGCATCGTTGGAGCTGGCCCGCCACGGGTTGGCGTTCGCCAGCGGGCTGGCGGCCGAGGACAACATCCTGCGGCTGGTCCCGCCGGGCGGCCGCATCGTCCTCGGCAACGACGCCTACGGGGGGACGTTCCGCCTGATCGACAAGGTGTGGGGCCGCTACGGGATCGGCTGGACGGCGGTCGACCTCACGGACCTCGACGCGCTCGCCAGCGATTGGCCCGCCGACACGGCGATGGTGTGGCTGGAGACACCGACCAACCCGTTGCTGACGTGCATCGACATCGAAGCCGTCAGCGAACTGGCCCATCGCCACGGCGCCCTGGTCACCGTCGACAACACGTTCGCCACGCCGTACCTGCAACAGCCGATCCCGCTCGGCGCCGACATCGTCGTCCACTCGGTGACGAAGTACCTCGGCGGGCACAGTGACGTCGTGGGCGGGTTCGTCGCCGTCGACGACGATGGGCTGGCCGACCGCCTGCGGTTCACGCAGAACGCCGCCGGTGCCGTGCCGGCGCCGTTCGACTGCTACCTCGTCCTGCGCGGGGTGAAGACACTCGGCGTGCGGATGGACCGCCACTGCTCGAACGCCCGCGCCGTGGTCGACCTGCTCGTGCGCCACCCGGCCGTCGCCCACGTGCTCTACCCGCAGCTGCCCGATCACCCCGGCCACGCGGCGGCGGCCAAGCAGATGCGCGACTACGGCGGGATGGTCAGCTGCCGGCTGCGCGGCGGCGCCGAGACCGCCAAGCGGGTGGCCGCGGCGACGGAGCTGTTCACGTTGGCCGAGTCGCTCGGCGCCGTGGAGAGCCTCATCGAGCACCCGGGCGAGATGACCCACACCTCGGTGACCGGCTCGCCGCTCGAAGTCCCGGACGACCTGCTCCGGCTGTCCGTCGGCATCGAGTCGTCCGCCGATCTCGTCGCCGACCTCGAACAAGCCTTGGAGCGCGCGTGAACGATCGCGAGCGCAACTGGGACGCCGACGTCCGCGCCCCCGAACCGTCCTCCGAACCACGTGAGGACCACGGCGACGGGGCGTCTCGACCGCCGTTGGTGATCGCCGCCAACCGACTCCCGGTCACCCGCTCGGCGTCGGGATGGACGCCGAGCCCCGGCGGGCTCGTGCGGGCGCTGATGCCGTTGCTGCGGGTCAGCGGTGGCACCTGGGTGGGATGGACCGGCGAGGCCGACGACGCGCCGGAGCCGTTCGAGCTGGACGGCGTGCGGCTGCACCCGTTGCACATCAGCGGCTCGGAGGTGCAGGACTACTACGAGGGCTTCGCCAACGACACGTTGTGGCCGCTGTACCACGACGCGCTGCGCGATTCGACGTACAACGCCCGGCACTGGGATGCCTACCAGACCGTCAACCAGCGCTTCGCCGACGCGCTGGCGTCGATTGCTCCCCAGGGCGCGCTGGTGTGGATCCACGACTACCACTTGCAGCTCGTGCCGCAGATGCTGCGCGTCCAGCGGCCGGACGTCATCATCGGCTTCTTCTTCCACATCCCGTTCCCGCCCGTCGAGCTGTTCATGCGGCTGCCGTGGCGCACCGAGATCGCCCTCGGCCTCGTCGCCTGCGACATGGTCGGCTTCCAACGATCGATCAACGCCGCCAACTTCGTGACCGTCTGCGAGGAGCTCCTCGGCGTCCGGCCGAACGTCGGCTCCTTCCCGATCTCGATCGACGTGGAGGAGCTGGAGGCGGTGGCCGCCGGCCGGGCCACGCGGCAGCGGTCCAACCGATACCGCACACGTCTCGGCGAGCCGGAGGTCGTGCTGCTCGGCGTCGACCGCCTCGACTACACGAAGGGCATCAGCCAGCGCCTGCGGGCGTACCAGTCACTGCTCGACGATCACACGCTCGAGACGGAGCGGTGCGTGATGGTGCAGGTCGCCACGCCCACGCGCGAGGGGGTCGAGCACTACCAGAACGAGCGCCACGAGATCGAGCAGCTCGTCGGCGAGATCAACGGCGTGCACGGCCGCCTCGGCTACCCCGCCCTCCACTACCTGTACCAGTCGTTGCCCCTCGACGAGCTCGTGGCGCTGTATCGGACCGGCGACGTCATGCTCGTCACGCCGCTGCGCGACGGCATGAACCTCGTGGCCAAGGAGTACGTCACGACCCGCCTCGACGGCGACGGCGTGCTCGTGCTCTCCGAGTTCGCCGGTGCCGCCGACGAGCTGACCGATGCGGTCCTCGTCAACCCGCACGACGAGAAGGCGCTGCGGGAAGCCATCGTCACGGCCGTCGAGATGCACCGTCACGAGCGACGTGCCCGCATGGCCCGGCTCCGCGAGGTCGTCCGTGGGAGCGACGTGCGCGGGTGGGCCGAGCGCTTCCTCGCCGAGCTGATGCGCAGCCGCCGGAGCACCGCGCCGTGACCGAGCGAGTCTTCGAGGAGCCGGCGGCCGTCGCGGCGATCGCCGCCGCGCTGGACCGACCGCTGCTGGTCGGTCTCGACGTCGACGGGGTGCTGGCGCCGATCGTGTCGCACGCCGCCGACGCCCAGCTCCTGCCGGGCGTCATCGAGGCCGTCGCCGAGCTGGCCGATCGCACGCCCGTGGCGATCGTGTCGGGTCGGACCCTCGAGGACCTCCAGCGCTTCGGGTTCTCCTCCGACGTGGAGATGTTCGGGCTGCACGGCCTGGAGCGACGCGACGAGCGAGCTGTCGAGCTCGGCGACCACGAGCAGCAACGGCTGGACCGCCTCGGCGCGCTGGCCGCCGACGCCGCCGCACTGGCGGGCGACGGGGCGTGGGTCGAGTGGAAGCCGGCGGGCGTCGTGCTCCACATCCGCGAGGCACATCCCGACGCGGGCGCCCGCTCGGCCGGGGAGCTGCTGCGCAAGGCCGAGGACGTGACCGGCGTGCACGTCCTGCCGGGGCACGGGGTCGTCGAGCTGCTGGTCCGCTCGACGAGCAAGGCCACGGCGATGGCCGAGCTGGAGCGTGAGGTCGGCGCCCGGCACATCGTGTTCGTCGGCGACGACCGCACCGACGAGGAGGTGTTCGAGGCGATCGGCGACGACGGTTGTTCGATCCGCGTCGGCCTCGGCGCGACGGCCGCCCGCCACCGCCTCGCCGGCCCCCCGGAGGTCCTCACGTTCCTCCACGCGCTCGCGGTGATGCTCTGACCACCGGATACCGATCCGAGTGTTGGAGGTCATCGGAGTGTTGAACGTCGAAAAACCGGACCGTCCGGCACTCGGATGCGCTCCAACGCTCGGACTTCAGAACAGGGTGGGCTGCTCGGGGCGGTAGATGCGCGAGATGCCCGGCCACGGCACGTAGTGGTCCATGAAGACCCATGTGCGGCGGTGGATGCCCGACGGGCCGTAGGCCTGCAGCGCGGCCTTGTGCACCGGGCAGGGGTAGCCCTTGTTGGTGTCGAACGACCACGGGGGGTAGTGCTCGGCCTCCTCGCGCATCTCCGCGGTCACGCACGACCTTGGCCAGGATGCTGGCGGCGGCGACGCTCAGGCAGCGGGCGTCGGCCTTGATCCGCCGCTCGACGTGACCGACGTACGGCGACACGAAGTCCCAGTTGCCATCGACGACGGCGGCGTCCGGAGCGACGCCGAGCGCCGACAGCGCCCGCTGGGCAGCCAGCCGCTGGGCTGCCGACATGCCCAGCTCGTCGCACTCGACCTGCGACGCGCTCCCGACGCCCCACGCCATGCACCACGTGGCCACGCGATCGAACAGGCGCTCACGGTCGCGCTCGGTGAGCAACTTGGAGTCGCGCACGCCGTTGACGCGACGGTCCCGCGGCAGGATCACGGCGCCGACCATCAGCGGACCCGCCCACGCACCACGACCGACCTCGTCGACGCCGACCACGACGTCGTGGCCCAGATCCCACAGGTCCCGCTCCATCGAGCGCGTCGGCGCCCGCTTCTTCGAGTTCAGCGGGCGGGCCAACGGCACCTGCGCATCATCGCAGGACGATCGCCGGCTCGCCGGCCTCGACCGTGCCGACGGTCCAGAAGCCGGCAGCCACGAGCCCATCGGCGACGCCCGGCTCCACCGCAGCCAGCAGCCCCCCGGACGTCTGCGGGTCCAGGCTCAGCGCCTCCACCACCGCCGACGCCGCCGAGTCGACGTGTCCGGCGACGTAGTCGCGGTTGCGGGCGTCGCCACCGGTGCGCACGCCCCGCTCGGCGGCCTCCAGCGCCCCTGGAAAGGCCACGAGCCCGCTCCCGTCGACGACCAGTCGGACGCCGCTGCGCTCGGCCACCTCCCACCCGTGGCCGGCGAGGCCGTAGCCCGTCACGTCGGTCACGGCATGCACGGATCCTCCAAGGTCGACGAGCGCCTCGGCCGCCGACCGGTTGAGCCGCCGCATGTGCTGGATGACGACCGCCTTGTCCTCGTCGCTTCCCCCGGCCAACGTCAAGCCGGTGCCCAGCGGCTTCGACAGCACGACGGCGTCGCCGGGGCGTGCGCCCGACTTGCGGAACACGCGGTCGGGATGGACGAGGCCCTGCACAGCGAGGCCGAACACCGGCTCCGGGTTGCGGATCGTGTGGCCGCCGGCGACCGTGCCTCCGGCCTCCCTGACGACGGCCGCGGCGGCATCGAAGATGGCTGTCATCGCCCACCGCGGGAAGTGCTCGGGGAAGGCCGCCACGTTGATCGCCAACACGACCCGCCCACCCATCGCGAACACGTCGCTGCACACGTTGGCCGCGGCGATGGCGCCGTAGTCGGACGGATCGTCGACCAGCGGGGGGAAGAAGTCGGTGGTCGACACGAGCGCCGTCTGCTCGTCGATCCGGTAGATCGCCGCGTCGTCGAACGGCGCCAACCCGACGAGCAACGACGGGTCGGCCGACGGCGGTAGGTCCCGCACGAGGTCGGCCAGCACGGACGCGCCCCACTTGGCGGCGCATCCACCGCACGACGTCCACTCGGTCAGCCGCAACGAGGTCTCGGGGGGCACGGTCGACGTCATGGTGGTCAGGCTAGGACGGGCGGGGCGCTCAGCGAGTGCCGACCGGCGGCCACAGATGCTCGCCGCTCGGCTCGGATGTCCGCCAGCCCGGCTCGATGGCCGGCGCCGTCAGCTCGACGGGCTCGCCCACGGCCTCCCAGAGGACGGCCGGCCGCGCGCCGTGCCAGCGCACGGCGAACGAGAGCCTCGTCGCCGGACCGGCCGCCATTCCATGCGCCTCGAGGTCGGCGCCCGGCCACTCCGACGGGAACCCGTCCGGGAACAGCGTCGCGCCACGCAGCAGGCGACGCTCGATCGCCGCGACGTCACGGATCCCGTCGGCCCGCCGCGCCGCTGTGACCGCGCTACGACGGTCTCTGATGCGTGAGAGGTCACGCCCGGCCCGATGCTCACCGGCGGTGGCCAGGACGACGGCTGCCGCGTCCAGCGCGGCGTCGACGTCCCACCCTGGCGCCCGGGCGACCCGCGCGACGGCATCGGCAACCTCGAGCGCGGCGTCGTCAGGCACGCGCTCCCCCATGCGCACCAACTCGCACAGGCCGAGGAGGCAGGCGGCGGGATCCTCGTCAATCGGGACGACGCCGCGGAGCAGCAGGTCCGAGCGGGCGGCTACGACGGCGTCGGCGAGCGTCGTGTCCGGGAGCACCAGACGGCTCGCCCGATCGGCGAGCGTCACCCAGCCACGGGCGACAGCGTCGGCCGGCGGCAGGCCGGCGGTCAACCGTCCCGGTCCGGCCGTCGTGTGCGCGAGGGCGACCGCCGTCGACGCCCGGTGGCCGATCGGCACGACCGTCGTCGTCTCGGCCGGGAGGTCGATGCCCTCGATCGGGACGGCGGCCGGCGGGCGGGCCGCCAGCAGATCGGCGCGGGTCAGCGCGCAGGCCAACGGCAGCGGCGAATCGTTGATCAGCTCGACGACGGTCAGGCCGCCGGCGTCGGGCACCGACCACACCCTTTGGACGGCGTCGCCGCCCGGGACGTGTACCCGCGTCTCGAAGACGGGCGCGCCGAGCAGCCGACGCTGGCGCAACGACACCTCCTGCGCCGGCGTGTGCCACCGGTCGTCGGCGGCGACGTGCCAGTCGAGCGTCGGCGAGCCGTCCCACGGCTCGAGGGCTCCGTGAGACGTGACATCGGCCCGCCACCGCTGGCCCAGCACGCCCGTGATCCCGGTGCTCGGCATCGCTCGACCCTACGCAGCCGCACGGCCAGTGACACCCGACCGGCCGATGGCCGACGGTCGACCCGTACAGTGGGCGCGGTGGAGGCCGCGGTGCTGATCCCCGTGAAGCGGTTCACGGCAGCCAAGCGGCGCCTGGCGGGCCTCCTCGAAGGTCCGCAACGGGCGGCGCTGGCCCGCTGGCTCGCCGATCGCGTCGTCGCCGCGGCGACACAACTGCCGACCTACGTCGCCTGCGACGACGACGACGTGGCGTCGTGGGCCGACGCGGCGGGCGCCGAGGTGCTCTGGAGCCCGGGGCTCGGGCTCAACGGAGCCGTCGATGCGGGGCGCCTCACGATCGCCGGCAAGGGCTTCGATCACCTCGTCATCGCCCACAGCGACCTGCCGCTGGCCCACGACCTGGCCGCCCTTGCCGCGCCGGGAACCGTGTGTCTGGTGCCCGACCGCCGACGGGACGGGACGAACGTGCTGGCGTTGCCGATGACCGCCGATGTTCCGGCGTCGTACGGCGGCGGATCGTTCATCCGCCACCTCGACCTCGCGATGTCCAGTGGACACAAGGTCCACGTGCTGGCCGACCCGCGCCTGGCGATCGACGTCGACAACCCGCACGACCTGACCCACCCAGCGGTCGTCCCGCTCCTGCCAGCGTGGCTGCAAACGATCCTGGCCAACCCCCGCTGACGGCACCGGCATCGTGGTCCGGCGACCTCGCCGTGCCGGCGTCGGCGCTGGCCATCGGCGCCCACCCCGACGATGTCGAGTTCGGCGCCGGCGGGACGCTGGCCAAGTGGGCGGCCGCCGGCTGCGTCGTCCACCACCTCGTGTGCACCGACGGTTCCAAGGGCACGTGGGATCCCCATGCCGATCTGGTCGCGCTGGTGGCCCGGCGTCGCGAGGAGCAGCGCGAGGCGGCGCGACGACTGGCCGGTGAGCGGGCCGGTGAGGTCCGCTTCCTCGAACGCGTCGACGGCGACCTCGACAGTGATCGGTCGACCGCGCGGCGAGGTCGTCCGCGTGATCCGCGAGCTGCGCCCGGCGGTCGTGTTCGGCCATGACCCGTGGAAGCGGTACCGCCTCCACCCGGATCACCGCCACGCCGGCTGGCTCGTGTGCGACGCCATCATCGCCGCTCGCGATCCGCACTTCTTCCCCGAGCACGGCCTCCCCGCGCACCGCCCGGCGGCGCTGTTGCTGTGGGAGGCCGACCAGCCCGACCATGTGGAGGACGTCACCGCCTTCGTCGACCACAAGCTGGCCGCGCTGGAGGCCCACGAGAGCCAGTTCGAGTCGACGATGCACGCCGCCGACGCCGACCAGCTGGAGGCGTTCCGCCAGCGGGTCCGAGCCCGGCTGGCCGAGCTCGGCGCGCCGCACGGGTACGCCGCGGCCGAGACGTTCGCCCTCCTAGGCGACCTCTGAGAACTGCCCCGGCCGGCGGCCGGGTCCCGGTGGCCCGGCGAACGCCTGGGCGATGCCGATCCACTCGTTGGCGACCGGGCCGACGACCTCGAGGTGGACGTCGTCGCGATGACGTCGTTGGGTGACGACCAGGCAGAAGTCGAGCGCCGGCCCGACCACCCGGTCGGCGGCGTCCTCCGGCCCCCACGTCCACCACTCCCCCGACGGCGATGTCAGCTCGACGCGCACGGCGGTCTCGTCCGGCGGTCTGCCGTTCGTGATGAAGCTGAATGGCCGGGCCGCGACGCCGATGTGGGCGACGTGGCGCAGGCGGTCGGTCGGAGTCCGTTGCACACCCAAGGCGTCGGCGACGTCCTGGCCATGGGCCCAGGTCTCCATCAGGCGGGCCGTCACGAACGAGCGGGCGCTCATCGCGGGGCCGTACCACGGCACCCGAGATCGTGGGTCGGCGGTACGGGCATGCGCCACGAGCCGTCGCCGGTCGTCCCGCCACGCGTCGATCAGGGCGTCGGGCGCCAGCTCCCGGCCCTGCTCGACCGAGGGGTCCCGGCGATCCGCTTCATCGCGCGAGGCAAGCAGGAGGGCGGCGTCGGCGACGAACGAGTCGGGATCGGTCAACGCCAGCAGGGCCCGCTGGTCGAAGTACCAGAGATGGCTGATCTGATCAGCGACCGTCCAGCCGGCGGCTGGTGTCGGAGCAGACAGATTGCCGCCCGCGACGATGCGATCGAGGTCATCGTGCTCGGCGGTCAGGTCGTTGCACAGTGCGTCCACACCGTCATCCTGGCCGCCGCCCGCCACGGGCGCGGTGTCGTGCACCCGCCCGAGTCGTGACCCGAACGGCGCGGGTCAGCCGACAGCGGTGGTCTTCTTGGCAGCGGCGCGCTTGGCCGGCGCCCGCTTGGCTGGCGCCTTCTTGGCGGTCGACTTCTTGGCCGGTGCCTTCTTGGCCGCCGTCCTCTTGGCGGGTGCCTTCTTGGCCGGTGCCTTCTTGGCCGGTGCCTTCTTGGCCGCCGTCCTCTTGGCCGGTGCCTTCTTCGCCGTCGACTTCTTGGCCGTCGACTTCTTCGCCGTCGACCGCTTCGCCGGTGCCTTCTTGGCTGCAGCCTTCTTGGCCGGTGCCTTCTTGGCCGTCGACTTCTTTGCTGTCGCCGCTCTCTTCACAACCATGGTCACTACTTCCTTCTCGGGTTGAGCGCCGTCTCGATGGCGGCACTCGACGTGAACTTCATCGCCGGCGCGGCCTCGACTCCCCTGGCGTCGTTGCCACTTCGTCGATGACCTCTTCCTTGGTGTCTCCTCGTTCGAGATGTCCGACCCGAGCGATGCTCGGCGATGTCTTCGGGAGCACGACGCACCCCCTCGCCCATAGTGGGCTGGGGCAATGGAACCGGTCGCAGTGCCAAAGGCGCAAGCATCAATGTAGTTGCAACTGCAACTGTGCCTAGGTCAGTTCTTCGATGGTCGCCCGTAACTTGGCGGCGACCTCAGCGGCTTGCCCCGGCTTGTAGCGCGTGCGCGGCCAGAAGAACCCGCGCAGACCGTCGCCTCGTGTGCGCGGCACGACGTGCACGTGGAGGTGGGCGACGCTCTGGCTCACCACGTTGTTCAGCGCGACGAACGTCCCCTGCGCTCCGAGCGCAGCCGGGATGGCCGTGGCCATCAGCCGCACGCGCTCGAACAACGGGCCGACGTCGTCCAGCTCGGGCAGCGTGACGACGTGCTCTGTCGGCACCACCAGCACGTGTCCCGGGAACAACGGAGTCCGGTCGAGGAAGGCGACGGTGGCGTCGTCGCGATGCACGATCTCCGCCTCCGTCTCGCCGGCGATGATGGCGCAGAACGCGCAGGTGGCCACGACGTCATCCTGCCAGGCACTTCCCCGCCGCCGGCCCGCGACCCGGCGGTGAATTCTTGGAGTCCATCCACCACGCGGTGGTGGCGCTGCGATACAACAGGACGCCGTTGGCCACTGCAGCGGTTCGAGCCCATCCCGTCGCCCGCCCTCCTCGTCGCAGCAAGGAGGGACTCCGCACCCGAGTGGTGCTCGACACATCGGTCCTGATCGCCGACCCGGCGTGTGTCACGTCGTTCGATGGCATCGACGTCGTGATCCCGCTGATCGTCGTCGAGGAGCTCGACGGGTTGAAGACGCGACCAGACGACGTCGGTCGAGCGGCGCGCACCGCGCTGCGCACGATCGAGGAGCTCCGTGTCCGGCATGGTGGCTCGCTGGCCGAGCCGGTGCCGATCGGTGACGGCAGCCTGCAGATCGAGCTGAACAGCATTCGCAAGCACCTGCTCGTCGAGCATGGGCTCGATCCGGCCAGCTCGGACAACCGCATCATCGGGGCCGCCCTCGGCCAGGCCGAGCGTGGCCCGACGACGATGATCTCCAACGACGCCGCATTGCGCATCAAGGCCGCCCACCTCGGAGTGTCGGCCGCCGAGCACCTGCCGGCCCGTCGACCAGTGTCGACGCAGGCCGCCGGATGGTCGACGATCGAGACCGCCCATGAGCTGATCGACGAGGTGTACGGCGGCGGCGGCATCGGCGTCGAGGCGATCGAGGAAGCGGCGGCCGTCGGGGAGAACGAGTTCGCCGTGTTGCGCGCCGGTTCGCAGTCGGCGCTGGCCCGCCGTGTCGGCGCCGAGCTCGCCCTCCTCCCGCACACCCCGCCAGAAGCATGGGGGTTGCGGGCCCGTTCCAAGGAGCAGCGCTTCGCCCTCGAGCTGCTCCTGAACCCGTCCATCGCCGTGATCGCCCTGGACGGTCGGGCCGGCACGGGCAAGACGCTGCTGGCGGTCGCCGCCGGGCTCGAGCAGGTCGTCGAGGCGAGCAGGTACGAGCGGCTGGCGATCTACCGTCCGCTCGTCCCCGTCGGCCGGGCCGACGTCGGGTTCCTCCCCGGTGGCCTCGACGAGAAGCTCGACCCGTGGATGGCCGCCATCCACGATGCCGTCGTCGCCTTGACGGACCACGGTTCGAACACCGATGCCCGGCGATTGATCGACGAACTCACCGCACGCGGTCAGCTGTCCCTGGAGTCGGTGACGTTCCTACGCGGCCGCTCGCTGCAGCGCCAGATGGTGATCATCGACGAGGCCCAGAACCTGGAGCCGACGACCCTGCGCACCATCCTCACCCGCGTCGGCGAGGGCACGAAGGTCGTGTTCACCGGCGACACCAGCCAGATCGATGCCCCCTACCTCGGCGAATCGAACAACGCGCTGGCGGTGCTGACGCAGGCCTTCAGCGGACAGCCCTGCTTCGGCCACATCACACTGACGGCCTGCGAGCGCAGCGACGTGGCCAGCCTCGCCGCCGAACTGCTGTAGCGCGCAGCGTCTCAAACGGCCTTCTGGGCGCGGAGGGTCCCATTATCGAGAACCTCCGCGCCCAGATGGCGATTTGAGTCCTCAGTCCAGCAGGTGGTCGAGCGCCCGGCCCATCACGGCGTTGCGTTCGTCCTCCGTCGAGACGCCCTCCAGTCCGAACCCCAGCAGCAGCGAGTGCGGCGTGGAGATCGCGTTGCCGACCGGGAAGCCGGATGCGTCGGTTCGGATGAAGGTGTTGACGTTGGGTGCGCTGCCCTCGGGCGACTCGGCGATCGCCCAGCCGTCCAGGCCGGTCTCGAACGAGGTGGTGGTCCCGTCCGGGAGCGTGATGTCGTCCAGGAAGACACCGATGCCCTGTATCGCCCAGTCGCTGGCGTAGGCGATGGAGATCTCCACGGTCTCACCGGCGTACGCCGAGAGATCGATGCTCCACTCCTGCCAACCCGCCGAGTTGCCGCTCGCCGCGTTCCAGGCGCCGGTGGTGCCGGTCTCGGTGCATGCGTCGACCCCGTTCCACGTCTGGTAGTGGGCGAGGTGCGGATGCAGCGTGACCCAGCCCGCCGGGCAACTCTGGCCGGTCGACGTCGTCGTGTGCCCGTTGGCGTCCGGAAGCGTTGTCCAGTCGTCACCGCCAGGAGTACGCGCCTCCACGAACAGGTGGTCCCACTCTGCTTCGGTGTCGTACGACGTCCAGAACGTCATCGACCCACCACCTGCCGGTACGGCGATCTCGCGGGTCAGCCTCTTGTACGAGACGTCGGCGATCTGCGAGTAGACGTACTGGGTTCCGGTGTGCGGGTCGAACGGGCCGCCGGGCTTGTCGTACCGCGCCGCGGGCCAGCTCTCGAACTGCTTGAAAAGGTCGGGCGGCAGGATGCCGCTGGTGGCGAGGAACGACGATCTCCGGAGCGTGTTACCTGCGAAGACGGGATCGTCAAGGCCCCACGCGAGTCCCGTGAACGGGTCGTCGACGCCTATCGCGTCGAACGCCGCGCCTCCGACGTGACCGTCGTTGGCCACGGCAACGTAGCCACCCAGGTAGTACTGCATCACGTCGTTCATGGCGTCACCACCGAAGAACGAGCCGAACAAGGGCAGGCAGCGCCGCGGGTCCGTACCCGCGGGAAGCGGGTTGCAGGCGATCTCGCCCTTGGGGTCGTACAACTGGACGTTCACGGCGGCGCTGGTGTACTGCTGGCCGGCGGAGTCGCCTGCGAGGAGCACTTTGCCGCCCTCGTTCATGTACGAGCGGAACTCGAGCAGTTCGTCGAGTGCCAGCCGGTCGGCATTGCCGCCGACGCGGCCGGCGGTGCGGGTGACCAGGTCGTTTCCGGTCTCCCAGACGACGGCGTCGTAGTGGCTGAGCACTCCGAGGGCGTCCGGGGCGATCCGCCCGGCGGCGTCGATGTCGTAGACGTCGGCCTGCTGGCCGTTGGCGGCCAGGGCGTCGGTGTACTGTGTCGACGAAGTGCGGGCCTGCGGGATCCTGCACCGGCGAGGCGCCGGTGTAGTCCTCGGCCGCCACGACGAGCACGCGGTTACCGCTCTCGGAGACGGCCTGGTAGGTGAACGAGTCACTGACCTCGCCGCCACCCTCGAACCAGACCTCGACCGAGTCGCCGGGGTCGGTACCGGTCACCACGCCGCGCATCTGGTGGTAGTAGACCGCCGCCGGGTTGTACCTCGACCCGCCCTCCCACTCGGACATGGGTGCCGACTGCACCGCGCCGCCGTTGATGCGGTATTTCACATCCACGGCGCCGAGGCTGCGCTTGGCGATCACGGCGACCGGCTGCGGGTCGCCGTACGACCTGGCGAAGCTCAGCTGGGTACCCGGGTTGCTGCGCTTGTAGGGGTCGTCGCTGTCGACGTAGAACGGCTTGGTCGTGATCCCCGTGACCGTCTTCGGGTCATCGGGGTCGACCGCCGAGTCGGCCACCGACCTGGCGAACGGCAGGTTGCGCTCGAACTCCGCCTGCACCAGCGCGTCGTCGTCGGGGAAGACGAAGCCACAGCCGTCGCACCCCTCGGACAGCTCCGGCGTCCACGCCAGTGCGCCGGTCACAGCGTGCGCGTAGTCGGTGGTCTCACCGTTGGTGACGTAGAGGACGTCCGAGCTCAGGCCCGGGTGGAACTCGTCGATCGCCGGGTCGTCCAGGTTGCCGGACATGGCGTAGTAGATCGGGTCGTCCGCGGTGGGGGTGCTGGTCTGCCAGCCCTCGGCGTAGAGCAGCCACTGGCCGGCGGAGTGCCAGTTGACCTGGAACGCGAACCCGATCCGGTCGAGCAGGCCGACCATCGCCTGGGTCTCCGGCTCCGACATCGGCTCCGGGCCCCGGTAGGTGTCACTGGACTGGATGGACGACGACCCCTCCTCGTCGTAGCCCCAGTGGTTGGGGAAGTTGCGGTTGGGGTCGACGCCGTCGCCGACCTGGGTCTGTCCGTCTCCGTTGTTGTCGCGGAGGTTCTTCCGCCACAGCCGCTCGTGCTCGAACGTGTACTGGTAGCCGTCGGGGTTGGCCACGAGGACGAACCAGAGCTCGGTCGTCTGCAGGAGCTTGCGGACTTCACGGTCGTTGGCCCGCCACCGGGCGATGTAGTGGTTCATCAGCCGCCGGTTGACCTCGGTGGAGATCCATTCACGGGCGTGCTGGGTGGAGCTGTAGAGGACGGCTGGACGCCTGCCATCCGGTTGTTCTTGAGCGCCCTGGGTCAGCTTGACCGCGATGATCTCGCGACCCTGGCCGGTGTGACCGAGGACCTCGAGCTTCACCAGCTGCGGGTTGTTCCGCGCCGCCGCGTAGAGCTGGTCGCGGATGCCGCCAGGCTCGTCGAACGAGCGCCAGACGTTGAAACCGTTGGCGGCCTGTTCCGCGGCGAACTCCTGGACGGTCTAGCCCCCCTTGACCCGGGTCAGCTTCAGGTCGACTCCCCTGCCCCGGAGGCGGTCGGCCTGGGCCTCGTCGAGGACCACGTCGAGCTCGATGCCGTCGGCGACCGGTCGCTGGCCGCTCACATCGATGCCCTGCTCGGCGATCAAGGGGAGCTGGGCGGGATCGACGACAGCGGTGTAGGCGTCCAGCGGGCCCGGATCAGGTTCCGGGCCTGGTGCGGCAGACGCAGTCGTGAGCCCCAAGCCTGCGGACATCACCACGACCAGTAAGACAACCAGCGATCGACGCACGCCCTACCTCCCCTTGCCCCCGATCTTGGTCACTCTTGCACCAACCGGCCGACGTCGCAAATGGGCGACTGGATTCGACGACTGGGCCGCACCCTGCTCGATGCCCGCGCCTTCTCGCTCGTATCGTCGGCTCATGACGGTGTTGCGGGGCAGCCGGATCACGTTGCGCCCGGCAACCGCCGCGGATGTCACCAGCCTGGTGTCGATCCGGGCCACACCGGAGGTCTACGAGCGCTGGGGCGGTGCCGACGACCTGCTCGCCGAGATCCTCGACGACGTCGAGCGGCCCGAGATGGAGCTGCTGGTGATCGAAGACGGTGAGCGGATCCTCGGGGCCATCCAATGGTCGGCCGAGGAGGACCCGATGTACCGCCACGCCGGCATGGATCTCTACCTCGACCCGTCGGTCCACGGGCGTGGGCTGGGCAGCGACGCCGTGCGCACGCTCGCCCGCCACCTCATCGATGACCGAGGTCACCACCGCCTGGTCATCGACCCCGCCGCCGACAACGTCGCGGCGATCCGCTGCTACACGAAGGTGGGGTTCCGATCCGTCGGCGTGATGCGTCGGTACGAGCGCGGGCCGGACGGCACGTGGCACGACGGGTTGCTGATGGAGCTCCTCGCCGAAGAGCTGATCGACTGACTGAGGCCATACTCGCCGGCATGATCACGATCGAGGATGTCGGCGACGTCGCCGTGCTCCGGCTCGAGCACGGCAAGGTCAACGCCATGGACGTCGAGCTCCTCGAAGCACTCGTGGATGCGTTCGGCGACCTCGGTGATCGCTCCGCCGTCGTGCTCACGGGCAACGGCCGCGTCTTCTCGGCAGGCGCCGACCTGCGCCGCGTGCTGGACGGAGGGGCCGACTACGTCGAGCGCTTCATCGGTGCGCTGAGCCGTGCCTTCGTCGCCGCCTTCGAGTTCCCCCGTCCCCTCGTGGCGGCGATCGACGGTGCCGCCATCGCCGGCGGGTGTGTCCTGGCCTGCGCCTGCGACCATCGCGTGGCCACCGAGGATCCGTTCGTCATCGGCGCCTCGGAGCTCTCGGTCGGCGTCCCGTTCCCGGTCGCTGCCTTGGAGGTCATCCGTCACGCCCTCGGCCACCACGCCGACAACCACATCCTGCGGGCCGAGCTGCGCGACGGCGACGACGCCGTCGCCCTCGGGCTCGTCCACGAGCGCGTGGCGCGCGCCGCCCTGCTCGAGCGGGCCGTCGCCATCGCGGGGCGGCTGGGCGACTTCCCCCGCGATGCCTACACGGCGACCAAACGCCTGCTCAGAGCCCCGACGTTGGAGCGCATCGAGGCCCTCACGCCGAGCGTCGACGCCGACGTCGCCGAGGCGTGGTCGTCGCCGTCGACGACGTCGCGCATCGCGGCCCAACTCGAGCGAGTCGCCGCCCAGCGAAAGGATGGCCGCTGACACCCCGCGCGTAGGGTCGTAGACGTGGCGCTCCCCCGATTCGCGGTCGTCGACGTCGAGACGTCTGGGCTGTCCAGCACGCGCCACCGCATCCTGCAGATCGGGCTGGTCACCGTCGAGCCCGACGGCACGCTCGCCGACCAGTGGTCGACGTTGGTCCGCCTCCCGTGGCCGTGGAGCCGGGTCGGACCGCGCCGCATCCACGGCATCACGCGCCGGACCTTGCGCGGTGCCCCTGCTGCGGCACCGGTGCTCGACGAGCTCCGCGGGCGACTCGATGGGGCGCTGTTCACCGCCCACAACGCCGACTTCGACGCCGAGTTCCTCGAGCGCGCCGCCCGCCGGTCCCACGTGCCGCTCGACGTCAGCCGACGACTCTGCACACTGCAGCTGTCGCGCCGGCTCGATCCCGATCGCCAGCTGACCCACAGCCTGACGGACGTCTGCGCACGTTACGGGGTCACCATCGAGCGGCACCACGACGCGCTGAGCGACGCCCGCGCCACGGCCGCCGTGCTCCCCCACCTGCTGGCGGCGAACGGCGTCGAAGATCTCGCCGACCTCGACGAGCTCTACTCGCCGTACCGCGTCAGCACGCGCTCGAGCGATCTCCGCAGCGCGGCTCCGCCATTCCATCGGTTCGAGCACCGCCGCCTCGCCGCCCAGGCGCAACAGCAGTCGCTCGAGCCAGCGGTCGCTGGCCAGCGGGAACGTCGCTTCCACGGCGCCGTCGCCGAGCTCGATGACCCGATCGACGGGATAGCGCTCGATGACCCATCGGGCGGCCGGGGACAGGCGCAATGTGACCTGCGGGAAGCTCCCGTCGGCGAACCACTGCAGCGGGCCTGCCGCGGCGCCTTCGTCGGGCTGATCGATCTCACCGGTCGGCGTGACGGACTCGAACCGGTCGACCCGGAACGTGCGCCGCTCGCCGGAGCGTTGATCGTCGGCGAAGACGTACCACTCCCCGCGGTCGTGGGCGATGCGCCGCGGGGTGATGACCCGCTCCGTCACCTCGTCGCGCGACGCCGTCCAGTACTGCACCGCCAATCGCTCATTGCGGCTGATCGCCGCGGTCAGGAGTGCGATGCGATCCTCCACCGCGCTCGGGCGCGGCAGGTCGACGACGACCGCATCGTCGCCCAGCGCCGCCGACAGCTTCTGCAGGCCGCGACCCAGAGGGCCGGCAACGTCGGCGCCCGGCAGCTGCATCGCCGCCCGCCCGGCGGCGACCAACGCGAAGCCCTCCGGAGCGGTCAACCGCAACGGCCTCGTGAACAGCCTCGGCACGCCGACGAACACGACCTCGTCGTCGATGAACAGGTCGATCAGCTCGTCGACGAACGGCGGCAAGCCGCACATCGCGGCCAGCTCGAGATCCGCCGCCACCTCCTGCGGCGAGAGGCGGAAGCGCCGAGCCACCTCGTCGAGCGGAACCTCGCCGCGCTCCATCAACCACGGCAGCATGACGAGCAAGCGCTGCAGGCGGTCCTCCGCCGTCCGTTTCATCAGTGCACCATCGACCGGAGCCAGGCGATGACGTCGTCGCGGACGTCCGGCGGGCCCAGCACCTCGGCATGTTCGGCGAGACCGAGCACCCACGACCGGAACGCCGGGCGGTTGGCGCAGGGCACCTCGACGTCGATCGCGCCGTTGCCGTGCCGGGCCACGACTCGCTCCGCTCCGAGCTCGCGCTCGACCTTCGACGCGCGAGGCGCGTCGACGCGCACGATCGCCGTGGCGTCGGGGTCGCCGTCGTCACCGAGGAGCTTCGGATCGCTGGGAAAGGCGGCCCGCACGTCGAAGTCGGCAGGACGGTCGAAGGCCTGTCCTGCGGTCGCCGTCACGTCACCGCTGATGCGATCGACGCGGTACGTCCGCGGTTCGTCGTGCTCGTGGTCCCGCCCGACGACGTACCAGAACCCGTGGCGTAGCAGGAGCCCATATGGGTCGAGTCGGCGAGCCTTGTCGCGATACTCGAACTCGACGGTGACCCGGCGGGCGGCGGCCTCCCGGAGCGTCGGCAACGCCGCCAATTCGGGCACCGTCGCCGACACGGCGGTGCCGCCGTCGACGGCGTCGACCCCGAGCTTCCACAGCGCCTCTTGCCCAGACGTCGGGCGGACGGCGGCGACGGCGACCTGCAGGGCGCGCATCTCGTCCGGGTCGAGCTGGAGGTCGGACAGCTCGTAGCGGTGGCGGTCGATCCAGTAGGCGCCGACCCCGGCCTGTTGGCCGGTCAACACCGTCGACTCGATCGGCACCCCGATCGAACGCAGTGCCGCCTTGTCGCGCTCGAAGGCGGCGCGCCGCGTGGACTCCTTGTCCGGGTACTGGCCGGCCAATTCGCTGGCGATCTCCACGAGCGTCACCGGGCGCGACGTCTCCAGCAGGAGCGCCAGCAGGTTCGTCAGCCGCTCGACGCGGTCGACGTTCACGACCGCGAGGCGATGGCGCCGCGCACCACGGCGACGACCTCGTCGCCGGTGGCGCCCGGGGTCAGCACGCCGGCCACGCCGGCCTCCAGCAGCTTGGGGACATCGGCGTCGGGGACGATCCCGCCGACGACGACCGGGATGTCGGCGCCCCGCTGGCGGACCTTCTCGACGACCAGCGGGGCCAGCGTCATGTGGGCACCCGACAGCATGGAGAGCCCGATGGCGTCGACGTCCTCGTCCACCGCCGCCGCCGCCACGGTGTCGGGGGTCTGGAACAAGCCGGTGTAGATGACCTCGTAGCCGGCGTCGCGCAGGATGCGGGCGACCACCTTGACGCCACGGTCGTGGCCGTCGAGGCCGACCTTGGCCACGAGGACACGGCCGTGCTCGGCGCCCGCGTCGCTCATCAGGTCCTCTCCCTCACGCCCGCTGGTAGTCGTAGAAGCCGCGTCCGGTCTTGCGCCCGAGCAAGCCCGCCTCGACCATCCTCGAGAGCATCGGCGGTGGTGCGTACAGCGGCTCCTTGAACTCCTCGTACAGGCTCTGGGCCACCGCCTGCGTCGTGTCGAGGCCGATCAGGTCGGCCAGGTGCAGCGGACCCATCGGGTGGTTGCAGCCCTCGACCATGCCCGTGTCGATGTCGTCGGCCGTGGCGAAGCCGGACTCCATCATGCGGATGGCCGAGAGGATGTACGGGATCAGGAGCGCGTTGACCACGAACCCGGCGCGGTCCTGGCTGCGGATCACCCGCTTGCCGAGGACGTCGGTGGCGAACCGGTACGCCGAGTCGACCGTTTCCGGCGACGTCAGCAGGCTGGTCACCAGCTCGACGAGCCGCAGCACCGGCACGGGGTTGAAGAAGTGGATGCCGATGACCTGCTCGGGCCGCTCCGTGGCGATGCCGAGCTTCATGATCGGGATCGAGCTCGTGTTGCTGGCCAGGATGGCGGTCGGATCGGCAACCACCTTGTCGAGGGCGTGGAACACGTCGACCTTCATCGCCTCGTCCTCGATGACTGCTTCGATGACCAGCTGGCGGTCGGCCAGCTCGTCGAGATCGGTCGTGAAGTGGAGGTGACCGACGGCGGTGTCGCGCTGCTCCTCGGTCAGCTTGCCGGAGCGCACACCCCGATCGAGCGATGTCATGACGCGGGCCTGGCCGGCCTCGGCGGCGGCGGCGTCGACCTCCCTGACGATCACGTCCATACCGGCCCGGGCACTGACCTCGGCGATGCCGGCGCCCATCAGCCCGCTGCCGACCACGCCGATCCGTTCGATGTCGCGCCATACGCGATGCGCGGCTCGAGACCGCTCGCTCATCCGCCGGATGTACCGGGCCCTGGTCCCTGCTTCCGGCGGCGGCGATGGATGATGTGCAGATGGGCGACACCTACGGGGCGGCGGCGAGGGCGTGGCAGGATCGGTTCGACACCCGGCGGCTGGCCGACCGGGTGCACGATCGGTTCCGAACGACGTGGACGCTGGAGGACATCCGCTCCTTCGTCGAGGCGGCGCCGATGTTCTTCCTGGCCACCGCCGACGCCCAGGGCCGGCCGCAGTGCTCGTACAAGGGCGGTGCTCCCGGGTTCGTCCGCGTGCTCGCCGAGATGGAGCTGTGCTTCCCGAACTACGACGGCAACGGCATGTACCTGTCGATGGGCAACCTCGTGGAGAACCCGCACGTCGGGCTCCTGTTCATCGACTTCGCCGACCCGAATCGGGCACGGGTTTCGGGACGCGCCTCGGTCGACCTCGACGACCCGCTGACGGCGACCTATCCGGGCGCCCAGTTCGTCGTACGGGTCGCCGTCGACGAGGTGTTCCCGAACTGCCCGCGCTACATCCACCGGATGGACCTCCGAACGCCATCGCCGTTCGTGCCCGCTCCTGACGGCACGGCGCCCGTGCCCGACTGGAAACGGGACGACTGGGCCTGCGATGTGCTCCCGGCGGACGATCCGGCCCGTGGCTGAGCTCTCCCGACGTTCGTTCCTCGCCCTCGGCGCCACGATCGCCGTCGGCGCCTGCTCGTCGGGCGAGGGATCGACCAGTCGCACCAGCCCCGCCACCACGACCACCTCCAGCGCGCCCCCGCTTCCCGCCAACCCCTTCACGCTCGGCGTGTCGAGCGGCGATCCCGACGACCGGTCGGCCGTGCTGTGGACCCGGCTCACCGGTGATCGACTCCCCGACGTCGTCGAGCTGACGTGGGAGCTGGCCGACGATGCGTCGTTCGGTGCGACGACGGCATCAGGGACGATCGAGGCGGCCCTCGCCGACGGTCACAGCGTGCACGCCACGGTCCCGCTCGAGGGCCCGGCGTGGTTCCGATTCCGCGTCGGCGAATGGACGAGCCCGGTCGGGCGGGCCGCGCCGACGCCAGCCGGAACCGCCGCCGAGCTGCGACTGGCGACGGCGAGCTGCCAGCACTGGGAGACGGGGTTCTACGCCGCCCACCGAGACATCGCCGAGTGGTCGCCGGACCTCGTCGTGTTCCTCGGTGACTTCATCTACGAGAACCCCGGCCGGCCGGTCGGCGACAACCGCGTGCGGTCGCACGACGGTGGCGAGCCCGCCGATCTCGCCGCCTACCGGGCGCGCTACGCCCAGTACTTGTCGGATCCCGACCTGCAGGCCGCCCGTGCGGCGTGCCCCTGGCTCGTCGTCTGGGACGACCACGAGGTCGAGAACAACTACGCGGGGCTCGTGCCGCAGGACGCCGCCGACGCCGCTGGGTTCGCCGCTCGCCGCGCCGCCGCCTACCGGGCGTGGTGGGAGCACATGCCAGTGCGCCTCCCGAAACCCGGCGACGGCGACTTACCCATGCATCGAGCGGTGCGCTGGGGCGACCTCGCTGACCTGGTCCTCCTCGACGGCCGGCAGTTCCGCAGCGACCAGGCCTGTGCCGAGCTGCCGCCGCTGAGCTCCCAGCCGGCATGCCCGCAGGCGCTCGATCCCGCCCGCACGATGCTCGGCGGGGAGCAGGAGGCGTGGCTGGGCGAGGTCCTGGCGGGGGCCACCGGGACGTGGACGGTGATCGGCCAGCAGACGGTGCTGACCGACCTGCGGCTCGGTGCCGCCGTGTTGAACTACGACCAGTGGGACGGCTACGCGCCGGCCCGCGATCGACTGCTGGCCCAGGCGGCGGCCACCGATCGGCTGATCGTGCTGACGGGTGACATCCACCTCGCTGGCGTCGGGCAGCTGCCCGGCGTCGGCGTCGAGTTCGTCACCACCTCGATCTCTTCGAGCGCAAACGTCCCCGCCGAGTTGCAGCCGATCCTCGACTCGTTCCCGGCGGTCGTCGCCTCGGAGCTCGTCCACCGGGGCTACACGCGGCACACGGTCACGCCATCGATGTGGACGGCCGAGTACCGCATCGTCGACGACGTCTTGGATCCCGCCTCACCCGTCTTTCCGTGGCGGACGTTCCGCGTCGACGCCACCACGAGGGATCTGCCGGTGGCCGAGTGATGACGTCGCGCTGATCTGGGGAAAGCTGCATCCCATGGCTGCGAATACCCAGGAGATCGAGCAGAAGTTCCTCCTTGCCGACGGCGCCGAGCTGCCGTCGCTCGACGGGCTCGACGGCGTCGCCGCGGTGAGCGAACCGGTGGAGCAACACCTCCGCGCGACGTACTACGACACCATCGATCTGCGCCTGGCGAGCTCGGGCCTCGCGCTGCGCCGGCGAACCGGTGGAGGCGACGAGGGCTGGCACCTCAAGGAGTCCGTGGCCGCCGACGAGCGCCTCGAGACCCACGCCCCGCTCGGCGCCGGCACGGAAGGCGTCCCCGAACCAATGGCCGAGCTCGTGCGGTCGCGGGCCCGCAAACTTGACCTCCTCCCGATCGCCACGCTCGACACCCGACGCGTCGTCCGGCACCTGATCGGCGACGACGGGTCCGTGCTGGCCGAGGTCGCCGACGACACGGTGGCGGCGACCGCCAACGCGCACCGGCGCGCCGGCGTCCACGGCGTGGCGGGAGGTCGAGATCGAGCTCGTGAAGGGCGACCGTGAGGTGCTGGCGGCGGCGGCGCAACGCCTCGTCGACGCCGGCGCGAAGGTGCCGGAGTGGGGGTCGAAGCTGGCCCATGCGCTCGGCGACGCCGCTCCGACCCGCGCCGCGCCGATCGACCTGCGGCCGGACTCGAGCACCGGGGAGGTCGTCACCGCCTACCTCGCCGAGCAGGTGCAGGCGCTCGTCTCCCTCGACCCTCGCGTGCGCCGGGACGAACCCGACACCGTGCACAAGATGCGCGTGGCCACGCGACGCCTGCGCAGCGCACTGGCGACCTTCCGGCGGCTGCTCGATCGGGCCGTCACCGAGCCCATCCGCGACGAGCTGAAGTGGCTGGCCGGCATCCTCGGAGCGGCACGCGACGCCGAGGTGATCCACGCCCGGCTGGAGCAGATCGTGGCCGACGAGCCACCCGGCTTGGTCGCCGGTCCCATCGCCGAGCGGATCGACGCGACGATGCGCGCCCGCTACAAGGAGGCTCACCGGGAGGTGCTCTCCGCCCTCGACAGCGATCGGTACCTCGCCCTGCTCGACGCGCTGGATCAGGTGGCGACGGGCGCCGTCGTCGGGGGTGATCGTGCCGCCCGCAAGGCCGCGCGCGGACTGCCGAGGGAGGTCGGGCGGTCCCTCCGCCGATGGCACCGTGAGGTCGACGCACTCGAGTCAGCCGGCGACGAGGACACGGCCGGCCACGGCCAAAGCGAGAGGGATCTGCACCTGCACGAGGTGCGCAAGGCGGCCAAGCGCGTGCGCTACGCCGGTGAGGCGGTGGAGCCGGTGATCGGTCGCCCGGCCGAGCGGTTGGCCGAGCGGATGGAGAACTTGCAGGAAGTCCTCGGGCTGCACCAGGACGGCATCGTCACCGGGCACGTGATCGCCCGGTTGGCGGACGATGCCAGGGCCGCCGGTGAGGACACGTTCACCTATGGGCGTCTCCACGCCGCCGAGCAGCAGCGGTCCGAGCGGGCCGCCGGGGACGGGCGGGCGCTGATCGACGAGCTGGCCGCCACGAACCCCGCCTGGTTGCGCTGACGATCGACGCCGCTGGCGCGCGCGAGCATGAGCGCATGCCTGGCTTGCGCGGCTTGCTGGCCCACGACGCAGGACCGACCGACGTCCCGCTGCTGGAGGAGACGATCGGAGCCAACCTGGCCCGCACCGTCGCCGCCCATGGAGACCGTGAGGCGCTCGTCGCACGCCACCAAGGTCTGCGCTGGACCTACGACGAGTTCGCCGCCCGGGTCGAGCGCCTGGCGCGAGGGCTGCTCGGGCTCGGCCTCCAGCCGGGTGATCGCGTCGGGCTGTGGAGCCCGAACTACGCCGAGTGGACGCTCGTGCAGTACGCCACGGCGGAGATCGGTGTCGTGCTGGTCAACATCAACCCGGCCTACCGGACGCACGAGCTGGCCTACGCCCTGAACCAGTCGGGGTGCCGGATGCTGTTCGCCGCACCATCGTTCAAGACGTCCGACTACGTCGACATGGTCGAGGTCGTGCGGCCGGAGGTGCCGGCGCTGGAGCGGTCCGTGTTCTTCTGGGAGGACGACTGGGACGAGCTGGCGGCCGGCGTCGGCGGCGCCACGGCGGACGAGCTGGTGGCCCGGCGGGCTGGCCTGCAGCCGGATGACGCGATCAACATCCAATACACCTCGGGGACCACGGGGTTCCCGAAGGGCGCCACGCTGACCCACCGCAACATCCTCAACAACGGCTACTTCGTGGCCCGCCTGCAGGGGTTCTCGGCGGAGGATCGGCTGTGCATCCCCGTGCCCTTCTACCACTGCTTCGGCATGGTCATGGGCAACCTGGGGTCGACGACCCACGGGGCCACGATGGTCATCCCGGCCGACTCGTTCGAACCGGGCCACGTGCTCGAGACGATCGAGGCGGAGCGGTGCACGGCGCTGTACGGGGTGCCGACGATGTTCATCGCCGAGCTGGCCCATCCGGAGTTCGAGCGCTTCGACCTCTCGTCGCTGCGCACCGGCGTGATGGCCGGCTCCCCGTGTCCCGTCGAGGTGATGAAGTCGTGCGTCGACCGCATGCACATGACCGAGGTGACGATCTGCTACGGGATGACGGAGACGTCCCCCGTGTCGACGCAGACGCTGCCGGACGACTCGCTGCACCATCGCACGGCGACGGTCGGTCGAGCCCATCCCCACGTGGAGATCCGGGTCGCCGATCCCGAAACGGGCGAGACGCTCGCACGGGGAGTGACCGGTGAGTTCTGCACGCGTGGCTACTCGGTGATGCAGGGCTACTGGGACGAACCGGAGCGCACGGCGGAGTCCATCGACGCCGACCGGTGGATGCACAGCGGCGACCTGGCCGTGATGGCCGAGGACGGGTACGTCAACATCGTCGGGCGGATCAAGGACATGGTCATCCGGGGTGGCGAGAACGTCTACCCGCGGGAGGTCGAGGAGTACCTCTACACGCACCCCGACGTGGAGGACGTGCAAGTGATCGGCGTCCCCGACGAGCGCTACGGCGAGGAGCTGATGGCGTGGGTCAAGGTGCGGCCAGGCGCCGACGTCGACCCGGAGGAGCTGCGCGAGTACTGCCGCGGCAAGATCGCCCATTTCAAGGTGCCGCGGTACGTCAAGCTGGTCGACGGCTTCCCGATGACGGTCACCGGCAAGGTCCAGAAGTTCAAGATGCGCGAACAGGCCGTCGTCGAGCTCGGCCTGACGACGGTCGAGACGGCCTGAGGGGCAGTCCGCATCCGGATCTGGGTGCAGTTTGTTGCGGATTCCGCAACGAACTGCACCCAGATGACCCGATGACACGATCCGCGCCCAGATGCTCACGGACCAGGTCATGGAGAGCGGATCTCGTCGCGGAACACCCGTGCGGGTGGCCAGAATGCCCGGATGCCTCCTCGCAAGCGGGCCGTCCACCGGGCGGAACGGGCCCCCGAACCCGTCCGCCCGCGCCAGTGGGTCGGCCGGCCGTACCCGCTCGGCGCCGTCTACGACGGATCAGGCACCAACTTCTCGTTGTTCTCCAGCGTCGCCGAGGGCGTCGAGCTGTGCCTGCTCGATGCGACCGAGCACGGGCTGGCCGAGGTGCACGTCGAGCTCACCGAGGTCGATGGGCACTGCTGGCACACCTACTTGCCCGACGCCCGTCCCGGCCAGCACTACGGCTATCGGGTGCACGGTCCGTGGGACCCCTCCGAGGGCCTGTGGTGCAACCCGGCCAAGCTGCTGCTCGACCCCTACGCCAAGTCGATCGACGGCGAGGTCGACTGGGACGTCGCCTGCTTCCCGTACGAGTTCGACAACCCCGACCGGCCGAACACCACCGACAGCGCGCCGCACGTGCCTCAGGCCGTCGTCAGCGACCCGTTCTTCGACTGGGGCAACGACCGACCGCCGGCGCACCCCATGCACGAGACGATCATCTACGAGGCCCACGTCCGTGGGCTGACGATGACCCACCCCGGCGTCCCCGACGACATCCGGGGCACCTACGCCGCCATCGGGCACCCGGCGGTCATCGAGCACCTCGCCGCCCTCGGGGTCACGGCCCTCGAGCTGATGCCGGTGCACCAGTTCCTCCACGACCACCACCTGGTCGAGCGCGGCCTGCGCAACTACTGGGGCTACAACTCCATCGCCTTCCTCGCTCCGCACAACGGCTACACGTCGATCCACGCCCGCGGGCCGGTCCCCAGCCAGGTGCAGGAGTTCAAGACGATGGTCAAGACGCTGCACACCGCAGGGATCGAGGTGATCCTCGACGTCGTCTACAACCACACCGCCGAGGGCAACCACATGGGACCGATGCTCTCGCTGCGGGGCATCGACAACCACGCCTACTACCGGGTGGTCGAGGGCGAGCCGCGCCACTACCTCGACTTCACGGGCACCGGCAACAGCCTCAACATGCGCCACCCGCACGTGCTGCAGCTGATCATGGACAGCCTGCGGTACTGGGTCATCGAGATGCACGTCGACGGGTTCCGCTTCGACCTCGCCTCCACGCTGGCCCGCGAGCTGCACGCCGTCGACCGGCTGTCGGCGTTCTTCGACCTCGTCCAGCAGGACCCGATCGTCTCGCAGGTCAAGCTGATCGCCGAGCCGTGGGACGTCGGAGAGGGCGGCTACCAGGTCGGCAACTTCCCGCCGCTGTGGTCCGAGTGGAACGGTCGCTACCGGGACACCATCCGCGACTTCTGGCGCGGCGAGCCGGCGACGCTGGCGGAGTTCGGCTTCCGCTTCACGGGCAGCTCCGACCTGTACCAGGCCGACAGCCGCCGACCGACGGCGTCGGTCAACTTCGTCACCGCCCACGACGGCTTCCCGCTGCGCGACCTCGTCTCGTACAACGAGAAGCACAACGCCGCCAACGGCGAGGACAACCGGGACGGCGAGTCGTACAACCGCTCGTGGAACTGCGGCGTCGAGGGGCCGACCGACGACCCGGAGATCCTCGCCCTGCGCGCCCGTCAGCGGCGCAACATCGTGACGACGCTGCTGCTGTCGCAGGGCGTGCCGATGCTGCTCGGCGGTGACGAGCTCGGCCGCACGCAAGGTGGCAACAACAACGCCTACTGCCAGGACAACGAGATCTCCTGGCTCGACTGGGAGCGCGTCGACAAGGACATGCTCGAGTGGTGCCGGCGGGTCACCGCGCTGCGCAAGGCGCATGCGGTGTTCCGCCGCCGACGCTGGTTCCAGGGCCGCAAGATCCGCGACGTCGAGGACCTCGCGTGGTTCCGGCCGGACGGCGAGCCGATGAGCGACGACGACTGGGAGACCGGCTACGCGAGGGCGGTCGGCGTGTTCTTCAACGGCGAAGCCATCCCGACACCCGACGCCTATGGTGGCCGGATCGTCGACGACAACTTCTTCGTGATGTTCAACGCCAGCGACACGCCGATCGACTGGACGATCCCCAACAACCAGTTCGGCAGGGCGTGGGTCGTCGAGCTCGACACGTACCTCGACACGGCCAGCGAGCTCGGTCAGGAAGACGGCACGACCATCGGCGCCGGTGACGTCATCTCGCTGGTCGAGCGGTCGATGGTCGTCCTGCGGGCGGCCGTCGAAGCACGATGATCGAGCGCAACGAGCTGCGCGAGCGGGCCCGGGCGCTCGGCATCGAGACGTCGTACCGCGACGTCCGCGGCCGGCTACCACGACATCCCGGACCGGACGTTGCGCCTCATCATCGACGTGTTGGAGGACGACGTCGACCGTGCGCCGCGCCACCTCGCGCCCGTGATCGTCGTCCACCCGGGCGCCGACTCGCAGCTCGACGGTCGGCACGTTCGCCAACGTGTCCGTGATCCTCGCCGACAACAGCGAGCTCACCGTGCCCGTGGAACGAGGCCGAGCCGTCCTCCCACCCGATCTGCCGATCGGCTGCCACGAGCTGCGGGCGTCCCGGACCGCAGGAGACGAGACGGCGACCCTCGTCGTTGCCCCGACCACGATGCCCCGCGACGCTCGCTTCGCCGGGCGGGCCGGTCTCTTCGTTCCGGCCTACGCGCTCTGGGAGCGCGCCTCCCCGCTGCCGTCGTTCTCCCACCTCGCCGCCTTGGCGGCGCGGCTCCCCGGGCTCGGCATCGACGTGCTCTCGACGTTGCCGCTGTACGCCGCCTTCCTCGACGATCCGTTCGACCCCAGCCCCTACGCCCCGATGAGCCGGCTGCACTGGAACGAGGTGTACATCGACGACGCGTCGCTGCCCGTGGAGCTGCCGACCGTCGACCCGCCGCCGTTCGACGAGCTGATCGACTGGCGCACGCTGGCCCGCCGCCGCCGTCACCAGCTGCTCGACGCGGCACGCGACCTCGACCCGTACGTGCAGACCGGCATCGACCGCTTCGTCGCTACACGACCCGACGTCGTCGACTTCGCCCGCTTCCGAGTCGAACGGCCCGATCCGATCGACGCCAGCCATCCCCCCGAGCTCGTCCGTAGCAGCCACGTGCTGGCCCAGTACCTGGCCAACCGTCAGCTGGCCTCCATCGAGGGTCCCGGTCGTGCCGCCCTCGCCCTCGACCTGCCGATCGGCAGCCATCCCGCCGGATACGAGACGTGGGCTCACGGCGACCTGTTCGCCTCGGGCATCACGGTCGGCGCTCCGCCCGACGAGTTCTTCGCCGATGGCCAGGACTGGGGGTTCCCGCCGCAGCTGCCGGCTGCCGGGCGACGCAGCGGGCACGCCCTCTGGCAGCAGCTCGTGGCCCGCGCCGGCGAGCACGCCTCGATCCTGCGCATCGACCACGTCATGGGGGTGCAACGGCTCTGGTGGATCCCCGACGGCTGCCCCGCCAGCGAGGGCGCCTACGTGCGCTACGCCCGGGAGGAGCTGCTCGCCGTCATCGCCGCCCAGGCGGCGGCGACGGCGACCACGATCATCGGCGAGGACCTCGGGACGGTGCCCGAGGAGGTCGTCGACGCGCTGGCCAGGTGGGACGTCCTCGGCATGTTCGAGGAGCAGTTCCGACTGCGCCAGCCCCAGCTCGACCCGATCCCGGCCCGCTCGGTGGCCGGTGTGCGAACGCACGACATGCCGGCGTTCCGGGCCGCCTTCGAGGGCGACCCGACGGGCGGCGTCCGCCACTACCCGGCGCTGGTGGCGGAGGCCGTCGGCCACCCGGTCGGCGATCGGCCCGGCGACGTGCTCGACGCCATCCTGGAGCGGCTGGCGGCCAGCGACGCCTACCTCGTGATGGTCGACTTCGACGACCTGATCGGGGAGGTCGCGCCGCACAACGTTCCCGGTCAGGTGCTGGCGACCACGTGGCGTCGACGTTTGCGCGAGCCGATGTCGGCCATGCTGTCGGACGACGTGCGCCGACGACTGAAGATGCTGAGCAGCAGGCCGGGGGAACGATGACGATGAACAAGGCCGTCAACCCGCTCGGCGAGCTCGACCTCCACCTCTTCAACGAGGGGACGCACCGCCACCTGCACCACTGTCTGGGAGCCCACCCCGACGACACGGGCACGTGGTTCGCCGTGTGGGCACCGAACGCCACGTCCGTCGACGTGCTCGGCGACTTCGACGGCTGGACCGGCCAGCCGCTGGAGCAGCTCGGACGGTCGGGCCTGTGGTCGCGACGCGTCGAGGGCGCCCGCCGGGGCCAGTCGTACCGATACGCGGTGTCCAGTCGGCTCGGCGGCCGCGTGGAGAAGTCCGACCCGGTGGCGGCGGCCAGCAACGAGCCGCCGTCGACCGCCTCGGTGATCGCCGACCTCGACCACGAGTGGCGCGACGCGGCGTGGACCGCGCAGCGCGCAGCCACCGGCGCCGCAGACGCGCCGATCTCGATCTACGAGGTCCACCTCGGGTCGTGGGGCCGCCATCTGACACCGGGGCGGCGCTTCGCCAGGTACGACGAGCTGGCCGATCCGTTGGCCGAGCACGCGCTGGCCCACGGGTTCACCCACGTCGAGTTCTTGCCCGTCATGGAGCATCCGTTCTACGGCTCCTGGGGTTACCAGACGACCGGCTACTTCGCCCCGACGGCGCGGTACGGCTCGCCGCGGGACCTGATGACCCTCATCGACCGCCTCCACCAACGCGGCATCGGCGTGATCTTCGACTGGGTGCCGTCGCACTTCCCGATGGATCCCCACGGGTTGGCCCGGTTCGACGGGACCTACCTGTACGAGCACGCCGACCCGCGCCAGGGGTACCACCCGGACTGGACGTCGGCGATCTTCAACTACTCCCGCCGCGAGGTGCGCTCGTTCCTGATCTCCAGCGCCCTGCACTGGCTCGACCGGTACCACGCCGACGGGCTACGGGTCGATGCGGTGGCATCGATGCTCTACCTCGACTACTCGCGCAACGAGGGGGAGTGGGTGCCGAACCGGTTCGGCGGTCGCGAGAACCTCGACGCCGTCGACTTCCTCCGCCAGCTCAACGACTCGATCGCCGCTGAGCACCCTGACGCGATCACGATCGCCGAGGAGTCCACGGCGTGGCCGATGGTCACCGGTCGGACGGCGGACGGCGGGCTCGGGTTCACGTACAAGTGGGACATGGGCTGGATGCACGACACGCTGCAGTACCTCCGTCGGGAGCCGGTCCACCGCCGCTTCCACCACGACGAGATCACGTTCCGCGGCGTGTACGCGTTCACCGAGCGGTACGTGCTGCCGCTGTCCCACGACGAGGTCGTCCACGGCAAAGGCTCGCTGCTCGGCAAGATGCCCGGCGACGCGTGGCAGCGCTTCGCCAACCTGCGGCTGCTGCTCGGCCTGCAGTGGTCGCAGCCCGGCAAGAAGCTGGTGTTCATGGGCGCTGAGCTGGCGACGCCGCAGGAGTGGGCCCACGAAGGGGCGCTGGACTGGACGCTCCATGATGCGGACAAACATGCCGGCGTGCGGCTGTGGGTGCAGGCGCTCAACGACCTGTACCGCCAAGAACCGGCGATGTCACGGGGCGATTGCGACGCCGCCGGCTTCCAGTGGATCATCGGCGACGACGAGATGCACAGCGTGTTCGCCTGGCTGCGCACCGATCCCACCGGCAAGGCACCGTCCGTGCTGGCCGTGATCAACGCCACGCCGACGGTGCACTACGGCTATCGCGTCGGGGTGCCGTCCGGAGGGTCGTGGAGGGAGCTGCTCAACTCGGACGCCGAGATCTACGGCGGCAGCGGCAAGGGCAACCTCGGGGAAGTCGTCGCCGAAGACCAGCCGTGGCACGGCTTCGACCACTCCATCCCGGTGACGCTCCCCCCGCTGGCCATCGTCCTGCTCAAGCCGGCTTGAGTCCGGCGGCGGCAGCGGCATCGAGCACGACGGTCGTGCCGGTGCTGGTGACCCGGGAGATCGGCAGCGGCGCGGTGCCGGCGTCACCGCCGGCGTCACCGCTGTCGTCGCCCAGCCAGGCGGCGACGCTGGCCGCCTTGTCGGTCCCCCGGATCAGCACGACTCGGGCGCCGGCGCCGTTGACGACGGGTGGCGTGAGCGTCATGCGGACGTAGCCCTGGTACTCGCCCGAGAGCGCGACGGGCTCGGTTCGATCGATGACGGGATCGCCGGGCGGCCAGGACGCCGTGTGCCCATCGGGGCCGATCCCGAGGTGCACCACGTCGAGCCGGTCGGGCAGCTCGGCGGCATAACGCAGCCGCCGCCTGCTCGAGGTCGTCGGCGGTCACCGGCATGAGGTGGTGGCGCCCGGGAAACCCGGCGAGTTGGTTGGCGTTGCGGCCCGGATCGCCATCGGGGGCCACCCGCTCGTCGACCTGGAAGACGTCGATGACGTCCCACGTGAGGTCGGCGGCGGCCAGCGCCGCCAGCATCGGGGGCGGGGTCGAGCCGCCGGACACGGCGAGGGCGGCATGACCGTGCTCGCTGATCGCTTGGCGGAGGAATCCGACGATGATCTCGGCCGCTCGCTCGGACGGGTGTTCGACCACCTCGACGTTCGGTTCGGGCACCCGCCGATCATGGCACGGTTCGGGGGAGGGTCCGCCGGGTACACCGTCCGGTCATGACGATGACGGGGACAGTTGTACAGGGGCAGCGGACGGCTCGACGGTGGCGCGATCCGATCGGGCGGGCCGGGATCACGGCCCGCGGCGTGTTGTACCTGCTGCTCGGGATCCTGGCCATCCAGTTCGCCCGGGGCGAGGCGTCGAGCGACCAGGTCAGCCAGACGGGCGCGTTCCAGACGCTGGCCGAGCAGCCGTTCGGCAAGTTCCTGCTCGTGGCCCTGACGGCCGGGCTCGCCGCGCTGTGCCTGTGGCGGGCCATCCAGGCCTTCGTCGGCGACCCGGTCGAGGGCGACGACGCCAAGGACCGGTTGGAGTACGCCGGGAAGGCGGTGATCTACGCCGCGCTGGTGGTCACGGCGGCGAAGATCACGATCGACAACTGGTCCACCGGCACGTCGTCGGCGGCCGCCGAGTCGGGCGATCAGCAGAGCCAGGATGCGGCGTCGACGCTGTTCGACCTGCCGGCCGGCCGGTGGTTGGTCGGCGGGTTGGGTGTGGTCCTCATCGGCATCGCCCTGTACCAGGCGTACGAGCACGTCGTCGACGCCAAGTTCATGGAGCGCATCGCCGCGCCGGGAACGACGGCCCGGGGGATCGAAGCGATCGGCCGGATCGGCTACACCGCCCGCTCCGTGGTGCTGACCATCTCCGGCATCTTCTTCATCGTCGCCGCCGTGCAGTACGACCCCAACGAGAGCAAGGGCATCTCGGGGTCGCTGCAGGAGCTGGCCGAGCAGTCGTGGGGCCGGGTCGTCCTGTGGGGCGTGGCCATCGGCCTCGCCCTGTTCGGCGTCTTCTGCCTGGCCGAGGCCGCCTACCGCCGCCACGCCAGCACCGCCGCCTGACCCGGTTGCATTCTCCACCCGAGGCTTTCACGGCACCCGAGGGTTTCCGTCCCCGACGGGGCGCACGAGACCCTCGGACGCCGACCGCGCACCCCCTCGGTACGGTCATGCTCACCGACATCCTCCCCATCTCCAGCGATGCGAGGAGGCAATCGATGTCAGACCTCACCCCGTCCGCTCTCGCCTGGCTGTCCGAGCACCACGGCGTGATCACGACCACCCAGCTCGCAGGACACGGGCGTCAAGCGCAAGACACGCCAGCGACTCATCGAGCAGGGCGTGCTGCGACCCGTCCACAAGGGTGTCATGGTCATCCAATCGACCCCTTCCTCGTTGCAGCAGCGCTGCGTCGCCCTGTGCGCCGCTCATCGCGGCGGCTTCGTCACGGGCCCGACTGCCGGCTCGCTCCTCGGTCTCCGGCGGATGCCAGCAAGCGCCGCGATCCACTTCTCGATCCGCCATGGCGCGAAGGTGATGCCGTCCGCCGGCGTGCGATTCCGACAGACCACCGTGCTCCGGTCGGCCGACCGGCGTGCACAGGGCGACGGGTTGGTGCTCGCGTCGTGGGCTCGGTTGGCGTTCGACCTCGCCGCCGATCTGCGACCGCTCGATCACCTCTCTGTGCTGCACCAACTCCTCCGCGATGGGCGAGTCGACGTCGATGAGCTGAGCGCCATCGCGAGACGGCTCGCCCATCCCGCCCGTCGTGGCAGCGGGCTGTTCCTCCGCAACCTGACCCAGCTCGGCGGCAGCCCGTTGGAATCACATCCGGAGGTCGTGCTCGCTGACGCTCTTCGACGCCGCGGCATCCCGATCGAGCACCAGGTCCGGCTGGCCCGACTCCCGGATGGCAGGACGGCCCGCATCGACCTCGCTGTTCCCGCACTCCGCTGGGGCATCGAGCTCGACATCCATCCGGAGCACCTCACCGTCGACGGTGACGCACGTGACGCCATTCGCAACCGGCAGGCGCACATGATCGGATGGCAGATCGAACCTGTCACGGAGCTCGACATGCGCGACGTCGAGCGCCTCGCTGACGAGCTGGCGACGCTCTACCACCTCAGGCGGCGAGCGGTCGCCGCGCCGGAGCGGGGGGTTTCGTGACCGGGCGCCGGTACGCAAGCCCTCGGGTGCGGCGAAAGCCTCGGGTCAGATGGTGGGGACTTCGGTGTGGCGGCCGAAGACGTCGGCCAGGGAGCCCATCACCTCGCCGAGGGTGGCGTACTGGCCCACGGCGTCGATCAAGGTCGGCATCAGGTTGGCCTCGGGGTCGGCGGCGACGTCACGGACCTGGACCAGCGCGGCGTCGACCGTCGCCTGGTCACGATCGTGGCGCACCGTGTCCAGGCGCTTCAGCTGGCGAGCCTCGTCCTCGTTGGTGATCTGCAGGATCTCCAACGGCGTGTCGTCGTTGCCCTCCGTGTAGCCGCTCACGCCGACGATCGTCCGCCGCCCCTCGTTGAACGCCCGCTCCAGCTCGTAGGCCGAGTCGGCGATCCGCCCTTGGAACCAGTTGTCGTCGATCCCACGGATGCAGCCCTCCAGCATCGACCCGCCGCCGAGCTCGTCGAGATGGGCGAACAGCTCCTCCGCCCGGCGCTCCATCTCGTCGGTCAACTCCTCGACGAACCACGAACCGCCGAGTGGGTCGGCCACGTTGGCGACGTTCGTCTCGTGGGCGATCACCTGCTGCGTGCGCAGGGCGATGCGGGCGGCCTTCTCCGTCGGCAACGCCATCGCCTCGTCCATCGAGTTGGTGTGCAGCGACTGCGTCCCGCCGAGCACGCCGGCCAACGCCTCGATGGCCGTCCGCACGATGTTGACCTCCGGCTGCTGGGCGGTCAACGACACGCCGGCAGTCTGCGTGTGGAACCGCAGCTGCATCGAGCGCTCCAGCTGGGCGCCGTAGCGGTCCCGCATCCACCGCGCCCAGATCCGCCGTGCCGCCCGGTACTTGGCGATCTCCTCGAAGAAGTCGATGTGGGCATTGAAGAAGAAGCTCAGCCGCGGGGCGAAGGCGTCGACGGGCAGCCCGGCCTGCATCGCCAGCTCGACATAGGCGAACCCGTTGGCCAGCGTGAAGGCCAGCTCCTCGGCCGCCGTCGAGCCCGCTTCACGGATGTGGTACCCGGAGATCGAGACCGAGTGCCAGCGCGGCATCTCGGCGGCGGTGAACGTGATCGTGTCGCGCACCAACCGCATGGAGGGGCGGGGCGGGAACACGAACTCCTTCTGCGCCTGGTACTCCTTGAGGATGTCGTTCTGCAGCGTGCCGCCCAACGCCGCACGCGAGATCCCGGCCTTCTCGGCCTGGGCCACGAACATGGCGAAGATCACGGCCGCCGGCGAGTTGATCGTCATCGACGTCGTAGTCGAGGCGAGGTCGATCCCCGCGTAGAGGTCCTCCATGTCGGCCAGGCTGTCGATGGCCACGCCACAGCGCCCGACCTCCCCCAACGCCATCGGGTCGTCGGAGTCGATGCCCAGCAGGGTCGGCATGTCGAAGGCCGTCGACAGCCCATCGCCGCCGGCCCGGATGATCTCCTTGAAGCGCCAGTTCGTGTCGTCGGCCGTCCCGAAGCCGGCGAACATCCGCATCGTCCACAGCTTCGAGCGATACATCGACGCGTACGGCCCACGCGTGTACGGATACACGCCTGGGAACTCGCCGTCGTCCGGCCCGTACACCGGCTCCAGCGGGATGCCCGACATCGTCGCGAACTGTCCGTCCCGCACGGCGGAGCTGTCGTAGGCCTGCTGCCATTGCTGCCGAGGATTCATCCCGCCATTTTAGTTGGACGTCAAAGGATTTACCACCCCCAGAACGGCCTCACGACGACCACGGGTCCTCGACGCCCTCGGCGATGTCGCCGGCCCGTTGGCGCACCCGGCGCAAGAGTGCGCTGATGCGCGCCGCCTCCGGCTCGTCGAGCATGCCGAGCCCGAACTGGATCTTGTTCAGCGGCGCGGTGGCCTCGAGGGCGACGGCCCGTCCAGCCGGCGTGATGGTCGCCAACACCCGGCGACCGTCGCCCGGGTCCCGGTGGCGCTCGACGAACGCCCGCTCCTCCAGCCGGTCGACGGTGTTCGTGATGCTCGCTGGGTGGACCATCAGCCGCTCGCTCATCTTGCCGAGCGGCAGCTCGCCGCGCCGCGAGAACGACAACAGCATCAACGCCTCGTAGCTGGCGAACGTCAGCCCGAACGGCCGCAGCTCGTCCTCGACGGTCGCCAGCACGAGCTGCTGCGCGCGCATCAGTGACGTCGCCGCTGCCATGTGCTCGGCGGCCGCCCAGCGCTCCGCCCACAGCCGCCGGGCCTCGGCGATCGGATCGAGCGGCAGCGGCTGCGACGGCATCGACCGCACGTTATGCGCCGCCCGCCACGGGTAGCCTCCCGTGACCCATGCGCTCCCGTCACGCCGTCGTCCCGCTGACCATTGCCGCCCTTATCGCCCTTGGCAGCTGCACGCGCACCGCCAGTTTCGAGGAGTCGGCCGAGAACTTCCTCGAAGACGACGACGAGGAGGTCGCCACCGCGCTCGGGCTGACGTTCGACGACGCCTCGTGTCAAGAGCCCGTCGACAAGGAGGTCGGTACGACGTTCACGTGCACTGCTGTGGCATCGGACGGCGTCACATACACCTTTGTCGGCGAGATCACGTCGAGGGACCAGTTCACGCTCTCTCCCAGCAGCCCGCCCCCGGGTGGAGCCGGGTCGGTGCCGAGCGCGTCGACGACGCCGCCGACAACGACCCCGCCGACGACTGCAATCGGCTGAGCTCAGCGCATCACGAGGGTGCCCGCGAAGAACCGTTGCAACGCCTGCACGGCGGCGGCATGACGACGGGCGTCGCCGGTCACCGCGGACAGCCGGGCCAGCCCGGAGAGCACGGCGTTCAACAGGTCCTCGACGGCACGGAGGTCCGTGTCCGGGCCGAGCTCCCCCCGCTGGGCCGCCTCGGTCACCATCCGGCGGAAGAAGCCGGCCGTGCGCCGCCGCAGCGGCCGCAGCAGGTCCTTCAACTCGGGGTGGCGCTGCGCGTCGCTGGCCGCCCCGACGACGAACGCCGGCAGCGTGGGATCCTCGCGGTTGAGGACACCCACGGCGTCGAGCACGGCCGTGTACTGCTCGACGAGCGTGTCGTGGCCGACGATGGCCTTCTCGAAGGCGGAGAACACTCGGTCGACGACGGCCTCGTACACCGCGACGTACAGATCGGCCTTCGACGAGAAGTAGTGGTAGATCGCTGCGCTGGTCAGCCCGCTGGCCTCGGCGATCGAGCGGTTCGTCGTCGCCTCGTAGCCCTCCCGGGCGAACATCGCCATCGCCACGAGGAGGATCCGCTGCCTCGTCTCGGCGGAATCCTGATCGCGAGGGCGGCCGCGCGGACGCGGCAGGGTGGCCGGCTCGGGTCGAGCATCGGGGCCCATTCGCGGCGACGTTACCGGGGCATGGTCGGCCGCCTCGGACCGGGCGCCGTGGAGCCCACCGCCAGCGCTGGCAGACTCACGTGGTGGACGTGCGGATCGACGCGGTGGATGAGATCCCTGCGCACGCCCTGACGGACGCCGACGACGACGCTGCGGGCGGCGACGACGACGACGTGGTGGTGCTGTCGTGGTGGCAGCACCCCGTCAACATCATCGGGCTCCTGGTCGCCGTCGCCCTGATGGCGGGGATGATCGGATGGCTGGTCGCCGACAGCCGCAGCGAAAGCGCCGGCGGCGAGGTCGACGTCGGGTTCCTCCACGACATGCGGGCGCACCACGAGCAGGCCGTGCAGATGGGCTACATGTACCTCGCCCTCCCCGAGACGGACCCGGGCCTGCGCACGGTGGCCCGCAGCATCATCACCGGCCAGAACATCGAGATCGGCCGGATGATCCAGCTGCTGCGGGACATGGGCGCGCCGGAGGCCGCTGAGACCGAGGACGGCGATGGGGTGGATGGGCATGCCCACAACCGTCGATGCGATGCCCGGCATGGCGACCGAGGCCGAGCTCGACGCGTTCGGCGCGCGTCGAGCGGCGCCGACGCCGATCGCCTGTTCGTCGATCTCATGGTCGATCACCACCAGGGTGGGCATCCACATGGCCGAGGTGGCCGCCGCCGAAGCCGAGCTCGACGTCGTGCGCAGCATGGCCGACGCCATCACGGGCAGCCAGGGAGACGAGATCGGCGAGCTGGAACGGCTCATCGACTGATGTCCCGGCGGATCTGGCTGGCGGTCGTCGCGCTGGCGGTCGTCGCCTGCGGAGGCCAGCCGGGCGTGCTCACCGAGTCGGCAGCCCAGGCGCCCGAGTGCGGCGACCGTGCCGCCCGGCACGACGCCGTCCCGATCCCGACCCACCCGTGACCGCGGCCGCCCGACACGGAGGCACCCGATCCGCCCGCGACGACATCACCGCCCGCGGGCCAGACGACTCCGCCGACGACCCCGGATCGCGACGTCCTCGACGTCGGCGACGCCAAGCCGGCGCCGCGACTACGACGACTTCGTGCGAGCCGTCCTCGCCGACCTCGAGCGATGGTGGACCGAGGAGTTCGAAGCGCTCCACGGCCAGCCGTTCACGCCCCTGACCGGGCGGTGTCTACGCCGCCTATCCCGAGCGCAACGACCCGATCCCGGGCTGTGGCACGGCCAGCCCGACGCCGTACGAGGAGATCCACCAGTACGGCGCCTTCTACTGCCAGCAGGGCGACTTCCTGGTCTACGACGACGGGGCGGACGGCATCCTCGCCGACCTCGCCGCCGAGTTCGGGCCACCGATCCTCGGCGTCGTGCTGGCCCACGAGTACGGCCACGTCGTGCAGACTCGCAAGCCGGCGACCTCGAACGCGGGCCTGCCGACGATCACGACCGAGCAACAGGCCGACTGCTTCGCCGGCGCGTGGGTCGCCCGGGCCGTGCGCGGCGAGGCACCGGGCGTGCCGTTCACGGACGCCGACGTGCGCACCGGGCCTCATCGCCATGATCCGGGTGCGCGATCCGGTCGGCATCGACCAGTTCAGCGCCGGCGGCCACGGTTCGGCCTTCGACCGCGTCGGCGCCTTCCAGGTCGGGTTCCTCGAAGGGCTGGCGCGGTGCGCCGAGCTGCTCGAGGAGCCACTGCCGCTCGTGCCCAACGAGTTCAACAGCATCGACGAGCAGGCGCGCGCCGGGAACGCACCGTTCGGGTATGGCGAGGGCGAGATCGGACGATTCCTCGTTGACGACCTCAACGAGTTCTGGCCGGAGGCCGTCGCCGCAGCTCGGCGCCGACCTCGCCGCCCTGGCGCTGGTCCCGGTGGCGGACCCGAGCGACGTGGGCTGCGCGGAGCCGGCCGGCGACATCGCCCCGGGGCCGTGTTCTGCGCAGCGACTGGCGAGGTGTACTTCGACGAGACGTTCGGCAGTCGAGCTGTACGACCGCTTCGGCGACTTCGCCGTCGGCTACATGTTCGGCATGGCATGGAGCGAGGCGGCCCAGCAGGCCCTCGACAGCCCCCTCGACAGGCGAGGAGCGGGCCCTCGCTCTCCGACTGCCTGACCGGCGCCTGGGTCGCCGACATCATCCCGGCCGGCCGACGGCTCGACCGCGCCGCGAGGCGTCATCCATGTCCCCGGGCGACCTGGACGAGGCGATCCAGACCGCGCTTGGTCGTCGGTGACGCCGCCTCGACGGACGACGTCGTCGGCAGCGGTTTCGAGAAGATCGCCAGCTTCCGGGAGGGCGTCCTCGAGGGCATCCCGGCTTGCATCGACCGGCTCGATGACTGAGACCGTCGAGCTCGACGACGTCGGCCGTCGCCGGGCCTGCAGCTGGCCGCCCTCGACGTCGGCACCAACAGCTTCCACCTCGTCGTGGCCCGGCCCGTCGGCGGCGAGCGGTTCGAGACCCTGACGCGCGAGCGGGAGGTCGTCCGCCTCGGTCACGGCGGCGGCGACATGAAGGAGCTCGCCGCGGACGCCATCGACCGCGGCGTCGCTGCCCTCCGGCGGATGCGACAGATCGCCGACAGCTTCGGGCGCCCGGTGCGGGCCGTCGCCACGAGCGCCGTGCGGGAGGCGGTGCAACGCCAACGAGTTCCTGGCCAGGGCCCGCGACGAGGCGGGCATCGACATCGAGGTGATCTCGGGTGCCGAGGAGGCCCGGCTCGATCTACCTCGGCGTCCTGCAGGCGGTCCCGGCGTTCGACCAGCGCATGCTGCTCGTCGACATCGGCGGCGGGTCGACCGAGCTGCTGCATCGGCGAGCGGGGCGAGACGCTGTCCGCCCGCAGCTTCAAGCTCGGCGCGGTGCGGCTGACCGACCGGTTCTTCCCCGGCGGCACGATCAGCGGCGACGGCCGTCACCGCCTGCCGGCGGCACATCCGCGGGATCCTCAGCCACTTCGAGCGGGCCGTCTCCGAGCACGGCTTCGACGTGGCCGTGGCGTCGTCGGGAACGGCCGAGACGGCTGGCCCGCATCGCCCACGCCGCCACGGGCGCCGAGCCGCTGCGCACGTTCAACTGCGCCGAGTTCTTGCGCCGGGCGGAGCTCGATGCCGTGGTGGACGAGCTGCGTGCGCCACCGGACGGCGGCGGCGCGGCAGAGCGAAGGTGCGTGGGCTGGAAGCGGCGCGGGCCGACATCATCGTCGCCGGTGCGCTGATCCTGGAGTCGGTGGCCGCGACGTTCGGCGTCGACGTGTTCACCTACAGCGAGGCGGCGCTGCGCGACGGCGTGCTGGTCGACACCGTTGAGTCGGATGGGCGACCACGGGGCGGCCGGGTCGCTGCACCACCTGCGCGACGTGTCACGGCGCAGCATCGACCAGCTGATCGCCCGCTGCGACGACGACCCGAAGCACTCGGCCCACGTCGCCCGCCTGGCCGTCGCCCTGTTCGACGCGCTGGCGCCGGTCCACGGGCTCGACGGCACCGCCCGGGAGTACCTGGAGGCCGGCGCGCTGCTGGCCAACGTCGGGCTCGTCGTCGCCCACACCAAGCACCACCTGCACGCCTACTACGTGATCCGCAACAGCGAGCTGGCCGGGCTGACGGACGCCGAGATCGAGGTCATCGCCCAGATCGCCCGGTACCACCGCAAGAGCGAGCCGAAGGCGTCGCACGCCGAGTTCGCCGCCCTCTCCGCCGGCGGACCAGCGACTCGTCCGCACGCTGGCCGGGATCCTGCGGGTGGCCATCGGGCTGGACCGCAGCCATCGTGGCCGGCGTCCGCGGCGTCGAAGGTCGAGCTGCGCCCCAGGCGAGCCGTCGTGGTGGTCGAGGCCGAGCCCGGCGCGACGATCGGCCTCGAGCTCTACGCCGCCAACGAGCGCAAGGAGCTGCTCGAGCAGGTCCGGTCGACCGGTGCCGCCGTGGAGCGTGACTCGCGTGCCGGTCGGTGGCGCGGAGCGGGCGACATCTGGTCGGCGGGCCCGTGGTCGCCGTCGCCGGCGCCGGCGTGCTGGCGTGCACGGGACGCTGCGTCGACCGATGGCGGCGCTTGACTGAACCGCCGCCCCGTTTCAGTCGCCGTCGGTCGCCACCGATGGCCGGCGGCGGCGCCCGTCGGTCGGGCGGCGGCTGCGCCGGCGGCGTCGAGCCGCCGGGCGGATCCGGTCCACGCCGGAGCGGTGGCTCCGGCGTGCGGCGGCGGCACCGGTCGGTCGATGGTGGAGGACGTGGTCGTCGTGTAGTTCGGGTCGACGCGGTTGAAGATCGGCATCTTCTCGTCGTCGGAGTACTCCTCCGGCTCCTTGACGCCGTCGAACACGAACACCTGGTCGCCGATCGCGACGAGCTGCTGGAAGTACTCCCGAGAGCGTCATCGGGATGCGGATGCAGCCGTGCGACGCCGGCTCGAGCGGCACGTTGTTGGCGCCGTGGATGGCGATCCCGTAGTTGAAGTACATCGGGTTCCACATGGTGCCCAGCGCGCTCTCCCGGGCGCCGGTCCGCTGGCGGTCGTAGGCGAACACGCCGCCGGGCGTCTTCGAGATGCCGCACTCGCCGCGCTTCAGCGGCTCGGTGCCCTCGAGCTCGTTGCCGTGCTCGCCCGGGCTGATCGTGACCTCCTCGCACCAGTCCTCGCCCGTGCCGCTGGCCATGTGCGTGATCAGCGCCGGCTTGTCCTCGCGGAAGAAGATGACGACCTGCTCGGGCAGGTAGACCTCGGTGTGGTTGGCCGTGGCCGCATCCGGTCGGCGGGGCGCGATGACGAGCGGCTCCTGCATCAGCTGCCACATCTCGTTGGTCACCTCGCCGGTCGCCTGGGCTCGCGGGGTCTGCATGACCAGCTTCTCGAACGCCCAGACGGCGGCCCGGGTCAGGCTGCCGAACTCGCCGTCGATCGGGCCGGGGTCGAAGCCGAGCTGCCTTGAGCCGCTGCTGCACGGCGGTGACCTCGTCGCCGGTCGACGCCGTCGCCGAGCGTCTCGGAGAGGTTCGTCTTGACGATCGGCTGCGTCGTCGGCGGGGCCTGGTCACGGCGACCGTGGACGTCGTCGCGACGGCGGCCGCGGGGACGCGACTCGTCGTCGGAGGTCGAGCCGGCGCGCTGGGACCGTCTCCGCCGAACCACCGGAGGCCACGCCGGCGACGACCACGGTGCCGACGAGGGCCGCCGGCAGCGACGGCCGGGACGAGCCGGGTGGCGCGTCGATCGGGCGGGGAGTCATCGGGTTCACGGAGACGGGGACCTCTCGGTCGCCCGCCACCCTACCGCTGGCACCGGGCCGGCCTGCGGGGCGGTTGGCGGGTCGATCCAGCCGTGCTCGGTACGCATGTCGGCCCGCTGCACCGACGACGCGGTTGGATCGCCTGCAGCTCCGGCGCGGAGCGGGACATCTCGCGCACGATCGTGGCGATGATCCCCGGTGAGCTGAGCGTCGAGTCACCGATCGTGCGGGGGAAGTAGTCGACTCCGAACTGCAGGAGCTCGTAGCCCAGCTTGGTCGCCCGGATGATCAGCTCGGCGTCGATGAACGAGCCCTCGCTGCGCAGCTCGACGTGGTCGAAGACCCGCCGGCGGCAGAGCTTGAAGGCGAAGTTGATGTCGCGTGCCTTGACCCTGAACATCGTGCGGACGAGCACGTTGTAGAAGAACGTGTAGATCGCCCGGGTGTAGCCCTCGCCCGTGCGGTCGAACCGGTAGGCGCTGACGATGTCGGCGTCGTACTCGCGCAAGAGGCGGATCGCCCGCGGCACCTCCTCCATGTCGAACGGCAGGTCGGCGTCGGAGTACAGGATGAGGTCGCCCGTGGCGGTGGCGAACCCGGTCTTGATGCTGCCGCCCAGCTTGCGGTTGTGCTCGTGGTGGACGACGCGGACGTGGGGGTCGGCCGCCGCCGCCTTGTCGGCCAGCTCGGCGCGTGCGATCGGTGGAGGCGTCGTCGACGATGATCAGCTCGTAGTCGGCAACGATCGCCGTCGTCGACCATCCGCTCGCACACCCGCCGCGGCCGCTTCGAGGGCGCGCTCGACGTAGTCCTCCTCGTTCCACATCGGGAAGAAGATCGAGAGGACCTCGGTCGACCCGATGTCCTCCGGCGCGGCCGTGGTCACCGCGCCGCAGGGTAGCGGCGGCGCGGCGCAGCCTGATCGTCGGCCCGGCGCCGGCTCGCCCGTAGCAGTCGCAGCCCGTGGAGACGTCCGTCCCGCCGCCCCCGCCTGCCGCCGACCCGGCGACGCGGCCGACGTCGCCGACGCCGCCGACCGTCGCCTGCTCGCCGGCGCGGCTCCGCGCCCGGGCCAGCTGACGCCGGGCTGGCGGCTCGTCGTCCTGTCGACGTGGGTGCTGGCGTTCGCTCGCCATCGACGGCGTCTGGAAGGCCAGTCGTGAGCTCGGCCTGTCGACGTGGTGGCTCGGGCCGGCGTCGCGCGCCGCAGCCGATCCTCCGTCATGCTGCGTGCCGTTCGTCGCCTCCGGTGGCGATGGTCGTCGCCGCCGTGAACAACGCCCGCCGCCTGCCGTGGTACGGGCTCGGCGCCAGTGCCGTCGGGGCGGCCATCGCCATCGGCGACCTCGGACGAGTCGTCCGCCTCGGCCTGTCGAGCTGGCGATCGCCGCTGCGCCGCCGCCGGCTGGTCTCGTTGGCGTCGCTTCGGCCGGCCGGCTACCGGTGACGCGCGACCAGCTCCGCCCGAGCCGTGACGCAACGGTCCTCACGTCGCTGCCGGTCGGCGAGCGGGTCGGCATCGCCTTCTCCGGCGGCCTCGACACGTCGGCGGCGGTGGCCTGGATGCGCGAGCGCGGCGCCATCCCGTACGCCTACACGGCCGACCTCGGCCAGTACGACGAGCCCGACCTCGCCGGCGTGCCCGGCCGGGCCCGGCAGTACGGGGCCGAGGCGGCCCGCGTCGTCGACTGCCGAGCCGAGCTGGTGCGCGAGGGGCTGATGGCGCTGCAGTGCGGGGCCTTCCACATCGCGCACCGCCGGCCGGACGTACTTCAACACGACGCCGCTCGGCCGGGCCGTGACCGGCACGCTGCTCGTGCGGGCGATGCACGACGACGGCGTCGACATCTGGGGCGACGGCAGCACGTACAAGGGCAACGACATCGAGCGCTTCTACCGCTACGGGCTGCTCGTCAACCCGGCCCTGCGGATCTACAAGCCGTGGCTCGACCGGGACTTCGTCGGCGAGCTCGGCGGGCGGGCCGAGATGAGCGAGTTCCTGCTCGCCCGCGGGTCTGCCGTACCGCGACCCGAAGGAGAAGGCCTACTCGACGGACGCCAACATCTGGGGCGCGACCCACGAGGCCAAGGCGCTGGAGGAGCTGTCGACGGGCATGGAGATCGTCGAGCCGATCATGGGCGTCGCCCACTGGCGGCCCGACGTCGAGATCGCCGCCGAGGACGTCGTCCGTGCGGTTCGACGAGGGCTGGCCCGTGGCCGTCGACGGGCGCGAGTTCGACCGACCAGGTCGAGCTGGTGCTCGAGGCCAACGCCATCGGCGGGCGCCACGGGCTGGGGATGAGCGACCAGATCGAGAACCGCATCATCGAGGCCAAGAGCCGGGGCATCTACGAAGGGCCCGGGCTGGCGCTGCTGCACATCGCCTACGAGCGGCTGGTGACGGCGATCCACAACGAGGGCACGATCGAGAACTACCGGACGATGGGCCGCCGCCTCGGCCGGCTGCTGTACGAGGGCCGCTGGTTCGACCCGCAGAGCCTGATGCTGCGGGAGCCGCTGCTGCGCTGGGTCGGGGCTGCCGTCACCGGCGAGGTGACGCTGCGGCTGCGGCGCGGCGACGACTACTCGATCCTCGACACGACCGGGCCCGAACCTCACGTACGCGCCCGACCGGCTGTCGATGGAGCGGGTCGACGACGCCGCCGTTCGGCCCGCTCGACCGCATCGGCCAGCTGACGATGCGCAACCTCGACATCGAGGACTCGCGGGCCAAGCTCGACGTCTACCGCCACGCCGGCACGCTCGGGCCAGGCGGCGTCCTCGGCCCTCGACCCGACGGACCCCGTCCTGACCTCGGAGGGTTTCGCTGCACCGGAGGCGTTCCGAGCGCCCCCTCCGCAGCGGAACCCTCGGATGCGCTGCAAACCCTCGGATGGTAGTCAGCGGTGTTGGAGGGCGGCGAGGAGGGCGGCGACGAGGCGGGTGCGGTCGATCAGGTCGTCGACGAGGACGTACTCGTGGTCGGCGTGGGCGCCGCCGCCGGTGGCGCCGAGGCCGTCGAGCGTCGGGATGCCGAGGGCCGCCGTGAAGTTGCCGTCGCTGCCCCCGCCGACGGCGACGCCCGACGGTTCGGGCAGCCCGGCCTCGGCGGCCACCCTGGTCGCCAGGGCGAACAGCTCGGCCGTCGCCGACTCGTGCATGCGGCGGCCGGTTGAGCCCGCCGACGCACCTCCAGCGACGCCGCCGGGTCGACGGCGCTCAGGGCGGCCATCGCCGTCTCCAGCCGGCCGCCCTCGGCCGAGCTCGGTGACCCGCACGTCGACCCGCACCCGGGCCTCCGCCGGCACGACGTTGTCGGCCGTGCCCGCGCTGGCCACCGTCGGCGTCACCGTCGTGCCCCGTCCGGGTCGGCCAGCGCGGCGATGGCCAGCACCTGGTGGGCGGCCTCGACCAGGGCGTTGACGCCCTTCTCCGGCTCCAGCCCGGCGTGCGCCGCCCGCCCGCGGACGACGACCTCGAAGCCGCCGCGTCCCCTTGCGCCCGATCTTCACCGCTCCGCCGTCGGCCGGCCGGCTCCAGCACGAGCACCGCGCCGCAGGCCGCGGCCCGCTCCTCGATCAGCGCCCGTGACGTCGCCGAGCCGACCTCCTCGTCGGCCGGTGACGAGCAGCTCGACGCCCGATCGGATCGCGCCAGCGACGGCGACGGCGTGGACGGCGATGACGATGCCGCCCTTCATGTCGAAGACGCCCGGTCCCGTCGCCCGCCCGTCGGCGACGGTGAACGGACGGGCGGCCAGCGTGCCAGCCGGGAACACGGTGTCGTGGTGGCCGACGAGCAGCACCCGCGGATCGCCGCCGCCGCGCCAGTGGACGTGCGGTCCGGCGGCGCTGTCGACCAGCGTCGGCCGGGCGAGCCGAGGCGGCGCTCGATCAGCGCGGCCGACGGCCGCCGCCGATGCGGCGACGCGCGCCGAGGTCGAGCGAGGGCGACTCGACCTCGACCGAGCGATCGGCAGGTCGTCCAGCATGGTCGGCGAGATCCGACACGCCGGCGACCGGTCGCGAGCACGTAGCGGCCGACGGCCGATCGAGACCAGCGCCTCGATGCCGAGCGCCGCCGGTAGGCCATCGACGGCCCGGTCACGCTGGCGAGCGTCCTGATACCCCGTCCAGCCGGCGGGCTGCGAGGATCGCCGCCATGTCCGGCTCGACGCCGCGCGGCGTCGCTCGTCCTCACGCGCCATCGTCCGTCGCCACGCTGTTCGCGGCGACGACGACGCGAGCGACCGGCGTCGACGGCCCCGACCGGCGGCCACGACCTCACCGGCGACCGCCGCCGCCGACGACGACCGAGCCGCGACCGATCGGCGGCCACGACCACCGCTGCGCCGACCACGACCGCCGCCGACCTCCACTGGCGCCGGCGCGCCCTGGACGGTGCAGCCCGGGTGGGAGCAGGTCGCCGTGCTCGACGCCGAGCCGGGCCCGAGCTCGAGCTCGTCACTGCCGACGGCGACGTGGCGGCGACGGGCCTCGTCGACGACCCGGCTCGCTGCTGTTCCGCAACGTCGAACCCGGCAGTTACACCGTGCGCAGCGACGACGTCGGCGACGGCACCGTTCGAGGTCGCCGCGCTCGACGAGCTGCCGCCGCCGTCCTTCTACGCCGACCAGCAACTGCCGGCCGGCGGCTTCGGCTACCTCGAGACCCGCGACGGCACGACGCTGTCGATCAACGTCGTGCTGCCCGGCCCGCCCGAGGCCGGCCCCTACCCGACCGTGGTCGAGTACTCCGGCTACGAGCCGACCGACCCCGACCGCCGTCGGGTTCCCGCCAGCTGTTCACCGCCCTCGGCTACGCCTACGTCGGCGTCAACATGCGCGGCAGCGGCTGCAGCGGCGGCTCGTTCCGGTTCTTCGAGGACGCCCAGCAGCTCGACGGCTACGACGCCATCGAGACGATCGCCGCCGAGCCGTGGGTCGCTCGGCAACCGCGGTCGGCATGGTCGGCGTGTCCTACCCGGGCATCAGCCAGCTCTTCGTCGCCGCGACCCAGCCGCCCAGCCTCGCCGCCATCACGCCGCTGTCGGTGATCGACGACAGCTACCGCGGCGTGCTCTACCCGGGCGGCATCCTCAACACCGGCTTCGCGCGTCGAGTGGACGCAGCACGCATGGACTCGACGACACGCGCCGCAGGGCCAGGCGTGGGCGGCCGACCGCATCGCCGCCGGCGACACCGAGTGCGCGGCCAACCAGCGCCTGCGGCTGCAGAACCCGGACCTCGTCGCCGAGATCGACGTGCAACCCGTTCTGGACCGACCGAGCTCGGCGACCCGCTGGCCCCCCGCACGTTCGTCGACCAGATCGAGGTGCCCGTGCTTCCTCGCCGGCGCGTGGCAGGACGAGCAGACCGGCGGCCGCTTCGCCACGATGCTCGACCAGTTCACCGGCACCGACCACTTCTACGCCACGCTCGTCAACGGCCTGCACACCGAGTCGATCGGGCGCCGGCGTGTTCGCCCGGTTCGTCGAGTTCCTCGACCTCTACGTCGCCGAGCGCGTCCCGTCGCTGGCCGTCGCCAGGGCGGCGGCGCCGATCCTCGCCGGCGACCATCTTCGGCACCGACGAGGTCGACGCTGCCGCCCGACCGGTTCGCCGGCCAGACCTACGAGCAAGCGCTGGCCGCGTTCGAGTCCGAGCCGCCGATCCAGGTGCTGTTCGAGGAGGGCGCCGCCGACGGCGGGCTGCCCGGCACGCCGATGCCCCGCTGGTCGCGAGGTCTTCGAGTCGTGGCCGATCCCCGGCGTGACGGCGCACCCGTGGTACCTCGGCCCCGACGGCACGCTCGCCGCCGAGGCGCCGGCCGGACCGGCGGCGCGACGTCGTACACGGCCGATCCCGACGCGCTGCCGGCGACGTTCTTCGACGCGGCGACGCGGTCGGTCGATCTGGGCGTACGACGTCGCAGTGGCAGTGGCAGGAGCCGCCGGCGGGCACGGCCGCCTCGTTCGTCAGCGCGCCGCTCGCCGCCGACACGGTGCTCATCGGCTCCGGCGTCGGCCGACCTGTGGATCCGCACCGACGCCGACGGACACCGACCTCGAGGTGACGCTCAGCGAGATCCGCCCGGACGGCCAGGAGGTGTACGTGCAGAGCGGCTGGCTGCGGGCCAGCCAGCGGGCGCTCGACGAGGCGGCGAGCACCGAGCTGCGGCCGGTGCACACGTTCCTCGAGGCCGACGCCGAGCCGCTCCCCGCCGGCGAGTGGACGCCCGTGCGCGTCGAGCTGTTCCCGTTCGCCCACGCCTTCCGGGCCGGGCTCGCGGCTGCGGGTCACCATCGACGCGCCCGGCAACAGCCGGGGCGAGTGGGTCTTCGAGACGATCGCCGCCGGCGAGACGGTCGAGATCGGCTTCGGGGGCCGGACAGCCCGTCGCGGCTCGTGCTGCCCGTCGTCGCCGGCGTCGACGTCCCGCCGCGCCTACCCGACCTGCACGCTGCGCGGCCAGCCGTGCCGCCCAGCGCCGGTCGAGCCTCGACGTGCGGCCAGGTGCGCGACCACCTGTGCTCGATCCGCTGTGGTCGATGGTCGGATGGACCGGACGCCGGGCGGAGCTCGGCCGAGTTCCTGCGCGTCCGGCGCGAGGCGATCGACCCCCGAGCAGGTCGAGCTGCCGCGCGGGCGGGGCCGGCGCACGCCGGGGCTGCGCCGGGAGGAGGTGGCCCTGCTGGCCGGCGTGTCGGTCACCTGGTACACGTGGCTGGAGCAGGGCCGGCGGATCAACGCCTCCGACGACGTGCTGCGGGCGATCGGCCGGGCGCTGCGTCTCGACGACGCCGGCCAGGACCACCTCGTCTCGCTGGCCCACCCGGTCGCCGGCGCGCCGGCCCGCGACCGCGCCCGACGAGGTGCCGACCGCGCTGCGCCGCCTGATCGACGGCTTCGAGCCGGCGCCGGCGTACGTGCTCGGGCCGCACTGGGAGTTCGCCGCCTGGAACGCCGCCGAGGCCCGGCTGTACCCGCCGCTGAGAGCTGGCCGGCCTCGACGGCATCGAGCGCAACCTGATCTGGGTGCTGTTCACCCATCCGGACGCTGCGGCGAGCTGATCGTCGACTGGGACCTCCACGCCCGCCAGGCGCTGGCCGAGTTCCGGGCCGCCACGATCGGCGTGCGCCACGACCCGCAGATGGTCGAGCTGCGTCGACCGCCTGACGAGGCAGAGCGAGGAGTTCCGCGGCTGGTGGCCGGAGCACGACGTCGCCCGCTTCGAGACCCGGCTGCGCCGCTTCCACCACCCGTCGGCCGGCCTGCTGACGTTCGAGTACCAGCAGCTCACGCCGGCCGAGTGGCCGGCGCTGCGCGTCGTCGTCCAGCTCCCCGTGCCCGGCGACGACTCCGCCCAGCGCCTCGCCGTCCGCCACGACGCCGCTCTGACCGGTTCTTCGTGGATTTCACGGCCATTTCGTGGCCGTTGACTTCGGGTCAGTTCCGAGGATCGGACGGCCACCAGTCCGAGGCGAGGTCACCGCGGGTCGGTGGGTCGGCGCCGCGGCGGCCGACGACGACGGCGGCCACGGTGTGGGCCGCCTGCACGGCGGCCACGACGCACGGCGTCTCGCTGAGCTCGGCCAGCGGCCCGCCGGCCGCCAGCCACCACGTCACGAACCCGGCCGTGAAGGCGTCACCGGCGCCGATGGTGTCGACCACCTCGGCCCGCTCGACCGCCACGTCGCACGCACCGGCGTGGCTGACGATCGTGGTGTCGAGCTCGCCTCCGGTGACGAGCACCACGCGGGCACCCTGATCGAGGATCGACGTCGCCGCCTCGTGCACGGTCGCCCGCGGCACGAGGTAGCCGAGGTCCTCGTGGCTGACCTTGACGACATCGGCTCGGGCCATCACGGCGTGCAGCCGTTGCAGGTACGCATCACGATCGTGGATCGCCGCCGGGCGGGCGTTGACGTCGACCATGACGAGCACGCTCGAGCGGACCTCGGTGACCATACGGACGACTCCCCTGGCCATCGGCTCGAGCACGAGGGCCAGGCCGCCGGTGACGACAGCTGCGGCCGACTCGGGCGGAGGCCCGGGAGTGAGCATCGGCGCGCTCGTCCCCTCGACGTAGAACCGGTAGCTGGCCACACCGTCGTCGCCGAGCTCGGCGAGCGCCAGGGTCGTCGGGCGGTCGCTGAACTGCAGCAGGTCGTCGACCACACCAGAGCGCCGCGAGCTCCGCCCGCAGGCGCGAGCCGAAGCCGTCGCCGGAGATGCAGGCGGCGAGCGCCGTCGGCGTGCCCAGCCGCCCGCATGCCCTGGCGACGTTGTACGGCGCGCCACCGGGGGTGGCGACGAGCCCGTCGGAGGTCATCACGAGATCGACCAGTGCTTCCCCAGCCACGACGATCACGCCCGCATCCTGTCAGGCAACGCGAGCTCCGAGTGAACGCAGCCCGTCGAGCGCGTTACCGTCCATCCCCAGTGACTGGCGACACGATGGACACACTGTCAGAGGCCACCCGGCGATTGCAGGCCGAGGGCTACACGGGCAACTGGTACGCCACCCCCGAGGGCACGCTGCGCTGCGGCGAGACCGGGGAGGTGGCCGACCTGGATGATGTGCGCATCGACCACATCCTCCGCTTCGAGGGCCAATCGGACCCGGGCGACGAGGTGATCCTGTTCGCCCTGCGCGCCCCGTCGGGCGCCCGTGGCCTGTACGGCGCGGCCTACGGGCCGAACACGTCGGCCGAGGACGCGGTGGTCATCTCCCGCCTGCCGCGCCAGACCGGCGATGGCGCGGTTGACGGCCCGCACGACCACGACGATGACTGACCTCGCCGACCGGTCACACGACTACGAGCTGGAGGACCGCTTCCGGCTCGAGGACGGCCGCGTCTTCCTGTCCGGTGTGCAAGCGCTGGCCCGCCTGCCCGTCGACCAGCTGCGCATCGACCGCCGGCACGGACTGCGCACCGCGGCGTTCGTGTCGGGGTACCAGGGTTCGCCCGTCGCCACGTTCCAGGACGAGGCCTCGTCCGCCGCCGCCACGGTGCCGGACCTGCCGATCGTCGTCCGTCCCGGGGTCAACGAGGAGTTGGCGGCGACGGCGGTGATGGGCAGCCAGCTCGTCGACACGTTGGGCGACAAGCGCTACGACGGCGTCGTCGGCATCTGGTACGGCAAGTCCCCCGGGCTCGATCGGGCCGGCGACGCCATCCGTCACGGCGTCTTTGCCGGCACGTCGCAGCACGGCGGGGTGCTGGCCGTGGTCGGGGACGACCCGGTCGCCAAGTCGTCCACCTTGCCGAGCTCCAGCGATGCCACGCTCGTCGACCTGCACATGCCGATCCTCTTCCCCGGCGACGTGCAGGAGGCGCTCGACCTCGGTCGTCACGCCATCGCGCTCTCGCGGGCCAGCGGCATCTGGGTCGGTCTCAAGCTCGTGACACCGGTCGCCGACGGCACCGGCACCGTCGACGTGCACCCTGGCCGCGTCGTGCCGGTCACGCCAACCATGGAGTTCGACGGCCGGCTCTTCGTTCCCCGGCCGAGCGGGCAGCTCCTCACGCCATACACGCTCGACATGGAGCGCGAGTTCCAAGAGGTGCGCTCCGTACTGGCGCGTGAGTACGGGGTGGTCAACGAGCTCAACCGGGTCACCGTCACAGGACCAGACGACTGGATCGGCATCGCCGCCAGCGGCCACACGTACCACGAGCTGCGCGAGGCGCTCGGCCTCCTCGGGCTCGGCGACGACGATGCGCTGCGCTCCGCCGGCATCCGGTTGTTCCACCTGTTGATGCCGGTACCGATCGACGAGCAGCAGGTACGTGACTTCGCCCGCGGCATCGGCGAGGTGCTCGTCGTCGAGGAGAAGAACCCGACGCTCGAGCTGCTCGTGAAGAGTGCGCTGTACGACGCGGCCGAACGACCACGCGTCGTTGGTCGCCGCGACGAATCGGGCGGGCCGCTGATCCCCGGCACCGGGATGCTCGACGCCGACCGCCTGCTCGAACCGCTGCGGCGGACGTTGGCCGCCCGCATCGGCGACGATCGCCTGCGCCCGTTGCCCGCCACGCGCCAGCCGTCGCGCATCCCGTTGACCGTCAACCGCACGCCGTTCTACTGCAGCGGCTGCCCGCACAACATCTCGACGCGGGCCGCCGAGGGCACGCTCGTCGGCGGCGGCATCGGCTGCCACGCGATGGTGGCCTTGATGGATCCGCAGCGGGTCGGCGACATCGCCGGCCTGACGGCGATGGGCCAGGAGGGGGCGCAGTGGATCGGGATGGCGCCGTTCATCGAGCGCGACCACCTCATCCAGAACCTCGGTGACGGCACGTTCTTCCACTCCGGCTCACTCGCCATCCGGGCCGCCGTGGCGGCCGGCGTCGACATCACGTACAAGCTGCTCTACAACGGGACGGTCGCGATGACCGGCGGCCAGGACCCGCAGGGCCAGCTGTCGGTGCCCGACGTCGTCCAGCTGCTGCTCGTGGAAGGCGTCACCCAGGTCATCGTCACGTCCGACGAGCCCGACCGGTGGCGGGACGCCGACTTCGGGAGCCACGCCGAAGGTCGGGTGGCGGTGCGCGATCGCAGCATGCTGATGGAGTCGCAGGTCGAGCTCGCCGCCGTGCCGGGCGTGACGGTCCTGCTCCACGACCAGCGGTGCGCCGCCGAGCTGCGGCGCGACCGCAGCCGTGGAGTGATTGCCAAGCCCGGCTTCCGCGTCGTCATCAACGAGCGGGTGTGCGAGGGGTGCGGCGACTGCGGCGACAAGAGCAACTGCCTGTCCGTGCAGCCGATCGACACGCCGTACGGCCGCAAGACGCGCATCCACCAGACCAGTTGCAACTTCGACATGTCGTGCCTGCAGGGCGACTGCCCGGCCTTCGCCACGGTGACCGTCGGGCAATCAGGTGATGCGGCATCGGGTCGTGCCGCGTCGAAGCCGATGGTCGGACTCACGGACGACCCCGCCGTCGGCCTGCCGGAACCCTCCCCACGGGTGCCCGCCGACGGGTTCACGGTGCGGCTGTCCGGCATCGGCGGCACCGGCGTGATCACCGTCAGCCAGGTGCTCGGCACGGCGGCGATGCTCGACGGCATGATCGTGCGCGGCCTCGACCAGACGGGGCTGTCGCAGAAGGCCGGCCCGGTCGTCAGCGACCTCCGGCTGAGCCAGCGTGAGGTCCCGAGGTCGAACCACGCCAACAGCTCGGGCGTCGACTGCCTGTTGGCGTTCGATCTGCTCGTCGCCGCCAGCGAGACGCACCGCATCGGCGCCGATCGTGAGCGGACGATCGTCGTCGGCTCCGTCACCGGCACGCCGACGGGGGCGATGATCGCCCACCCGTCGACGCCGTACCCGTCGCTGGACGCCCTGACCGCCCGGATGGGTGAGGTCTCCCGCCACGAGGACAACCTGTTCGTCGACTCGACGGCGATCACGACGGGACTGTTCGGCGACGCCACGACGGCCAACATCTTCCTGCTCGGCGCCGCGGTGCAGCACGGCGCCATCCCCGTCCACGCGGCGGAGATCGAGCGGGCCATCGAGCTCAACGGTGTCGCCGTCCGCCGCAACATCGCAGCCTTCCGCTGGGGCCGCCGGTGGGCGCTCGACCCGACCGAGGTCGCCCGCGCCGCAGGTGTCGCCGCGGCGCCGGCACCGGAGACGACCGATGAGCTGATCGAGCGCCTGGCCGACGATCTCGTCGGGTACCAGTCGGCGCGGTACGCCAAGCGCTTCCGCCGGCTCGTCGACGTCGCCCGCGGCGCCGAGCGACGGATCGACCCGCAGAGCATGAGGTTGACCGAGGCCGTCGCCCGCCACGGGCACAAGCTGATGGCCTACAAGGACGAGTACGAGGTGGCCAGGCTGCTGCTCGCCCCCGAGGCCCGCGCCGCCTACGAGGCGGTGGGCGGACCGAGCACCGAGGTCACGTGGCGACTGCATCCGCCGATGCTGCGGGCCCTGGGGATGAAGAACAAGATCCAGCTCGGCCCGAAGACGAGACCGCTGCTCGCCGCGCTGGCCCGTTCCAAGCGCCTGCGCGGGACCGTCGCCGACCCGTTCGGGTGGGCCGAGGTGCGCCGCCTCGAGCGGGCGATGATCCCCGAGTACGAGGCGGCCGTCGAGCAGTTGGCCGGTCGGCTCACCGCCGGCAACCTCGACGAGGCCGTCGCCATCGCCTCGCTCCCCGACCAGGTCCGCGGCTACGAGGACATCAAGCTGCCCCGCGCCCTCCGCTACCGCGAGGAGCTGGCCGAACGGCTGGCCCGCTTCGACGGCGGCCGGCGGGCGTAGCGAGCCGGCCACGATGATCTGGGCGCGGTTCTTCGCGACTGTCGGAAATTTTCCGCCCCAGATCGGAGTTCGCTGGCTCGCTTCGCTCGCCAGCCGCTTATTCGGGTGCAGTCCCGGTGCTGGCGACGAGGGCGGCGCCGACGATGCCGGCCTCGTTGGTCAGGGCGGCGGGCACGACCTCGGTGCCGACGTCGATGTAGTGCAGCCACTTGTCGGCCCGCCGGCTGGCCCCACCGCCGACGATGATCAGCTCCGGCGAGAACAGCTTGACAACGGTTTCGAGGTAGTGCTGGACCCGGTGGGCCCAGTCCTTCCACGACAGACCCTCGCGGTCGCGGGCGCTCGCCGCGGCGCGGTGTTCGGCATCGTGCCCGTCGATCTCCAGGTGCCCGAGCTCGGTGTTGGGGACGAGCACGCCGTCGACGAACAGGCCGGAGCCGATGCCCGTGCCGAACGTCAACACGATCACCACGCCCTGCCGACCACGACCGGCGCCATAGCGCACTTCGGCCAGACCGGCGGCATCGGCGTCGTTGACGACGTGCACCTCGCATCCCGAGGCCTTCGAGAACATGGCATCGGCGTCGACGCCGATCCACGAGTGGTCGACGTTGGCCGCGCTGTGGATGACGCCGTGGCGAACCACGCCAGGGAACGTCACCCCGACGGATCCGGTCCATCCGAAGTGCTCGACGAGCTGCACGACGATGTCGGTCATCGGCTCGGGCGTCGCGGGGCGTGGAGTCGGCGATCTTCAGGCGGTCGGCGGTGATGTCACCGACGGCGAGATCGACGGGGGCGGCCTTCATGCCCGAGCCGCCGATGTCGATGCCGAACGCGGTCGCCTCGGTCACGGGTCAGATCTTCGCCATCAGCTGGGGCCGTCGGGGCGCAGTGTGGGGGGTTCGGTGGGTGGTGGTTGGGGGGTGGGGCGGTGGGGGTCGCAGGGGTCGCCGGTGGCCGGGATGGCGCGGCCGGTGGGGTCGCTGGTGAAGGTGTGGGCTTGGGTCAGGGCGTACTCCGGTCGCTCGACGGTGCCGAGGTCGACGACGACGGTGCGACAGGTCACGGTGGTGTCGACGGGCGTCCAGTTGGGGGCCGTCCCGACCCACGCCTCGGGGGTGCCGAGGAGCTGGGCGTAGCGCCGCAACCAGCGGGTCTGGTACTCCCGGGGGGTCAACGTGTTGGCCCCCACCGTCGGCACGGTGTCCCACTCGTTGCCCCGCGGGACATGCCCGATGTACCACGACACCGGGATCGTCGACACGTCCCCCCCGTTGCGGGTGAGGATCGAGGTGGCCAACTCGGCGGCCTTGGCGTCTTGCACCGGCGGCGGCGCATCCCGCGCCCGCCGATACCCCCCATACCCGCCCCAACTGGAGTCCAAGAACCCGTACGCCCCCGACGCCGTCGAACTGGTCACCTGCACCGTGTAGTTGCCGCCCGACTCCATCGCCCGGATCGTCGCCAAGATGGCCCCCATCTCGGCCGGCACCGGCGCCGGCGCCAGCACCGTCGTGGGCTGCGAACAATCCTCGTCATAGCGTCGATCACCGGCCAACAACGCCGCCCCATCGACCGGCGTGAACCCGGCCGCCCCGATCCACATGCGGGCCGCCGTCTGCCCCGACCCCGGCTGCCCACCCGTCAACGACAACGACCTCCACTGCCCCGGCAACGCCGCCAGCAGCTGCGGCATCGCCCACCCCGACTCCAAGAACGCCGGATCCACCACCGGGGCCGGGGCGGCCAAACCGGCAGGCGCGGCGGGCGCCGCCGGATCCGGGGCGGGGGCCGGGGCGGGCGGGATCGCGCAGTTGACGTCCCGCTGGGCCATCCGCAGACTCCAGAACGGGTTGACCGCCGCCCCCGACGGGGTGTGGATCTCGACGTGAGCGTGAGGCACCGAACCCTCCGAGTTCCCCGAATCACCCATCCACCCGATCACCTGACCGGCCGTCACCCGGGCCCCCGGAACCATCCCCGCAGCGAACCGCCAGGCCCCGTCGTCGGCCCCATCATCGCTCCCCGGCCGGTCGTTGTTGACGTGGTAGATGTGGTACTCCCACCCCTCGGCATCCTCGATGACGATCCCGAACCCGGCCGTCGGATGATCCAACAGCCGGTCGACCACCCCGTCACGCATCGCCAACAACGGCTGCAGGCGATCCCCGATGATGTCGTTGCCCTTGTGCTGGCGACGACAACTGTCCCGACACGCCCCGAAATCGTTCGAATAGCGCACCGGACCAGCCACCGGGAACGTGATCGCACGCACCTGCCCCGTCTCCGCCACCCCCACCGGCACCACCACCCGCCCCGCCTCCACCGGCGGCGACTCGACCACCGGCGCCGACACCACATCCTCCACCGGCAACGACGTCGCCGTCACCGCCGGGGGTGCCGCCGTCGGCGTGGCGTTCGCATCGACCGGCACCGTGACACTCGCATCGACCGGCACCGTGACATTCGGATCGACCGGCACCGTCGGCGTCGTGGGGGACGTGGCGTTCGGATCGACAACGGCATTGGTCGTGGTCGCCGCCGGGTCGATGGTGGTGGTCGTCGAGTTCGGGTCGATCGTGGTCGTCGTCGTGTTGGGATCGACCGGCAGCGTCGTCGTGGCGGCAGGGTCGCTCGTTGTCGGGGTCGGCTCCGGCGGCACCACCACGCACTCGTCGGGCACCACCGTCGTCGGCGGTGCCGTCGTCGTGGTCGTGCTCGGATCGCACGGGGGCGGCGGCGGCAGGTCCTGCGGCTCGGCCGAGGCAGCCCGCCACGCCACGATCGGCAGCACGAGGGCCACGGCGCCGGCGGCGGCCAGTCGCCTCACGGCGCCACTCCCGGCGACGGCTGGTCGATCGACACGGCCAGCACGCCCGCCGCCACCGCACCGTCACCGACGGGGCGCACCGAGAGCACGGCGCTCGTGCGACCGGCGACCAGGTAGCGGTCCGGGATGCGCATGACGTCCATGTCGACGGCCGAACCGGAGGTCACCGTGGCACCGTCCGCGGACGAGCGGTACTCGAGCGGACCGGGAATCTTGCTGGCGACGGGCGTGCCGAGCGAGCACACCGTGTCGTTGACGACGTCGATGATCGTGTTGCAGCTCGGATCGTTGCCGACCACCACGCCGATCGGCGGCGCGGCATCCCCCGGCGTGACGTTGTTGCCCAGCGGACCGCCGTCGAACAGCACGTTCTCGTAGCTGGCGGCCCCGGTGTGGGCGATGACGTGGAAGCTCTTGGCGAACACGGGGCCGCCGGTCGGGATGGCGAAGCCGCCGACCTCGACCTCAACTGGAGCGTCAGCCACGAGGGCGAACCCGTCGTGCCAGGAGATCGAGCGCCTGGCGAATCGCTGCTGCGCCTCCGGCGTCAGTCCGGCGAAGTCGACATCGCCATCCGGATCGAACTCGTAAGCGACGACGATGCTCCACGAGGCGTACGGCAGCCAGGCGGCGGCCCGCTCGCTGACGATGTCGGCGACCGTGTAGTTCCCGCCGCCGCCCTGGCTGACGAAGTCGGTGATGTCCCAGGTCGCTTGACGCAGCGTGGCGCCACCGGCGTCGGCCGCCGTCACCTCGGCCAGCTTGGGGGCGGCGGGCGTGGCGCCGCCGAGCTCGGTGTACTCGAACACGTTCCCCGGGCCGGCGAGGCGGACCCGCAGCGGACCGACGGTGGCCGACACCGCGGTCGACACGTACAGCCGGGCGGCGATGACGGACGCCCCCGCCGGCACGTCGACCGAGGCCGAGCTGGAGTTGTCGGCGCACGCCGCACCCCGGTTGCCCTGGCGTCCGATGCAGATGTTGGTGCGGTCTCCGTCGACGTCGGCCGACGTCGTGGCCGCCGGGCCCCAGCCGCCCGCCCGGAGCAGGTTCGAGTTGCCGGCCAGTACGAGATCGCCGCGCACCGTCTCCTCGACCACCACGGCGAAACGCCCGTCCGTGGACGGCTCTGGCGTCTGGGCGTGGGCGACCAGCGGCACGAGCGCGACACCGGTCAGCCCTCCGAACGCCACGGCGCGGGACAGCCACCGTGTCAGCGGCGGTCGCCGTTGGAAACTCCTGTTCGACCTCATGATGTGTCCGCCTGACGCGCTCGTGCGCCTCCGGCAAGTTAGTGGAGACTGGTTCGGACCGTGCACCGGGACTGGATTGCGTGCACGGCGAGAACGTTCAGAGACCCAGCGAACGACCGATGATCTCCTTCATGATCTCGGTCGTGCCGCCGTAGATGCGGGTGATCCGGGCATCGGCGTAGGCCCTCGCCACGGGGTACTCGGTCATGTAGCCGTAGCCGCCGTGCAACTGGACGGCGGCGTCCATGACCCGACCCTGCAGCTCGGTGCACCACCACTTCGCCATCGCTGCTTCCTCGGCGGTCAGGTCGCCGTCGTTGAGGGCCAGCACGCAGCGGTCGATGAAGCTCTGGGCGATCTCGATCTCGGTGGCCATCTCGGCGAGCACGAAGCGGCTGTGCTGGAACGTGCCGATCGGCTGACCGAAGGCCTGCCGTTCCTTGGCGTACCCGAGGGTCAGGTCGAAGGCGGCGCGGGCCGCGGCGACGGCGGTCACGGCGATCGACAGGCGCTCCTGCGGCAGGTTGGTGACGAGCGAGAGGAAGCCCTGCCCCTCGTCGCCGAGGCGGTTGGCCACCGGTACCCGCACGTCGCTGAAGAACAGCTCGGCGGTGTCTTGGGCGTGCATGCCGATCTTGTCGAGGTTGCGGCCGCGCTCGAACCCCTCCATGCCCCGCTCGAGCACGAGCAACGACATGCCGCGATGGCGTTGCGCCGGATCCGTCTTGACGGCGGTGATCACCAAGTCGGCGTTGATCCCGTTGGTGATGAAGGTCTTGGACCCGTTGACCACGTAGTGGTCGCCGTCGCGGGCGGCCGTCGTCGTCATCGAGGCGAGATCCGAGCCAATGCCGGGCTCGGTCATCGCCACCGCCGTGATCAGCTCGCCGGCGCAAATGCCTGGCAACCAGCGCTGCTTCTGATCGTCGTCGGTGAGCTGGAGGAAGTACGGCAGGCAGATGTCGTTGTGCAGCGTCAGGCCCAGCCCGGCGGCGTTGAGCCCGGCGCGCTGGAGCTCCTCGGCCAGCACGACGTTGAAACGGAAGTCGTGCACGCCGCCGCCTCCGTACTTCTCGGGGACCTCCATCCCCAGGAACCCGCTCGCCCCAGCGGTCTCGAACAGCGCGCGGTCGACGATGCCAGCGGCCTCCCAGCGCTCCCGGTTCGGGGCGGCCTCCCGCTCCAGGAACGAGCGGACCGCGGCGCGGAACTGCTCGTGGGTGTCGTCGAAGAGAGTGCGGTGCATGCCGGCTCCTGGAGGTCGCGACCGCAGCCAGCGTAGGGCGAGCCAGGCCCCCACTTCCTCCGAGGCGGACATCAGCGGCCTCCTACACTGCCGCCGGATGGGTGGACCCTCACGGCCGCGATCCGACTCGGCCGGCGGGCCGGTGCTCCTGCGACCACTCGTCGACTTCATGCGCACGGAGGCCGCCGGCGGCATCGTGCTCGTCGCCGCGACGTTGATCGCGCTGGTGTGGGCCAACTCACCGTGGGCGGACTCCTACACCGAGCTCTGGCACACGCAGATCTCCATCGAGGTCGGAAGCCACGGCATCGAGCTCGATCTGCAGGAGTGGATCAACGAAGGGTTGATGGCCATCTTCTTCTTCGTCGTCGGCCTGGAGATCAAGCGCGAGCTGGTGGACGGCGAGCTGCGCAACCGGCGGCAGGCGGCGATGCCGGCGATCGCCGCCATCGGCGGGATGGTCGTCCCGGCCCTCATCTACCTCGCCATCAACGGCGGCGGTGTGGGCCGCGACGGGTGGGGCATCCCGGTGGCGACCGACATCGCGATGGCCGTCGGCGTGCTCAGCCTGCTCGGCGACCGCGTGCCGTCGTCGCTCAAGCTGTTCCTCCTCGCGCTGGCCATCGTCGACGACATCGGCGCCATCCTGCTGATCGCCGTCTTCTACGCCGAGGAACTGCACCTCGACGCGCTGGTCGTCGCTCTCGGGCTCGGGCTGGCGGTCGTCGGTCTGCGGCAGATCGGGCTGCGGCCGATCGCCATGTACGTCGCGCTCGGCGCCGGCCTCTGGCTGGCCCTCCACGAGTCGGGATTGCACGCCACGCTCGTCGGCGTCGTGCTCGGGTTGCTGACGCCGACGAGGCCGTTCCGCCCAAAGGATCTCGTCGACGCCGAGGAGCTCGCCGATGTGTCCAGCGTCGCCGCCGCTCGGGAGACCGTCGTGCTGGCCCGCGAGTCCGTGTCCGTCGTGGAGTGGCTGGAGCATCAGCTGCACCCGTGGACGAGCTTCGTCATCGTGCCGCTCTTCGCGTTGGCCAACGCCGGGGTGCCGATCTCGGCGGATGCCCTGTCGGCGGCGGCGTCGTCGCCGGTCGCCTGGGGCATCGTGCTCGGGTTGGTCGTCGGCAAGCTCGTCGGCGTCACCGCGGCCACGTGGCTGGCGGTGCGCACCGGGATCGGCGAGCTCCCGTCCGGTTCGACGTGGACCGGCGTCGTCGGCATCGGGGCGCTCGCCGGGATCGGCTTCACGGTGTCGATCTTCGTGACCGGGCTGGCCTTCGACGACCCCGTCGTCCAGGACGAGGCGAAGATCGGCGTCCTCGTCGCCTCGACCGTCGCCGCCGTCATCGGCTCACTGATCCTCGGCCGGCGCCGCTCCGACGCCGCCCGGAGGGATCGGTGAGCGGAGCGGGCACTGTCCGGCGGGCGAGGCCGGTGAGTTCAACCGGGCGCGGCCCGAGTTCCGGGACCGCGGCCCGTTCCCGAAGAAGCCGCTGGACGCGCCGCGTGTCCGCTCCAGCGACGTCGTCGCGACGGACGCCGTGGTCAGCGTCGCCGGGCTCAACCACCGCGATCAGCGGCTGGCCAACGGCGGCAACCAGTTCTCCCTCGAGCCGCCCGACCAGGCCCTGTGCGTCGGCAACGGCTTCGTCGTCGAGGCGACGAACAGCGTCTTGCGGGTGCGTGACACGAACGGCGAGCCGCTCGCCGGTGTGCAGGACCTCAACACGTTCCTCGGTTACCCAGCGGCCATCAACCGCACGACGGGAGCCATCGGTCCGCAGGTCATCGACCCGGTGTGCCTGTACGACCCCGACTTCCAGCGGTTCGTACTGGCGACCACGACGCTGGGCTCGCTCCCGGACGGCACGTTCACGGGCAAGAACACGATCGACGTCGCCGTATCCAACACCGGCAACCCGACTGGAGCCTGGACGGTGTACCGCATCCCCGCCCAGAACGACGGGACCGACGGCACGCCTGACCACGGCTGCACGATCGACGGCACCGTGCACGGGCCCTGCTTCCAGGACTACCCGCACATCGGCGCCGACGCCAACGGCGTCTACGTGTCGACCAACGAGTACGACCTGTTCGGGCCGAGCTACAGCGGCGGGCAGATCTACGCCCTCTCGAAGCAGGAGCTGGCCGTCCACGGGCCGACGATCCGCGTGACGCTGGTCGAGAACATCACCGTCGCCGGCACCCCCGGTTTCACCGTCTGGCCGGCGATCTCACCGGCCGGCGAGTACTCCACCGACGCCAACGGCACCGAGTACTTCCTCAGCACCATCGCCGGCGACGGGAGCGAGACCGGCAACCCGACGGGCACGGCCCGGCGGCTCGGCGTCTGGGCCCTCACCAACACGGCGTCGCTCAACTCGCCGACACCGGCCCTCAGCATCCAGAGCCGACTGATCCCCAGTCAGACGTACGTCTTCCCGCCGGAGTCCGACCAGCCGACGGGGCCGTTCCCGCTCGGTGAGTGCATCAACGATACGACGATCCTGACGCCGTTCGGGCCGGGATGCTGGAACCTGCTGTTCGTCGAGGAACCCGAGCATGACGAGGTCATCTCCACGCCGGACTCGCTCGACAGCCGCATGCAACAGACGTGGTACGTCGACGGCCGGCTGTGGGGGGCGTCCGGCACGGCGGTCCAGGTGGACGGCGAGCTCAAGGCCGGCATCGCATGGTTCCGCGTCGATCCCCGCGTCAACCCGCGCGGCGCGCTCTCGGCCAACGTCAGCCGGCAGGGCTACCTGGCGCTGGCCGACCACCACCTGACGATGCCCGCCATCGCCATGACACCCGACGGTGATGGTGCGATCGCCTTCACGATCATGGGCGAAGAGCGCTTCCCGACGGCCGGCTACGCCCGACTCGACGACGGCGGCAACGTCGGCCCGCTGCAGATCGCCGCCCCGGGGCTCGGCGTGGACGATGGCTTCACGAGCTACAAGGCGTTCGTCGGCGACCCGCCGCGCACGCGATGGGGCGACTACGGCGCCGCCGTCACCGACGGCGACGACATCTGGCTGGCGTCGGAGTACATCGCCTCATCGTGCACGCTGCAGCAGTGGCTGACCGGCGCCATCGGCAGCTGCGGCGGGACGCGCACGGCGCTGGCCAACTGGGCCACGCGGCTGACGAAGCTGGCCACACCATGAACTGAGCGGTGAGGGCTCCGCCCTTGCGGTTGGCGCCTCACCGCCGGGCGATGGGAGCCTGTCCGCTTGGAGCGATCACGTTCGTCGTCGGCCGTGCTCGTCGTCGTGCTCGTGATGGCCAGTGCGTGCGTGGCGCAGGCGTTCGGTCGGTTCACGTACGGCGTCGTCCTGCCGGCGGTGCGCGACGACCTCCTTGGCTCCAATCGGGCCGCCGGCCTGCTCGGGACCGTGAACGTGGCGGCGTACCTCGCCGGCACCGTCGTCATCGCCACGCTGTCGACTCGGATCGCGCTGGTGCCGCTCATCCGCATCGGCCTGTGCCTGTCGACGAGTGGCCTCCTCCTCGCCTCGGTGGCCACCGATGCCGTCGTGCTGGCCGGTGCGCTCGCGGCGATGGGGTTCGGCGGCGCGGCGATCTGGATCCCGTCACCACGCGTCGCGTCAGGGGCGCTGCCGCCGGACCGGCGCGGCCTGGCCGCCGGCCTCGTCGGCATGGGGATCGGCATCGGCATCGTCTTCGCCGGGCGCCTGTCCGATGCGCTGCGCCACGGCCAGGGTGACGAGTCGTGGCGGGACGTCTATCGGGTCGAGGGGCTGATCGGCGTCGTCGTCCTCGTCGCGACGTTCGCCTTCCTGCGCCACAGCGAACCGGTCCCCGTGCCCGCCGGCTCCAATGGCCGCCGGGCGAGCGGCTTCGGCGGCTTCGGCGCCTTGCGCCGCGTCCCCGGCTGGCTGGCCCTCGTCTCGGCCTACGGCGCGTTCGGCTTCATGTACCTGCTCGTGTTGGCCTTCCTCGTCGCCCGCCTGGAGGACGACGCCGGGTTCAGCGCCAATCGGGCCTCTGCGATGTTCTCCCTCGTCGGGGTGGCGGCCATCTTCGGGGGGATCCTCCTCGGCCCGCTGTCCGACCGCATCGGTCGGCGAGCGACGATGGTCGGCGGCTTCGTCGCCTTCGGCGTGGCGACGGTCGCCATCCTGCCGGGCCAACAGCCGTGGGTGGCGTTCGGTGCAATCGGCATCGGCCTGGCGTTCGCCGGGCTGCCGGCGGTCATCGCCGCCTACGTCGTCGACGCCACGGACGCCGCCACCTACGGGCCCGCCTACAGCGCGGCGACCCTGGCGTTCGGCGTCGCCCAGATGGCCGCCCCCCAGGTCGGTGGCGTGCTCGCCGACTGGCGGGGCACGTTCACCGTCGTGTTCCTCCTCAGCGCTGCGATGTCGGTCGCCGGCGCGATCCTCTCCTCCCGCCTCCCCGACCCGCGCGCCGCGCGGCTCGCACCGACGACGACTTCAAGGACGTGACGATGACGGAGCCCGCCACCGACGCAGCACAACGAGCATCGCGGCCGATCGCTTCGTACGGCCTCCTCTCCGACTGCAACACCGCCGCGCTCACCGGGCTCGACGGCTCGATCGACTGGCTCTGCCTGCCGCGCTTCGACAGTCCGGCCGTGTTCGCCGGCCTCCTCGATCCGGATGGTGGGCACTGGCAGATCCGACCGGCCGGTGCGTTCACCTCCGACCGCCGCTACCTGCCCGACTCGCTCGTGCTGGAGACGACATTGACGACCGACACGGGGATCGTGCGGCTGCTCGACGCCCTCGCCCTCGCCGACGGCCAGCGCGGTCACGACGTCGGACTCGCCGCGCCGCACGAGCTGCTGCGCTCGGTCGAAGGGGTCTCCGGGACGGTCGACCTGGTGCTGGAGCTGGCGCCGCGCCCCGAGTACGGGCTCGTCCGGCCCCTCTTCCGCCAGACGGACGACGGTGGCCGGACGTTCGGCGGGCCGAACCAGATCGTCGTCCGCGCCGGCGTGCCCGTCAGCGTCGAGGGGAGCACGATGCGCGGCGGCGTTCACCGTCGGAGAGGGCGAGCAGATCGGCTTCGCCCTCCGCTGGGCCCCGCCCGACAGCCTCGATCCGGCCGCGACGGCCCCCGCCGACGTCGCTGCCCGCATCGCCGACACGACCGAAGGCTGGCGCAGTTGGGAGGCCGACCACGACGTCTATGCAGGGCCCCACCGCGACCTCGTGCGGCTCAGCTCGCGGGTGCTCAAGGCACTCACGTATCGCCCGACCGGTGCCATCGTCGCGGCGCCGACGACCTCGCTGCCGGAGACCGTCGGCGGCGAGCGCAACTGGGACTATCGCTACGCGTGGATCCGCGACGCCAGCCTGACCCTGCAGGCCCTGTACATCGGCGCCTGCTCGCGACGAGGTCGAGAACTTCGTCTCGTTCATGACCAGCTCGTCCGGCGGCGGCGCCGGCGACGAGCACTCGCTGCAGATCATGTACGGGATCGGCGGCGAGCACGACCTCAGCGAGCGCGAGCTCCCGCACCTGCGCGGGTGGCGCGACTCGACCCCGGTGCGCGTCGGCAACGGCGCGTGGGAGCAGACCCAGCTCGACGTGTACGGCGAGCTGCTCGACGCCATCCACCTGCTACCACGGGCAGCTCGGCGCCCTGCACCCGGAGATCCAGCGGTTCGTCGCGCGAGCTGGCCGACGCGGCGGCCCGGCCGCTGGAGCGAGCGAGGACGCAGGGCATGTGGGAGATGCCGCGGCGAGCCGCGCCACCACCTCTCCTCGAAGGTGCTGTGCTGGACGGCCCTCGATCGTGCCGTGAAGCTGGCGCCGCGCGCTCGGCGACCACGCCAAGGTCGGGTCGTGGGCGGCCGACCGCGACCGAGATCCGCGACGGCGATCCTCAGCCGCGGCTGGAGCGAACGCCAAGCAGGCCTACGCCCAGTCGTTCGACTCGGACGAGCTCGACGCCGCCCAGCTCCTGATGCCGCTCGTCGGCTTCCTGCCGGCGACCGACGAGCGCATGCGATCGACGATCGAGGCCATCGCCAGGGACCTGACGCAAGACGGGCTCGTGCTGCGCTACCTGCAACGACCGAGGGCCTCAACGCCGACGGCCTCACCGGCGAGGAGGGCACGTTCATGATCTGCTCGTTCTGGCTCGTCTCGGCGCTCGCCAAGGCCGGTGAGGTCGAGCACGGCCGAGGCTCTTGTTCGACCAACTGGCCGGCTACGCCAACGACCTCGGACTGCTGGCCGAGGAGATCGACATGGCCAGCGGCGAACAGCTCGGCAACTTCCCCCAGGCCTTCAGCCACATCGGGCTGATCACCGCGGCGTGGGAGCTCGACCAAGCCAAGGCCCGGCCGGCGTGACCCCGAACATCTGGGCGCGTTCCTTCCCACTCGCCCGTACTGGGCGCGGGAATTCTCAACAGTCGGTCAGGAACGCGCCCAGTTTCTGGCTGGTGACCTGATCAATGTCGACGACGGCAGTCGCGCCGGCGGCGCGCGCCCCGGCCACCAGCTGGAGCAAGGTGTCGATGGCCGTCCGATCGAGCACTCCGACTGGGCGCAGCACGATGCGGCCGTCGTCCATCGAAACCCAGATCGCCGGTTCGCCGCCAGGTGCCAGCTCGTGGCTCTCGCCATCGCTCATGACAGGCACCATGGTGCACGACGGCCGTGACGACCGCGTGACGGCTGGACACCGATCCGTTGAAGAGTTCGCCGCAGGCGCCCCCGTCACATCGGGGCGGTCGCCGGAAGGTGCAATCGCTGGCCGTCGCGGTCGAAGCGCATGATCAGCTCGGCCGGTTGCGAAATCGACGAGGCAACGTACCGTCGAGGTCATGACGAACCGTCCGCCAGTCGACGTCGTGATCATCGGCGGAGGGGCCGCTGGCCTGGCCGCCGCGCTGATGCTCGGGCGCTCCCGCCGGTCGGTGGTCGTGGTCGACGCCGGGGAGCCGCGCGAACGCACCCGCCGGACACATCCACGGCTACCTCGGCCGAGAGGGCACGCCACCGGCCGTCCTCCTGGCCACCGGGCGCGAGGAGGTGCGCCGCTACGGCGTCGACGTGCTCGACGGCCGGGCGACGCGCGCCGAGCGAGCCGACGGCACGTTCATGGTCCTCCTCGCCGACGGCGGCGTGGTCTGCGGGCGGCGACTGCTCGTCGCCACCGGGCTGGCCGACGAGTTGCCCGCCATCCCCGGGCTGGCCGAGCGGTGGGGCCGCGACGTGGTGCACTGCGCCTACTGCCACGGCTGGGAGTTGGGCGACCGGCCGATCGCCGTCCTTGCCACCGGCCCGATGGGCGTCCACCAGGCGTCAATGTTCCGCCAGTTGTCGCCCGACGTGACGCTGATCGTCCACGCCGGGCCGCCGCCGACACCGCTCGAGCGGGAGCAACTGCACAGCCGCGGCGTCTCCATCATCGAGGAACCGGTCGCCGAGGTGCTCGTCGCCGACGATGGCATCACAGGTGTCCTCCTCGGGTCCGGCACCGTCGTCCCGGCCGGCGCCGTCGTGGTCACGCCACGCGTCGCGGCCCGCGCCGAGATCCTCGCGCCGCTCGGCATCGAGCCCGTCGAGGACCCGCGCGGCATCGGCACGGTGATCGAGGCCGACACGACCGGCGCCACCGCGGTGGCCGGCGTGTTCGTCGCCGGCAACGTCGCCGACGTCAGCAGCAACGTCCTGCAGTCCGCTGCGGCCGGAGCGCTGACGGGCGCGGCGATCAACGCCGACCTCGTCGCCGAGGACACGGCCCGCGCCGTCGCGGCGGCGCAGGTCTGGTCGCACGACACACCTCCGGTGATGGACGAGGCGTTCTGGGACGAGCGTTACCGAGCACGACCGAAGATCTGGAGCGGCAACCCGAACCCGCACCTGGTCACCGACACCGCCGACCTGCCGCCTGGCACGGCCCTCGACATCGGCGCCGGCGAAGGCGCCGACGCCATCTGGCTCGCCGAACGTGGCTGGACCGTGACCGCCACGGACATCTCCGAGGTGGCCCTCGATCGCGGCCGTCAGCAGGCCGCACGACTCGGCGCTGACGTGGCCGGGCGCATCGCCTGGCTGCACGCCGACCTGACCGTCTGGGAGCCGCCGGCCGCGGCGTTCGATCTCGTGTCCGCCCAGTTCATGCAACTGCCGCCGGCGCAGCGCGGACCACTGTTCGAGCGCTGCGCCGAGGCGGTCAAGCCAGGCGGCATCCTGTTGGTCGTCGGCCATCACCCCAGCGACATGCACGCCGGCGTCGGCCGACCGCACTGGCGCGAGATGTACTTCACCGCCGAGGACGTTGCCGCCACACTCGGGCCGCACTGGACTGTCGTCGCCGCCGACACGCGCTCCCGTGACGTGTCCACCGAGGATGGCGCACCGGCCACGATCCGCGACGCCGTGCTCGTTGCCAGCCGCACCGGCTGACCCACGAACCCCGATTGGGGTGACGACCGGCACACGCCGCACGGGCACTCCGCCGGTAACGTGCGCCGGCGGTCTGAAGGGCGGAACGGACGTGGCGGTGTTGAAGGACGTGGTGATGGCGGCGGTCGGCGACCGCACGCCGGTGGATGAGCGCGAGCGGATGTGCATCGAGCAGTTCCTCGTCGAGATCGAGCGCTTGACCGACCCGTTCAGCGAGCATGCCGATCCCGTGCACGTGACGACGTCGGCGCTGATCGTCGGCCAGCGCGGTGTCGTGCTCCACCGCCACCGGATCCTCGGCATCTGGGTCGCCCCCGGCGGTCACATCGATCTCGGCGAGAACCCGTGGGACGCGGTGATGCGGGAAGCCGCAGAGGAGACCGGGCTCACTGTCGGTCACGTCGACGGTCGACCGAACCTCGTGCACGTCGACGTGCACCCCGGTCCGCATGGCCACACGCACCTCGATCTGCGCTACCGCCTCCACGCCGAGGACACCGACCCATGCCCTCCGGCCGACGAGAGCCAAGAGGTCGCGTGGTTCTCGTGGGCGGAGGCACTCGCCATCACGGAGCCCTGCATGGCAGGCATCCTGACGTTCCTCTCCGCACTGTCGTGACGGAGCCGCTCAGCGTTTGAGGAGGAACCGCAGGCGAGCGGCGCGGGCGTCCCAGGCGTAGACGATCGCCGTGCGGGCGATGAGGTCGTGGAGGGCGCGGCGGTCCCGGCGCAGCAGGATGAGGAGGAACCCGAGTCCGAAGAGCAGGAAGCTCAACGGGAGCGCGAGGACACGGATCACGGCGTGCCGGGTGTCGAGGTCACTGACCGTCGGCGCGGACCGCCCGGATGCCGAAGACCGCCATGCCGAACGTGCGGCCGGACATCGCCAGCGGGTGCGGCGAGGTAGAGGAACGCCCACACCAGAAGCACGGCCCCGGAGACGAACTGCGAGTCCGCCAGGCTCACGTCGACGTCCAGTGCCCTGAGGACGTAATCGGCGACCTGCCCGCCGATGGCGAACAGGACGAGGATGACCACCACGTCGACGGTGAACGACGCGAAACGGGTCACGAATCCCGGCGTAGTGCCCCTCCAGCCCGGGGGTGCTGGCCGACGACAGGTAGGTCGCTCGTCATGTCGGCGTGTCCGTGACGAGCAGGGGTGGTCCGCCGGGTCCGGTCACGGCACCACGTCGCAGGAGGCGGTTGACCCAGCGGTGCACGAAGTTGTCGAGGCCGACCCCCTGGCTGCGCACCATGTCGAGCGTCTGGGCCATGACGGCCGAGCCGGAGCGGGCCATCAGCGCCCCGACCTCCGTCCGCTCGATGAGCCCATCGATGTCGACCCGTTCGAGCACGGCGTTGACGTCGACCTTGGCGACGATCTGCTCGATGTCGAGACGATTGACGACCGACTGCACGTCGATCCTGGCGAGCAGCTGATCGAGGTCGGCGTTGGCCAGCACCGCATCCAGGTCGACGCGGGCCAGCACTCGGTTGATGTCCATCCGTTCGAGGAGCTGATCGACGTCGAGCTTGTCCATCAAAGCGTTGAGGTCGACGCGCTCCAGCAGTCCCTGCAAGTCGACGCGATCCATGACGGCCTGGATGTCGACCTTCTCGACCACCGCCTGGATGTCGACCTTGTCGACGATCGCTTCCACGTCGACTCGATCGACGACCGCTTCGATGTCGACCTTGTCGACGATCGCTTGGATGTCCACCCGCTGGACGACCTCGTCCACGTCGATGGCGCCGACGACGCCCGGCGCGACGTCGTTGGCCACCGACTGCACGATCTCGCTCGCGCCGCCGATCAGGGAGTCCAGCAGCCCTTGGCGTTTCCGCCGCCGGCGACCGCGCTGGGCACGTATCACGGCGATGTCAGCCGGAGTCAGCCTGCGCCGCGGTGCGTGGGCGGCGGCCGCCGGCACGAGTGACCTCGGCACCTGCCTCGGCGTCGCCGGAGGCGTCGCTCGCGGCGGCTGCGTAGGTGGCGAAGGTCTCGGTGAGGCACTCGACGAGCACGTCGGGTTCCTCGATGGCCGCTGGGTCGAGGGCGATGCCCACATCCAGGCGATCGTCGTTGCCGAACGCCGTGATGTTCATCGGGCATCCGAGCCGGGGGCCGAGCGGGTAGCTGGCCTCGATCCGTGCACCGCAGATGTGGCGGGCGCCCCGCAGGCCAGGCACGCGCCGTCGCCGCGAAGTCGACGGAATCGGCCTGCGCGTGGAGCGCTGGCAGCAGGAGCCGCGTCGGGAGCCGACCGATCGTCGTGGCGACCGACGACGCCACACGCAGCGCCGGCTCCCGGCGGGCCTGGGCCAACCGTTCGACGACCACTCCGAACTGCGGGCCCGGGCGCCCCACCGCGGTCGGCACCTCGAGGCGCGGTCGGTGCGAACCAGTTCCCGCCCGCCTCGTGGCTGCGCCGCTGGCCGGTCGGTGTGGCGAGGCGCAGCTCGAGGACTGGCTCCCCCACACGATCGTGGTAGCGGCCGAGCCCGGCAGCGGCAGCCGCCACCAGGAGGTCGTTGCGACTGCCACCCAACGCCAGGGCGGCCGGCCGAGCTCCCTCGAAGGAGAGGACCTCGAACCGGCTCAGCAGGGATCGAGCCGCCGGGCGCGACGACCAGCGGCCCACCTGTCACCATCAGCTGGCGAGAGACCGAGTTGGCGACGTGGAGGACCCGTTGGATGCCGCGCACGGCGCTGTCGACGGGGTCGATGTCGCGCGCCATGTTGACGCTGTCCACGAACCGGCGGATCGCCTTCGGCAGATCGACGGTCACCGTCAGCGTGCCCGGCCGCCGGTCACCGTCCGCGCTCGGCGTCCGTCGTCGCCGTCTTCGCCGTCGCGGCGGCGGACCGGTATCGGACGCGGCCGCAGTACCTGGCCACTGCGGCTCGTCGAGTAGCAGCCCGAGCAGGCGGATCCCACCGACTCCGTCGGTGAGCACGTGGTGGGCACGCAGGTACAGCGCCGCCCGGCCGTGCTCGAGCCCCTCGATCAGCGAGAGGTCCCACGGCGAGCGCTCCGGGTCGAACGGGATCGCCTCCAGCAGGCCGACCAGGTCGAGCACCTGGCGCATCGAGCCCGGTGCGGCCACGGAGAGCGACCGCACATGATGGGCGGGCGCCGGGTCGGGGTCCTCGACCCAGTCCGGCCGGGCCCTGATGCCCGTCGGGTCGTCGGGTCGTCGGTGCAATCGAGGCGCGGCTGCGCGCGGCGAGGTCGAGGCGATCGGTGAGGGCGTCGATCTTCGGCGGGCGGTCGAGGACCATCAGCGCACCGACGGTCATCCTCAACGTTGCGTCCTGGCCGACCCTCCACATGATCGCTTCGATCGGACTGAGTTGGTCAGGCATCCTGACAGTTTCCACAAGCGGCCATCCCTTCGAGGCGATGCTGGCGGAGCGTACCCGGCTTCGACGGCACGGTGCCCAGCCACCGCTCCGAGGCGCTGGACAGCCATCGCGGGGCCAGGTTGAATGCCGGCATGAGCATCCGCACTTCGCCCTGGTCCGCCGGCTGAGCTGCGCCCTCGACATGTGCGGCAGCGACGGCCACGACCACGACCACTCGACCGAGGCAGCGCGGGCCGCGCCGCGCCAGGCGGAGGGCGAGGCCGTCGATCCGATCGCGCTCAGAGCCCGTGGACGAGGTCGTCATCACGACGCTCGTCGACAACAGCTACGACGGGCTGATGGTCGACATGGGCCCGGCGCAGCGGATGTCCATGGCCCGCACGCCGCCGGTGCCGGCGGCGCAGTTCGAAGCTGGCACCACCGTGCCTGGGATGGTCGCCGAGCATGGCTTCTCGGCGCTCGTGACGACGCGCACCGGCGACCGCACGCACACGCTGTTGTTCGACACCGGCGTGTCCCCCGACGGCATGGCCACCAACATGGAACGGCTCGGCACCGACGTCTCGGCCATCGAGGCGGTGGTCCTCAGCCACGGGCACTTCGACCACGCCGGCGGGTTCGCCGGGCTGGCCCGGCTGCGCCGCCGTCACGGGGTGCCGTTGACGATCCATCCCTTGGTGTGGACCCGCCGCCGTCTCGCCGTGCCCGGGAGGCCGGCGTGGGAGCTCCCCGTCCTCAGCCGAGCGGCCCTGGAAGGCGAGGGCTTCGAGGTCATCGAGCGCCGTCAGCCGTCCCTCTTGCTGGACGGCAGCGTGCTGATCACCGGCGAGGTCGACCGCACGACGGAGTTCGAGCACGGGATGCCGTTCCATGAAGCACACCAACATGGCCGGTGGGAGCCCGACCCGCTGATCCTCGACGACCAGGCGCTCGTCGTGAACGTGCGGGGCCGAGGTCTCGTGGTGCTGACCGGGTGCGGTCACGCCGGGGCGATCAACATCGCCCGCCATGCCATGCGACTCACCGGCATCGCCCGTCTGCACGGCCTGCTGGGTGGGTTCCACCTCACCGGTCCGGGATTCGAGCCGATCATCGAGCCGACGATCGCCGCCCTCGATGGAGCTGCAGCCGGCGCTCGTGGTCCCAGCGCACTGCACTGGCTGGCGGGCGCAGCTGCGCATCGGCACCGCCATGCCGGACGCCTTCGTGCCGAACGCCGTCGGCACGTCGTTCACGCTCGCCGCGGCATAGCGCGCTCGCTCAGGCGACGATCACGATGTTGGGATGCGGGTCGTCCTGGTACAGCAGCTCGACGACGTCGGCGCGGTGCACGAGCACGGCCCGCTGGTTGATGTAGCCCTTGTCGGTGGTCTCGCCCCGATCGATCGAGGGCGGCTCGACGAGCAGGGCGACCCGGCGGATGCACCTCGACGATCCGATGTGGGCGTCGTTGTGCTCCACGAGCCGCTGTCGCAGCGCGGCAACGAAGTCTGGGTCGGTCGGCGCGTGCGGAGGCGCCGGCCACGCCAGCAAGCCGAGCCAGTCGCGATCGTGGCCGGTGACGACGCAGTCGGTCAGCAGGGGGGCGACCGCCGAAAGGACGACGGGTCGCAGCGTCCCGACGCTGACCCACGATCCGGTGGTCAGCTTGAAGTCCTCGGTGAGGCGACCGTCGAACACGAGCCCGGCGTTCGGGTCGTCGGGATCGGCGAAGCGGACGGCGTCGCCGGTGAGGTAGAAGCCCTCGTCGTCGAAGGCCGCCGCCGTCTGCCGCGGGTGCTTCAGGTAGCCCGGCGTGACGCCGTCCCCGGCGATCCTGATCTCGGTCTTCTCACCGCACCGCACGAGCTTCGCCGTCACTCCGGGGATCGGCACCCCGATCACGCCGGCCTGGCGCAGCGGGAAGTGAGCGGATGTTGCGGCAGGTGCCGTCTCCGTGGCGCCCCAGCTCGACGTCATCGGCACGGGCCGCCCGATCGTCTGCTGGGCGATGGAGTCGAGTCGCGCCCACACGTCCTGGGGCAGCGCCGCGGCGGCGTAGAAGATCAGCTCCAGACGGGCGAAGAACCGCGCCGCGAAGTCCTCGTCGGACTCGAGGCGCTCGACGATCCGCGAGTACCCCGCCGGCACGTTGAACGACATGGTCGGGCTGACGTCGGCGAGGTTGGCGACGGTCGTCTCGATCAGCCCTGGCGCCGGCTTGCCAGCGTCGATGTACAGCGATCCGCCGTGCATCAGCACCATGTTGAAGTCGTGACTGGAGCCGAACGTGTGGCTCCAGGGCAACCAGTCGCAGAGGACGGGTGGCTGGCGGGAGAGGAACGGCCAGATCTGGGCGATCGCCTGCTGGTTGGAACACAGCATGCGATGCGTCGTCAGCACGCCCTTGGGGCTGCCGGTGGACCCCGACGTGTACAGGATCTTGGCCACGTGATCCGGGCCGATGGCGGCGAACGCCTCGTCGACGGCCGCCGTCGGGGCGGTGGCCGCGAGGTCGGCGAGAGACTGCCCGATGCCACCATCGCCCGTGACGATGTGCCGACCGTCGAGCTCCTCCAACACCCGAGCGAACGGAGCGGAGCACTCGGCGAACACCATGCCGGGGTCGCACTGGCCGACGATGTGGTGGACCGTTGCCAACTCGGTGGCCACCAGGGAGTAGGCCACGGAGACGGACACGATGGGGACGCCCACCAGGTAGCTCGCCATCATCAGGCTGCCGTGGGCCAGCGACGGTGCCGACAGCACGACGAGCGGGCGGTGCGGCCCGAGGCCGGCATCGAGCAGCGCCTGCCCGAGGGCCCGGGCCCGGTCGTACGCCACGCCGTAGGCCAGCGTGTCCCACGGCCTGGACGGATCGCCGCCGGGCCGCTCGGCAAGGAACACCCGATCCGGCGCATCCGTCGCCCAGCGGCAGAGCCAGTGGCCGACGGACGGTGGGTAGGCGCCGAGCGGATCGCGTGATGACAGCAGGACCGAGCCGTCGTCCCGATCCGTGCGCTCGATGTCAGGAGCGGCGAACAGCTCGTCCCCCGGCCGCAGCTGCATCGGTCGGAGATCGTACTGCTCGCCGATCGACCGACGAGTCGGCTGGCCGACGGGCCGGCGACGAATCAGCCGGCCGCCGGCTCGATGAACTCGAGGTCCAGCTCGATCTTCACGACGTCACCGAGCATCGAGCCGAACGTGCCGAAACCGAGGCCGAAGTCCTTGCGGCGGATCTCGCCGGTCGCCTCGAAGGCGGCGTGGCGCGTCCCGTCGAAGTACTCGGCGATGTCACCGGCCTGCTCGACGTTCAACGTCAGCGGCCTCGTGACGTCGCCGATGGTCAGCTCGCCGTCGACGGTCCACGAGGTGCCGTCGCCGCGCACGCCGGTCGACCGGAACGACATGGTGGGCCGGCGCTCGACGTCGAGCAGCTCGGCGGAGCGGAGGTGCGCGTCGCGGTCGGCGTTGGCCGTGTCGATCGACGCCAGTGCGACCGTGGCGTTGACCCGGGAGTCCTCGATGGTCGCCCCGACGACGAGCTCACCGGCGACGTCGGCGAAGTGGCCGCGGACCTTGGCCAGGCCCAAGCGGCGGATGGCGAAGGCGACGGAGGTGTGGTTGGTGTCGAGCGCCCACGTGCCAACGGTGAGCGGCGGTGCGGAGGTCGGTGCAATGGTCGTCATGTCAGCGATCCTCGGGCGTCGGGCCGCCGGCAGGGAGACCGGGCCGAGACTGGCCCTGACGGGGCCACCACAACGGCGACCGCCGTTGGCACACTTGGAGCGTGATCCGCGTGGCCTTCGAGACGCTCCAGCTCCCGGATGCCGACGGTCAGTGGCTGGTCATGTACCTGGCCGCCGATGGGGCGACCGCGGCAGGGCTCGACCGGCTGGCCGGCCGCCACCCGGGCGCCCTGCGCTCCGTCAGCACCGGCTGAGTCGCCGGCCCTGCCGAGCGAAGCGAAGGCAGGGTGGAGATCTGGGCGCGTTTTTTCGCGACTGTTGGGAAGGAGTGCGCCCAGATGCGGGTGTGGGAAGGATCGCGCCCAGTTCGCGCCGTTCAACCCACCGCGGCTGCCGCGGTTCACACCTGAGCGTCGCGGCACTACCTACCGACGTTGCGTCACGAATGAGTAGTCATTCCTCATGGCACCGGGCAGCGGCTGCTTCATGCTCGTCTCATGCTGAGCACCCGCCCGTGTTCCCGGACCGGCGCCCACCTCCACCACTCCGCCTCCCCAGCACATCAGCACCGGGCGGACGAGCCGCAGGGTGCCGGCGACGACCTCCGGCATCGCTACGCGGCAGGCGATCCTGGGGCCATCCGCCCGATGTACGAGCGGTACGGCGGGCCGATGCTGACGGCCGCCCTGCACGTGCTCGGCGGGGACCGCCGCCTCGCCGAGGAGGCCGTGCAGGTCGCCATGGCCAAGGCGTGGCGGGCGGCGTCGACCTATGACCCGGTTCGCCCGCTGGCGCCATGGTTGTACGCCATCGTCCGCCGCTGCGCCATCGACATCGGCCGCCAGGAGCAACGCCACCAGGTCGTCCCGCTGGACACCACCGTCGATCGGTGGCCGTCGGACGGCCACGACGGCTTCGAGTCGGCGGCCACCGCCTGGGCCGTGCGCGAAGCGCTGGGCCTGCTGACGGCCAAGGAGTACGCCGTCCTGCGCCTCTTCTACTTCGATGGGTTGACCCAGGTGGAGATCGCCGAGCGATTGGACGTTCCGGTCGGGACGGTGAAGTCACGGTCGGCAAGTGCCCACCGACGGCTGCGCGCTGAGCTCGGGTCGGGGTACGCCCTCGCCGGATGATCGCCGGCTGCCGGTGAGCCGGGGTCAGCCGTGCAGCTCGGCCAGCTCGTCGTCGGAGACCTCGTCCGGCCGCTTGCCCATGATGATCATTGCCAGGACCTGGTCCTTCGTGACGTCGTTCTTGTCGACCGTGCCGACCAGCTGGCCGGTGAGCATCACGCTGATGCGGTCGGACAGGTCGAAGACGTCGTGGATGTCGTGGCTGATGAGGAAGATCCCGATGCCCTCCGTCTTCAACTGGGCGACGAGCTCGTGGACCTGCCCCGTCTCGGCAGGGCCGAGCGCCGCGGTGGGCTCGTCCATGATCAGGACCTTGGCGTTGAAGTGGATCGCCCTGGCGATCGCTACTGCCTGGCGCTGCCCACCCGACAGCCACCCGACCGCGGTCTTGAGGTTCGTGAACCTCGGGTTCAGACGCCGCATCACCTCGCGGGTGGCCGACGCCATGGCCGAGTCGTCGAGGGCGCCGGTGCGGGTGCGCACCTCCCGGCCGAGGAACACGTTGCCGGCGGCGTCGATGTTGTCAGCCAACGCCAGCTTCTGGTAGATGGTCTCGATTCCGTGCCGCTGCGCGTCGCGTGGATGGTGGATCGCGACCGGTTCGCCGTTGACGAGAACCTGGCCGGAGTCCGCCGGGTGGGCTCCCGACAGTGTGTGCATCAGGGTCGACTTGCCGGCCCCGTTGCCTCCGACGAGGGCCACCACCTCGCCCGGGTAGAGGTCGACGCTGACGCCGTTGACGGCGTGCACGCCGCCGAAGGCCACCCGGATGTCCCGCATCTCCACGAGCGGAACGTTCCCCCGCTGCGACGGTGGCAGGGTGGCGAGCTCGTCCATCGTTGGTGCTCCGTCCCCGGTCATGGCTCGCCGGTCTGGATCACGACGGCGGCAACGATCAACCCGGCCACCAGGGCGGCTACCGCCGCCTTTCGGCGACCGCTCCGCAGGGTGGCATCGACGGCGACGGCCGATACCAGCACGACGCCGACCACGACATCCTGCGACGGCGAGTCGATCTTCAGCAGCACCATGCCCGAGCGCAGCGATTGCATGATGATGGCGCCCAGCACAGCACCGGGGACCGTGCCGATGCCGCCGGAGAACGACGTGCCGCCGATGACGGCGGCGGCGATGACGTCCAGCTCGTTCTGCACGCCCAGGTTCGTCACCGCCGAGTTGAGCCTCGCCGTCTGGATGGCGGCGCTGGCCGCGACGAGGACGCCCATGAGGACGAACGTGAGCATCACCGTGCGGCGGGTGTTGATGCCGCTCAGCTCGGCAGCCTCGGGGTTGCCTCCATACGCGTACACGTAGCGCCCGAAGCGGCGCCGACGGGCGAGATACGTCATGAGGAGGGTGATGCCGATCAGTATCACCACGGGGTAGGCGACACCGGTGGCCTCCCCGGTGAGGGGAGAGGTGTACTGGTTGGCGATCAAGCCGACGCCGGCCACCACGGCCGCGCAGCCCACCACGCCGAGCCCCACGTCCAGCCACAGCGGCCGCACGGCAAGGCGGTACCGCTGCCGACGTCGGCGCGACAGGTAGATGCTGGCCACGATGCCGGCACAGGCCAAGATGGCGAGCAACCAGCTGCCCCATCCCCCCAGCGCTCCTCTCGCTCCGCCACCGATGCGCTGAAACGTCTCGTTCAGCGGGGCGAGCGTCTGCCCCTGCTTGTCCCCGGTGCGGAAGATCGCGCCGCGCCAGATGAGGAACCCGCCGAGGGTCACGATGAACGAGGGAACTCCGCCATAGGCGACGATGTAGCCGGTCAGGCCGCCGATCAGCGCGCCCAGGACGGCGCCGACGGCAAGGGCGACGACCCAGGACCACGAGCTGCCCCGCATGCCTGGGATCGTCACGTCCAGACCGAAGAACGCGATCATCCCGTCGGTCTGGACGAGCGCCATCGTGTAGCCGAGGAACCCGAGTAGCGATCCGACCGACAGGTCGATGTTGCGCGACACGATGATCAGGACCATGCCCGTGGCCATGATCGCGATCGACGTGCTCTGCACGGAGAGGTTCCAGAGGTTCCGGGCGGTCAGGAAGTCCCCTCCCGACCGGAGGTTGAAGGCGATCCAGATGACCACCAGGGCGATCACCATGCCCAGCAACCGGGTGTCGAGCTCCGTGCTGGCCAAAACCGAACGCCACGAGCGCGACGACGGCGGCGCCGCTGTCGGAGGGCTCGGCGACCCGGTGGTCGCGGGCTGGTCCGGCGATTGAACCTCAGTCATGCATCACGCCTCCCGTGCGCGGACACGCCCCCACCCGTGTGGGCGGGTGGGGCGCGTCCGAACCACCGTTCTCCGGGATCAGCCGCAGGCGGGGACGGAGCCGGCTTCCACGCCCTGGCAGAGCGTCGCCTCGTCGATCCACCCGGCATCGAGCACCACGTCGAGGTTCTCCTGGGTGATCGGGATCGGTTCGAGCAGGATCGAGGCGACCTCGTTCCCCTCGGGCGTGGTGAACGGCGCGGTGCCCTCCAACGCGGCGACGTCCGGGCTGGCGCACAACGCCACCGCGGCCTCGCCGGCGGCCGTGCCGAGCTCGCGGGCATCCTTCCAGACGCTCACCGTCTGCGTGCCGAGGGCGACCCGGTTGAGCGCCGCCTGGTCGCCGTCCTGGCCGGAGACAGGAATCTGGCCGGCGAGGCCCTGTGCCTCGAGCGCAGCGACGACGCCGCCGGCCATCCCGTCGTTCTCCGACAGGACGGCATCGACCTCGTTGTTGTTCGCTGTGAGGAACTGCTCCATTTCGGTCTGGGCCAGTTCGGGGGCCCAGTCGTCGGTGTAGGTCTCGCCGACGATCGTGATCGTGTCGCTGCTCTCACCTTCCGCCGGGATGCCGGCGTTGACGTATCCCTCGCGGAGGAAGTCGGCGTTGGCATCGGCGGCGTTGCCCTTGATGATCACGAAGTTGCCCTCGGACACGACCTCGAGGACGGCTTCCGCCTCCATCTCACCGACCCTGACGTTGTCGAACGTGACGTAGAGCACCGACGGATCCTCGATCAGCCGGTCGTAGGCGATGACCGGGATGCCGCTCTCGGCGGCAGTTGCCACGGACGGCTTGATGGCCGTCCCGTCCTGGGCGAGGATGACGAGCACGTTGGCGCCCTGCGAGATGAGGTTCTCGACGTTGCTGGCCTGGGTCTCGGCTGACGAGCTGGCGTCGTTCGATATGTAGGAGCCACCACCGTCCTCGATCGCCGCCTTCAACGCCGGCTCGTCCCATTTCGCCCAGCGCTCTTCCTGGTAGTTGTTCCAGGAGACGCCGACGACGCAGTCGCCGCCGCCGCCACCCCCTGCGGCGGTCGTCTCCGACCCCGCGGCGGTCGTCTCCGACCCCGCGGCGGTGGTCTCCGACCCGCCGGCCTCGGTGCCAGCCGCCGCCGACGTGCTGGCGCCACCGCCAGCGTCGTCGTCGTCATCGCCACAGGCGACGACCAGCACGAGTGCGGCGCCGATGATGAGCGCCGCAGATCGACGAACATGCATGCCAATCTCCTCCCCCTTGCGCGGGTCCCCCGTGGATCCGCGAAGCCTGCGCATGTTAGCCCGACGGCGCGCCGCGTCGAGTGATCGGCCACTCGCCCTGGTTCGATCCGGTCGCCGTCGTTCGATCCGGTCGCTGTGGTTCAATCCGGTCGTGCGCGCGCTCGGGTCCACCGCCGTGGTCGTCGGGCTGGCGCTGATGCTGGCGACGGCATGCGGCGGATCGCCGCAGACAAGCTCGGCGGCCGGCGCGCCGCACTTCGTACAGGACTCGGGCGGCATCGACCATCGCTACGACGGCGACTTCGAGTTCTTCGTCGGGGGTGGCGTCGCCGCCTTCGACTGCGACGGCGACGGCGACATGGACCTGTACTTCGCCGGCGGCAGCGAGCCGGCCGCGCTGTACCGCAACGAGAGTCCGACGGGCGGGGAACTGCGCTTCGCCCGTCACGCCTCTGCCATCACCGACCTGACGGCGGTCACGGGCGGCTATCCGATCGACGTCGACGGTGACGACCACCTCGATCTCGCCGTGCTGCGCTTCGGCGAGGACGTCGTGCTCCGCGGCCGTGGTGACTGCCGTTTCGAGCGGGCCAACGAAGCCCTCGGCGTCGACGGCGGCGACTCCTGGACGGTGGCGTTCAGCGCCACCTGGGAGGGATCGAACGCGTTGCCGACGCTGGCGTTCGGCGACTACCTCGGCCCGGACCGCCAGACGTGCGCCGACAGCCGGCTGCTGCGGCCGGCGGCGCACCGGTGGCGTGTACGAGGCGGCGATGGCGCTGGCCCCCGGGTACTGCACGTTGTCGATGTTGTTCAGCGATTGGAGCCGGACGGGCCACCCCGACCTGCGCCTGACGAACGACCGGCACTACTCCCGCGACGCCACGGAGCAGCTGTGGCGGGTCGTGCCGAATGAGCTGCCTCGCCAGTACACCGACGCGGACGGATGGCGCCCGCTGCGGATCTGGGGCATGGGCATCGCCAGCCAGGACGTCACGGGCGACGGCTACCCCGAGATCTTCCTCACCAGTCAGGGCGACAACAAGCTGCAGACGCTCGTCGGCGACACGAACCGGCCGACCTACGACGACATCGCGCTGCGCAGCGGGGGTCACCGCCCATCGCCCGTTCGCCGGCGGCGATGTGCTGCCGTCCACCGCGTGGCACGCCGAGTTCGCCGACGTCAACAACGACGGCATCCTCGACCTGTTCGTGGCCAAGGGCAACGTCGACGCCCAGGAGGGGTACGCCGTCCGTGACCCCAACAACCTGCTGCTCGGGCGCGCCGACGGCACGTTCACAGAATCGGCCGAGCAAGCGGGCATCCTCAGCTACGAGCGAGCTCGAGGAGCCGCCGTCGTCGACCTCAACCTGGACGGCCTGCTCGATCTCGTCGTCGTCAACCGGCGCCAGAACGTCGCCGTCTGGAGGAACGTGGGTGCCGGCGAGAGCAACGAGCCGGCGCCGATGGGTCAGTGGATCGCCGTCCGCCTCCGGCAGGCGGCGCCGAACGTCGATGCCATCGGCGCCTGGTTGGAGGCCCGGATCGGTGACCGCCAGCTCGTCCGCGAGGTCACGATCGGCGGCGGGCATGCCGGAGGCCAGCTCGGCTGGATCCACGTGGGTATCGGAGAGGCGGAGCAGGCCGAGGTCCGCGTCCGATGGCCGGACGGTGAGACGGGACCCTGGATGACGGTGCCCGCCGGGACGTTCGCGACGATTGAACGAGGAGCCACCGAGGCCAGCCCGTGGCTCCCGCCGGACCAATGATGACGTCAGCACGATGACGCCGCACGATGAGGCCAGACGATGAGGGAGGCACGATGACGACGGCAACGACCACCGCCCGTCTCGCCGACATCGCCCTGCCGGACTTCGGCATGCCGCTGACGGAGCCGCTGCTCCCCCCGTCGGTGTACGCGGCGCGGATGGAACGCCTCCGCTCCCGCATGGACGAGCGACGCTACGACCGCCTGGTCGTGTGGGCGGACCGGGAGCACAGCGCCAATCTCGCCTACCTGACCGGTTTCGACCCCCGGTTCGAGGAGGCGGTGCTCGTCGTCGCGATGAGCGACGATCCGGCGCTCCTCCTCGGCAACGAGTGCTACGGCGTGGCAGAGGCCGCACCGCTGTCGGTGCGACGCGTCCGCTTCCAGGATCTCAGCCTGCCCAGCCAGCCGCGTGACGGGTCGTCGACGCTGGCGGAGATCCTCGGCGACGAGGGCATCACGGCGGGCACCCGAGTCGGCACGGTCGGTTGGAAGACGTACGCCAGCCGCGGCGTCATCGAGGTGCCGTCCTTCCTCGTCGATGAGCTGCGGCTGGCCGCCGGGCCGGGCGGGCTGGTGGAGAACGCCACCGACCTCCTCATCGACGCCGCCGACGGCCTGCGCGTGATCAACGAGGTCGAGCAGTTGGCGGCGTTCGAATGGGCCGCCTGCCAGACGTCGCACGGGGTGCGCAACGTCGTCACCGGCCTCGGCCCTGGGATGTCCGAGCGCGAGGCGGCGCGGTTGCTGGAGTGGGACGGCACGCCGCTGTCGTGCCACCTGATGCTGACGGCCGGACCCCGGGCGCGGTTCGGTCTGCTCAGCCCGGGCGATCGGCGCATCGAGCGGGGGGACCCGCTGACGACCGCCTTCGGCATCTGGGGAGCGCTCAACTGCCGAGCGGGGTTCGTCGCCGAGGACGAGTCCGACCTCCCCGCCGGAACCGCCGACTACGTGCCGCGCCTCGTCGCGCCGTACTTCGAGGCGGTGGCCGAGTGGTACGGGGCGCTGCGCGTCGGGCAGGTGGGAGGCGCGCTGCAGGCGATCATCGACCGCCGACTGGGCGACGAGTTCTTCGGGATCTTCCTCAACCCCGGCCACCAATCTGCACCTCGACGAGTGGGTCAACTCGCCGGTCTTCCCCGGCTCGACGATCGAGCTGCAGTCCGGCATGGCGCTGCAGTGCGACATCATCCCGGCGACCGGACGCCGTACTTCACGACCAACATCGAGGACGGGTTGGCCCTGGCCGACGAGCCACTGCGGGCGGCGTTGGCCGCCTCCCTCCCCGATAGCCTGGGCCCGCATCCAGGCCCGCCGTCGCTTCATGGCGGAGATGCTCGGCATCGAGCTGCACCCCGACGTGCTGCCATTCTTCAAACTCGTCGCCCACGATCCCGCCGTCACTGCTCGGCGCCGACCGGGCATGGCGGAGCGACCTCCGGGACACTCAGGAGACCGTGGCCACGTACCGGGCGACGAGATTCTCCAGCCGCTCCTGACCGCCGGAGACGCGGGTCGGCTCGCCGAGGTCGAGGGCCCGGTCGTGGAGGGTCGAGAGGTTCGTCGTGCCGTCCAGGATCGACCGCCCGAGCTCACCGTCCCAGCCGGCGTACCGCTCGGCGCGGTTGGCGTCGAGCTCACGGCGAGGATGGCGGCGGCGACGAGCAGGGCCCGGGCCATCGTGTCCATCCCCCCGATGTGCCCGTGGAAGAGATCGACGCGGTCGATCGACTGACGGCGCAACTTGGCGTCGAAGTTCAGCCCCCCGGTGCTGAACCCGCCGCCGCGCAGGATCTCCACCATCCCGAGGGTCATCTGCTCCACCGAGACCGGGAAACGATCGAGGTCCCAGCCCAAGCGGTCGTCGCCGGCGTTGGCGTCGATCGACCCGAAGATGCCGGCGTTGACGGCCACCGCCACCTCGTGGGCGAAGTCGTGGCCCGACAGCGTGGCGTGATTGACCTCGATGTTGACCTTGATCTCGTCGGCCAGGTCGTAGCGCTGCAGGAACGCGTGCACGGCCGCCACGTCGAAGTCGTACTGGTGCTTCGTCGGCTCGAACGGCTTGGGCTCGATGAGGATCGTGCCGGCGAACCCGATGCGCCGCTTGTGCTCGACGACCATCGACAGGAATCGGGCCAGCTGGTCGAGCTCGCGTCGCAGGTCGGTGTTGAGCAACGTCTCGTAGCCCTCCCGCCCACCCCACAGGACGTAGTTGTGGCCGCCGAGACGGTGGGTGGCCTCGAGGCAGTGGGCGACCTGGGCTGCGCCGTAGGCGAACACCTCGGGATCGGGGTTGGTTGCCGCGCCGGCCTGGTACCGGGGATTGGAGAACAGGTTGGCCGTCCCCCACAGCAGCTCCACGCCCGTGCGCTCCTGGTGTTCGGCGGCGACGTCGACCATCTCGTCGAGCCGGGCCGCCGACTCCTTGAACGAGGCGCCCTCGGGGGCGATGTCACGGTCGTGGAAGCAGTAGAAGGGGACGCCGAGCTTGGCGAAGAACTCGAAGGCGGCGTCCATCTTCAGCTTCGCCGCGTCCATCGGATCGGCGCTCGGCGCGAACGTCGGATGCCAGGGGCGATCCAGCGTCCCGGCCCCGAAGATGTCGAAGCCATCCCAGTTGAACGAGTGCCAGTAGCAGACGGCGAAGCGCAGGAGGTCCTCCATCCGGCGACCGCCGACCAGGCGGTCGGCGTCATACCAGTGGAAGGCCAACGGGTTGTCGCTGGCGGGACCCTCGTAGGCGATCCGCTCCGGGACGTCGGCGAAGAACTCGCTCATCAGCGAGCGGGGCGCTTGGCCGCCTTGGTTGTGCGCTTGGTCGCCGTGCTCTTCTTCGCCCCACCGGTGGTCTTCGCTGCCGCCTTCGGGGCGGTCTTCTTCGCCGCCGCCTTCGTGCTCGCCTTCTTCGCCGTGGCCTTCGTCGTGGTCGATCGAGCGGCCCCGAGCACGGTGAGGGTGCCGGGCGCAGGCGTGACCATCGTCTCCTCTCGTGACGGCCACCGCACCCGTACGAGCGAGCCCGTCACCGCCGTGACGACGCCCTCGCGATCTGGCCCCTTCATCGACGACAGGCGAATGCGATCTCCAACCTTGACCATGTTCCGGCTCCCCTTTCGATCGGCCACCGATGTTCGCATCCGGCATGGTGGTCCCGCCAGCGCGACCACCAAGTGTTCAGTTCCCGGTGCGCAGCATCCCAGCGGCGACGGTCTGGTTGGTGGACTCGTCGATCAGCACGAAGCTTCCGGTGGTCCGGTTGCGGCGGTAGTCGTCGGCGAAGATGGGCGCGGTGGCCCGCATCGTGACTCGGCCGATCTCGTTGAACACGAGCTCGCTGGCGGTCTGGTCACGGTGCAGGCTGTGGACGTCCAGGCGGTAGTGCAGCTCGGTGACCATCGCCCGCACGCTGCGGGTCGTGTGCTTCAGCGTGTAGAGGCGCCGCAACGCCAGCGGCGCGGTGGCGTCCATCCAGACGAGCATCGCGTCGATGTCTTGCGCCGGCGTCGGGCGGTTGTGTGGGCGGCACAGCATGTCGCCGCGGGAGACGTCGACGTCGTCGGCGAGCACGACGCTGACCGCCCGTCGGGGCCGCGCCTCCTCGATCGGCCCGTCGGCCGTGTCGATGCGCTCGATGGTGGTGATCAGCCCGGACGGCAGGACGAGGACGTCGTCGCCCGGCCGCATCGTGCCGGCCGCCACCGTGCCGGCGTAGCCGCGGTAGTCGTGGTGCTCGGCGAGTTGCGGGCGGACCACGTACTGCACGGGGAAGCGCACGTCGATCAGGTTGTCATCGCTCGCCGTGTACGCCGTCTCGAGGTGGTGCAACAGGGTTGGCCCCTCGTACCAGGTCATGTTCGCCGAGCGGTCAACCACGTTGTCGCCCTCGAGTGCCGAGATCGGGATGAAGGTCACGTCGCGCAGGTCGAGGCGGTAGGCGAAGTCGGTGAACTCGGCGCGGATGGCATCGAACCGATCGCGGTCGTGACCGACGAGGTCCATCTTGTTGACGCAGATGACCAGGTGGGGCACGCCCAGCAGTGACACGAGCAAGCTGTGGCGGCGGGTCTGCTCGAGGATCCCGAGGCGGGCATCGACGAGGACCAGCGCCAGATCGGCGGTCGATGCTCCCGTCACCGCGTTGCGTGTGTACTGCACATGCCCAGGGCAGTCGGCGATCACGAAGCTGCGGGCGGGGGTCGAGAAGTAGCGGTAGGCGACGTCGATCGTGATGCCCTGCTCCCGCTCCGCCCGCAACCCGTCAGTGAGCAGCGCCAGGTCGACGTAGTCCGTGCCTCGCCGGCGGGAGACCGCTTCGATGTGCTCCAACTGGTCCTCGAAGATCGACTTCGAGTCGTGCAGCAGGCGGCCGATGAGGGTCGACTTGCCGTCGTCGACGCTGCCCACCGTGGCGAAGCGCAGCGGCGCCCTGGCGGCCGACCCGTCCATCAGAAGTAGCCGAGATGGGCAGTCAGGGCCGCCGATGACAATGGTGCCTCCCGCGTGACACCCCATTGTGCCAGCTCGCCCCGTTGGTGAACGCGGAAGTGCCCCGGTTGGACCCGGGGCACCTTCGAGATCAGTGAGCTCCCGTGGCTCGGCCATGCCCTCGTTTGAGAGCAAGGCCGCCGCGTCGACGTCGCTGTCGGGAGAGGCCAGCATCGGCGCCGGCGACCCGGCAGTGCAGCCGTCGGTGGGGCCCACCGCCGTCGGCGACGCCGCCTGGCGACGCAGTTCGTCGCGGTGCTCGATGGCGCGGACGCTGCCGTTCTCGACGATGCCGGAGAGGTCGGTCCTCGACGGGCCGCTGTCGTTGGTGACGACCAACAGGAAGAGCAGTCCTGCCGCGGCAAGCCCGGCGAGGACGGCCACCCAGCCGACGATCGCCCTGAGCCCAACGGGGGGCTTCGGCGGTCGGGATGGTGCCGAACTCGGCGTTTCGACAGTCGCTGGGCGCTCTGTGGTAAGTGTCATCGTGACTCCTCGTGTCTCGGCTGCGTCGGCAGCGGTGCTGTGACACGGCGAGCGTGCGGGAGGGCGGTGGCGGCAGCCGGGCGACGGCGTGGCAGTTTCGTGGCAGCCGGCGTCGCGCCGCCGCAACCAGCGGTGATCAGGTCTCGGGGCAGCGGTCGACGTGCAGGTACTGCCGGCACTCGTCGTCGCTGAGCGTCCGGGTGAGCCGCTCGGTGGCCATCGCGGTGAGATCGTCCAGCTCGAGCGCCCACACATGGACGAGACCGTCCTCGCCCACCGACGCCAGCTTGGAGCCGTCCGGGTCGAACACGACATGGATGACCCGATGCTCGTCGCCCGGCAACTCCAGGCGCTGGATTCCGGTCTCGGGGTCCCACAGCCGCACTGTCCCGTCGGCGTGGCCGGTGGCCAGGGACGTGCCGTCCGGGCCGTAGGTCAGGTCACTGACCTCCGTGGGAGCGGCAAGTGTCGCCACGCGGTCGCCGGTCTGCGCGTCCCAGACGTCGACGACCCCTTCGACCAGGCGGCTGGTGGCGATCCGAGTCCCGGTTGGGTCGAACACCACTCGACGGGCGGAGGTGTCGATGGTGGCCACCTCCTCGCCACGCTCCCAATCCCAGATCCTCGCCTTCATGTTCTCCGGGTCGTTCCGCTCGACGCCAGCGCGCGTGGTGGCCAGGAGTCGTCTGTCGGGACTGAAGCTCAACGACTCGATGAGCTGTCCAGGCTCTTCGAGGAGCGTTCCGACCTCGCGCGCCCGCGCGGTCGACAATGACGACTTCGCCCTGTTCGTAGTCGTTGACGACGATGGCCAGCCCCCGCCGTCACGGCTCCACTCGAGCGCCCACACCTCACCGCCGAGAGGGACGGCGAACTGGTGCGCTCCCGTTGCGGAGTCCCAAACGTTCACCGGACCCTCGGCGCTTGCCGTGGCGAGCAACTGCCCGTCGTCGCTCAGGTCGACGTATCCGACCTCCTCGTCGCTGCCGCTTCGCGGTTCGATCGTGCGCAGCTGATCGCCGGTCTCGACGTCCGAGATCGACACGGAGCCGTCGGTGTGACCAACCACGAGCCGGCGGCCGTCCGGCGTGAAGTCCGCCCGCTGAATGGCAGACCGAAGTACTCCACGCTGGGGACGTTGGGCCACTCGCCGCCGCCCGTTGCGCTGGCATCCCAGATCTTGACCGCGATGATCGCCCTGTCTCCGGTCATCAGCCGTTCGCCGTCGGGCGAGAAGACGACACCCCCTAGTCCGCCGCTCGTGTCCCGGGCGGAGAAGGACAGCAGTTCACGCACGCCGCCGTCGGTGATCTCCGAGACCTTCGCCGTGCCGTCGTTGCTTCCCGTCGCGAAGCGCGTGGAGTCGGGGCTCCAGTCGAAACCGAAGACTGCCGCCGTGTGGCCGGTCATCGAGAAGCGCTGCTCGCCCGTGGAGGCGTCCCAGATTCGGGCAACACCGTCCATCCCAGCGGTGCCGAGCCACCGGCCATCGGGGCTCCACTCGACATCGCCGGTCCCCTGATCGTTGCTCCCATGGAGTCTGAAGAGCTCCGCACCCGAGGTCACGTCGACCACGACGGCGATCGGCTCCTCGGTCCAGACGGATCCGATGGCCAGCCGCGTCCCGTCGGGACTGAAGGCGGTGTCCGCCCAGGTGGCATCGATCTCGGCGGTGATGCCGCCCGTGGCGACGTCGAACACGCGCACGGCGTCGCCGGGGAAGGACGCCGCGACAAGCGTCCCGTCGGGGCTGAACGACGGCCCGATCACCGGGCCTGGTTCGTCGGCCACGAACTCCAACAGGAGCTCGCCGGTGGCGGGATCCCAGACCCGGGCCGCGCCATCGTCACCAGTGGTGGCGAGCATCGATCCATCCTCGCTGAAGGCGACCTCGTTGACGTCCACGTCGTGGCCGTGGAACGAGCGCACCCGATCTCCGGTGCCGGCATCGCGAATGTCGATCAACCCGGTGTTCTCCGGCCCCTCGGTGACGAAGGTGGTTCCGTCCGGATTCCAGTCCACCATGCCGCCGACGCCGGGCACGTTGAGCTCGATGCGTGATGCGCTCACGGCGCGGTGCAATGCGGTCTCGGCCTCGGGCAGCACGGTGTCGTCGCTGGACCGGGTCTCGTCGACCGCCGCCAGGGCGAGCAAGACGCTGCGTTCGGGATCATCGGCGAGACTGGCGTCGGCTGCGGCGGCGAGCTCACGGGCGGCCGCCACTCGCCCTTCCCGCTGCGCCTGGCGTCGTTGGTCGAGGGCGATCAACCCGCCGACGAGCGCGACGACGAGGGCGACGGCGATCGCCGCGAGTTGGATGCGCAGCCGGCGGTTGGCCCGCGCCTGGCGGGCGATGCGATCGGTCTCCTCCTGCCGCTCACGGTCGCGCTCACTGCGGCTCGTGTCGAGGAACTCGCGTTCCAGTGGTGGGAGCTCGCCGCTGCGACCGTGGGCGACGTCGAACGCGACGTCGAGGCGGGCCCCCCGATACAGCGTCCCGCGGTCGCGGTCCAGCTCCTCCCAGCTCGTCGCAGCCTCCCGCAGGTGACCGAGCACCATCAGCGCCTCGTGATCCTCGCTGATCCACTCGCGCAGGCGGGGCCACTCCCGCAGTAGCGCCTCGTGAGCGAGCTCCACGGTCGGCACCCGCGTCTGGGGATGGCGATCGAGGGTCAGCAACCGAGCCTGCGCCCAGCGGTCGATCGTGGCGTCCAGTGAGTGGTCGGCGGCGTGGCCCGACAGCTCGGCACGGGTGACGCGCCGTCGCGTGGGTTCCCCTTCGGCGCCGACGACGACGAGCCGCTCGAACATGTGCCGGACATCGGCCCGCTCGTCATCGTCGAGAGCGCTGTACATCAGCTCGGCGCGCGAGGCGATGGCCCCGTCGACACCGCCGAGCTCGCGGTAGGCGGCGACGGACAGGCGTCTCTCGGGACTCCGTTCGGCCAGCTCGTACAGCGTGAACTGCAGGGATGGGAGAGCTGCCGGCTCGTGGACGACCGCGTTGACCAGTTCGGCGACCAAGGCCCGTTCGACGTGACTGCCGACACGCTCGGCGGGCTCGACGACGGCCGCCTCCAGGTCCGCCGGCGACATCGCCGGGATCGTCACCGTCGCTTCGTTGACTGCCGCTCCGAACCGCTGGATGGCGAGCGGGCGGTCGTAGAAGTCGGCGCGCAAGGTGGCGACCACTCGCAGACGGCTGTCGTTGGCCGAGACGGCGTGCATCACGCCGTCGAGGAACGCCCGCCGATCCTGCTCGCTGGCCAACGTGAACAACTCCTCGAACTGGTCGACGACCAGGAGCAGTTGCCCGCCTTCTGGAACGAGGCGTCGCAACACACGGTCGATGGCGCCGTGGTCATCCGCGAGCTGCTCGGCCAAGCCGGCGATCTCGGCGACGGCGACGCGCCGCAAGCTCTCGGCCAGCTCCTTGAACGGGGACGAGCCGGGAAGCATCGTCGTCACGAACCACTGCTGCGATCCGGGTAGCTCTCCGCGCCGGACCCGCGGCAACAATCCGGCCCGCACGACGCTCGACTTGCCCGTCCCCGACCCGCCGACGACCAGTACGAGCCGTCCCCGCAGGTCGTCGCACCGGAGTCGGGCGAGGAGCTCATCGACGACGTCGGCGCGGCCGAAGAAGTCGGCGGCGTCCACCTCGTCGAACGCCCGCAGGCCCTTGTACGGGTTCGGCCGTGCTTCGTCGACAGCGGTCGCGCGGAGGGTGTAGCCGACCCCCCGAACGGTGTGGATCAGCGCTCGGTCGCTGGCGCCGAGCGTGCGCCGGAGGTAGCTGATGTAGGTCTCGAGCACGCTGGCGTTGCCGCCGAACTCGTAACCCCAGACGTTCACCAGGATCTGGTCGCGGGTGAGGACCTGGCGAGCGTTGGCCAGCAGGTAGTGCAGCAACCGGTACTCGGTCGGGGTCAAGGCGATCGCCCGGTCGCCGCGCCACACCTCGCGGGTTCCCGTGTCGAGGACCAGATCGGCGTGGACCACGCGGCCACCGACCGGAGCTTCGCCGTGATCGCAGCGCCGCAGCACGGCGCGGACCCGCTCGATGAGCTCCTCAGGACTGAACGGCTTGGACATGTAGTCATCGCCGCCGAGCCGAAGTCCGGCGGCCTTGTCGGCCGGATCGTCACGGGCGCTGAGGAAGACGATCGGTAGGTGCGATCCGGAGCTCTCCAAGTCCCGCACCCGGCGAGCCACCTCGAACCCATTGAGATCGGCGAGCTCCGCCTCGAGGATCATCAAATCCGGCCGCCGCTCGACGACGGCATGGATCGCGGCCCGCCCGGAAGCGACCATGTCCGCCTCGAAGCCGTGATACCGCAACACGAGGGTCACCACCTCTGCACTCGACGCGGCGTCGACCTCACATACCCCTGCTGCTTCAGCGCTCTCGTCGCGACGCTGACGCGGCTGCTGCTGTAGCCGGTGAGCTGGGCCAACTCGCGCCCATGTGCGATCCCGTTTCCCGTATGGCGCGAGCACCTTCCGCGGACCTGGCACGGGCGCTACACGGGCGAGGAAATGGCGTAACCGACTATTTCCCCAGGTAGATGCACCGTGCACGAGCACAGGAGCGGGCTCTCACGATCACTGCCGCTTGCGGGGTCACGCGGCGATGATCTCGGTGCCGTCGGGTCGGTAGGTGTGCCAGATGCCGGAGGCGTCGCGCCACGTGCGGTAGCCCCGGGTCTTCCATCGGTTGTGCCATCCGCACAACGGTGAACCGTTGGCTGGGTTGGTCGGGCCTGAGTCGTTCCATGCGGTGCTGTGGTCGATCTGGCAGTGGCGGTGCCCGCAACCGGGCCAGATACATCGGGTGCCTTGCAGCCACACGGCGAGGCGGGACAGCCCGGTGAACAGCCGGCTGGCACGCCCCAGGTCGATCGTCGTCGACGCCGAGTCGTAGACGACCCGGCGGACGTGGCCCACGACGGCCGCGGTGAGCACGTCGAGCGGGTCGAGCAGCGTGCCGTCGAGGATCTCACAGCGCCGCCGCGTTGGATCGGCCGCAGCCGGGGGCACGATCGTCGTCACCGGATGGCCGCTGACAGCGGCGGCAATAGCGGCCTCGAACGTCGCCTGGTCGACGACGATGTCGACGACGGGTTCGGGCGTCTGGGCGTCGGGCGGAGTGGAGGCGGCGGCGAGGAAGAGGGCGTGGAGGGCGTCGAAGCGGCGTTGCGGGGCCGTTCGGGCCAGCAGGTCGGTGGCCGCGTCGTCGCCGTAGCGGGCCATGCACTGGTCCCAATCAGCGTGGAACTCGGCGTCCACGAAACGGTCGAAGATCTCCTTGATCTGGGCCCCTTGGGCGGCGCCACCACGGGCGGAGAAGTGGAACTCGGGCCCGCTCAGATCGCCGTCGGCGTTGCGGTTGTGGTGCGCCGCTTCGTGGTCGCGGTGGGCCCCGTCGACGTCGGCGAGGGCCTCCCAGCGCTGTACGACACGGCGGAAGTCGTCGAACGGCAACGCTCTGGCGTGCCGCACGAGCACCTCCTCGACATCGACCAGCTGCTTCCCGCAGCGCGGGTTGGCGCGGGCGCGGGCCAGCTCGCGGACCTGCGCAACGCCGACCGACCCGGAGGCCAGCGCACCATCACAGGAGGCCAGATCGCTGAGCAGGGTGACGGTGCGAAGTCGCGCCGTCGTCTCACCCCACGACCAGTTGGCGGTCGCCATGCACCAGCCGCGCACGCTGCGATGACCGTCCCCGGCCCACACCCCACGACGGTCGGCTTCGCCGACCACCTTGACAATGGCGTGCTCCACGATGCGGGCCAGCCGCTCGAAGTCCTGCAGGAGCGCAGCGAGCCCGTGCCCGTCGAGCACGTCGAGATCACCGGCCAGTTGGCCGATCGACTCCCACAACTCGGATGCCGAACCCATGTTCCCAGTATCGCGAAGGGGTGTCACATCACATCAGCGGACTCCTCGGGGCCAAGTCTCGAGCACAATGGAGCACGGCACGTGAGACGTGGGTGGACCTCGGCCAGAGTGTGGACGGGTCCTGGACCGTGCTGGCCGACCCGGAGGGCTAGGAGCGTACAGCTCAGTTCAGTAGGTGATGACAGACTCACGCCTCGGTGGCGAAGGGCGAGCTCCGCTTCGGCGTTGGCCATGCCGGCGGACCTGGCACGCGGTACTGGACGCTGCGGGTCTAAGGCGACGCAGGTCAGTCGCCGCAGGTCAGTCGCCGCAGGTCAGTCGCCGCAGTCGGTGGCGGGCGGGAAGTCGACGACGTCCCCGCCGAGGGGGTACTCGTCCGTGTGCGGCCCGGTCGTGACCGGCTCGATCGGCAGCGGTTCTCCGGCGTCGATGATGTCGATGGCCTCCTCGAGCGGCGGGACCTTGCCTTGCATGTCGAAGCGGTCGAACACGTACGGCAACCCGTTGGCGTCGAGCGCCGAGATGCTGTCCGACATGTGGAAGTGCAGGTGGGGCCCGGTCGAGGACCCGGTGTTGCCGAGCAGCGCGATCTCCTGGCCCCGGCACACCCGGTCTCCCACCTCCACCGCGACGCTGTCCGGCTTGAGGTGGGCGTAGAAGGCATAGCGGCCGTCACCCAGGTCGAGGACGATGTGGTTGCCATCGGCGTCCTCGATCCCGACTGGGGTCGGCGCGTTCGGTACCTGGTCTTCCAAGTAGTCCTCGGCCACCACGACCGTCGCGTCGGCGACGGCCAGCACCGGGGCGCCGTAGAAGACCCAGTTCTCGTTCTTGCTCTGGTCGCCGTGGAACATGAAGCCGTCGGCATCGACGCGGTTCCAGTCGATGGAGTAGCGCTGGCCGAGACGGAACGCGCCGTTCACAGGCTGGAGCGCCCGCCGGTGCGGTCCGTCGCAGCAGCTGGCGAGCGCCACCCAACCAGGGCCCTCCAGCGGGGGGGCCAGCACCGGCGGCGGCGTGAGGTCGACTGCGGTGGCCACGGGATCGGCGTACTCCACCGAACGCGGCAGCGGGATGCCGTCAGGGACTTCCACCGTGTATGTGTGGCGGATCGACGCCGGCAGCTCGTCACGGGAGTCGAGCGCCAAGTCCATCCACAGGATGGCGACGCTGGATCCCGGCACGGACGCCGAGGTCGCGGACACCGCGCCGAGTGGCGACATGATCGCGAGGAGATCCGCTCCCGCGAACGAGCCCAGTTCCGCGCCGGTCGCGCCGTCGGCCACGACGACGCTCGTGAGGTCGGCCGGGAAGGAGAAGCCGTTGACGAGCTCGACCTCGTACACGAGGTGCACGCGCCCGTCGGACCCAGTGAACCACTGCGGCGCGGCGAGGACAGACGGGACGAGCGGCGTGAACTGGTCGGGAGCGGACGAGGGCGGAGGCTCGGACGGCGACGGCGGGTTCGACACGCAGGCCGTCACGAGCAGGCCGCCGACGGCCGCCATGGTACGGAGGTTGGTCACGCGCACCGTGCCGAATGGTAGTGACGGTGTCGGGGTTGCCAGCGGCGACCAGGGCCCGCACCCCGACCGACGGATGGACGGGTTGGCCGTCGACGGGAAAGCACTGCACCCGGTGCGGCTCCACGTTGGCCATCAGGACCCAGGTGACCACCCCGCCCGTCGTCCAGCTCGAGAGAGCGGTGAGCCGCGACCGCGACCCGGTGCGACACACTGAACGCTCGGATCGCGACAGTCCGATATCCGCGGGGTATAACCCCGGCTCCGCCCCATCCGGTAACGCCGGAAGTCCTCGAACTACTGCGAAAGCCGGTCAAGCAGGTCATCGACCCGGGAACGCATCTCGGCGATGCCGGCGTCCAGCGGGATACCCGGAATCCGCCAGCTCGGTCGGACGCCGACCACGAACAGCAGGTCCGCGTCCACCTTCAGTTCACTCGGCAGTCCGGTCCATGGCACGGTGAGGCGGGCGACCTCGGCTCCGGCCACGAGCGAGCCCTTCTCGACGAACTCGACCGACCGACCGTCGGTGGGCGGCCTTGTTTGCGCGTGCACGGTGTGCGCCACCATGTGGATGACCGTCAGCTCCCGATGCTTGTCCACGTTCCACGCTTCGTGTAGCGCCCACAGCGCATCGCAGTCGGCGGGCCCGTCCCCGCAGAAGGGTTGCGCAGCCTCGATGACTTGCCGGGCCTCAGCGCCGAGCAGTGGAATCGCCTTGTGGTGCTTGAACTGGGCTTGATCGGTGAAGACGGGAAAGGCGATGTCGCGGCGGTGCTTGCCTGCGAACTCTTCACCGTGAACCTCAACCACGTGCGACCAAACGGCGTTGTCGAGCGCCGAGCACCCCGACGCCACCGGCTCAGCCTTGCGCGCTGATCAGGGGGGCGATCCGGCGGGCGCTGCTGGTCAGCTCCTCGGCGAGGCGGACCAGCCGGGCATCGTCGAGCCGCGCCGTCGGGCCCTGCACGGCGATCGCCGCGGCGGCGATGCCCTGCGGGCCGAGCACCGGGACGGCGATGGCCCGCACACCGGGGTTGCGCTCCTCGTCGTTGAGCGCCCAGCCGTTGCGACGCACGTCCTGCAGCGCGTCACGGAGCTTCCTGCGGTCGGTGATCGTCCGCTCGGTGACCCCGGTCAGATCGGCCAGGTCGCCCACGGAGCGATCGGGATCCAGGCTGAACGCCAGTAGGCACTTGCCCATGGCCGAAGTGTGGATCGGCACCCGGCTGCCGGCCGACTGATCGAACCGCAGCGGCTGGGCCGAAGGAATGTCGACGACGACGAGCACGTCGTCGGCGACCCGGATGCCCAGGTTGACCGACTCACCGGTGCTGCGGGCGAGCTCCTCCAGCACGGGTTCGGCGCGCCCGTACCCGAGCCTCCGTTGGGCCAGCTGGCCGAGCGGGATCAACGCCGGCCCGAGGAGGTACAGACCCGTCCCCGGGTCGCGGTCGACGAGCCCAGCGGCCTGCAGGGCGCGGACGAGACGGTGCACCGTGCTGACCGGCAGGCCGGTGCGCTGGGCGATCTCGGACACCCCGAGATCGCCATCGGCGGCGGCCAGCGCGTCGAGGACGGCCAACGCTCGCTCGACCGATTGGGTGCCTGACGGGTTGGTCATGTTCGCGTTTGTTTCCCGGGGTTGATTCCGATAGCTTGCCACAAGATGAAATGGCTTTCCACATTATGGGAGTCCGGATCATGAGGGCCCGGCCTCTCGCAAGCGGTCTCGTCGCCCTCTTCCTGCTCGCCGCCACGGCCTGCGGTGGGGACGCTGTCCGGGGCGGCCGACGGGTCGGGGACGCTGCGGCTGGCCTACTTCGCCAACGTCACCCACGCGCCGGCGCTGATCGGCGAGGGGGAGGGCATCTTCGCCGAGGCGCTCGGCCCGGGCGTCGACATCGAGTACCAGTACTTCAACGCCGGCACCGAGGCGATCGAGGCGTTGTTCGCCGGCGCCATCGACGCCGCCTTCATCGGGCCGAACCCGGCGATCAACGGCTTCGCCCAGTCCGAGGGGGAAGCGGTGCGGATCATCGCTGGGACGACGTCGGGTGGCGCCGCGCTGGTCGTGCGCGAGGGCATCACGTCGGCCGCCGATCTCGAGGGGACCACGCTGGCCACGCCGGCGCTCGGGAACACGCAGGACGTGGCGCTCCGATCGTGGTTGGCCGAGCAGGGCTTCGAGACCGACACCACCGGCGGTGGCGCGGTGTCGATCCTGCCCCAGGCCAACGCCGACACGCTGACGACGTTCCAAGCCGGCGACATCGACGGGGCCTGGGTTCCCGAGCCGTGGGCCACGCGACTGGAGCTCGAGGGCGGCGGGCACGTGCTCGTCGACGAGCGCGAGCTGTGGCCGGACGGCGAGTTCGTCACGACCCATCTCATCGTCGACCCCGACTACCTGGCCGAGCACCCGGACATCATCAAAGGTCTGCTCGACGGGCTCGTCGGCGCGATCGACGTCGCCAACGCCGACGCCGCCGAGGCGCGGTCGATCACCAACGCCGGCATCGAGCGGATCACGACGAAGGCCCTGCCGACCGAGACCATCACCGCCGCGTGGGAGAACCTGCGCTTCACCTTCGACCCGATCGCCTCGTCGCTGGCCACGTCGAAGGACGACGCCGTCGCCGCCGGCCTGCTCGAGGACGTCGACCTCACCGGGATCTACGACCTCACACTGCTCAACGAGGTGCTCGCCGAGCGCGGGCTCGACCCAATCGAGGCACCATGACCGCTCTTGACCGCGTCGGTACGGCTGACCTTTCGCAGGTACCGAGCTGCCCGCCGGCGCCGTTGGCGGCGATCGAGCTGCGCGAGGTCACCAAGATCTACGGGGCCGGTCGCGCGGCGGTCGCCGCGTTGGACCGCATCGACCTCCATGTCGCGCCCGGGGAGCTGGTCTGCGTGGTCGGCGCGTCCGGCTGTGGCAAGTCGACGTTGCTCAACCTGATCGCCGACCTCGATCGCCCGACTGCCGGGCAGATCGCCGTGTCCGGTCGCACGGCGCTGATGTTCCAGGACGCCGCGCTGTTCCCGTGGTTGACCGTGGCCGGGAACATCGACCTCGCGCTCAAGCTGCGCCGGATCCCGCGGGCCATCCGCCGGCCGCGCGTGCAAGCGCTGCTGCGCACGGTGCGGCTCGAGCAGTTCGGCGCCGCCCGCCCGCATGAGCTGTCGGGCGGCATGCGCCAGCGCGTGGCGCTGGCGCGGGCGTTCGCCCAGGACGCCGAGGTGCTGCTGATGGACGAGCCGTTCGGGGCGCTCGACGCCATGACGCGCGATCTCCTGCACGACGAGCTCGAGTCGTTGTGGGCCGACCGCAACCTGACGGTGCTGTTCGTCACGCACAACGTGCGGGAGGCGGCCCGGCTGGCCGACCGCATCGTCGTGCTGTCGAGCCGGCCCGGCAGGGTCCTGACGAACATCGAGGTCGCCATTGATCGACCGCGTCGCATCGAGTCGCCCGAGGTGAGCGAGCTGGCCGGCACCGTCACCGAGATGCTGCGCGAGGAGGTCAGCCGCCATGCCGGTTGAGAGCACCGCCGAGTCGCACCAGCGCGCCGACCTCGATCGACGCCTCGCCGGCCTCGATGCCCTCGACCTGCCGCGCCACCAGGGCCCAGACCTGCTGCGGCGGATCTGGGCGGCGACGTGGCCGAAGCTGGCGGCCGTCGCGTTCGGCATCGGCCTCTGGCAGCTGGTCGTGTGGTCCGGGTGGAAGGAGCCGTACCAGTTGCCCCCGCCGGCCGATGCCTTCGGCGCCCTGTGGGACATGATCCAGGACGGCACGCTGGCCAGCGCCGTCGAGATCACGATGCGGCGGGCCGTGGTCGGTTTCGCCGCGGCGCTCGTGATCGGGGTGCTCATCGGCAGCGTGGTGTCGCGGGTGCGCTGGGTGCGATCGGCGTTCGGCTCGCTGATCACCGGCATCCAGACGATGCCGTCGATCGCCTGGTTCCCCCTCGCCATCCTGCTGTTCCAGCTGTCGGAGCAGGCCATCCTGTTCGTCGTCATCCTGGGCGCTGCGCCGGCCATCGCCAATGGCATGATCACCGGGGCCGATCACATCCCGCCCATCCTGCTGCGGGCGGGCCGTGTGCTGGGCGCCCGCGGCCTCTACGCCTACCGCCACATCGTGCTCCCGGCGTCGCTCCCCTCGTTCGTCGCCGGCATGAAGCAGGGATGGGCGTTCGCCTGGCGCAGCCTGATGGCCGGCGAGCTCCTCGTCATCATCGCCGGCGAGCCGTCCATCGGCTACCTCCTGCAGGTCAACCGCGATTTCTCCGACGCCGCGGGACTGATCGCCGTGATGATCGTCATCCTCGTCATCGGGATCGCCGTCGACGGCCTCGTCTTCGGCACGTTGGACCGTGCCATCCGCCGCCGCTGGGGCCTCATCGACCCCGTCACCAACTGAGCCCGCGGCGGCCGAAGTCAGCGGGCCGCCGCCCGCTGCAGGACGGCGCCGTCGCCAGTCTGCCAGCGGGTGTCGAGGGTCAGGGCGGCGATCTGCCAGCGGTCATCGTCGGCGGTGCGCCGGAGCACGAAGCGGTAGGTACCGCCGACGACCCATGGGCTGTCAGGGTCACCGTCGAGGACGTGCGTGCCCACGACGTGGGCCGCGGCGCGCGCCTCGGTGCCGTCGATCTCCGCCATCGGCAGCCCGATCAGGTGCTGGTGGGCGTCGAGCCCCTCGAGGACGGCCGCCCACTCGGCGACGAGATCAGGCCCGGCGATGAGGTCAGGAGCCGTTCCGGTCAGCGAGCTGTAGTCGCGCCGTACCTCGTCGGCCAGGCAGCTGGTGACGCCCGCCCAATCGTGGTCGTCGATGGCCACGGCAAAGCGGGCGATCACGTCGGTGACGGCGCTCACGCCGCGTCCTCCGCGGCAGCGATGATCGGGTCGAGCCAACGCAGCACGTGTCCGACCGCCTCGGTGACGTACGGATCCTGGTCGTACAGCTCGATGTGGTTGTGGGTCTCGATCCAGACCAGCTCCTTGGGACCGGTCGCCGCGTCGCAGGCCGCCTGGGCCAGCTCCGGCAGCAGCGTCGCGTCGGTCGTGCCGTGGATGATCAGCAGCGGCGTGGGTGCGACGAGCGGCGCCTGCGTGATGGCATTGAATGTCAGAAACGGCTCGAGCGAGGCGGCCGTCGTCTGCCACGACCAGGTGGGCGCGTGATCGCGCGACGTGCGCTCGTAGTAGCTGTAGGCCTCGGGGTTGGGCATGATCGCCAGTGGTACCTCCGCGGTCAGCTGGCGAGCGATCGTCGGGATGTAGGCGATCTCGCCGCCGCCACGCTGGCGGTCGTGCAGGTCGTTGGCGGCCCGCAGGTACGCATCCAGCCCCGCCGCCCCGATCGCCCGTTGCATCGTCCCGCCGATGTCGTAGCCGCCGGCGACGCTGGCGCAGGCGGCGAGCCGCCGCTCGCGTGCGGCTGTGGCCAGGGCATAGCCGCCGCCCATGCACACACCGACGGCGGAGACGCGCCGCGCATCGACGTCCTCGCGGGCCATCAGGTGGGCGGCCGCGTCGACGTAGTCGGCGATGATCGCCCAGGGGTCGTAGTGGAAGCGTGGCTCGCCCTCGCTCTCGCCGAAGCCCCGCGGGTCGAACGTCAGCACGGTGTAGCCGGCGTCGGCGAAGCGCTGCGCGTAGTGGGGCAGTGTCTGCTCCTTGACACTCGATACCGGACCACACATCACGATGCCGGGGGTCGACTGGCCGGGTTGGGCCTGCGGCGGGCGGTACAGATGGGCGGCCAGCCGGTGGCCGTCGCTGTCGAACGAGGTCGCCTGGCGTCTGGTGGGATCGGCAACGAGCAGGTTGGCGGGGTCCTGCGGAAGAAACGGGTCTGTCGTCATCGTCCCGATGTTCGGGCACGGCCGTCGTCGCAGCCAGTGTCGGTGGTTCCTGGGATCGGCGTTACCAGGCAGCAGGCCGGCGGCATACTCGACGCATGCGTCGCGCCGAGGAGCTCGGCACCTTCCTGCGCTCGCGCCGGGCACAGGTCTCGCCCGAACTCGTCGGCCTGCCATCCGGAATCCGCCGCCGGGTGCCGGGCCTGCGCCGTGAGGAGCTCGCCCAGCTGGTCCACGTCAGCGCCGACTACCTGGTCCGGCTCGAGCAGGGGCGGGTCGGCCGACCGTCGCCCGAGATCGTCGGCGAGCTGGCCCGCGCCCTGCTGCTGGACGAGGCCGAACGCCGTCACTTGTTCCGCCTCGCCGACGCCAGCGAGCCGACAGTCGGCGGCGGTCACGGCACGGACGTGCGTCCCGGGATCGACCTGCTCGTGCGGACCCTCGACCCGTCGCCGGCCGTGCTCCTCAGCCGCCGGCTCGACCTGCTCGTCTGGAACGCCACGGCCGAGGCGCTGCTGGGCCCGTTCGGTGCCGAGCGCAACTACGCCCGCCTGATCTTCGGCGACCCCGCCACGCGGGTGTTGCACGCCGACTGGGACGATGCAGCCCGGGAGACGATCGCACTGCTGCGGTCCGCCGCCGCACGGCACCCCGACGACGAGCGGTTGGAGGCTCTCGTGGCCGAGCTGCGGAGCGCCGACGGGCGCGTCGACGGCTGGTGGGAGGGCCACGACGTCGCCCAGAAGCGCCACGGTGCCAAGCGCTACAACCACCCGCTGGTCGGGCCGTTGACGTTGAACTACGAAGCACTGCTGCTCGCCGACGACGGCGACCAGATCCTGACGATCTACACCGCCGAGCCGGCCAGCCCTGACGGCGAACGTCTGGCGCGGCTGGTCCAGCCGGTGTCGCTGGCCTGAGCCCGCTACAACTCGCGCAACAGGGCTTTGGTCCGGGTCATCGTGTCGCGGTCGCCGAAGACGGCGGCGACGAAGTCAGTCGTGCCGGCGTCAGCCATCGAGTGGATCCCCACGGTGACGGTGGCCTCGTCGCCGACGATGGCCACGTCGGCCGGGCCGGCCGCACCCTCCTTGTCGAGCATCGCGCGGTAGGACGGCAAGTCGCCGTAGACCTTGAACGCCGACGCTGCCATGGCCCGGGCGGCGTCCGGGTCGTCGGTGACGGCCACGGGGAGCGTGGCGACGATCCGCGGTGCACCGCGTCCGGCATCGGCGGCGGCCTTCGTGATGCGCGGCGCGACATGCTCGGCGACGGCGCGGGCGCCGGCCATCCAGAGGATCGTGCCGTCGGTCTGCTCGCCGGCGAGGCGCAGCATGACCGGGGCCATGGCGGCGATGAGCACCGGCGGTCCGGCCGGATCACCGGCCCGCTCGAGCGGCGCGTGCACGTTGTACACCTCGCCGGAGAAGTCGGCGTTGCCGTCCCGCAGCAGCGGGAGCAGGACGGCGAGGTACTCGCGCATGTGGACGGCGGGGCGGTCGAACGACAGGCCGAACATCGACTCGATCACGATCTGGTGCGACAGCCCGATACCGAGCACGAACCGGCCCTCCGTCGCGTCCCACGCGGTGATCGCCTGCTGGGCAAGGGCGTGCGGGTGGCGGGGGAAGGTCGGTACCACCGCCGTGCCGATCGTGATGCCAGGCACCGCCCGGCCGGCCACGGCGATCGCCGTGATGGCGTCGACACCGAAGATGTTGGCCAACCACGCTCGCTGGAACCCACCGTCAACCGCCGCCTGTGCGTTGGCCACCACCTCGTCGACGCTGCGACCACCGATGTTCAGCGAGATGTCCATGCGGGCGACGTTACCCTCCCCTCGCCGGACGGCTTCTGGAGCGATTTTGCTGCCACTTCTGGCACTGAATCCGCTCCAGAACCTGGATCGGGCGGGGACTCGGCACGTCGCCTCGGGAAGGCGACGAGTGCCACCAGCACGCCGAGCACGGCCAGCACGAGGGTGACGGTGAACGCCGACTGGAACCCGTCGGCGACGGCGGATTGCCGCGCCGCCGCATCGGTGAGCTCGTCGGCGGCGCTGATCCGCGAGGCGAGCACGGTCGAAGCGGCGGCGATGCCGACCGCTCCGCCGACCTCTCGCATCGTCTCGACGAGCCCTGATGCCAGGCCGACGGTGTGCCCAGCCACCCCGGAGAGCGCGCCGATCTGCACGGTCGGAGCGCTGAGCCCGATGGCCAGTCCCAACAGGAGCAAGGCCGGCAGCAGATCGGTGACGTAGTCGGCCCCCGACGGGATCCGCGTCAGCCACGCGATGCCGAGGGCGGCCAGCGACATCCCGACGACGAGCAACCGCTTGACGCCGAACCGCGAGACCAGCCGTGCGCCGGTCACCCCTGCGGCCACGAAGGCGACGACCGACGTCGCCAGCCACGCGAACCCGGTGCGTGTGGGCGAGTACTGGAGCAGCTGTTGCATCAGCAACGAGGCCAGGAAGATGAACGAGAAGAACGTGCCGAAGAGCAGGAACGCCGCCAGGTCGGCCGCCACCATCGTCCGGTTGCGCAGCGTGGCTCCTGGGACGAGCGGTGACCGAGAGCCGCGCTTCCACCCGCACGAAGGCCGTCAAGAGGATCGCCGAGACGGCGAAGATGCCGATCGTCGAGGGCGACGCCCAGCCGTCATCGACGCCACGGTTGAGCCCGTACACGAGCAGCAACAGCCCGCCCGTCACGGTGGTCGCGCCGAGCACGTCGAACTGGCGGACGCCGGCTTGGCGCCGGTCGGCGGGGAGGAACCTGGCCGCCAGCAGGATGAGCGCGAGGCCGATCGGCAGGTTGATGAAGAAGATCCACCGCCAACCCGGGCCGTCCGTCAGCAGGCCACTGGCGATCACGCCGATGGAGGCGGACGAACCGCCCACCGCGCCGAAGATCCCCAGCGCCCAGTTGCGCTCTCGTCCTTCGCTGAAGTTGACGGCCAGGATCGACAACGCCGTGGGCGCGATCAGTGCGGCCCCGAACCCCTGCAACGCCCGTGCACCGATCAGTATCTCGGCCGACTGGGCCAGGCCGGCCACGAGTGACGCACCCGAGAAGATCGTCAGGCCCGTCAGGAGGATCCGGCGCCGTCCGAGCAGATCGCCGAGCCTCCCTCCGAGCAGGAGGAAGCCACCAAGCAGCAGTCCGTAGGCGATGACGACCCACTGCAGCGCGTTCTGGCGCATGTCGAGGTCCACCTGGATCGCGGGCAACGCCACGTTGACGATGGCGATGTCCAACACCACCATGAACTGTGCTGTGCAGGTCAGGGCCAGGATGAGGCCCTTCCGGTTGCCGGCTGTCCCCATGTCGCCTCCTTCTGGCGGTTTCCCTCTAGACGATCGGGCCGAAGCATTTTCGACAGCTGACTCTCGTCTTCCCAGTTGACTTGTTTTTAACAAGCGAACTTGAGAACGTCAAGCGAGTTCTGGCAGACTGACGCGATGGCGCGCGCGTACGGGCAGTACTGCGGACTGTCGCGGGCCCTCGAGCTCGTCGGAGGGCGATGGTCGTTGCTGATCGTGCGCGAGCTCTTGACGGGGCCGAAGCGCTACACAGAACTGGCGCAGGGTCTCCCCGGCATCCCGACCAACGTCCTCTCGTCCCGGCTGCGAGAGCTCGAGGATGCTGGCGTCGTCGAGCGGGCGCTCCAAGCACGTCCGTCGACGTCGGTCGTCTATGCGCTGACCGCGTACGGTCTCGAGCTGGAGGAGCCCCTCGTGCGCCTCGGGATGTGGGGCGCCAGGTCCCTCGGCAAGCCGGACAGCGGCGACCACTTCAGCCTCTCCGCGCTGACGGTCGCGCTCCGCGGCACGTTCGAGCCCGCCAAGGCACCGGATGGCGAGCTCCTCGTCGAGATCCGGTTGGAGCACGCGCATCTGCTCGTCCTCGTTCGTGACGGGCAGGTCTCGTTCCCGTCGGAGCCACCCACCGAGCCCCGGCTCGTGCTCGAGATGGCGCCGGACGTCTTCGCCGAGCTGTTCGGTGGCCACAGTGACCTCGACTCGGCCATCGCCGCGGGACGGGCACGAGTCGGCGGGCCGCGGCGGGAAGCTCGCCGGTTCTTCGAGATGTTCCGCCTCCCCGGCGCACGAGCCGCCGGGCGTCAGGAGGCATCGCGTCGAGCCACTCCTCGAACGTCGGGCCCGCCAGGATGGCGTCCGGGCCGGGCAGCAGGGCGCCCGTCTCGTAGCGCTCGCTGTCCGGGTTGGCCGGGTCGCTGACCCCCTCGATCTTGACGGGGTCACCGCGCCGACCGACGAGGAGCGTCGCCATGTCGACGAGGTTCTCCTCCCGCGGGCCGGCGATCTCGAGGAACCCGGCGGACCCGACGTCCGGCCATGGCGTCCTCGGTGGCCAGGTCGGCGAGCACCTCGGCGACGGACCTCGCGGCGACGAGCTGGGTGCGCATCTGCTGCACGTAGCTCACCTCACCGCGGGTCCCCCACTCGACGAGCTGGCCGACGAACTCGTGGAACTGCGCGGCACGCAGCACCCGGACCGGGATCGGGCCGGCCTGCATGGCCTGCTCGTGGGCGATCTTCGCCACGTTGTAGCCACCAGTGAGCCGGTCGATCCCGATGATCGAGACCACCACGATGCGCCGCACGCCGGCCCGCTGGCCGGCCTCCTGCAGGTTGCGGGCGGCGGTGGTGAAGAACATCGTGGCGGCCTCCTGCTCGGGCGAGGGACCCGGTGGCCGCGTCGATGATGCACTCGACGCCGGCCAGGGCGGCGTCCAGACCCTCCCCGGTGATCACGTCCACGCCGCTCGAACGCGACATCGCGACGACGTCATGCCCCGCTCCTCGAGCACGTCGACGACGTGACGGCCGACCCGCCCCGTCGCCCCTGCCACCGCGATCTTCATCCTTGTTGTCATGATCAGTCTCCTCGTCGTGTCGTGTCGGTCAGAGCACTGACACGTGGCGACGAGGAGATGTGACAGATCAGCGAGCCGATGGCGTGGGCTCCGGCACGAAGACCGGCTGTCCACGGCATCTCCTTGACCCCCGCGGGTGGTCCGTACGATCGCCCGCAACCGGTCGCCACGAGGGAGGGAACGGCCATGGACAGGACGTTCTCGCGGCGGGAAGCCCTGCGACGTGGCCTCACGTTCGCTGCCATCGGTGCCCTCCCGAGCACCCTCTTGGCCTGCCGGTCGGACGACGAGAGCGCCCCGAGCACGACGGAACCGACTGACGACGCCACCCCCGACCTCGACGCCGGACACGCCGGACGAACTGCGTCAGCCGGCAGTGCTGAAGAGCGACGGCGACGCGCTCGGCCATCACGCTGACGGCGATGCCCGGCGTCGTCGACATCGGCGCGGCCAAGCCGGTGACGGCGTTCAGCGTACGACAACGTGCTGCCCGGCGCGACGTGGGAGCTGCGCCCTGGCCAGACGCTGCGCGTCGACCTCGTCAACGATCTCCCGCCGCTCGACGCACCCGCCGTCCACCAGCGGCCACGACCGTCCCCACGAATGGACGACCACCAACCTCCACACGCACGGCATGCACGTGTCCCCGGAGGGCAACGGTGACGACGTCTTCGTCACGATCGAGCCGGGCGCCTCGCCACCACTACGAGATCGAGGTGCCGTCAGGATCACCAGGGCGGGCATCTTCTGGTACCACCCGCACCGTCACGGCGGAGTGGCTCAACAGGTCCGCGGCCGGGATGGCCGGGATGATCATCGTCCGCGGTGAGATCGACGAGGTGCCGGAGGTCGAGGCGGCCAAGGAGCAGATCGTGGTGCATCCAGGGCATCGAGCTGGACGACGACTTCCGAGGTGCCGGAGCCGATCCCCGACCCGGCGAAGACGGAGGCCTTCTATCCCGCGCACACAGATCCTCTACCCGATCAACGGCGTCGTCGACCCGACGATCACGATGTACCCGGGCGAGGTCCAGCGGTGGCGCATCCTCAACGCCGCCGAGGGCAAGTTCATGAACCTCGTGCTCGACGGGTCACGAGCTGCAACGTGTTGGCGTGGGACGGCCTGACGCTGGCCGCGCCGGAGCCGGCGGCCAACTGTTCAAGCTGGCCGCGGCAACCGGGTCGAGGTGCTCGTGAAGGCGGGCGCGCCCGGGCTCCTACCGGTCTGCATGCTGACGCCGAGCTCCAGCCAGAACGCCCGGGGATGCCGGAGGCGTCGACGACAGAGTGCCGAACACGACCGTCGTCGATGCTGCCGCCGGAGCTCGTCGACACGCGCCGATCGCCACCGTCGTGGTGGCGGGCGAGCGGCCCGGAGATGGGCGCTGCCGACGTCGCTGCCGGCGTGGGACCCGCCGATCCTGCCGATCGCCCGCCGCCGACAGTGTCGAGTACACGGTCGAGCGGGACGGGTCTCGAGTTCCAGACGTTCGGGGTCGACGGCGACTCCGTTCGACGCCGACTCGACCGCCCTACCAGGTGCAAGCTCGGCACGGCCGAGGAGTGGACGGTCGTCAACGGCCCGGACGACAAGCTGACCGAACACGCCCACGTGTTCCACATCCACGTCAACCCGTTCAAGGTCACGAAGATCAACGGCACGGCCGCTCGACACGCCGCTGTGGCGCGACACGTTCATCCTGACGGGGAACGACGGGCGACTCGTTCACGTTCGAGATCGAACTTCGTCGACTTCACAGGGCGCTTCGTCGACCACTGCCACGTCGCTGACCCACGAGGATCTCGGGATGATGGAGATCATTGAGGTGATCGCCATGACCGACGATCAACCGCCGCCGGCTGCTTCAGCGAGGGCGCCGCTCGCCGCTGCAGCTGGCCTGCTCGCCGCCTGCAGCTCGACTCGGCACGTCACCCTCGAGCGCTCCGTCGACGACCGGCGACGCATCGACGCACCTCCGCCGCACCGACCGACCTCGGCGACGGCGCCGACGTCCGCCGCGCCAACGACCGGCCCGACCACGGCCGCGGTGACGTCAGTGCGGGCGCCATCGACGACCTCCGTCAGCGCCTCAACGGCACGCGTGCTGACGCCCCGGCGATCCCGGCTACGCGCCGGCCGGGCTGCCGGCCAACGGGCGCTACTCTGGCCACCCGGCCGGCGGTCATCGCCCAGTGCGCCGACGAGGCCGACGTCGTGACGTGCGTGCAGTGGTGCGAACGAGAACGGCGTCGCCGCCGGTGGGGCGCGGCGGCGGTCACAGCTACGCCGGGCTCTCGACGACCACCGGGCTGCTGATCGACATCAGCGCCGCTCAACGAGGTCAGCGTCGACCGCGGCGACGGGGATCGGCCGTGATGCGGCGGCGCGGCCTACAACTGGGACGTGCTTCAACGCCACCGATCAACGGCCCGTTCTTGCTGCCCGGGCGGGACCTGCCTGGGCGTCGGCATCGGCGGCCTCGTGCTGGGGGGCGGCATCGGGTACAACGCCCACTGGGCCGGCCTGACGTGCGACCACCTCGCGTGCCTCGCGCATCGTGCACGGCCTCCGGCGAGGTCCTCGAGATCGACACCGCCAACGACCCCGACCTGTACTGGGCCTGCCGGGGCGGTGCGGGCGGCAGCTTCGGCATCAACACCTAGTTCACGTTCCAGCTGGTCGAGGTGCCGGCGACGGTCACGTACTTCCGCTACGACTTCGAGGGCGCCGACGCAGCCGGCGCGCTGCTGGTCGGCGATTCAACGACCTGCTCGAGACGGCGCTCCGGCGCTCAACGCCGTCCACCATGGCGCAGGCGACGCCCGTCGGCGCCGGAGGGCCGCGGGAGGCGATCGCCGCCTTCACGCGAGGCCAGTACGTCGGGCCGCTCGACGAGCTGCAGGACCTGCTTGCAACCGATGCTCGCGGCGCCGGCCCGCCGACGAAGACGGCGTTGGAGGTGAAGCCGTTCTGGGACGTGCAGCAGCATGTGGGCGTCCGACACCCGATCCCGCACTCCTACGGCGACATCTCGCGCTACGTCGAGGACCCGGTGCCAGACGGACGCCGTCGCCGCAGGTGATCGACCTGCTGGCCGACTGCCCCAGCGGGACCGACGACGCCAACGGCTCGGTGTGGTCGCTCGGGTGGGTCGGTGGCGATGTCATGAACAAGATCGGTCGGACCGAGACCGCCTACGTCCACCGCGGCGCTGTGTCGACGATGCTGCGGCCGACGCCGGTGTGGCCGAACGACGCGCCCGCCGTAGCGTGGGCGACGATCTCATCGCCTGGACCGACGCACGTGATCGCCGTGATCGCCCCGTACACCCCTGCTGAGAGCTACCAGAACTTCCCGAACCGCCTGCTGCCCGACCACGCTGCGAGCAGTACTACGCCGAGAACCTCGATCGCCTGATCGACGTGAAGACGAAGTACGACCCCGACGACCTGTTCAATAACGAGCAGAGCATCCCTCCGCGGTGACGACCACCCGTCGCGCCCCGTACATCTGGGCGCAGGTCCTGCCGAGCGAGAGGCATAGACGAACTGGGTGCAGATCGTCCCGGAATCCGCAACAAAACGCACCCAGAACGTGGCGGCCGGGCGACGTCAGGGCTTGCGGCATGGCCGGCCTCGGGGCGGCGAAATCATCCGACTTGGGGCTGGGTGGCGCGGCGCGGCGCGAATCCGGTCGCGCTATGGTCGCTCCATGTCGACCGGCGGGCGGACCGTCGGGGTCAACTGATCGGGTGCGGGCGATGGTCGATGCCGACGTGACCCAGGACCTTCCCGCTGGCGACTTCTCGGCGTGGCTCGGGCGGATCCAGAGTGCGCTGCGTGGCGAAGGGGCGTCCGACGTGCCGTGCGACGGCTGCACGGCCTGCTGCAGGTCGTCACAGTTCGTCGATGTCGGGCCCGACGAGGTCGACGCACTGGCCACATCCCTGGCGAGCTGCTGTTCCCGGCGCCCGGGCGGCCCGCTGGCCACCTGGTGATGGGCTACGACCAGCGGGGCCACTGCCCGATGCTGGTCGACGAGCAGTGCTCGATCTACGAGCACCGTCCCGTTGCCTGCCGAACGTACGACTGCCGGATCTTCCCGGCCACCGGCGTCGACATCGGCGACGACGGCAAGCCGCTGATCGCCGCACGGGCGCGGCGCTGGCGGTTCGAGTACCCCGGCGCCGACGACCGGATCCTGCACGACGCGGTCCGCGCCGCCGCCACGTTTGTTCGCCAGCACCAGGGGCTCCTGCCCGCTGACGCGGCTCCGGCCAACCAGACCCAGCTCGCCGTCCGGGCCATCGAGGTGCACGACGCCTTCCTCGGACACGACGACCGCACGCAGCGAGCGATGGTCGTCCACCCCGACGATGTCCAGGCGGTCGTCATCCGCCGGCGGGGATCCCGCTCGGCCGGCTGACCCCTGCGCGCTCATCGCAGGGTGCCGTTCGACGGACGCGGTCGGTCGCCCTTGGTGCGGGGAGGCTGGCCGCGCCGTGAACGCCTCCGCGACATCCTTGCGAGCCGATGTGACGGACGGCACACCATCGGGTGAGTAGGGTTCACTTGTCGCGGGTCACGCCTGAGGAGTACGTGAACTGGATCACCCGACTCTTGGCGTCCGCCCATCGACGCAGCATCAGCTTGGCGGCCGGCGGCATCTTCGCCGTGCCCGTCCTGATCGTCTCGTGCGATCCGAGCTGCGCGCCGACTCTCGTACCGCGAGTCGTCGAAGAGCGGGAGGTCGGCGGGAGCGCGGATGGCCGTCCGATCATCGCCACCCGTGTCGGCACAGCAGGAGGCGTGCCGGTGCTGGTGGTCGGCTCGATCCACGGCGACGAGCAGGCCGGCATCGAGATTGCCGAGCACCTCCGCGACGCCGCCGCCATCCCCGACGGCCTCGACGTGTGGGTCATCACGTCCGTCAACCCGGACGGCAACGCCAACGGCACCCGGACGAACGCTCGTGGCGTCGACCTCAACCGGAACTTCGCGGCCAATTGGGAGCCCATCGACTGCGGCGCCCACCCGCCGTACTGCTCCGGTGGGGAACCGACGAGCGAGCCCGAGACCCAGGCGCTGGTCAGCTTCGTCACGACCATCGAGCCACGGGTGACCGTCTGGTATCACGGCCCCGATCACGTCGTCGACGCAGCCTTGGTCGACGGCGTCGCCATGCCCGGGACGTTGCAGGCGTATGCCGACAGGGTTGGCTATCCGATCGCCACCGTGCCGTGCGCGCCGACGGTGTACTGCACCGGCAACGCCACACAGTTCATGAACTCGACGATCAGCGGTTCGTCCGCCTTCGTCGTCGAGCTCTCCACATCGAGGGCGGGCGGTATGAGCACCACCGGCGTGACCAACCACATCGAGGCCATCTTCGCCGCCGCCGCGGCCAGCTGAGCCCGAGCCGGCGGCGGCGTTGTCCTTGATCGTGCAGCGCTAGCGGCGAGCCGCGTCGGCGCCGTGGGCCGCGTGAGGTGCGGTCGTCGTCATGGTTCGTCGGGTTCGGGTTCGGGTGGGCGTTCGGGGTCGCTGTCGGGTTCGGGTTCGGGCGGCGGGTGGGCGGGTTCGGGTTGGGGGTCGTGTTTGTCGGGGTGGCGGTTGTGGGGGCGGCATTCGAGGCGGCCGTTGTCCTGGGAGGTGGGGCCGCCTTCGCTGTGGGGGTGGATGTGGTCGATGTCGCAGGTGGTGGCCGGTTCGTCGCAGCCGGAGGGATGTTGACATCGTCGGTCACGCACTTCGATCGCCCGCCGCAGGGCGCCGGTGAAACGACGCTTGTGGGACACGGCGATGACCCGGTCGGGTCCGTCGAAGACGACCCGCTCGATGTCGGCGTCCGACAACAAGGGGACGATCAGCCCGGGGGCGATGACGGTGCCGGTGGCCAGCTCGCAGAGCCGGGCCAACGTCTCCTCGCCGACGAGGACGGTGAGCAGCGGGCGCGGTCGCAGCCCGCCGTGGTGGGCGCTGCGGGAGCGGCGGGCCATCTCGACCAAGGCGTCGAGGCGGCGCTGCCCGGTGGTGCGGGACGTGGCGTCGGGTTGCAGATCGGCGAGGTATTCGAGGTGTTCGAGGCGTTGCAGTTCGGTGAGGAATTCGGCGCCCCCGAGCGGGTCGAACAAGGCGCGCAGGTCGACGATCCCGTCGATGGTGGTGGCGGCGGAGGCGGTGCGCGCCTCGTGCAGGCGTTGGCCTTCGTCTTCGATCGTGGCGGCGTCGGCCCGTTGACGCCAGTAGGCGACCATCCGGCAGGCGTCGGAGAAGCGCAGCAGCGTGCACTGGGCGACGAGTGTCTCCTCGTGGTCGGCGAACACGACCTGCCGCGACCCGGTGTCGACGCGGGCCAGCAGGTCGACATGATCGGGAGACAGGGCACCTTCGGCCAACGCCGCGGCGGTGTGGGGCATCGTGCGCAACGCCCGCGCCCGACGCACCTCGCCGGCGGCGGTGTTGGGGGCGATCGAGGCGTCGCGGGCCAGCCGGGCGGCCGGCGAGCGGGAGCCGTCGGTGGCCCACAGGTGGCGGTGGTCCCAGGCCGAGATCAGCCTGGCCCGGGCGGCGGCCAACCGTGACGTGTGGCGTTGGATGGTGACGACGGCGTCGTCGAGGTCGCCGTCGGAGAGGTCGTGGGGGTCGACGTCGAGCAGCGTGGTGATCGCTGCGTCGAGTTCGTCGTACACCGTCCCCATCGCCACACTCTATCGAACAATTGTACGACCATCAACACCGAGAGTGAAGAAATCTCGACGGATAGCCTGCTCAGTGGCCCTGTAGCGAGGCACGGACCCTGTCCCAGCCAACAGTACGGGGCACACGTTGGTCAGGCGGCGGGCGAACGTGACGACGACACCCGGTTCGGCACCCCGGCGCCTCCGGGCGCTTCGGCGGCCGCCTCATCAATCGCCGGGCCGCGTCGGTCACAGGTGATCCACGGCCAGGCACGTGTGACCGACTCGGCCGGCAGGCGACTATGACCCGAGGGCCGGGCGGGGGGCGCCGGGCCCTCGGGTCGGATCGTCACGGCTTGGCCAGCTCGATGGTTGAACTCGGCGAGCACACCCATGTTCTCACCGAACCCGGTGGTCAGCTGGTGGACCTCACCGCGAGCCGTCTCGTAGCGGCCGGTGCCACCGGTGATCGCCCGCACGACGGGCTCCCCGGGCACGTGCTCGGTCCCGGTGGACACGACCATGTCGTCGTCGGTCGTGCGACCGTCTTCGCCGTAGAAGCGATACGTCTGGGTGCTGACGACCCACTCGCCGGCCGCCGTCTCGGCGCCGTCGCCGATCATGTAGCCGAAGCACTTCCACTCGCCGATGACCTTGTCGGCCACCGCCTCGAGCACGTTGCCCTCGGCGTCGAACCCGAGGCTGTCGTCGAGGGTGCCCTCCTCGAAGATCAGGCCCTCCGTGACGAAGTCGCTGCCGTAGGCCGGCATGCCGTCGTCGAAGACCGGCTCGGCGTCGAACACGAACTGGGTGCCGTTCTCGGCGACGTCGAAGGTGATCGAGCGACGAGGGCGCGGAGGAGGCGAAACCAGGCGACGACCGGCTCCCCCGGTAACTCGTCTGGCCCGCCGGCGCCGGCCGCGGCCGGAGGCCACGGCCGGGCGACGACGGGCCCGGCGCTGAGGGTGCTGGCGCCGAGGACGGTCGCCGCGGCGCCGGCGAACAGGTGGCGGCGGGTCAACGTTGGACTCATGCCGGTCCGGCGTCAGGAGCGACCTCACGCCGTGAGGGCTGAGGGCGACCCTCGAATGTGGACCCGGTCTACATCTCGATGGCTTCGGCGACCTCGATCGTGCCGCTGGAGGCGAGGACCGGGCAGCCCTTGGCAAGGCTGACCGCGGCGTCGAGATCGGTGGCCTTGATCAGGCTGTAGCCACTCAGCGGGTTGGCGCCACCGCCGTCGCTCGTCGAGCCATCCGACGCCACTGTCTTGATCTGGCCGATGGGGTTGCCTCCGTCGACGAGCGCATCGCCGAGCGAGCCGAACCAGGCTCCCCACTCGGCCATCACGGCCGCCTGCTCGGACTCGGTCTCGGGCATGCTCCCGCCGTGGTAGGCGAGGACGTACTTCGGCATCACGTGCTCCTTCTCGTGGTCACCGGGCCGCCCGATCGGCGATCCGGTCTGACCACAAGACGAACGAAGCGCGGCGCAATCGACAGCCAGACGTGCGAACTGGCTCGCATGTGCACTCGCCCGTGCGACCATCGACGAGCGCCAACCTGCTGGACCGGGCCTGGTCCAGTCGTCAGGATGCGGGCCGTGACGACGGGCCTTCCCTCGCCTGGCACTGGCGTCGACCGACACTGGACGACGCCGACGCGATCTATGGACTGGTCGCCGCGCACACCACCGCGCTCCTCGGGTTCGCCGATGTCACGCTCGACGACGTCCGCGACGAGCTCGGCGAGCCCGGCTTCGATCCAGCCGCCGACGGTTGGCTGGTCCACGCCGATGGCCGGGTGCCGGCTATGGGTGGGCGTACGGCAAGGGCGACAGCGGCAACGTCGACGTCGATGTGATCGCCGCCGCGGACGCCGTGGCGGAACGGCTGTGGCGGCAGGTGCTCCGGCGGGCCGTCGAGATGGGTGCGAGGCCGGTCACGACGAGGTCACCGTCGACGTCGGCATCCATCAGGCCGACGCCATCCAGCAAGCGCGCCGCACCACTCGGTTTCCAGCCGGCGACCACGTTTCACCGGATGCGTCTCGACTTCGAGGAGCCACCGGTCGAGCCGGAGGTTCCCGCTCACGTGGTGGTCGCGCCGGGCCCGGCGACGAGACGTTGCGTCGCGATGCCCACAGCGTGTCCACGCGGGCGTTCGTGGACCACTTCGGTTTCGTCGAGAAGTCGTTCGACGAGTGGCACGAGGGCATCGAGTCGTCGGCCACCCACGACTGGGCGCAACTCCGGGTCGCCTACCTGGATGGTGTGCCCGTGGCCATGGTCCGCGGGTCGGACCAGTTCGTGGAAGACGAGGACCGCGGGTACATCGCAACCGTTGCCGTGCTGGCCCGGGCCCGCGGCCAGGCCTTGCCAAGCTGCTGCTCCGCCAGGCGTTGGCCGACGACTTCCGTCGTGGCCGCCGCGGCTCGATCCTGCATGTCGACACCAACAACACGACGCCGGCGCTGGACCTGTACCTGGGTGTGGGCATGCGGCCGGTCCTGGCGCTCGACGTCTGGCGCGCCCGGCTGCCGACGACCTGACTCGACCGCACCGCCGGTCTGGGGCGGATCGACCCAACCCCCTATCCTGGGCAGCGTTCGCTGCGGCTCCCGCAAATTTCTGCGCCCAGACTCGAGACTGTTCGTGCCCAGATCCTGCGCAGCCGTCGCCCGACGTCGGCAGCAGTACGGTGCACACGATGGGCCGGTCCGGGATGAAGCGCAAGGGTCGCCGCCACCTGCCCAAGGTGGGGACCCCTCCCAGCGAGAGCAACAACTGCACGATCGCCGGGAGGGGGCCTCCACCCGTTCTCCGAGGATCCGTACGTCCGCCACGAACGGCTACGGCGTCATCGCAGCCATCGTCGCCCTGGTGTCGCGATGGTGTCCTCGCCCTCATCGTCGCAACCTGAACGCCGCCGCCTCAGGCCGACGGCTCCGGCAGCATGCTCGACATCTCGCATGGCGACCTCGAGGTCGTCCCGAGCGCACGCCGGCCGTCCATGCGGCTGGCAGCGGACCAGCGCCAACCGGTTTACGATATGCGGTCATGCGGATCGCCGTCGATCTCACCCTCTGCCAGGGCTACGCCCAGTGCGCGTTCCTCGCTCCGGACGTGTTCCGCTTCGTCGGCCACGAAGCTCTGATGTACGTGCCCGAGCCCGACGACGCCCGCGCGTCAACGTGTTGCGGGCGGCGGCGGCGTGCCCAGTCGGCGCCATCCTGGTCGACATCGACGACGTGGCGGCGTCGCCATGACCCGATCGGACGCCAGCGGGCTGCCCGACGGTGCCCGGGTCGTGATCGTCGGGGCGTCGTTGGCCGGCTTCGGACGGCAGAGGCGTTGCGGGCCTGTGGCCACGGCGGCGCGATCATGGTCATCGGTGACGAAGAGCAGCCGCCGTACGACCGGCCGCCGCTCTCGAAGCAGGTGCTGGTCGGCTTCGCCCCGGCAACACGCGACGGGCTTGCCCAGGCTCCGTGATCTCGGTGACGCCGAGTGGTTGCTGGGTGTCGCCGCGACGGGTCTCGATCGCGAGGAGCGGCAGGTGCAGCTCGCCGACGGCCGCACGGTCGACTACGACCAGCGTGGTCATCGCCACGGGGGTGCACAACCGCCCGTGGCCGGTCCCCGACGAGGCGGCACTCGGCGGGGTGGGCGTCCGTCCGCTCGAGCACCGACGCAGCAAAGCTGCAGGCGTTGCTCGCCGACTGCGCCGAAGCGCGTCCTGGTCATCGGCGGCGGGTTCACGGGTTCGGAGGTCGCGTCCGTGTGCCGCGAGCTCGGGCTGGACGTCACGCTCGTCGAGCGGGGTGGGAGCCCGTTGGCTGGTGCGCTCGGCGACGTGATCGGGGAGATCGCCGCCGATCTGCAGCGCGCCCACGGCGTCGATCTCCGCACCGGGGTCGAGGTGGAGGCGCTCGAGGGCAACGGCGGGTCCGCCAAGTCGCACTGTCCGACGGTAGCCGGCTCGACGTGGACGTGGTCGTCGTGGCGCTCGGCTCCGTCCGCAACATCGAGTGGCTGCACGGCCCGCGACTGGCGGCCGGCCCGCTCGGGGTCTCGGCGGACGCCGGCTGCCGGGCGTTCGACATCGACGGCCTCGTCACCGACGACATCTTCGTCGCCGGCGACGTCGCGCGGTTCCCCCACCCGCTGTACCGCTATCAGTTCCTCAGCCTCGAGCACTGGAGAACGCCGTCGCCCAGGCGCGGATCGTGGCGCACAACATGGTCTGCCCGTCGATGCGCGGCTGCCGCAATCTCTGTCCCGGCGTTCTGGTCGATCCAGTTCGGCATCAACATCAAGTCGGTCGGCGTCCCGCCCTTCGCCGATCGATCCAGTTCACCCAAGGCTCGAAGGCGGACCACACCCCGGTCGCCGCGTACGGCCGCGACGGGCGGGTCGTCGCAGCGGTGTTCTTCGACCAGGCGAAGTGGCTCGACTTCTACCGTGCCCAAATCGAGAAAGCGGCACCGTTCCCGCTCGACCTGCCCGGCCCCGGAGGGCGGCCCCGCTGAGCCGCAGCCGGTCGTATTTCCCGACGGCGGCGCACCACGCCGACGGTCGTGATGGGCGGTGACGACCGAGACCAAGTCCGGGCGAAGGTGATCGAGGAAGGACGGCCATGAGCGGTGAGACGCTGCTGTTCCAGATCGCAAAGCCGGGGAGCCGGCCGAACCCGTACCCGCTCTACGCCGAGGCGCGGCAGCTCGGCGTGTGCCGGCAACATGACGGCGCGTATCCGTCGCCAGGTTCCGCGAGGTGCGGCATTGCTCCACGACCCACGGGTGAGCTCGGACCCGCGGGTCCTTGCTGATCCGGGGCCGCCCCCGCCGGTGCTGCCGTCCATCAGGCAGGACCCGCCGACCACGACCAAATCAGGCGCATCGCCATGAACCAGTTCGGGCCGCCAGACCCCGCCGGCCTGGTGGCCTCCGGGGACCCGGACATCGCGGAGCGGGTCGATGCCCTGTTGGCAACGCTGGCCGGCCAGACTCGGATCGACATCGTTGACGCGTTCACGTATCCGCTGCCCGTGGCCGTCATCTGCGAGCTGCTCGGCGCCGCCCGAGGACCAACCGACGTTCCACATCGCCGACAACCTCGTCCGCACGGCGGGCTCCGTGGACCAAGACAACGCCGACGAGCTGCAGCGCGCTCCTGGACGAGAACCGGCAGAAGCTCGGCACCTACCTGTTCGGGCTCATCGGGCGGCGCCAACGAACCCGGCCGACAACCTGCTCTCACGCCTCGCCAACGACACCTCGAGGAGAAGATGGAGGATATCGATCTCGCCGCCACGGGCGGGCTGATGCTCGTGGCGGGGCACGAGACGACCGTCAACCTCATCGCCAACGGCACGCTGACGATGCTGCGCAACCCCGACCTCATCGAGCGGCTGCGCACCGAGCCGGAGATCTCGTTGCGGTTCGTCGAGGAGCTGCTGCGGGTCGAGCCGCCGGTGCAGTACATCCCCAATCGCGTGGCGGCGGCCGACATCGAGATCAACGGCACGACGATCCCAAGGGGCGCGCATCGTCCTGCTCCTTGCAGCCGCGAGCCGCGATCCGGATCTGTTCGACCACCAGGACGAGTTCGATCCCGACCGACCCGAGAACCAGCACTACGGGTTCGCGGCGGCATCCACTACTGCTTCGGGGCCCCGCTGGCACGGTTGGAAGGTCAGCTCGCCCTGACGGCGATCGCCGGCCGCCTCGAGAAGCCGCGATTGACCGTCGACCCGCCGCCCTACCGGCCGAGCCCGGTGCTCCGGGGCCCGATCGACCTGGAAGTCGACGTCGACGCCGTCGTGGCCTGACCGCCGGCCCGGAGTTCCAAGGTGGTGCAGCAATGGGGAGACGGATCGCCGGTCTGGTCGGCAGCTTGGTGCTTGCCGTCGTCGTGATGGGGATCGTCTTCGTGACCGGGATGCGGGCGAAATCGCCGTTGGTGCTCAACGCAGTCCGCCGGAGCGGTCGGGCGACGAAGCGGTACGTGTTGCCGTCGAGCGGAACACCTGGCGGAATCGCATCGATCATCCGCCATGTCGGCCGGACAACTGGCCGGCTCTACGAGACGCCGGTGCAGGCCGTGGCAACCGACGACGGGTTCGTCATCGCGCTGCCGTACGGGCCGACCACCGATTGGGTCAGGAACGTGGTGGCGAGCGGCGCCGCAACGATCGTGCACGAAGGACGCACCCACGAGGTCGATCAGCCGGAGGTCGTTCCGATGTCCATGGCAGCACCGCAGTTCGCACCAAAGGATCGACGCACCCATCGGCTGTTCCACGTCGAGCAGGCGCTCCTCGTTCGTCGAGCGGATCGAGACGACGCGGCAGCGCGTGGAGCTCCGCCCGGCTGACGAGCAGGACGTGCTCGCTCCACGGCGGCGATGACTCGGTCGGGAAGTTGTCGTCTCAACGGGTCGACGCTTCGGTGACGGACCAGCGGAGGAGACGAGACGGCGATGGAAGATGATCGCGGCGGCACGAGGGGTGGGTGAGGACCCCGCGGTCGTCGCCACGGTGCGCACGGGGAGTGAGTCGGAGTTCGCCGCGCTGGTGGAGCGTCACCGGCGTGAGCTGCGAGTGCACTGCTACCGGATGCTCGGCAACTTCGAGGATGCCGAGGATGTGGTGCAGGAGACGTTCGTCAAGGCGTGGCGCAACCGGGCGGGCTTCGAGGGTCGGTCGACGTTGCGCGCCTGGTTGTATCGCATCGCCACCAACGCCTGCCTCGATGCGATCAAGCGCCGCCGGCGTCGGGTGACGACTGTCCGCCACCGAGCCGTCCGCCAACGTTCGATGAGGTCCCGTGGCTGCAGCCGATCCCTGACGAGCTGCTGGAGGTGACCGGGCCCGGCGAGGCCGAGCCGGAGGCGGTGGTGGTCGCCAAGGAGACGATCGAGTTGGCGTTCCTCGCCGCCATCCAGCACCTCCCGCCACGGCCGCGGGCGGTGCTGATCCTGCGCGACGTGCTCGGCTGGTCGGCGAGCGAGACCGCCGAGGCGTTGGATGGGACGGTGGCCGCGGTGAACAGCGCGTTGCAGCGAGCTCGGGCGCGGTTGCAGGAGCTCGGGCGGCCTGACCGTCAGCGCCTGGGCGCCGGTCGCTCCGCCGAGCGAGGAGGAGCGGGAGTTGCTGCAGCGCTACATGGAGGCGCACGACCGGGCGGACGCCGCCGCGGTGGTCGAGCTGCTCGGCGAGGACGTCCTGTTCACGATGCCGACGCTCGTCAACGACCTGGTTCAGGAGCAGACACGATTCGACGGGCGCCAGGCGGTGGCGGCGTTCTTCCACGAGCTCTTGGGCCCCGACGGTCCGGGTGACTGGCGGCTCGTGCCGATCCGAGCCAACGGGCAGCCGGCCGCCGCCAACTACCTGCGCCGCTGGGGCGACGTGACCTATCGGGCCGTCACGCTCGACGTGTTGCGGATCGAACACGGCGTCGTCGTCGAGATCACGACCTTTGACGCCTCCGTGTTCCCCGTCTTCGGGCTCCCGCCGACGCTGTGACCGATCACTCGGGCGCTCGCGATTCGCCGGCGCGCGATGAGTTTCCCGGCAGCTGTCGTCTCAACGGACATGAGCACGACCGTGGACGAGACGAGCAGCGCCTTCGAAGGCGGCCAGGCGCTGGCGCCCCGAGACGAGGCCCCACGCGCCCGGCTGCGTCGGCGGCTGCGCCCGCTGTACCTCGCCGCGATGTTGCAGGGGACGATCCTGTGGGTGCCGGTCGAGAAGTTGTTCATGGACGAGATCGGCTTCGACGCCGCCAGCATCGGAGTGATGGCTGCCGCCTACGCCGCCGTGGTCCCGTTCCTGGAGGTCCCGTCCGGCATCCTCGCCGACCGGTGGAGCCGGCGCGGCGTCCTCGTCGTGGCCAGCATCGCCCTCATGGCCAGCGAGCTGGTCGGTGGGCTCAGCACCAGCGTGCCCACCTACATCGTCGCCGCCCTGCTGCTCGGCGTCTTCTTCGCCATGCAGTCGGGGACGGTCGACTCGATCATCTACGACACCGTGCTGGAGGAGCTCGGCGACGGCGACGGATTCGAGGCGACCGTTGGCCGGTTGCGGATGTGGGAGAGCGTCGCCCTCGTCGCCGAGCTCGCTGGCCGGTGCCGGCCTGGCCACGGTCACCTCGCCGCGGTTGACGTACTTCCTCACCATCCCGTTCGGTCTCGTCTCGGTGCGGGCGCTGCTGGCGTTCCGCGAGCCGCGCTTGCACGAGGCCGGGGAGTCGGTGACGCTGCGCAGCCAGATCGCTCTCACCTACCGCACCATCCTGGGACGCGGACGGTTGCTGCCGATCATCGCCACGATGGTGCTCACCGCGCTGCTGCTGCAGGCGCTGCTCGAGTTCGGCCCGCTGTGGATGGTCGCCCTCGCCGCCCCCGCCATCCTCTACGGGCCGCACTGGGCCGGCCTGATGTCCGCCTTCGGTCTCGGCGGAATGCTCGCCGGACGCATCCACTTCGCCCGCCCGGCGACGCTGGCCACGGTCGTCGCTCTCATGGTCGCCTTCAGCCTCACGCTCACCGTGAGCCACGCTCCTGGGCTCGTCATCGCCGCCCAGGTCGGGCTCGCCGTGCTCCTCGTGGCCGCCAGCACCTATCTCACCCGCCTTCTCCACGACTGCATCCCATCAACGATCCGCGCCGGAGTCGCGTCAGGCGTCGGAACGCTCACCTGGATCGCGTTCCTCCCGTTCGCAGTCACGTTTGGCGCCGTCAGCAAGCGGGCCGGCGTCCACACCGCCGGCTGGATGATGGTTGCCATCACCGTCGCCACATCGGCTGCCCTGATCGGCTTGGCCGCCGCTCGGCGTAACAACCCGAGCCCGTGCGCGCCCAGCGTCGGAGCCGGCTCACGGCCACTCTGCCGCCCTCGCTGCCGCCACCACCTGAACCCCGGTCAGTGCACGGCGGCGTGGCTCTCTTCGAGTGATGAGCCGGCGAGGCGTGCGTCGATGATCGACCAGAACCCGACGTCGCGCAGGAAGCAGAATGACCCCGACGACGCGCACCGCCGACTCGGGGTAACGGCGCTGACCCGAGGCTCGCAGCTGTGGCCGGACGAGGCCCAGCGTGTCGTAGTAGCGCAGTGCGGTGACGGCGACACCGCTGCGTGAGGCCAGCTCGCCAATCGACAGCAGACCATCAGCCACTTGACCTCGAGCGTACTGGAGGTTGTGCACTTGAACCGATGAACACCCGACAGAGGATCCGCCGCAGCGTGGTCTCCCAGTTCCGCAACCCCATCGGCGTCGGCAGGTACGTGGCCGGGTGGATCATGAGCCATCGGCGGTCGAACATTGCCCGCAGCCGATGGGCTGTCGGGTTGCTCGACATCCAGCCCGGCGAACGGGTCCTCGAGCTGGGGTGTGGGCCCGGTGTCGCTCTCGCCGCCATCGCCGAGCGGGTTGGAGGTGGCGTCGTCGTCGGTGTCGACCAGTCACCCGTGATCCTCCGCCAGGCCCGACGGCGCAACGTCGCGGCCATCGCCGCCAGCCGCGTCGACCTGGTCTGTACCACCGTCGAGGACCTGCTGCCGGTCGACCACACCGGCCGGCAGTCATCGCCCGCCCCGGCGCAACCGTTCAGCACGCCGTTCGATGCCGTGCTCGCCGTCAACAATGTCGGCTTCTGGGATCAGCCCGGCCGGCGGCTGGCCTGCCTCCGCAGCCTGCTGCGTCCCGGCGCACGGATCGCGCTGGTCACCCAACCC
>CAVRCY010000005.1:0-359771 GCA_963719775.1 uncultured Acidimicrobiia bacterium
TGGAGGGCATCGAGCCGGCGGGCAACGATCTGCTGGGCGGCGACATGGAGGCGCCTCGAGTCCGAGCTTCGAGTTGCAGCCTCACCCCGGGCTCCCCGACACTGACGGGGTCCCGGGCGCCGGTGACCGGATGCTCGTCCGTGGCCACGCCACGATCGATGGTGCGCCGTTCAGCGCCCCGTTCCTCGGCGCAGTGGTGCTCCACGACGGGCTGATGACGGCGTGCCAGCTCACGCTGACGACCGGTGACCGCTGGCCAGTACGAGCTGACGGTGATCGGCGAGGACGAGTCGGCCGGGTGCGGCGCACCCGGAGCCCGCGTCGTGCTCTGGACGTATGCCGCCGACGCTCAGCTGTACGCCACCAACGCACTCACGTGGCTCGGGAACGGTCTCGGCGCGACGTTCGACGTCGCCTTCTCGACGGCGACCCCGCAAGGCCTCGCCCCGGAGGTGTCGTCGTTCGTCGGCGAGATCCTCGGGACCGCCGGCGGGTACGGTCGAGCCGGGAACTCGAGTCGAGGCCTCTCGTCGGCGATGCTCGCTCCGCGATCACGGTCGACTGGGCACACCGGCAGCTTCTCCGGGTATGTCCTCTTCGTCGTCGGACCAGACGCCGCGCCCGGGCTGCACACCGGGGCGACGTTGACGTTCCGCGTCGATGGCCAGCCGGCGGCCCAGACGGCCCTGCACGAGCCCGGCCAGAACACGTCACTCGACCTCACGATGCCCTGGGGGGGGGGGGGGGGGGGGGGGGGGGGGGGGGGGGGGGGGGGGGGGGGGGGGGGGGGGGGGGGGGGGGGGGGGGGGGGGGGGGGGGGGGGGGGGGGGGGGGGGGGGGAGTCGCCGCCGGCTCAGCCGTTACGGTCCGAGGGTGAAGCCGAGGACCCCAACCCGAAGCGTCGTTGCCGACGAACTGACGATGCTAAGACGCAGTTTCCTCGAACTTCCCCACCGTGACCACCCACAGCTGGGTAGCGAGATGCCCGTCGAGCGCGAGCCACCAGAACCGGGCCAACCCGAGGGCCGTGGCGTGACCGTTGACGGCGGGCACCTCGGCTCGCCTCCACGTTCGCGCTGTTGACCAACTCGGTGCTGACCCCCCGACCGAGCGCTGCGGCGGCTACTGCCGGCCGGCCGACGGGCAGACCGCCCAGCAGTCGTTGGGCACGCCGAGGTCCGCCGTCGGCGAGCACGCTCGCGGGCGGTCAAGCGACGTGGATGTCCTGGTCGAGCGGACCGACCTGGTCACGCAGGAAGTGCCGAGACTGCGCCCGTCGAGGCGGCGCAGCAGCCCGCCGACGAGATGACCGTACGTCAGGGCGTGCTCACCGGCGGCCGTGCCTGGCGGCCAGTCCGGGTCGGCCGCTTCCAGCGCCCGCTCGGTCTTGGCGGTGTCGCACAACGCAGCGACGTCGCCGTCGGGGACCGACACCAGACCGGCCCGATGGGCCAACACGGCGCCGACGTCATCGCCCGGTGCTCCCGGGCGGCGCGCAGCGCTGGCCACACCTCGGCCACCCGCGTGTCGAGCGGTACATCAGCGCGGCGGGCGGCGAGCACCAGGCACATCGCCGACACCGGCTTGAACACGGACCACGTGTGCACGAGGGAATCACGGCTCACCGTGCCGCCCCACAGATCACAGACAACCCTCCCGTCGACGATCGCCGCGCAGGCCGCACCACCCCCCTGCTCGGCGAGCACCTCACCGAAGACCCGGCCAACGGCCTCGTACCCCTCGCCGGTCACGCCCCCCGTCTCCACGCCTCCAGCGTGCCGCGTGGCGACGGTCTGGCGACGCGCGCCCCGAATCTGGGTGCGATCCGTCTCGATGTGAGCGATCGGGCTCCCAGTGCGCTCACCGCTCACCGCACAACGACGGGCTCGCCGCGAGGGAGGTCAGACGCGCTCGGCGGCGGCGGCTGTCAGCAGCGTGCGGACGTCGAGCAGGAGGTCGGCGACCTCGTTCGACGAGACCAGCTCACGGGACAGCATCTGGCGCAGTGCCTGATCGATGACTGCCACGGCGTCGGCGATCACGGCGTCAGGCGCATCGCCCGTCGACGTCGGGAGGTCGAGCTGATCGGTCATCCCCCACTACGGTACCTGGCCCGTACCGTTCCAGTCATGCGGCCCATGTCACCGCATCGAGGGGGAATACGGTCTGCCCGGCCCGCGTAGAGTCCGACGGCGAGGCGAGGAGAGACGATGGCAGCCGATGACCTCCCCAGGCCGACCAGCGGGTTCGTGCTCACGCACTTCATCGTTGCCGCCGACGTCCGCCGCTCGCGGGACTTCTACGTCGACGTGCTGGGCGGCGAGGTCGTCCTGGAAGGTGAGCCGACGATCGTCAAGCTGGCCAACGGCTGGGTCACGATCAACGTCGGCGGCGGGCCGACCGACGACAAGCCGGCGGTCGTCCTCGAACCGCCGCGCGACCTGAACGTGACGAGCGCCTTCTTGAACATCCGCGTCGCCGACATCCACGCCGTTTACGAGCAGTGGAGTGCCAGGGGTGCGACGTTCCTCACGCCGCCGACGGATCGCGGCTCCGAGCTGCGCTGCTTCATGCGAGACCCGGACGGCCACCTGATCGAGGTCGGGCAGACCATTCGCACTGGCGATCCGCCAGCGTGACCGTCCGGCGTCTCGACGACGTCCCGGGCTTCAGCATCGACCGCGTCGCAGCCGCCGCCGGAGACGATCCGGAGGTCCTCCGTCTCGAGAACCTCGACACCGACATCCCACCGCCCCCGGCGGCGATCGAGGCGACGCGTGCCGCGATCGGCGAGGACGATGCCAACAGCTGGCTCCCGTTCACCGGCCGCGACGACCTCAAGGAGGCCGTTGCGGCGCACATCGAGCGTCGCGGTGGCCCGCGCTACGACGGCCGCCGGGAGATCGTCATCACCAATGGCGAGGGCGACGCGATGCTCGACGCGCTCTTCTGCCTCACCGATCCCGGCGATGAGGTCATCGTCACGGATCCCACCTACGCCGGCATGATCAACCGGGTGCGCCTCGTCGGGGCCGTCCCGCGCCTCGTCCCGCTGCACGTGGCCGACGGCGAATGGCGACTCGACCTCGACGCGCTGCGCGCCGCGGTGACCGAGCGAACACGCGTCGTGTTCCTCAACAACGCCTCGTTCCCATCCGGATGGGTGGCCAGTGACGAGGAGTGGGAAGCCGTCGCCTCGATCTGCCGCCAGCGGGACGCCTGGCTCCTCTATTGGGCCGGGTTCGAAGCAGTCCTCTTCGACGGCCGCCCGATCCGCCACCCAGCGGCGCTGGCCGGCATCCGCGACCGCACGGTCACCGTTGGTGGCACGGCGTTCGAGCAGCGCATGATCGCCTGGCGCATCGGCTGGGTCGTGGCGCCCGGTGCGCTCGTCAACGATGTCTCCGCGTCCACATCTACAACGGCCTGGTGTCGAGCGGGTTCGCACAGATCGGCGCTCGCGTCGCCCTCAGCGGGCCCGATGACCACGTTGCCGCGGCCAACGTCGAGTACCAGCGACGGCGCGACGAGACGCTGCATCAGCTCGACGGGCTCCCCGTGGTCCGCCCTGCCGGGGGATGGTCGCTGCTCCTCGACGTCGCCGCCCTCGGGCTCGATTGCGTCGACGTCTCCGATCGACTGCTCGAAGAACGGGTCGCCGCCACCCCGATGCTCGGCTGGGGCGGCGCGATCGCCGACCGCCACGTCCGTTTCGTCTTCAGCAACGAAGGCGTCGAGCGGCTGGCGCTCCTCGGGGACCGGCTCCGCGCCGCTCTCTCCGCCGCCCGTGAGGAAACCTGACCGTTCGCTACGGTCGAGCGCACGATGCAGGCGCCGACGCTCACCGATGTCCTCGAAGCACGACGCCGCATCGCCCCATACCTGCGGCGGACGCCGTTGTTCGGTTACGCCGCGCTCGACGAGCTGGTCGGTGCCGAGGTGCTCGTGAAGCACGAGAATCACCAGCCCATCGGTGCCTTCAAGGTCCGCGGCGGCGTCAACCTCGTCTCGCAGCTGAATGCGGACGAGAGCACGCACGGCGTGATCGCCGCCTCCACCGGGAACCACGGGCAATCGGTCGCCTACGCCGCCCGCCTCTTCGGAGTGCCGGCGACGGTCTGCGTGCCAGAGGGAGCCAACCCGCTCAAGGTCGCCGCGATCCGGGGCTTCGGCGCCACGGTCATCTTCCACGGGCGCGACTTCGACGAGGCCCGCGAGCATTGCGAGCAGCTGGCCCAGGCAGGCGGCTTGCGCTACGTGCACTCCGGCAACGAGCCACTGCTGATCGCCGGCGTCGGCACCTACACGCTGGAGATCCTCGAGCAGCAACCGACGATCGACGTGATCATCGTGCCGGTCGGTGGCGGCAGCGGGGCGGCCGGCGCCTGCATCGTGGCCAAGGCCATCAACCCGGCCGTCCGGATCATCGGTGTGCAGTCGAGCGCCGCGCCGGCCGCCTTCCGCTCGTGGCAGGGGCGACAGATCGTCGAGGACGCGACGGAGACGATCGCCGAAGGGTTGGCGACGCGCATGGCGTTCGAGCTCCCGCAGCGGATCCTGTGGCAGTGGCTCGACGAATTCGTGCTCGTCAGCGACGACGAGATACGCACCGCCCAAGCGCGGATGATCGAGGCCACCCGCAACCTCTGCGAGGCGGCCGGGGCGGCCCCCTTGGCTGCCGCGCTCAACCTGCGCGAGCAGCTGGCGGGACGGCGCATCGCGCTCGTGCTCAGTGGCGGCAACGCCACCCGAACCCAGCTCCTCGACGTGCTGACCCGCGGCTAGTGGGCATGGGCGTTAGTTCGTCGGTGATGGAGTCGGCGTCCAGGCGGTGGGGTCGTTGAGGTAGAGGCCGCACGCGCAGTCGAGGGCGTCTTCGGGGCTGCCGGCGAGTTGACCGCTTGGAAGGATGTTGTCTTGGTAGTCGTCGTGGCTTGCGCGGTAAAGGGCGAAGCCCCATCGGCTGGCCGATCCGCCGTAGCGGAGTCGGCACAGCGGGAGGAGCTCACCGTCGGCGAGGCGACCCCCGACGTAGGCGAAACCGCCGCGGAATCGAACGTCGACTCGAGTGAGTTGCGGCCAGCGGGTGCGGGCGTGGGCGGTGAGGCGTTGGCCAAGGCTGGTCTTGGTTGAAGGGGGCGGGGTGGGCATGGTGGCAATCTTCGCCCACACGTCAGGCGGCAACGGCGGCGGATCCGCCTGGCTGGTGGGCGTCGATGCGCCGGCACAGCTCGATGAGATCGGCTTTCGTGAAGGTCCAGTCGAACGGTCTGGCACCGGCGTTGTAGTGGGCTTCGAAGTCGACCAGCCGGGCGGCGAGGGCGTCGATGTTGGCGAAGTCGCGGGGCTTGACGACCTTGCGCTGGATCACGGAGAAGACGATTTCGATCTGGTTCAACCAAGAGGCGTGCACCGGAAGGTGCACCAAGGTGGCGCGTCGGCCAGGCTGCCGCCATGCGCGCCACCGAGGTCCGCCCGTTATGGCTCGACCCGTTATCGACCACCCAGAACACCCGACGGGCCGAGGCGTAGGGCTCGGTGGACATCACCAGGTTGACCAACTCGGAGAACCAGACGATGCCCGTGGTCGGCGCGATCGTGCCGATCAGCCGGGCGTGGTGCACGTCGTAGGCGCCGAAGTAGGCGAGCGTGCCGTGTCGCTCGTACTCGAACTCCACCCGCGTCGGCCGCCCAGGGCCGCCAGGCAGGCTGGGATGACAACGCGACAACGCTTGCAGCTGGCTCTTCTCGTCGGCGCTGATCACGTAGTCGTCGGGTCCCAGTTCGACCCCTTCCCACATGCGTTGATACAAGTCGAGCACCCGGGCGGCCTTGATCGCGAAGTCCGGGTCGCGAGGAAAGATCCACGACCGGTACCGCCATGGCTTGATCGCATCCCCGGCCAGCCAGCGGCGCACCGTCGACCCCGACAGCGACTCGACGAGACCTTCGGTGACCGCCTGCGCTGCCAACTCCGACGAACTCCATCGCGACAGCGGCACCTCCCGGGCAGCCGGTGGTTCGCACGCCATCGCCTTCACCTCAGCGACCACCTCCGGCCCGAACACACGCGGCCGACCGGAGCGGGGTCGGTCAACGAGGCCGGCCATTCCCTCATCGCAGAAGCGCTTGCGCCATCGCGACACCGCACCGACATGCACCCCCAACTCACCGGCAATGTCCACGTTCGACCAGCCATCGGCGGCCAGCAACACGATCCTCGCCCGCACCACCTGCGCATGAGAAGCCGTGTAGCAACGAGCGAGATGCTCCAACGCCGACCGGTCGGCGCCTCACACAACTCGATCACGCACGGGCACCCACGACCCATCAGCGCCTCCCAACGACCCCAACCGAAGCCAGCACGCCTGCCGCAAACGCCTACCAACTTACACCGCTGTAGTTATCGGCGACACCACTAGCGGCGGGCGGCGGAGGAGCCCGACGCGGCGAGGAACCGGGCGACGGCGTCCACCGTCGCCTCCGTCGCTTCGAGGTGCGGCGCGTGCCCGACGGCGGGGAGCAGCACACGCTGCGTGGTTCCGCCATTGCCTGCCTCGATGGCATCGAGCTGGGCGGTCGTGCCATACGGGTCGTCGGCTCCCTGCACGACGAGCACCGGGCACGTGACGTTCGCCAGGCGGTCCTCGATGTTCCACGACCGGAACGCCGGCGAGAGCCACACGTCGTTCCAGCCACGGAAGGTGGCATCGACGTCGTCGTGATGGCGGGCGAGGCGCTGCCGCAGATCCGTCGTGGCGTAGGCCGTGCGGGCGGCGGCGATGGCCTCGACGCTGACGTCCTCGACGAACACGTGCGGGGCCAGCAGGACGAGCTCGGCGACCGGATGGCCGGCACCGGCGTACAACAGGGCGATCGAGGCGCCGTCGCTGTGGCCGACGAGAACGGGACGCTCGATGCCAAAGCTGGCCAGCAGCGCCGGCAGCACGACGTCGGCCTCGTGGTGCATGTACGTCACCGGTCGCGGCAGTCGGGCCGGCGCGCTCCTCCCATAGCCGTGCCGCGAGTAGACGAGCATCGCGGACCACCGACCGCCGCACGGACCTGCTCGGGGAACCCGCGCCACAGACCCGACGAGCCGAGTCCCTCGTGGAGGAACACCACTGGTGGGAGGTCGGCGGCGTGGTCGGCGGCGTCGACGAGTGACACCTCGAGCGGACCACCGCCGACGTCGACGAAGTCCGCCACGGACGCTGTCAGACCCGCTCGACGTCGACCGGCGCGCCCGCCAGCTGCTCGCGGAGGGCGAACCGGCGGATCTTGCCGGTCGCCGTCTTCGGCAGCACGTCGACGACCAGCACGCGCCGCGGTCGCTTGAAGGAGGCCATCCGGGCTCGGCAGTCCGCGTCGATGGCGCCGTCATCGATCGTGCGCCCCTGGCGGGCGACGAGGAAGGCGACGGTGACCTCGAGCCCGGCGGCGTCCCGGGCGCCGACGACGGCGGCTTCGAGCACGTCGGGGTGCTCCACGAGCACGCCCTCCACTTCTGCCGGCGAGACCCAGATGCCGCCGGCCTTGATCATGTCGCTGTTGCGGCCGAGGAACGTCCAATACCCGTCCGCCGAGTGCGTGTAGACGTCGCCGGTCGCCAGCCACTCGCCATTGAACGCTGCTCGCGTCGCCGCATCGCGACACCAGTACCCGGTGGCCAACGACGGCCCGCGGACCTGTAGGTACCCAGGCGTGTCCGGCTCGACGACCTCCCGGCCAGCTTCGTCGACGATCCGCACGTCGTACCCGGGGACTGGGGTACCGCTGGTGCCGGGACGCTCGGCTCCCACGGTGTTGGACAGGAAGATGTGCAGCGCTTCCGTCGAGCCGATGCCGTCGAGCACCGGGTGGCCGAAGCGTTCCGAGAAGCGGCGCTGCAGCTCGGCCGGCAGGGCCTCGCCGGCGGTCACGGTGGCCCGCACGGACGCGAAGGCGTCAGCGGGCGGGTCGGCGTCGAGCAGCGCGGCGACGAACCCCGGGCTGGCGAAGAACAGCGTGGGCGACTCGGCGCCGACGAGGGCGAGCACGTCGGGCGGGGTCGGCCGACGCGGGTTGAGGATGGCAGCCGCGCCGACCGCCAGCGGGAACGTCAGGGAGTTGCCGAGGCCGTAGGCGAAGAACAGCTTGGCCACCGACAGGCAACGGTCGTCCGGGGCAATGTCCAGCACGCCCCGCCCGTACGTCTCCGCCGTGGCCCGCGGGCTGCCATGGCGGTGCATGACCCCCTTCGGGATGCCAGTCGTCCCGGAGCTGTACAGCCAGAACGCCGGCGTGTCGGCGACCGTGCGGGCGACCGGCGCCTCGCTCATGTCGTCGTAAGCGGCCCACGCGTGGGTCGGGATCGGCTCGTCGCCGCCAGCGTCTCCGATGACGACGGCGTGGCGCAGCTCCGGCGCCGCCGCTGCGATCGCGTCGAGGTGCTCCCCGTAGGCGGACGACACGACCACCGTGCCGGCCTCGGAGTCGGCGACGATGGCGGCCAGCTCGCCCGCCGTGAGCATCGTGGAGAGCGGCACCGGCACGACGGCGGACCGCAGCGCACCGAGGAACCACGCCGGGAACGCCAGCTCATCGTCGACGATCATGGCGACTCGCTCGCCGCGGCGGACATCGAGCGAGCGCAGCGCGTGCTGCGCCCGCCACACCTCTCGAAGCAGGCCCGCGTAGGTCGTCTGCTGACCGTCGACGATGTACGCAGTGCGGTTCCCACGGCCGGCATCGACATGGCGGTCGACCAACCACGCCGCGGCGTTGTGCTCCGTCATGAGCCCTCCCGCTTCAGACTCGCACGTACTCGTAATCGACCGGCTGCTGGTGGATCCCGGTCGCCGGTGCGGCGATCCAGCCGGCCATCCTGCCAGGCTCACGCACGCCCGTCATCAGCGACTCGACGTGCTCTCGGTCGGCGGCGGACGGCAACCACTCGTCCACGCCGGCCGCCCACTCGGCGTCGCTGAGGATCCGGCCATCCGGGCTGACGTGGTGGGCGGCGAACTCACCGACCGCCCGATTGAAGCCGATGTGCGGCAGGGTCAGCTCGAGGCCGACCTCGGCGAGGCCGCGGTTCCAGCGGTCGACGCCCTTCTGGCAGTCGGCGACGTAGTCGTCGCGCAGCGTCTCGTTGAGGGCGGCCAACGCCGTCGCCTCGCGGGTCCCGATCGCGCCGTCGACGACCTGTGGCACGACGCGCTTGGCGTCGTGCAGACGGTGATCGTCGTCGCGCCTGTCCTCCTGGAACCGCCCCTTCAGCCCGGCGGCGTAGTAGTTCGCCGCGTTCGTCGACGTCTCGGCGCCGAACAGGTCGAGCGACACGGAGTAGTGGAAGTTCAGGTAGCGCTGCAGCGTGGCGATGTCGATCCCGCCGAACGGACCGACGTCGGCGGTGCCGTGCTGCTGCATCAGCTCGATGGTGCGCTGCACGACGCGACCGATGCCCGTGGCGCCGACGAACATGTGGTGGGCCTCTTCCTTGAGCATGAAGTCGCACGTCCGCGACAGCGGGTCGAAGCCGGACTCGCGCAACGAGGCCAGCTGGAACTTGCCGTCGCGGTCGGTGAAGTAGGTGAAGAAGAAGTACGACAGCCAGTCCGGGGTCGGCTCGTTGAAGGCGCCGAGGATGCGTGGGTGGTCGGCGTCGCCGGAGTGCCGCTCGAGCATCTCGTCGGCTTCGTCGCGGCCGTCCCGGCCGAAGTAGCGGTGCAGCAGGTAGACCATCGCCCAGAGGTGGCGGCCCTCTTCGACGTTGATCTGGAACAGGTTGCGCAGGTCGTAGAGGCTCGGGGCCGTGAGGCAGAGCGCCCGTTGCTGCTCGACAGAGGCCGGCTCCGTGTCGCCCTGGACGACGACCAGCCGCCGCAGGTCGGCCCGGTACTCGCCGGGCACCTCCTGCCACACGGGCTCTCCGAGGTGGTCACCGAAGCCGACACGGCGGTCGGGCGTTGGGTCGGCGAGGAAGATGCCCCAGCGGTAGTCGGGCATCTTGACGTGCCCGAAGTTGGCCCAGCCCTCCTGCCCGACGGAGATGGCGGTGCGCAGGTAGACGTCGTTGTCCTGGAAGGCGACCGGCCCGAGCTCCTTCCACCACTCGATGAACCTCGGCTGCCAGGACTCCAGCGCCCGCTGCAGGCGCCGGTCCCCGGCCAGGTCGACGTTGTTGGGGATCCGGGCGTCGATGTCGACCGCGGTCATGGCCTACTCCTCCTCAGACTCGTGCCCGGTCGTACGCGGGGCGGGAACCGGTGCCGAAGCGTTGCAGCGCGCCCTCGGGACCGACGGCGTTGGGGCGCTGGAAGATCCAGTTCTGCCACGCCGACAGGCGGGCGAAGATCTTGGTCTCCATCGTCTCCGGTCCGGGGAACCGGTAGTTGGCCTCCATCGCGGTGAGCGCGTCCGGCGAGAAGCTGTTGCGCTCCTCCAGCGTCATGCGGACCTCGTCGTCCCAGTCGATCTCGTCGGGGGCGAACGTCACGAGGCCCAGCTCGACAGCCTCGGTGGCCAGCAGTTGCTTACCCATTCGGTCGCGGGCGGCCTCGAGGTCGTCGTCGCGGCCCCAGTTGCGGGTCGCCAGCCGGCTCAGTCCGTTCGACATCGGGAACCAGCCGTCGTTGGCGGCGGTGAGGCGGATCGTCGCCGGTGGGTGCTCTCGTCGGGGTCCGGGCCGTCGAGCATGAACGAGCGGTCGGCGGCGAGGGCCAGCTCGGCGAGCAGGCCGACGAAGCAGCTCCCAGGTTCGATCAGCGCGACGATCGTCCGGGCGGACAGATCGAGGCGCTTCAGGGTGCGCGTCCAGTACAGGCGGATCTCCCGCACCAGCCAGTCGTCGGCGTGGTCGCGCAGCAGCTCCTCGGCGGCCAGCAGCCCGGCGGCGTCGCCGGTGGTGTGCAGGACCCAGGTGCCGACCTCCGTCTCGTTGAACCGCAGGCGCAGCATGGCGTCGTCGAGCTGACGGGCGGTCGCCAGCATCCACGACGAGGCGCCGGCGGCGAGTAGCTCGTCGGGCGCGGTGAGCGGCGGATCGGTCGGCGCCCGCACGGTGAGGTGGGCGGCGCCGACGGAGCGGTCGATCGTCACGGTGACCCACTCGTAGCGCAGCGAGTCGGCGTCGATCTCGACCTCCAATGGGACCAGGGCGACGCCGGTCGATCCGACGGGCCGGTCCGACCCATCGGCGCGATCCAGGGCCGCGTTCACGGACGAGGTCGTCGAACCGGCTGCGCGGCGCGATGGCGTCGACGAGGCCCCAGTCGACGGCCTGCTGCCCCTTGATCCCCTCCGCGCGGGTGGCGAACACGTCGGCCAGGTCGCGGCGCACGAACCGCTTGTCGACGACCCGAGTGAGCCCTCCCGTACCAGGGAGCACGGCCAGCAACGGCACCTCGGGCAGCGACACGGCAGAGGCGCGGTCGTCGATCAGGAGGATCTCGTCGCAGGCAAGGGCCAGCTCGTAGCCGCCGCCGGCCGCCGTGCCGTTGACCGCGGCGATCCACGTCTGCCCCGAGTGGGCGGTGGCGTCCTCGATGGCGCTGCGCGTCTCATTGGTGAACTTGCAGAAGTTGACCTTGTGGCCGTGCGTCGACCCGGCCAGCATCTGGATGTTGGCGCCGGCACAGAACACCTTGTCCAGCCCGCCTGTGACGACGACCGCCCTGACCTCCGGATGCTCGAACCGCAGTCGTTGCACGGCGTCGTACAGCTCGATGTCGACGCTGAGGTCGTAGCTGTTGAGCTTCAGCTCGTAGTCGTCGCGCAGCCCGGCGTCCGGGGTGACCCGCAGCGTGAGCGTGGCGATCGGCGCCTCGATGGCCAGGTGCCAGTGCCGGTAGGCGCGCGGATCCGTGTCGAACGTGATGTCGGCAGCCATCAATCACATTCTACAGAATCTGTACATGACGTCAAGAAGTTGTCGATTATTTGCCGTCAGGCAACAATCGGTCGCTCGCTAGTGTCCCGGAAGGTTGAAGCGCCGTGAATCCGGGGATCAGACGCGGCCATCTCGTGAGCCACGCGGCCGAGGTCGACGATCTCCACGGCTGCATTGCTCTTGAGGTGGGGTGCGCTGTCGTCGCCCGACGCGACCCGACCGATCTGGGCGCGGAGCGTCTCAAACGGCCTTCTGGGCGCGGAGAGTCCCATATTCGAGAACCTCCGCGCCCAGATAACCGCGTGTGCGACGATTCCCGCCCAGTTCGCGGGCACACGGTCGATCGCCTCGCGCGACAGGACCCACCATCACTTCAAGAGCTCTTCGTCAACGATGCTGTCGGCACCACTCGGCGTTGCCGGCTTCTTGGCGGAACAACCTTCCGGGACACTAGGAGGACATCCGAGTGCTGGACGTCGAGAATTCGCACCTCCAGCACTCCGCTGACCGCCAACACTCGGATCGGGTCAGCCGGCCGCCGCCTCGGTCTGCTCGTACCATGCGTTTGCTGCCGGCGCCCACGCCGCGTGGCGGACATCGAAGAGCTCCTTGGCCTGGCGCCCGGGCCACTGGCTGGGGAGCAGCCGGCGCGGGATCTCCGGGTCGATGAACGGGAAGCGGCGCCAGCTGTGCACGAGCTCGACGAGGTCGCGGAAGGACTCCTCGGCGGCCGTCGGCGATCGTCGCTCGAACGCCGTGACGAACGCGTCGTAGCTCGCCGCGAGTGAGTCGAGATCCCAGGCCCGCCGCAACAGATCGTCGGCGGCCACCAACTCCCCGGTCTCGGCCCGCAGCACGACGGCGCCCGGCAGCAGCCCGAGCTCCTTGAGCACCGTGTTGGCCGCCGGCTCTCGGTCGACGTGCGCCGAGACGGCCACGCCGGGTGTCAGGAACCCGAACCCGGCGAACCCGAGCTGGGACCGCAGCTGGTGCCGCTTGGCCCGCTGCTCCTCGGGAACGGAGCACAGCACCACGAGCCACCGCCCGTCCCACGCGTCGCCCTCAGCGCCGAACCGGTAGATCCGCTCCGTGCCGATCTCGAGCAGTCGGCGCCCGCGCTCCGTCAGGTGCCACCGGGCCTTGCGGCCGTCCTTCTCCGAGCGAACGATGCCCTGGTCAGCCAGGCGCGCCAAGGCCTGCCGCGCGTTGCGCTCCTCGACCCCGAGCACGCCGAGCGAGGCGACGACGGTCGACGTCCACGCCGCGCCGCCGTTCGGCAGCACGAGCTCGCCGAGGATCGTCAGCAGCTGCGCCTTGGCGCTCGAGCCGGCACGCGGGCGCATCTCCCGGGGCGCCACCGGTCGAGCGGACGCCGTCATGTCGCTCGACGCTATCCCCAGGCGCGTGACGGGTTCGGGGTGCGACGATCGCTACCGCGAGGCGTAGAGGGCGGTCTCGAAGTCGGCGTACATCTGGAACGCCGCCGGCGGGGCGAACGGCAGGAGTTGGGAGTAGATCGCCCCCGTAATGCCCGTCGTGCGGTCGACCCAGAAGTGCGTGTTGCACAACCCGGCCCATGCGCCGCTCCATGCCGCCCGGCGACCCGGGATGTCCTGCGTGTTGAGCAGCAGGCCGTAGCCCCACTTGAAGCCGGCGCCGAGGTTGAGATCATGGCTGGAGGCCGGGTCGCCCGTCGGGATCGTCGATGGGAAGTCGAGATCGCCGATCTGGTTGGTGAACGCCGCCTCGACGGTCGCCGGCTCGAGGATCCTGTTGCCCTCGAAGCTGCCGTCGTGCAGCAGCGCCTGCTGGAACTTGAGGTAATCACGCGGCGTCGAGTGCAGGCCGTGCCCACCGGCCCAGTACTCCGGCGCCAGGCTGAGCTCGATGCCGGGCGCGACCCACACCCCGTCTTCGCCCCGTACGTGGATCGGCGTGAGGTTGGCCCGCTGCTCCACGCTCGGGGCGAACTCCGTCTCCTCCATCTTGAGCGGGCCGGTGATGCCGTCCTTGACGGCGACGTCGAGCGTCACCCCGCTGACCGCTTCGACGACCTTGCCGAGCCAGTCGGTGTTGATGCCGTACTCGAACGTCGTCCCGGGATCGGCGACGAGTGGCGCGGTGAAGACGACGTTGGTGCCCGCCAGCACGTTGGGCGTGCCGGTGGCCGCCTCCCACTTGACGAGGTCGGCGTTCCAGAACCAGTACCCCAGACCGGTCGTGTGGGTCAGCAGTTGCTTGACGGTGGCCTTGCTGGCCGGCGGGCGCATCCTCGGTGTGTCGACGTCGAACCCGTCCAGCACCTGGACGGCGGCGAACTCCGGGCAGTACGTCTCGATCGGTGCGTCGATGTCGAGGTTGCCCTGCTCGATCTGCTGGAGGGCAGCGACCGTGGCCACCATCTTGGTCATCGACATGATGCGGAAGTGGGTGTCGGCTGAGACCGGCTCGTCGCCGCCGGCCACCCGCGGGCCGGCGGCACCCTCGTAGATCACACCGTCGCGATCGGCAGCCATCGCCACCACGTTCGGCACCGCGCCGGCAGCGACGGCATCCTCCAGGACCTTGTCGATCGACGACGTCATCATCGTGTCTCCTCTTGCCGATGGGTTTGTTCTGAGGCGGTCAGCGGCTCCCGATGGTGGCGTCGACCGGTGGAGCCGGGAACCCGCCGACGGCCTGCTCGACGGCGTGGGCCACCCGCAGGCAGGTGGCGTCGTCGAAGTGCCGGCCGATGATCATCAGCCCGGTCGGCAGTCCGTCGACCAGACCCGCCGGCACCGACGTGGCCGGGTGGCCGGTGACGTCGAACGGCGCCGTGTTGGCGATCATCTCGAGGGCCCGCATGAGGTACTCCTCACGCGCCGCGTCGTCCCCCACGAGCGTCGTGGCCGTCAACGGCAGTGTCGGCATGACGAGCACGTCGTGGCCGGTGAGCGCATCGTCGTAGGCCTCGCTGAGCTGATAGGCGAGGTTGCGGGCCATCGCGTAGTGCTGCCCGCGGTAGGCATCGATCGCATACCGGCCGGCCAGCAGCACCAGCTTGACGGTCTCCGAGAGCCGTGCCGCCCGCTCCCGCCACTGCCGCCCGTAGAAGTCGATCAGCTCGGGGTCGTACAGGCCCTTGTAGTTCATCCCGTAGGCGTTGCCGTCGACCATCTGGGCCGTCGCACCTTCCGTGGCGATCACGTTCCACACGTGCATGGCGTCGCGGTGCCACGGCACCGACACCTCGTCGACGACGCACCCGGCGCCTCGGAGCACCTCGATCGCCGCCCGCACGGCGTCATCGACGCCGGGTTGCGACACATCGGGGATGCCGAACCCCTCACCGACGACGCCGATCCGCAGCCCCTCGACGGCTCCGTCGAGCGCGGCCACGTAGTCCTGCGTCTCGACATCCGGCGGCTGGCGCGGATCGAGCCCGTCGGCACCGGCGATCACGCCGAGCACCAGCGCGGCGTCGGCCACTGTCCGGGTGATCGGGCCGATGTGGTCGAGCGTCAGCTCGATCGGGAAGGCGCCGGTGTAGGGCACCAGACCCCAGGTCGGCTTGTGTCCGACGGTGCCGCTGTAGGCACTCGGAATGCGCACCGAGCCACCTTGGTCACCGCCGAGGGCGACGTCGACGGCGCCAGCGGCGACGAGCGCGGCGCTGCCGCTCGAGGACCCGCCAGCCGTGCGGGTGAGGTCCCACGGGTTGCGCACCGGGCCGGTCACGGACGTGTGGCTGGCCCCCGAGAAGCACAGGTCCTCGCACACCGCCTTGCCCGTGATCGTGGCGCCGGCGGCGAGCAGCCGGGTGACGACCGTGGCGTCGCGCGTCGGGACGAAGCCGTCCACCGTGTGCGAGCCGTTCATCATCGGGACGCCGGCGACCATCGTGTTGTCCTTGATGGCGACGGTGCGGCCAGCCAGCGGCCCGGCGGAGGATTCTGTGATGTCGGTCCTCACGTACCACGCGGCGAGCGGGTTGTCGGCCTCGTCCGGACGCGCCCATGGGCGGTCCGTACGCGGTGCGGGCGCGGTTCGCGCGTACAACTCCTCGACGGCGGTCCACGAGCCGAGCAAGCCGGCGGCGAACGGCGCGAACGACGCGAGGTCGGCGTCGTTCAACCCCAACCCGTAGCGTTCACCAACGGCCGCGAGCTCGGTCTCGTCGGGCGGACGGACTGCCATGGCGACCTCCCCTGGTCGACGCGCGCAACGGTCGCACGGTAGGGCGATCGCGCCGCCCGCGCAATGGCGCGCGGCAGGTAGTCCGTAAGGTCGGGTGCATGGACCTCGCCGATCGCCACGTCGTCGTCACGGGTGCCGGGCGCGGCATCGGCGCCGCCCTCGCCCGCCGGTTCGCCGCCGAGGGGGCGCGGGTCGTGGTCGCCGACCTCGACGGCGCGGCGACGGTGGCCGCCGAGCTGCCGGACGCCATCGGCGTCGTCGCCGACGTGTCGACCGAGGACGGCAACGTGGCGCTCATCGCTACTGCCGAGCAGGCCTACGGCCCGATCGACCTCTTCTTCGCCAACGCCGGTGTCGGCGGCGGAACCGACCTCGACACCACGGAGGTCGAGTGGCAGCACGCCTTCGACGTCAACGTCAACGCTCACCGCTGGGCGGCCAAGCACCTGCTCGGAGGCTGGTTGGCCCGTGGGGAGGGCTACTTCTGCTCCACCGCGTCGGCGGCCGGACTGCTGGTCCAGATCGGCTCGGCGCCGTACACGCTGACGAAGCGGGCCGCCGTGGCGTTCGCCGAGTGGTTGTCGATCACCTATGGGGATCAAGGGCTGCGCGTCAGCTGCCTCTGTCCGCAGGGCGTCAACACCGACATGTTGCGGGCCGGCGACGACGTGGCCGGCGTGGGAGCCGGCGGGACGCAGGTGGTGCGGGCCTCCGGCGTGGTGCTCGAACCGGCCGACGTGGCCGACGTCGTCGCCGCGGCCATTGCCGACGAGCGATTCTTGATCCTCCCCCACCCCGAGGTCCACGACTACCTGCGCCGCAAGGCCGACGACCCCGATCGATGGCTGGCCGGGATGCGCAAGCTGCAGGCCCGCGTCATCGCAATGTGAGCGAGCGTTCCAGGTCGAGGACGGCGCCACGGCCCGAGCGAGCGAGCGAACAAGCAGCTATGTGAGCGAGCGTTCCAGGTCGAGGACGGCGAAACGGCCCGAGCGAGCGAGCGAACAGGCAGCCACGTCCTGACAAACTCCGGGCTGCCGAACCGGAGCCGCGGGTACCGTCGGCAGACGATGAGCCCCACCGCACCGACGGCTGACACGCCTGCCTCCCCGCACACCGAGATCGCCAGCCGCGTGCTCGACGGCGTCGTCGCCGCTGGCAGCCCCGCTGTCAGTCCCGACGGCCAGCGCATCGCGTTCGTCGTCACGACCACCGAACTGGCCGAGAACTCGACGCTCAGCCGCGTGTGGCTGACCGATCCCGACGGCACAGCGGCGCCGCTGACGAACGGTCCGCGCGACAAGGGCCCGGCGTGGTCTCCGGACGGCCGCCGGCTGGCCTTCATCTCGCGCCGCGGCGAGCAGGACCACGAGTCGACGTTGCATGTGCTCCCGGTCGACGGCCCAGGCGAGGTGCGCACGGTCGTCGCCATGCCCGACGGCATCGGCGACGTGGCCTGGTCGCCGAACGGCCGCTGGCTGGCCTTCACCAGTCGGACCCGCGACCCGCGGTACGAAGCCAAGGACGAGCGCTGGCAGTCACCGCGCAAGGTCGAGCGCTTCTTCAGCCGTCTCGACAACGAGGGGTGGGTGTTCGACCGGCCCCAGCACATCCACGTGATCGCCGCCGATGGCACCGGCGCCGTGCGCAACCTCACGCCAGGACCCTTCCAGCACAACGGCATCGCCTGGCTCGCCGACTCCTCGGGCATCGTCACCTCGGCCCAGCGCCACGAGACGTGGGATCGTGATCTCTGCGAGGACCTGTACGTCGTACCGCTCGAGGGGCAGGTCCGGGCGTTGACGAAGCAGACCGGGAACTACATCGCTCCGGCGGTGTCACCCGACGGCCGGATGGTCGCCTTCCTCGGCTCCGACGACCCGACGACGTTCCCGCAGAACACGAAGGTCGGCGTGGTGCCGGTCGATGGCGGCGGCCACCGCTGGATCTCGACCGCCCTCGACCGCTCGTTCGCGCCGTTCCCCGGGTTCCGTTCGCCGGTGTGGCTGGACGATGACACGCTGCTGTCGTCGGCCGAGGACCGCGGCGAGACGCACCTGTACAAGCTCGCCGCCGACGGCGCCGCCGAACCCCACCGCGTCACCTCGGGGCCGATCACCGTCCAGGCCTTCGACGCCGCCGGGGGCCGGATCGCCATGGCCCAGTCGACCGTCGAGCATCCCGCCGAGATCCTGACCCTCGATGGCCCGGTCACGGCCGTGACCCGCAGCCTGCTCGGTTGGGAGAAGTTCACGGTCACGACGGGCGACGGGACCGGGGAGATCGACGCCTGGATCATGCGACCCGAAGGGTTCGAGGCTCGCCGCAAGTACCCCGTGCTGCTCAACGTGCACGGCGGACCGTTCACGCAGTACGGCGAGACGTTCTTCGACGAGGCCCAGATGCAGGCCGCCGCGGGCTTTGTCGTGCTGATGAGCAACCCACGAGGTGGCAGCGGCCGGGACACGGCATGGGGTCAGTCGATCATCGGGCCCAAGCACCCCGTGTCCCCGGGCACTGGCTGGGGCTCGGTCGACGTCGACGACGTGCTGGCCGTGCTCGATACCGCCCTCGAGCGCTACCGCTTCTGCGACCGCGACCGGGTCGGGATGCTCGGCGGCAGCTACGGCGGCTACATGGCCACGGAGCTGGCCGGGCGGCACGGCGGTCGTCTCCGCGCCATCTGCAGCGAGCGGGCGGTCAACAACATGGTGTCGGAGGAGTGGAGCAGCGACATCGGGACGGTGTTCAGGGTCGAGCATGGCCCGACGCACCTCGACGACCCCGCCGAGTACGAGCGGATGTCCCCCATCCGCCACGTCAATGACATCGATGTGCCGATGCTGCTGATCCACTCCGAGAACGACCTGCGCTGCCCGATCGTGCAGGCCGAAGAGCTCTTCGTCGCGCTGCGGCTGCTCGGCAAGGACGTGACGTTCTACCGCTTCCCGGGCGAGGGCCACGAGCTGTCGCGCTCGGGTTCGCCGGTCCACCGCCGCATGCGGGGGGAGATCATCCTCGACTTCTTCAGCCAGCACCTGGCGCCGAGGCGCAAATCGGCCAAGCGCTGACGAGCGGTGCGTCGGGAAGATGCCGATCCCGAACGGCGCGGCGGGACGTACCTTGGTGCGGTGAGAGAACGGCTCGTCGGCGCGCTGCTGGGCGGCAGCCTGCTTGTTCTTGGCGCCTGCTCGGAGGGAGCGCGCGAGACCGCCGAACCGGCTGGCGCCGAGCCGCCGACGACCGCCCCAGCGACGACGGTTGCCCCGCCGCCGACGACCGACCCGCCGACCACCGACCCGCCGGTGACCTCTTCCACGAGCACCACCACGACGACGTCGACGACGATCCCATCGACCACCACGACCGAGGCCACGACGACCACGTCGACGGCTCCACCGCTCCCGGCGACAGCCAACCCGCCGTGCGTCGTGGCGATCAACCCCGGCGACACCCTCGAGGTGATCGTCGCCGCAGTGGCCAGCGACACGGTCTCGGTCGAGAGCCTGCAGGCCGAGAACGAGATCGTCGATCCAGCGTCCATCGCCCCCGGCGGCTTCCTCGACATCTGCATCGGCAACGCCATGAACGACGTCAGCGGCGAGCAACGGGTCCCGCCGACCACCGTCCCGCCGGCGCTGGCCGGCGTCCAAGCGCAGCAGCAGAAGCTCAACGAGCTGTTCGCCGGCTACGGCCTGCCTCCCTTGGCCGTCGACGGCGACTCGGGGCGCTCACCGAGCAGCAACTGTGCGCCGCCCGGATGGCACTCAACCTGCCGATCAGCCGCGCCGACATCGAGCCGGGCAGCCCCGAGGAGCAGGCGCTGATGGTGGCCAGCTACCTGTCGATCCCCGCCGGCGCGCCGGTCGCCGCTGGGCGCTGGATCCTGATCGACAAGACGTGCCAGATCATGTTCGTCGGTGAAGGCAGCAACCGGATCGTGTTCGTCTTCCAGACGTCCACCGGCACGCCCGGGTACGAGACCCGCGACCAGACCGCCTCACGCGTGTTCCGCTACAGCCCGGCGCGTCACAACAACGGGTGGCACAACAGCATCGACTACCCGGCCTCCGGCGACAACCCGCTCAACGGCAACATGTACCTGCCGCTGTACTTCGACAACGGCCAGGCGATCCACGGTGCCAACAACGTGCCGGCGGCGCCGCGTAGCAAGGGCTGCGCCCGGCTGCGGGTGGAGAACCAGGACCGGCTCATCGACTGGCTCGGCCTGCGCGACGACGCCCAGCCGATCTGGGACGAGGACCGCATCGACCTGACCGTCAGCGCCCAGGGTCGGTTCTGATCACTGCGTTCCCCGGCCACGCAGGCCGTCGGTGGCCGCTCCCTCGCTGGCGCTCACTCGCTCGCATCAATCAGATGCACGCGCTCAGTCCAGCTCCGTCCGCCACTCCTCGATCAGCTTGCGAGCGATCGAGATCGCCGGCGGAATCATCGGCAGCTCGTCACGGCGGTACCACCCGGCATCGACGATCTCACTCGGGTCGAGCACGAGGTCGCCTGCTTCGTACCGGGCGCGGAACCCGATCATCAGGCTGTGCGGGAACGGCCACGGCTGGCTGCCCCGGTAGCGGACGTCGCCGACGGTGAGCCCGACCTCCTCGCGCACCTCCCGCACGACCGCGCCCTCCAGCGACTCCCCCGGCTCGACGAACCCGGCCAGGCACGAGTACATCGGGACCGCCCACCGCACGCCGCGCGCCAGCAACGCCTGCTGGGCTGCGCCGTCGTCACCGCGGGTGACGAGCGTGATCATCGCCGGCGCCAACCGCGGGAAGGCCATCAGCCCACAGGCCGGGCAGCGCATGGCCCGGTCGGCGCCCGCCGGTTCGGTCGCCGTGGCGCAGCGCCCACAGAAGCGGTGGGTCCGTCCCCACTCGACGAGCTGCACAGCCCGCCCGGCGGCCAGCCAGGCACCCTCGCCGGCACGACCGTGGAAGGCGTACAGATCGACGGCCGCTCCGTCGCTCGGATCGACATCCGGCGGGACCTCGACGGCGTGCCACGCCGTGCCGTCGACCACGCCGACGACGTGCTGCCGCCATCCGTCGTCCGACGGCGCGTCGGCGACCCACACCGACGTGCCGACGACGTGGACGAAGCGGGCCTCCGTGATGTCGCCCGGTACGACGGTGCACGGTTCGAAAGCAGTCACTCGACGGTTCGTAGCACGCCCCAGCCGCGCCTCGTAATTCCTGACTGAACTAGTCAGGTTTCGGGTATCGTACGTCGCATGGCATCGCTCGCCGTCGCTGCACCCTTGTCCCGCACGGCCACAGAACCGTTGAGCGTCCCGGTGCTGGCCGAGATCGTCAGGTGGACTGGCCGCCGCCGAGGACCTGTGGCGGCCGCACGTGCGACACGACGCCATACAGCGGGCCCGCGTCCGGCTGTTGGCGACACCTGCCTATGAGGTCTGGCTGCTCGGCTGGACGCCTGGGCAGTCCGTCGGCCTGCATGACCACGGGGACGCCAACGGCGCGTTCGTCGTCGTCGACGGCGAGCTCGTCGAATCCACTGTCGCCGGTCGAGGGGTGGTCGAGCGGCGCCTGGCACCTCACGGATTTGGGCGGCATCCCGGCCGGGGCTGTCCACGACGTCGCCAACCGCTCGTCGCGCAAAGCCACCAGCATCCACGTCTACTCGCGACCGCTGCGGACGATGGGCTTCTACCGACCCGACGGCTCCCTCGTCCGCACCGACGCCGTGCACGAGCAGTCGCCGGTCCTGCCGCACGGAGCGCTGGCCCGGACGCCCGATCTGACGCGTCCTCGCCCGACCTGACAGCCTGTCGCCATGGTCACGTCGAGGATCGAGGCAATGGTCGAGTCGGCCCGGGCCCGGTTGCAGAGGGTCGAGCAGGAGGACCTCGTCGACGAGATCGCCGCCGGCGCACTCGTGGTCGACATCCGCCCGGAGGTCAATCGCCGCGAGGAGGGTGAGATGCCGGGTGCCGTCATCATCGACCGCAACGTGCTCGAGTGGCGGCTCGATCCATCGAGCGGCCATCACCTCCCGGACGCGTCCACGGATCGCCGCGTGATCCTCTTCTGCAACAACGGGCACGCGTCGAGCCTCGCCGCCGCCATCCTGCTGGACCTCGGCATCGAGCGGGCCACGGACCTCGTCGGCGGGTACCGGGCCTGGGCCGCCACGACGGCCCCCGCCTAGGCTTCACCGCATGCCATCCGCCGCCAGCAGCTCCGACGTCGTCATCGTCGACGCCGTCCGAACACCGATCGGTCGCCGCGGTGGCGGCCTGTCGAGCGTCCACCCCGCCGAGCTGCTCGGCGTGGTGCAGTCGGCGATCGTCGAGCGGACGGGCATCGACCCGCAGCTGATCGGCCAGGTGGTCGGCGGATGCGTCAGCCAGGTCGGCGAGCAGAGCTTCAACATCACCCGCACGGCGTGGCTGGCCGCCGGCCTGCCGCAGTCGACGGCGGCGACGACCATCGACACGCAGTGCGGCTCCAGCCAACAGGCGACCAACCTCGCGTCATCGCTCGTCGGTGCGGGCGTCGTCGACGTCGCGCTGGCCTGCGGCGTCGAGGTCATGAGCAGGATCCCGATCGGGGCCAACTCGTCCAAGAAGCTCGGGCTCGGCGTGCCGATCCCCAAGGCGTACTTCGGGCTCTACGAGATGACGTCGCAGTTCGAGGGCGCCGAGCGGATCGCCGAGAAGTGGGCCATCAGCCGCGAGGACACCGATCGATTCGGGCTGGCCTCCCAGCAGCGCGCCGCCCGGGCCTGGGAGGAGGGTCGCTACGACGGGCAGTGGGTCCCGGTCGAGGCAGCCGATGTCGACGAGGACGGCCAGCCGACCGGCTCGACGCACACCGTCCAGCGCGACGAAGGCCTGCGCGAGACATCGCTCGAGAAGCTGGCGACCCTGAAGCCCGTCGCCCGCGAGGACGGCGTCCACACGGCCGGCAACTCGTCGCAGATCTCCGACGGCGCGGCGGCGGTCCTGATGATGACCGAGGCACGCGCCGCCGAGCTCGGCCTGCGGCCGCGGGCGCGGGTCGTCGACACGTGCCTCGTCGGTGTCGATCCGGTCTTCATGCTGACCGGGCCGATCGACGCGACGCAGCGCCTGCTCGAGCGCACCGGGCTGGCCATCGAGGACATCGCCACGTTCGAGATCAACGAGGCATTCGCCTCCGTCGTCCTGGCGTGGGCCAAGGAGACGGGCGCCGACCTCGCGCGACGAACCCGAACGGCGGCGCGATCGCGCTCGGCCACCCGCTCGGGGCCACGGGCGCCTTCCTGATGACGAAGGCCCTCAACGAGCTCGAGCGCACCGATGGCCGCTACGGCCTGATCTCGATGTGCTGTGGCGGCGGCCTCGGCACGGGGACGATCATCGAGCGGGTCTGATCCGTCCGCCGGAACCGTCCGTCGGCGGCCGGTTCGGTCGGACAGAGTGCGATGTCGCTCCTCGGCGGCTAGCACGATCCCGTGCGACACGGCGTGCTCTCGCTGGTGCTGCTGCTCGGCTGTGCGGGCGCCTCGCAACCCAAGGATGTCGCTACGGTGACGGCCGTCGTCGACGGGGACACCATCGACGTGCGGATCAACGGCGTCGACGAGCGCATCCGGCTGCTCGGCATCGACACCCCCGAGGTGCACCGTCGTGACGGTGGCCCGCCCGACTGCTTCGGCCCCGAGGCCTCGACGTTCACGGCCACGTTGCTACCGGCCGGCACGGAGGTGCGCCTCGTCCGCGACGTCGTCGGGCGTGACGACTACGGGCGCCTCCTGGCCTACGTCTACCGCGACGCCGACGGGATGTTGGTCAACGAAGTCCTCGTCCGTCAGGGGCTGGCTCGTCCACTGCGCATCGCGCCGAACGGGGCCCTCGCCGAGCGGTTCGTCGCTGCCGCCGTCGCCGCCGAAGCAAGCGGTCTCGGCCTCTGGGCGTCGTGCGGCGGATAGCGTCCCCGACGTGGCCGAGCCGATCCCCGCCGGTGCGTCGCCGCCGACGCTGGCCGAGCGTCTCGGGCACGCCCCGGACGCCAAGCTCGTGATCATCTCGTGCGACGACCTCGGGTTGTGCCATGCGGCCAACGTCGGTGTGCACCGCGCCCTGCACGACGGCGCAGCCACGTGCGCCTCGCTGATGGTCCCGGCGCCGTGGGCCCGCCACGCGGCGGTGATGTACGAGCCGGGCGACGACATCGGCGTCCACCTCACGCTCAACGCCGAGCATCCCAACTACCGATGGGGACCGATCACGCACGCACCGTCGCTGCTCGACGGTGACGGAGGGTTTCCCCGCTCGATCGACGATCTCTGGGAGCACGCCGATCCCGAGGAGGTGCGCCGGGAGTGCCGGGCGCAGATCGAGCGGGCGCTGGCCTGGGGCATCGACGCAACCCACCTCGCCCCGCACCTCACCGCCATCACGCTGCGGCCGGAGTTCTTCGACGTCTACCTCGACATGGCCGTCGAGTTCGCCCTGCCGATCCGCCTCCCGTCGTCGATCACGGCGGAGCAGGCCGGGTTCCCGTTCCGCCGGTTGGCCGCCGAGGAGGGCGTCGTGTTCCCCGATCATTTCGACCACGACTGGCGGGCCGGCAGCCGCGACCGCGTCTATGCGGCGATCCGCGACCTCGAGCCGGGCGTGACGGAGATCCACGTCCAACCGGCCGTCGACACGCCCGAGGTGCGCGCGCTGTCGCCGGCTGCGCCCGGATGGATCGACGATCTGGCGCTGATGACCGAGGATCCAAAGGTGCCGATGTTGCTCGCCGAGGCAGGCGCCGTGCTCGTCGGCTACGCCGAGCTCAGGCGCGCGATGCGAGCGCGCTGATCGCCGAGCCTGCTTCGCCCGAGCGCAGGAGGTCGAAGAACGCGCCGGTCGACCCCGCCGACTTCAGCTTCCCCTGCATGTAGGCGACGGCCGGGTCGAAGCCATCGGCCACGACGGCGGCCAGCGGCACGGTGATCACGACGTCGGCGTCGTCGGGTCCCTCGACGCGCTCGTCCTTCTTGCCGATGACCAGCCGGTACTGCACCGTGGTCATGACGCTCGCTCGCTGGAGATCATGCTGCGCACCCCGGCGAACAGGTCGCGCTCGGAGTCGTCAACCGGCAGCGGGCCGACCAGCGAGCGGGCCAGGATCCAGTCCTCCCATGGGTAGATGGCGGCCAGCTCGTCGTCGGTGAGACCGAACCAGAAGGCCTCGTTCGGATCGACCTGCGTGGCGTGGGCCCGCAAGGCGTCCGAACGGGCCCATTGGAACTCGCTGACGTCGATGCGGGTCGTGAGCCGGTGGTCCATGTCGGGCCGCTCGAACCAGGACTCCTCGAACGGCGACGCCCCGGTCCGCTGCAGCAGGGCCTCGTGCACCGCCACCATCCGGCGCCGCGACCAGGTGGAGTAGTAGAGCTTGGCCGGCTGGTACGGCGACCCCAGCTCGGGGTACCAGTCCGGATCGCCGGCCCGCTCGAACGCCAGCACCGAGATGTCGTGCACACGGAGGTGGTCGGGATGGGGATAGCCGCGCTGGTCGTCGCCGTAGGTCATGATGACCTGCGGACGCACCCGGCGGATCTCCCCGACGAGCCGACCGACCGCCTCATCGAGGTCGGCCTGGTGGAACGAGTCCGGGTGGTCGTTGGACGGCGAGTCGGGCATGCCGGAGTCGCGGTAGCCCAGCATGACGGTCTCGTCGAAGCCGATCACGTCGACCGATGCGGCCAGCTCGGCGACCCGTAGCGAAGCGACCTTGGCCTTCTCCTCCTCCGCCGTCAGGCCGTGGAACGGCTGCCCCGCCTCGCGCAGTGACGGGTTCTGCAGGTCGCCCTCCTCGCCGCCCGTGCAACACACCAGCACGGTGTGCACCCCCTCGGCGTGGTAGCGGGCGACGGTCGGCGCGCCCTTGGACGCCTCGTCGTCAGGGTGGGCGTGGACGGTCAGCAGCGCCAGTCGCTCCGGCTCGGGCAGCGGGGTCACCCGGGCCAGGCTACGGCCCCGACCCAGCCCGTCGCGCCCCGTCCATCTGGGCGCGATCCTTCCCAGCCGGCCATCTGGGGCGTGAAATTCCCGGAATCCGCAACGTTCTGCACCCAGATGCGTGTGACGACGCGCGCCGAGAGTGCTCCCCTACGCTCGCCCGCTGTGTTGCGCCGCCTCGCATTGATCCTGCCGATCGTCGCGCTGGCCGCCTGTGACACCGGCGATGGGCGCCAGCTGCGTGAGCCGACCGCCGCGCAACGAGCGGCGATGACGACCTCGACGTCGTCGACGACGTCGGTCCCCGGGCTCCCCGGCGAGGTGCTCCCCGCCTCGTCGGCCGCGGCGACCGTCGCGACGACGACCCTCACGTTGGGCGCGCCGTGGCCCGACGGCGGGGTCATCGACGCCCGCTTCACGTGCGATGGCGAAGACCTCTCGCCGACGCTGACCTGGACGGCGCCGCCGCCGGGGACAGCGGAGTTGGCGCTGCTGGTGACCGACGACGATGCCGCCAACTTCGTGCACTGGGCGGTGGCCGGCATCCCACCAACGGCGGGCGAGGTCGGTGAGGGCGCACAGGTGACGGGCGGCCTCGAGGGCCGGACCGACTTCGGCCAGCCCGGCTGGGGCGGACCATGTCCACCGACCGCCGGAGAGACGCACACGTACCGCTTCGCCATCTACGCCCTCGGCCAGCAGTCGGAGCTGCCCGACGACTTCACCGGCGACGAGCTGTCGGCGCTGGCCAACTCGACCGGCATCGCCTACGCCGAGGTGACGGGCACCTACACGCGGGCCGGCTGAGGACACCCGGGGGTCCGGTTGCACGCTCTGTGTGAGCGAAGACGCCGGCCGCCCGAACTTTGTCCTCACACAGAGGCCAGCGACTCTGCGAAGCCCGCGAAGTTCTCGGTCTGCGTGAGCAAAGACGCCGGCCGCCCGACGTTTGTCCTCACGCAGAGCCGAGCGACCGGCGCACCGGGGACCGGCGCTCACCGGCCTCTCACCCGACGGCCGTAGCCTGGACAGCACCATGGCCCTGCCCCAACCACCTGTCCCGCAGACCGCCACCTGCTTCCGCCATCCCGGGCGCGAGGCCGGGCGACGTTGCACGCGCTGCGGCCGCCCGGCCTGCTCCGAGTGCCTCGTGCAAGCGGCCGTGGGCAGCCACTGCGTGGAGTGCGCCAAGGCCGCGCGTCCCGACGTCAAGACACGGGCGAGGTTCTGGAACGCTCGCCAGCCCACGCTCGTCACGTACACGCTGATCGCGATCAATCTCGCCGTGTTCGCATGGATCGCCCTCGCCGAGCCCGACACGCTGTCTGGCCGCGCGCAGCTGACGCCAGACAACCCGCAGGTCGACATCGGGCTGGCGCAGGTCTTCCTCGAGAACGGAGAGTGGTACCGCCTGCTCACGGCCGGGTTCCTGCACTTCGGGATCATCCACCTGGCCTTCAACATGCTGCTGCTGTTCCAGCTCGGCCAGCTGCTCGAGCCGGCGATCGGCCGGGTGCGCTTCCTCCTGCTCTACATCGGAGCCCTGCTCGCCGGCTCGGCGGGCGTGCTCCTGCTCGACCAGGACGGGCTGCACGGCGGCGCCTCGGGCGCCGTCTTCGGTCTGATGGGTGCCGCCTTCGTCGGCCTGCGCAACCGCGGAGTCAATCCGTTCTCGACAGGGCTCGGCACGACGCTGCTGCTCAACCTGTTCCTCACGTTCACGATCCCCGGCATCTCGATCGGCGGGCACATCGGCGGCATCATCGGCGGCGCCATCGCCGGCTGGGTCGTCCTGGCGCCGAGCCACCGACCCGTTCCCACGTGGGCGACGTATGCCGGTCCAGTGGCCGTCATCGTCGTGTCGCTGATCGTGTCGGTGGTTGCCGTCAACGGGGCCTGACGGCACGAAGCGCGGCCAGGGCGGCGGCGCCGTACGAACCATCGAACAGGATGGCGTGGACCAGCAGTGGCGGCAGCTGGTACCAGCGCACCCGATCCTGCCAGCCGTCGGCCAACGGAAAGGCCTCGTCGTAGGCGGCGAAGGCCTGCTCGCCGAATCCACCGAACAGGCGCATCATCGCCAGGTCGACTTCGCGGTGGCCCCAGTAGACGGCCGGGTCGATGAGCCAACTGACGCCGGCCGTGTCGACGAGCCGGTTGCCGGCCCACAGATCGCCGTGGAGGAGGGCAGGTGGCTCGGGCGGACCGCACAGTTCGTCGGCCCGCGTCGACGCCTGCTCGACGAGTGCCGCGGCGGATGGGTCGAGACGACCCAGCTCGATCGCCCGCTGGGCCAGCGGGCGGACGCGGCGCTCGACGAAGAACTCGGGCCAGCTGGCCGTCGGCGTCACGTCGACCGGCTGCGATCCGAGGAACCCGGAGGGCGAGTCGTCGAGTCCGCCGAAGTGCGGACCGGTGACCCGGTGCAGAGCGGCCAGCTGTGCGCCGAACGCCTCGTCGGCCGGCGACGATCGGGCGCCGACGTCGATCCATTCCAGCACGAGCCCGGCCGGTGACGCCCGCACGACCTCGGGGACGGCGACCGCACCGGCTGCCCGCAACGCCCGCAACCCCACCGCTTCGCGCTCGAACATGGCGCCGACCGCCGACGGATGGGTCTTCAGGAACAGCGGGCCATGGCTCGTCTCGAGACGGAAGGAGTGGGCGATGTCCCCACCACCGACCGGCTGCGCCGCCGTCACGCCGAGCCCCTCGACGAGCTCCGGCGGGAGCACGTCGATGCGGTCAGCTGGCACGGACCGTGGTGACGTGGGCGACCAGACCCTTGGCGGCCGCCTCCAGCAGGTCGAACATCTGGGCGTAGGCCTCCTCTGGGCGACCCCACGGATCCGGCACGTCTGCGTCGCCGCTGGTGGCGAACGATCGCAGTAGCACGACCTTGTCGCGGGCGGCTTCGCTCGGCGCGAGGCGGCGAAGGTCGCGGACGTTGGCGCGGTCCATGGCCACGACGAGGTCGAAGCGATCGAAGTCGGCGGCCGTGAACTGGCGGGCCCGATGTTCGATCGTGATGCCCCGCCGGCGGGCCTCGGCGCGGGTGTGCGCGTGTGCCGTCTCGCCGACGTGGTAGTCGCTCGTGCCGGCCGATTCGATGGTGACGTCGACGCCGGCGTCGGCGCAGAGCTCGGCGAACACCGCGGCGGCCGCCGGAGAGCGGCAGATGTTGCCCAGGCAGACGAAGCAGATGCGCACGGGGTCAGGATGCCACGGCGGCGCGGCGCTGCGCCGGGGGCGCCGTCGACGCCCGGACGACGAGCTCGACCGGGAACTCGATGTGGCGCTCCTGGCCGGGCTCATCGAGCAGCATCCGCACGGCGGCCGCCCCCTTGGCAGCATGGGGCTGGCGGACGGTCGTCAGCGCTGGCGAGCTGGACTGGGCGGCGGCCGTGTCATCGAAGCCGACCACGGACAGATCCGTCGGTACGTGCAAGCCGAGATGGCGGGCGGCATCGATCGTCGCGACGGCCATCTCGTCGCTCATCGCCAGCACGGCCGTCGGTCGATCGGGGCGACCGAGCAGCCCGAGGAGGACGTCGGCGGTCAGCGATCGGTCGTACGGGAAGCCGTCGACGATCGTGAGGTCGTCCGGGTCGTGGCCAGCGTCGGCGACCGCCGACCGGTAGCCGGCCAGCCGCCGCTCGACGACGACGTTGCCAAGGCCCTCGGCATGTGGCGCGAATCGGATCACAGCGAGGTCCGTGTGGCCGAGCTCGAGGAGATGGCGTGCCGCCGCGGCCGCGCCGCCCTCCTCGTCGATGCCGACCGACGGCTCGCCGGCGACGGAGCGTCCGTCGAGCACGACGATCGGCAGCCGCCGCTCCTCGACGATGACCCTCCGGCGGGGATCGAGGGCGTCGCAATGGGCGACGAAGCCGTCGACGACGGCCGAGCGCACGACATCGTTGTCGTTCGGGCTGTCCAGTTCGGCGTGCTTGGAGAACGGGATGAGCACGAGTGCCACTCCCGCCTCGTCGCACGCTTCGGCCACCCCGCCGAGCATCAGCAGCGAGGCGGGATCGGTCAGGGCAGCCGGCAGCGACTTCTCGATCAGGCCGATGGCCCCGACCCGGCCGCGCCGCAGCGAGCTGGCCCGGGGGTCCGGGCCGGCATAGCTTACGACGTGACCATCGACGAGTGCCGAGCGGTGAGTGCTGAGAACGCGGTGATGGCGTCGTCGCCGTCCGGCGGGCTTTCCTCGAGCACGCCGCCGGTCTCTATGAGCACACGCTGTCGTCCGCCGAAGCTCGACGAGTTGGCCACCCTCGACGACCGCGCCGCGCTGCACCGAGCCTTCCCGTGGCTCTCCGACGCCGAGCACCACGAGGCGTTGTGGGCGATGGGGGCACCTGGTAGCAGGCCGCTCACAATGCGGTCGCGGCGATGGCGTACACGTGGGGCCAGGCGCTGGCAAACCCGGCGTGCAGCGGTCGAGCCGCCACGTCGTCGATCGGCACCCACTCGACTTCGGCGGTCTCGAAGTTGAGCGCCGCTCCGAACCGGTGGGGCACGGCGAAGACGACCGTCGTGTAGGTCCACTCGAGGGCCGGCGCGAAGACGTACTCGCCGAGAAGGCGCACGGGGACGGGCGGGACCCCGACCTCTTCGGCGGCCTCTCGCAGCGCGCCGTCGGCTGGCGATTCGCCCTCGTCGAGTGCCCCGCCGGGGCAGGACCACGTGCCGCCCTCGTGGGAGTAGCCGGAGCGCAGCTGGAGCAGGACGTCGCGTCCACGGTCACCGTCGGCGACGACGAACAGCGCCCCGGCGGCGCCGAACAGCCCCCAGCGCATGTGGCCGTCACTGCAGTGCACGAACCCATCGCCACGACGACCCATCTGCTTACTCTCGCCGACAATCGGGCGTTCCGGTCGACACGTGCCGACCGGTAGACTGACGAGGCTTACGCCAACGGGGCTGACAGGTTTCGACGTCAGTGACGGAGGCCGGGCATGCGACCCGAGTTGCTCAGACTCGCTAAACGGGGCACAACAAAGAATTGCCAAGACGCAGTTCGCTGTCGCCGCCTGATCCCAGGTGAGCGAGAGTCATCGTGAGCAGCGATGCCACACGGGGCCGGTCACCTGCAGCCCGGCAACAGAAGCAGGCGATGACGGCGGGAAAGACCGCTGGCGGCCGGAAAGACGGCTGGCACCCGGGAAAGACCGGGCGAGGGCCACCGTGAGGTGACCAACCGACCCGCCGGTGGGACAGCGACAGTCCCGACGTCGGGAATGGTCGTAGCAGGTTCGGTGTTCGGCTGATGGACGGGGGTTCGATTCCCCCCAGCTCCACCGCGCCCGAAAATACCTATCTACCAGGTGTTTTGCAGTCAGGACCAAATAGCGGCAGATTCCCCCGTCCCCCACCGAGCCGCTGACCAGGGAGTTTGCGTCGGTGATGGACGGGGGCACCGCACCCCCAGGACGTACCGGCCGGGTCGAGAACCTGCAGCTCGGTGGCGGTCGAGATCTGGGCGAATCACACGAGGACGGATCGAGGACGGATGACCGCACCGACCCCACGGCGCGCACCGTCGCCCGTCACTACGTCGATCAGTCGCCGGCCGTCCCGTACGTCGGCGAAGGCGCGGCACCGGGCGGTTCTGCGAACGGAGGTAGACACCCGCCGTTCGGCGCGTCGACTGCACAGCTACCGACGTCGATCCGAACGCGCGACCGGTCAACGCTGGCGCGTCGACGGACGGCTGTGCGGGATGCGCGTTCTCGGACATGGCTTAGGGGCGGTTGCTACTTCCTTCTGGGCCAGCGCTAGCGGCCCCTTCGCCGCACACACCCCGGCGCAGCGTGTCCTCTACCGCCACTGAGCGCCCGGTCCTGAAGCACGGTCGTGGCCTCTGTGCCCGACCACAGGGCGTCGCGGAAGGCGCAGCATGCCCAGTCACTTCGTCAGGACGGTTGAGAGGTCGGCGTCCTCGTCGACGTGCAGCTCCCATCGTCCAGTCCGAACCGGATCGGCGAACTGTTCATACGTCGGCATCGACGTGACCGCCGACGTGCATCGGCCGAGGACGATCGCCGCGTCCGAGTGCAGCGGGAGTAGTCCCGGCGCGCCGTGTCCTAGACCGCCGGGTCGTCCGCGCGTTCGTCCGGAGGCGCTGACCTACGCTGAGAAGCAATGACAGGCCTCTCCGGTCACGAGTTGACCGAGTCCATCACGCTTCAACTGACCCACGCCCAGCTCGAGCGCCTCGATGATCTCCGTTCCGACCGCAACCTCAGCCGAGGGCAGCTGATCGGCGAGCTCGTGGAGCACGCAAAGTTGCGGCAGGCCCCACGGCGAGCCGCCTCGGGGCGGCAGAAGCCGAACCCCTGGGCCAGGTCTGGCCCGGCGGCAAAGCCTGAGTTATCCCGAGCAGCCAACAACACCGCTCTGTAACGACGAAACCCACGCGCCATAGAACGCCGGGTCCTACGCGCGTCTGATCGCAGGGATCCATCGCTGTGGGAGATGGCAGCGGGTCGATCGGTGGTGACCGCCACTGGGCAGATCGTGCCGACCGCCAACAACCTCGAACGCAGCGGCGTCCGCGACAGCGAGCCAGCTGCGGACACGCACGTCCAAGACGATGCGACCGCGCTCGTCAATGCGGGACACGCTGCGGTAGCCGAGCCGGCCGAGGTTCGGCGACGCGGCGGTCAGCGGGCCAAGCCACGCTGCCGAAGCGATACCGACCGCGACCGCAATCGGGCCGCTGGCCGGAAGATGGCAGCGGAGGCGGCCAAGGTGGAGGACGTCCGCGGCGGATAGGGATGGCGACGGGCGTGAGCGAGCGTCGCGTCGATCGAGGAGAGGTGGGCGGCCACGCTCTCGAGGAGCTTGGCGAGTTAGGCGGTGTCGTGTTCAGAGAAAGGCAGAGGCACACGAGGGAAAGGGGCCCTCAGATCTCCGGGCGGCGACACCACTTTGACACCGAGACACTGCGGCGAGCCCCTCGTGGGTTGCGACCCACCGCGACCCACGATCAGGGGTCAAAGGGGGGACTCAGCAACCGCTCGTGGGGAAGCCGCCCTGCCGTTGCAGCGGGCATTGGGCAACCTCCTCGTCGCCGACAGCATGCCGCGACTGACACTCGTCTTCAACCGACACCAGCACACTCCCGCCGCGGCACTCATCAGCGCAGGGCATCTGCGGGCTATGCCCACCGAGCACAACGCACACGACACAGCCGCGTTACTAGCGAGGGCACCGAACGTGGAGGCCGGATCTGAACCTGCGACCTTCGGGTTATGAGCGATAGGGTCGCAGTGAGGCATCGTCCCTGGTAGATGCCCATTTTCTCACAGTCCGGGGGACCGTTTCAAGTGCCCGCTACTCCCCGCTGTTCCCCGCTGTTTACCGATGGCGTGGTACATCGTTGGTACATCGCGGAGGGCGAAATCACGCAGTGCGGGCGAGCAGCTCCAGCGCGGCCGGATCGTCGGGTGCGACCGCGACGAAGTGGACCTGACCGTCATCGTCGACCTGCTCGATCCGCACCACCGACCAGAACCGCTCGGTGCCGGCCACTACGACTGCACCCGGCACGATCCTCGCCACGTCGACGGCGTCGCGCAGCAGCGACCACCAACGGCCCTGGTCGTCTTCGGCGTTGAGGTCGGCTCGCAGGTCGATCGTCGGCATCGCTCACCTCCGTGGCTGGTGGTGCGGGTTGGGCACGATCCGGTGGGCGGTGCCCAGCATACGAGCAACGAGCTCTCGCCGATCGGTGTGAACGACGTCGTAATGGGGCGCAAGGCCGGTGTCCCACAACTCCAAGCCGGAAGCTTGAAGATCGCCAGCAGCGAACAGCACCAGCCATTCGACAGCGGCGAACCGCGTGGCCGCGAGGTCGGTCCAGGCCAGCTCGGCTGTCTCGGCGAACACCGAGATGCCGTAGAACCCGTACACGTCGAAGTTCCGCCGCGCCGACTCGGCCAGCACCTCCGGATCGAGCAGGTCGCCGCGGATCACCACGGTCGAATCGGGCAGCGGTGGATCGCCTCGGCGCGCCCGTTGCTTCGACATCAGCTCATCCTCCCCGAGACGCCGAGTCCAGTCGGGGATCGTCGCAGTCATCGGGGTGGGGGTCCTGTCGCAGCCGGTGCCCGCACAAGCTGCATTGGCCAGTCCTGACCGGGCGGTTGTTGGCACCGGCTCGCTGGCCCGGCCACGCGCGTGGTTATCGTCACCGGCATAGGGGCCGAAGTGCAGCACGCCCATGACTCGAACGAGCGGGTTACTTCCCGCGCGTTACCGGTCATCACGAGCGCCGGGAACGGCGCTTCGAGGATGTCCCAGACCGCTCTCGGCCGCGTGGGTATCCCACGCGGAAGTCGGACATCGTGTCGCGAACGACTGGACGCGGCCTACCGGCACATTGCGGATGCATGGATCGACGACTTGGCGCACGTTCTCGGACGCGTGGTTTCGGACAAGCAACCCGTGGGACTCACGCGGCGGTGGGTACCGGGTCGTTGCGGGCCAGCATTGCTGCGAGCCGATGCCGGTCGGCGATCGCGTACCTGCCGAGGAGGGCCGATCGGTCCTCGGTCGACGCCTTGCGGATCTCGCCCCAGTCGAGCGTGGTGAGCACGACCGGCCTGTGCGCAGCGTCTCGCGGAGCGATCACGACGAGCTCACAGTCATGAATGCACATGTGACCCTTGAGGCGATGGCAGGTGTCCCAGCGCAGCGCATCGGGGGGAGAACCGATCAGCTCGGTGAGAAAGTCACTGGCAAGGGCCCGGCATTCCGTGTCGGGACGGCGATCGAACTGAACGACGCCATCGGGCCGGGTGGCGATGCTGTCGACGCTGGCCTGGCTCATGTCGAGGCCTCCCAGATCTCGGCGACATCATCGAGCGCCACGAAGGTGTCGGCGCCGTTGGAGAACAACCAGATGCTTGCCAGCCGGGCTCGTCCGGTGGAGATGAGGTGGCAGTCGTCGATGCGGCGGCCGTCACGTAGGGCGACGTTGACCCGTCGACCCTCGAGTGAAGCGAGTTGCTTGCGGCGCTCGCCCATCACGGTTGCTCCTTCGTGATCTGATGGTGCTTGAGGGTCATCAAACCTCGGATCGAGCGGTCTGGTCAGCAGTACCAGCTACGGAACGTGGCGGGCCGCGACCACATCGAGACCGCTGCGGACCGCAAGACGGCAGCGAGGCGTGACGACTGCTGTCGCCGTTCGGGCACACTTATGGTGTGAGGGAGTGGCCGCTCATCGGGCGTCTCGGCGAGCTTCGTCGATTGCGGGAGATGGTCCTCGACGAGGGATGTCTGGGTGTCGTGCTGGCCGGGCCGGCGGGGATCGGCAAGACCCGTCTGGCCCAGGAGTGCCTCGCGGTGGCCGAAGCGTGCGGGCATGGCGTCGATCCGCGTGACGGCGAGTCGATCGGCCGCCGCGTTGCCATTTGGCGCGGTGGCATCGCTGCTCCCGCCGGTCGAGCAGGCGTCTGGCACGGGTGCACACGAGCGCGTCGATCTGCTGCGCCGGTCGGCGGAGGCGCTGGTGGCGCGGGCGGGCGATCGCCGACTGGTCGTGCTGGTCGAAAACGCCCATCTCCTCGATGACACGTCCGCCACCCTGATCCACCAGCTGGCCGACACCAAGGCGGCGTTCGTGCTGGCCACTGTGCTCGCTGGTGAGCCTGCCCCGGACCCGGTGGTGGCGTTGTGGCGGGACGGACTGGTCGAGCGGATCGAGGTGGGCGATCTCGACGTCCAGACCGTCGACGAGTTGCTCGCCGCCGTGCTCGGTGGGCCGGTAGATCGGGCCGCAACGGCGTTGCTCGTAGCTCGTTCCAAGGGCAATGCGCTGTTCCTGCGGGAGATGGTGCTCGGTGCGTTGGCTGATGGCACGCTGCGAGATGAGGGCGGGATCTGGCGTTTGGTGGCCCCGTTGGCGCCGTCGAGCCGTCTGGTCGAGCTGGTCGAGGCCCGGCTGGGGGCGCTCGATGCCGCGGAGCGGAACCTGATCGAGTTGGTCGTCGTTCGGCGAGCCAGTCGGCTCGGCCGAGCTGGCGGCGTTGGGCGACCCGGCGCTGGCGGAGAGGCTGGAGCGAAAGGGATTGCTGGCGAGCGCGATGAGCGGACGACGCTTGGAGATTCGTCTCGCCCACCCGCTGTACGGCGAGGTGCTGCGGGCCCGTGTTCCGACGCTACGCGTCCAGCACATCGCCCGTTCGCTGGCCGACGTGGTGGAGGCAACGGGTGCCAGACGCCGCGACGACATCTTGCGCGTCGCCACCTGGCGCCTCACCGGCGGCGGCGGCCGCCCAGGCATGTTGCTGGAGGCGGCCAGATTGGCTCGCTGGCGGTACGACTTCCCCCTGGCGCAGCGACTCACCCACGCAGCCAGAGAGGCGGGCGCCGGCTTCGAAGCCAGCTTGCTGGTGGCCCAGCTCGACCTGCTGCAGGGCCGGACCGCCGAGGCCGCGCGCGCACTCGCGGCTCCTCGCGGCAGAGGCCGCCGACGACGACCAGCGCGCCCGCGTCGCCATCAGCCGGCTGGAGGAGTGCATCTACTCCATGCGCTACGTCGACGCCCTGCGCATCGCCGAAGACGCAGAGGCAAAGATCGCCGACCAGGCCTGGCGAGACGAGATCACCGCCATGCGCGCAGCCTTCACGCTGAGCGCCGATGGGTTCCGGGCCGCAGCCGAGGTGGCCGAGCCGCTCCTGCGACGAACAGAAGGCAGAGCCTTGGTGTTGGCATGCCTAGCCGGCGCCGTCAGCCTTGGCCGGCTCGGGCGCCTCGACGAGGCCCTCGAGACGAGCGACCGCGGCTACGACACCCACCTGAACGTGAAGGTGCCCATGGAGTGGTATCCGTGGATCCACCTCTACCTGCGATGCGAGGTGCTCGCCGCAGCCGGTCGTTTCCAGGAGTGTGAGGCACTCGCCGCCGAGCAATACCGGACGAGCCTGGTTGATCGTTCCCCCGAAGCGCAGGCGTACTTCGCGGTGCGTCTCGCCAGGGATGTCGCCGAACACGGACGGGTACAACGATGCACTCGCTACGCACAGGAGTCCGTCGCTCTGTTCCGGCAACTGGGCCGGCCCTTCTCCGCACGAGACGCGCTCGCAACACTGGCGATGGCGAGCGCGCTGGGCGGAGAGCCCGGCGCCGCTGCCGAAGCGCTGGCTGCGGCCGACGCCCTCAGCATTCCACCCTCGATGATCCACATCGTCGGCCTCATCCGGGCACGGGCATGGACCGCGGCAGCCGAGGGGGACCTGCCCCGAGCCCGCCTCGCCTTCGACGAAGCGGCCACCGTGGGCGAGGACATCGGCGATCTCTGCGGCGCCGCCGCCGCACTGCATGACCTGGGCCGTCTGGGCCATGCCAAGGACGTCGTCGGGCGCTTGCACGCCATCGTCGGCGAACTCGAAGGCGACCTTGCCCCGGCCCGCGTCGCCCATGTCCAAGCCCTCGCCCGAGGCAATGCCGAAGGCCTCCACCAGGCATCGATGACCTTCGAGACCATGGGCGCCGACCTCCTCGCCGCCGAGGCGGCCGCCGACGCAGCCGTCGCCTGGCGCCACGCCGACGACCAGCGACAGGCGGCCGCCGCCGAACGTCACGCCGCCTTCCTCGCCGATCGCTGCGAACACCCCGCCACCCCAGCCCTGCAAGCGGTCCAGACCCGCGCCCGCCTGACCCCCGCCGAGCGCGAGGCAGCGCTCCTCGCCGCCGCCGGCCGCTCCAACAAGCAGATCGCCGACGAGCTCAACCTCTCCGTGCGCACCATCGAGACCCGCCTCCAACACGCCTACGAGAAGCTCGGCATCACCGGACGCGACGAGCTCCCCGACGCGCTCCACACCGCCTGACGTACGACTCGATGTCCCCAACCAGGATCCGTCGGTCGAGTGGCCGGGGGGAATCGCACCCCCCGGCTCTCTCAGAACCGGACGTGAGCCTCTCGGCTCATCCGGCTCCCATCATTCGGCCGTCAGGGTCGTACCCCCAGCCGCCAGTGCGCAAAGAGTGTCGGGTCGCGTCTCGCGACGCTCCGCAACCAATGCACCGCTCGGGCATGGTGGTGATGCAGCCGTTTGTATTTCCGTGACGCCCAGCGAGCGAGGTGCTCGTTGAGTCGGCGGAAGAGGGGATACAGCAGGGACTTGTAGAAGCGTCCGTAGTAGTTGATCCACCCTTGCACGATGGGATTGATCATGCGTGCAAGGTCCTTGAGGGCCAGGTCGCTGCGCCGGTTGAGCCGCCAGGAGCGGATCTCCCGTCCGATCGTCTTCTTGGCGTCGTCACCGACCGCCGGCAAGAAGCTCACGAAGAAGTTCCCGTGTCTGCTCTTTGCCAGTCGGGGACGAAACGTGTACCCCAAGAAGTTGAACCGCTGGTGCTCGTGTGAGCCCGGGCGGCTGGCGTCCTTGCAGTACACGATGCGCGTCTTGTCTGGATGCAACTCCAAACCGACCTGCGCCATCCGCTCGACGATGGCCCCCAGCACCTGCTGTGCCTGGGCCTTGGTTGCGCAGTGAACCACCGCATCATCCGCGTAGCGCTCGAAGCTGACGGTCGGGAACTCCCGGGTCAGCCACCTGTCGAACGCGTAGTGGAGGAAGAGGTTCGCCAACAGGGGCGAGATCGCCGAACCCTGTGGGGTTCCCCGATCTCGTTGCACCAAGGTGCCGTCCCCCATCTGAAGCGGCGCCTTGAGCCATCGCTCCACATAGAGGAGAACCCACCGCAGGTCCGTGTGCTTCGACACCGTCCGCATCACAAGGTCATGGTCCAAGCTGTCGAAGAAGGCCCGGATGTCGAGGTCGATCACCCAGTCCTTCTTCCAGCATCGTTGTCGGCATGTCGCCACCGCGTCGAGCGCGGACCGCCCCGGCCGGTAGCCGTAGGAGTCGGGATGGAACAGTGGTTCCACCTCCGGCTCCAGATACGACCGCACGACCGTCTGGGCGATCCGGTCCGACACGGTGGGCACGCCGAGCACGCGGACACCCTTGCCTGCTGCCTTCGGTATCTCCACCGCACGCACCGGCGGCGGGAAGTACGTCCCCGAGGACATCCGATTCCAGAGCTTGTAGAGGTTCCCTTTCAGGTCCCGCTCGAACTCTGCGATCGACTCCCCGTCGACACCCGCAGCCCCTTCGTTGGCCTTGACCTTCTCATAGGCCTCCCACACCACCCGCTTGGAAATCTCAAACGACTTGACCGTCTCCGGCTTTGACATGCCCACCGGCTCCTCCCGCACGATCACGGTTGACCACCAGACATGCCTGAATGACCCAGCCCCTTCGCTCCGCCCGCATTACCAGGCATCACCGCTACTACGAGCTGGTCCGTCCCTGTGCCCCGCATCGGTACTCTGCCCCTCGCAGTTCCCGCTGCTTGGAGTCCTCCCTCTCGCGACCGGCCGGCCATCACGGCCCAATGACCGGCCGCCGTATCGGGGCGACAGGTTCCCACGTTCCATACCAGAGCCCGAGCTGAGCTCGCGCCGCCTCCATGCCGGACACCACCTGGGCAGTAAGCAGGTTGCCCCCAGGCTCATCCCGGGACAGGTGATCATCCCCCGGTTTCGATGCCATCTATACACTTTCGACACGTCATCAGCGGTTCGCTTCCGCTCGCCTTCTCAGCTCATACCTGACGCACTCTCGGCGCGCCTTTTCCGCAACGCTCACCACCCCGGCTCTTGACCGACGCAGCTTGCGGTGGTTTGAGACCTCCCCCTGCAGGGCGATCCCGGAGGGCCTTCCTCCATCTCTGGCACAGCACCGCATCAGTGCTTCGACCTTCTACATCGATGCCTCCTCTGCGTTCGTGGCACACATCTCCCGTGTATAGCGGGTCGGCGAGCAGCACGAGGTGCGAAGAGTCATCGTCGATCGCCGTGTATCGCCTGACGTAGGGTTGATGGCTTCGAGGCCCCGGCGCACCGGTAAGGATCGTGCGTCGGTGATCCGCATCGCGCTGAGTGGCATCGCTCGTGGCGACGATCCAGGCGAGATCGCAGGTCGGCTGGCCCCGCTGCATCCACGGAACAACAGGCGGATTCAGCCGGTCGGCGCAAGAAGCTCGATGAGCTTCTCTGATGGTTTCATATATCCGAGCGTCTTGCGGGGACGGTTGTTGAGGCTTCGGGCGATCTCGGCCAGGTCCTCGGCGCTGTGCTGCGACAGGTCGGTGCCCTTAGCCCGGACCTTTCGATAGCTGGCGGGTGATGGTATCGGCGGGTGATCGTCTCGGGCCAGCGGGTCGCGGTAGTGGCTGTGGGCAGCTGTCGGCTGGATCGGAATCGAGTCGCTCGCTGACGATGGCGCGGCGGGTGCTCGGGGGCGCGCGGGTTGAGGGTGGTGCCGCTGATGGACCGGGGGGCGGTCAGCCGGGAAGGGCGACGCGGAGCCGTTGGAAGGCGATGACGATGTCGGTCGTCCATGGCCAGGACTGCTGGAACCGGACGATGGTCTGGCGGCCGGTGTGGGCGATGGTGGCGGCGGCGTGCAAGACGCGGTGACGGAGCTTCTTCGGTTCGGCGACGGCGAGCTGCGCCGTCGAAGCACAGCTGTTGGGACCAGGCGTGGAGGTCCTGGGCGATCAGCACGAGCTGCAGCCAGGCTTCGTTGCGGACGAAGTCCTCGCAGGGCAGGTTGCGCAGCCCGGTGTCCTTGGCGGCGCGGATGCGGTTCTCGACATGGGCCCGGTGACGGTGCCGCAACTCGAGCGCGGCGATGTCGGTGTCGGGCTGGTCGGTGATGAACACCTGATGCCGGAACCCCTCGGCGGTGTCGAACAAGGTGAGCTGGGCGCCGGGGTGGGGACGTTCCCGGCGGGCGATGACCCGCACCCGCTCACCCCAGCCGTGATCGAGCAGGTCGGTGAGCTCGACCAGCCAGGCGCCGTCACGGACGGCCGCCGTCGGTCTCGACGGCGGGGATCCAGTCCTCTTCTTGCACCAGCATGAAGGCGTCACGCACGGCGGCGTCGATGGGCAGGCCGACCGAGAACCGCACGTCGCGATCGCCGCAGCCGTCGATGAAGTCATGGGTGGCGCCGGCGGTGTCGGTGCGCACCAACATCTCGGTCTCGGTCGGCGAGACCGGCAGCTGGGCCAGCGCGGCGTCCAACACGGCGAGGTGATCGGCGGCGTTGTTGGAGCCGGCCCGGCCCGGGCGCAGCAGCCCGGCCAGCCCTTCACCGGTGGCGTCGAGGTAGGCGAGGATCGGGTAGAAGCCGAACCCGCGCTTGTAGGTCGGGGTGGCGTCCTGCTTGTCGGAATGGGCGTCCAGCAAGGTGCCGTCGATGTCGATGACGATCTCGTCGGGTGCCGCCCCGGCCGCCCACGCCCGGGCCCGCGCCGCGGCCCGGGCGGCGGCGATGTTGCGCAGCCCGAGCGAGTGGATCGAGTCGAGCACCCGCCACACCGTCGGATCCGACCCGACCCGGCCGAACAGCTCGGGCTGCTGACGCAACACGGCGATGTCGGCCAGACAGTCACCGCCGTCGGCGAGCATCACCGCCAGATGCGTCAGCACGACACCCGGATCATGCGCCGAGCGGCGCCGCCGGGTGTGGGCCATCGCCGCCGACAACCCGGCGGTCAGCCCGACCCGATCGGCCAGCTCGGCGAGCAGCAACGACCCGGCATGCGACGCCACACCCTTGCCGTCGCCGGTCACCTTCACCCGCTGCGCAGCGCGTGTACCGTTCACTTTCGAAGTGCCCTCCCGCTCGGCTCGACTGATCCTTCGACAAGCAGCAGTCTCGCCTGGCAGGAGGGCCGCTTCGCGGATCAGGCCAGCCACACGTCCGGCCAGCTACTGAAAGGTCCGGGTTAGCAGGGTGCTGAAATTCGGCGAGGGTGCTCGCGTTTTCGGTCCAGATCGAAAAGACTGTGCGCATGCGTGGTGCACAGGATCCGCAGTTGGCGATGTTGACGACCTTGAGCACGGAGGAGCTGATTCCGCCCGATCATCCGATCCGCAAGATCCGGGTCGTGGTCGACGCGGTGCTCGCCGAGCTGGACGACGTGTTCGACGCGATGTACGCGACGGGCGGCCGACGCAGTGTGCCACCCGAGACGTTGCTGAAGTCGACGGTGTTGATGGCGATGTACTCGATCCGTTCCGAGCGGGCGTTCTGCGAACGCCTCAACTACGACTTGTTGTTCAAGTGGTTCTTGGACATGCGCATCGACCAGCCGGCGTTCGACGCGACCACCTTCACCAAGAACCGCACACGGCTGCTGGAGCATGAGGTCGCCGACGAGTTCTTCGCCGCCGTCGTCCGCCAGGCGAAGCTGCGCCGCTACATCTCGTCGGATCACTTCTCCGTCGACGGGACGTTGTTGAACGCGTGGGCGTCGCACAAGAGCTTCAAGCCCAAGGACGGCCCGCCGTCGCAGCCACCCGCTGGGCGCAACGTCGAGGTGCAGTGGCACGGCGAGAAGCGGTCGAACGACACCCATGCCTCGACGACCGATCCGCAGGCCAGGTTGTATCGCAAGAGCAACAACACCGCCGCCACGCTGTGCTACTCGGCGCACCTGCTGATGGAGCACCGCTCGGCGCTCATCGTCGACGCCGAACTCACCTGTGCCGACGGGTACGCCGAGCGGGCGACCGCGCTCGAGATGCTCGCCCGACTCCCCACCACGACACGGCGACGCACGGTCGCCGGAGACAAGGGCTACGACACGAAAGGGTTCGTCGCCGACGCCCGTGCGCTCGGGTTCACCCCGCACGTCGCACCCAACACCAGCGGAAATCGACGATCAGCGATCGATGCTCGCACGACCCGACACCCCGGGCATCAGGTGAGCATGCGGATCCGGAAACGGATCGAGGAACCCTTCGGCTGGATCAAGACCATCGGCGGAGGACGCAAACTCCGCTACATCGGCCGACAACCCAACCGAGCCTGGTTCAAGATCACCGCGGCGGTCTACAACCTGATCCGCATCACCGCCCTCGACGCCACACCCGCCTGACCACCCGCCCCGGGGGGACACCGATCCGGGACGATGGCCCAGCCCCGATCAACCACCAACCCCGCACAACAGTCCGGAACCGCGGAGTCTGACCAGCCAGAACGGCGATCGCCGTCTCAAACGCCGAACTTCCGCATCCTGCTAGAGCGCGCGCCGATTGGTCAGGTGGTGGGGCTCCAGCGGTCGGCCCACTTGATGAGCTTGATCGTGATGATGAGGGCGATGGCGAGGGCGAACTGGGCGAGTCGTTGATGGATGAACCGGTCGGTGTTCCGGCGGAGCTGCCCGAAGTTCGACAGCCAGCTGTTGGTGCGCTCGACCGGCCAGCGCATCCCCAGCGGCACGTCGAGTCGGACCGGTCCGGTGCCGTGGCGGCGTCGCTTGGCGACGATCAGGTCGTCGAGGCCGATCTCGGCGCACAGCTGGCGCACCACGTTGTTGTCGTAGCCACGGTCGAGATGGAACGTGCCGATCTCGCCGAGCAGGCCGCGACCGTCGACGGCGTCGAGGGTGGGTTCGAACAGCACGCAGTCGTTGCGGTTGGCGCCGGCGATCTCCCAGCCGATCGGGATCCCGTTGCGGTCAGTGGCGATCGACCACTTCCAGCCACGTTTGCCCCGGTCAACAGGGTTCGGGCCGGTCCCTTCACCACCGAAGGGTGCCTTGTGCTGGGAACCGTCGACGGCGACCTCGCTGAGATCGAGCCCGATGATCCGGTCGTAGCCGGCCAAGGACTCATCGACCAGACCGTCGAACACCCCGGCCTCGAGCCACTCGGTGCGGCGCCGACGCAGCGTCGTCTCCGAGCCCTTGCCGAGGCGACCGGCGACATCCCACGAGCAGCCAGCGACGAGCCGGAACAGGATCGCTTCGAAGCAGTCCCGGTCCGGAACCGTCGACGGTGACAACCGAGCGGATGCTCGTCGACGACCTCCGGCAGCCGCGGCTCGATCGCTGACCACATGACGTCGACAACACGAGGATGAACTGCGAGCATGACGGGTGACCTCCACTCGGTCGTTGGATGGATCGCACCCGGCATCACAGCCGGGCCAACCCAACGACCGGTGGATGGTCACAACATCATGAGGCGCCTATCGGCGCGCGCTCTTAGCTTGCAGTTAAACCTCCAGGACCTGTTCAGGCGGCCTTCTTGATGGCCGGATAGCGCGTTCGTGGGGGTCTTCGGGTGCCCTTGGGCCGTCCGGGACCGGCCTTGGTGAATTTTGGTGGACTGGCGGGCGTGCCGATGACGGCACGAAGTCGGCGAAACCCTCTGCGGGTGCGTGCAGGGGTGAGCTGGTGGGCTTCTCGGGGTCGCTCCCAGGGGAGCCGGAGATCCTCGATGTGGCCGTGGGCGAGCCGGAGCTGGGTGAGCATGGCAACAACGAGCCACGTCCAGCGCTCGGCCTGCTCGGGCGTACACAGCGAAGGCGACGTCCATCCGAGGGTGTTCTTGGCGAACCGGAACGTGTGCTCGATGTCGAACCGCCGAAGGTAGGAGCGCCAGCACAGGTCGAGGTCCGGGGTGCTTGGTCCCGACCACAACAGCCACAGCGTCTTCTTGGTGCGGGCCGTCGGCTTGGGGAGGTGCTCCACCTCGACGCGGATGACGGTGCCCTTCACGATCGGCGGTGCATCGTGGCCGGCCCAGCGACCGCGCCCGACGAGCTTGGGATGCCGGTCGGCCCAGGCGGTGACGGTGACCGTTCCGTAGCGAGGATCGTTCGTCACCAGGCGTTCGGTGGGCTTGCCCAGGTCCGTCGTTCCGAGCACTTCATGCGTCGGCCATGGCGGGGCGGCCGGCCGCCGGTGCCCTTGGGTCTTCTCGGCCGGGGCGGCGGATCGGCATAGAAGACCCGATCGTCCCGGATCCGGGTGAGGAGCTGGACCCGGATGTCGTCGAGGCCGTGAGCGATGGCGATCGGGTCGTAGCCGGCGTCGAAGACGAACAGCGGCACCTCACGATCGGAGGGAAGCAGGTCGACCAATCGGCGGATCTGGTCGGTGGTGCCTGTGGTCGCGTCTTGTTTGGGTGTGATCCGCCGGACGTCGACTGGCGCCGTCCAGCTGTCGGGGGAGAACGACAGCTGGCAGATCCACTGGAAGGACCACCCGGCCACGATGGGCTGGCCGGCCGAGTGCTTGGACGCCGAGTAGTAGAACCCGCGCTCGGGGCTGCACTCGGCGTCGCAACGGTCCCACGTCGAGGCATCGACGGCAAAGACCATGGGCCAGTCGCCGGGACGGTGCTCGAGGAGCAACTGGCGCAGGCGGTCCTCGTCGATCCGACCCCTGGCCAGCGCCTTGTAGAGGCTGCCGTGAGACCGGGTGAACTCGGGCTCAAGGCTCAAGGTGGGCACCGAGCCGATCGGTCCGGCGCTGCACAGACCGGCGTCGGCCAGCTCGAACAGGGCGTCGCCCCAGCGGGTGCAGCAGGAATAGAGGCCCGCTCGGAACTCGACCAGCTCGTTCGTCTCCCGTGGCGTCCCCATGATGAGAGTATGACTACTCTCAGATCACCGTACGTGGGATACTCGACCTCGGAGAGCCAGATGGCAACGAAGCGCACGACCCAACGCCTCGATCGCTATGAGCGCCGCTACCGCGCCCTAGCGAACGAGCTTGCCCGCATCGGCTACATCGCCCAGGGGAGCCTGGCGCCACGCTTCACCCGATGCGGAAAGCCCACCTGCGCCTGTCGGGCGGACCCGCCCAAGCTCCACGGCCCCTACTGGCACTGGAGCACGAAGGTCAACGGCAAGACCGTCAACCGTCGCTTGAGCGCCCGAGAGGCCGAGCTCTACACCGGCTGGATCGAGAACGACCGACGGGCCCGGGAACTCCTCACCGAGATGCGGGCAGTGGCGGCCAAAGCCACCGCGTTGCTCCTCGAGGAGCAGACGGCGTAGGGCGTCAAGGGTTTAACTGCAAGCTTAGCGTATTTTAGGAAACGCGACGCAGCTAAGGCCCGCCTCGCAGCTTGCACCCGCACGCGCCGAATGTTAGTGTCGGCTAACGACGGGCCTGTCCGTAGAGACCGACCCGGGCGGAGCGATTTCCTCCCGGCCCATCATCTGCAACGCACCGCAAAGGGGCTCGACGTGTCGAACTACTTCAAGCAATCCGACCCTGAGTTCACTCGCCAGCGCCCCGCCTGGTTGCTGAAGTCACTCGCCGAGAGCGGCCTCGACATGACCGACAACCCGCGCGCCATGTTCGTGATGGGGGAGTCCGAAGACTGGAGCCACCCGGCGGCCATGGTCTTCTCAATGCCGGCTGGCTACGAGCTGTTCCGCCACGCCCACGTGTGTTACCGCTTCGAGGTCATCGTCGCCGGCTCGCTCGTCCAAGAGGACGGCGTCGAGCTCGTGCCAGGTGACGTGATGGTGGCCCGACCATACGAGACGTACGGTCCTCATGTGGCCGGGCCGAACGGGTGCACCACCGTCGAAGTGTTCGGTACCACCGAGGGTGTCTATCGGATCATCACCGAAGGCGACGACGGCCCCACCGAGACCGACGTACGAACCGGCACCATGGCACCTGGATACGTCGCGATCCCCGATCCGTCCGACGCTGCCACTGCGAATAGCTGAGCAGCGTCGATCGACCGGCTACGGACGAACACCACTGGAGGACACCATGCTCGACACCATTCTGCGCGGCGGCACGATCGTCGACGGAACGGGGTCGCCCGCGTATCAGGGCGACGTCGGCATCAAGGACGGTCGCGTCGTCTCGCTCGGCGAGGCCCACGAGTCGGCAAACCACGTGATCGAGGCCGACGACCGGATCGTGGCGCCGGGCTTCATCGACATCCACACTCATTACGACGCCCAGCTGTTCTGGGATCCGATGTTGAGCCCCTCGTCGCTCCACGGGTTCACGACGATGGTCGCAGGCAACTGCGGTTTCACACTCGCGCCAGTCACGAGCTCCTCGGCGCCATACGTGCGCGAGATGCTGGCGCGCGTCGAGGGAATCCCATCGTCGGCGCTCGAGGAAGGGGTGCCCTGGACGTGGTCCGACACCTCCGGGTATCTCGACGCGGCGGGCCAGCGTCTCGGGGTGAACGTCGCCTTCTTCGTTGGACACTCCACGCTTCGGCGCGCCGTCATGAACGAGGCCGCCAACGAGCGGGAGGCGACCGAGGACGAAATCGAGGCAATGTGTGCGGTGCTGCGCCTGAGCCTCGAGGCCGGTGCGATCGGCCTCTCGACATCCCTGGCGCGCTCGCACTCCGACCATGAGGGGCGTCCCGTGCCGTCTCGTCTCGCCGACCGCGCCGAGCTGCTCCGGCTGGCTGCGGTGTGCGGAGAGTTCGACGGGACGTCGATCGAAGTGACGCCGATCGCCGGTCACCCGTGGGACCAAGAGCCGATCGACCACCTGGTCGATCTCACGGTCACGGCCAAGCGGCCGCTGAACTGGAACGCGATGCAGGTGAGCGCAGCCAACCTCGACGAGTGCCTACGTCGATTGGCGGCCAGCGACATCGCAGCTGCGAAGGGCGGGCGGATCGTAGGACTGGCTCACGCCGCCGTGCGACAGACGGAGCGATACTCCTTCTACCACGGTCAGCTGCTCGACATGTTCCCTGGCTGGGATGAGTTGATGGCACTCGATCTCGACGTCAGGGCCTGCGTGCTCGCTGACCCGTCCGAACGTGAGCGTCTGGACGCGCTCGCGCGGAGCGATCTCAACCCTCTCCGCACCTCGCCGACTGGCCGTCGCGCCGTATCGAGGAAGTGTTCGAGCCAGAGCTCAAGCAGTTCGAGGGCATGCTGGTCGGCGACATCGCTGCCGCTACCGGCAAGCGACCGTTCGACGCTCTCCTCGACATCGTGTGCGCAGACCGATTGCGAACGACGTTCGCCGCGGTTCCGCAGGCTGGCGACGATGCCGACTGGGCTGCGCGCGCTCGAATCTGGCGCGACCCTCGAAGCGTATTGGGTGGCTCGGATGCAGGAGCTCACCTCGACATGATCGCCTCCTACAGCTACTCGACCCACTGCTCCAACAGGCGGTGCGCGAGCAGGGCGCGCTCACGCTTGAAGAAGCCGTCCGGTTCATGACGCTCGACGCGGCCCAGATGTACGGTCTCCACGACCGGGGACGTCTCGAAGTCGGACTCCCAGCGGACATCACTGTGTTCGACCCGGCCACCATTGGTGCCGGCCCGGTGAAGACGATGTTCGACCTCCCCGCTCGCGCGGCCCGGCTGTATTGCGATGCCGTCGGTGTCACCGATGTGCTCGTCAATGGACAGGCAATCGTGAACGATGGCGCGTACACGGGCGCATTCCCGGGATCGGTGTTGCGGCGCGGTGTCGACACCTCCACCGCGATCTGACGGTCGTGCGAGTGCACCCGTCGGCGCCCCCCGGCGGCGCGCGCGGACCGGCTGTCGCATCTCACGATCGTCCAGCACGCGGTCTCCCGACCTGGCCGCGGCCGCGGGCTGCCAGTAGTAGGAGGCGAGGTGAGCGATCACCGCACGATCTCGCCCGGGTCCACGTCGTGTTCGAGTGCCCCTCGAGGTGGCTGCTCAACTGGTCATCGAGTCCGAGAGCGACCAGTGCCGCGACAGCGAGTAGGCGACGGCACGCACGGCGGCATCTCAGGGCGCTTACACCCGTCGCCCATCAGTACTTCGGCCAACACGGAGGCGAGCTTTGGGAGCACCCCCCGGTTCCCTCACGCCCGGCCTCTGATCCCTCGGGTGATGGCCTCCCCGCGTCGTTGTCGACGCTGCTCACGCCGTCCCCACCGCTCCGGTAACCCTCGCACCACGCTTGAGTGACCGCAGGTTCGTCCGGCGACCGACAGGACGTCACGCCGCGACCCTCGGCCAGCTCGAACCCTTGGTCACCCAAGCTCCGCCCCAAGCACGGAAGCACACATGAACACCACCCAGCTCATCACCACAGGACTGCTCGACACGCCGGCGACGGTTTCACCATTGCCCGCTGGAAGGCCTTCGGTGCACTCGGGCTCGGTGTCGGGTCGCGAGCGCCGATGACGCGGGCGGAGCAGCAACCTGCGTTCATCGGCGCCGTCGCCATAGCCTTCGGTGGTGCCCTTGTTCCCGTTCCGGGCGGCGTGCTCGTCCGCGACGGCGCCGGAGAGCTGATCGGTGCGGTCGGCGTCAGCGGCGACACGTCCGACCAACGACGAGGCAGTCGCGATCGCGGGCATCGAAGCTAGCGGGCTCGAACCCGACCGAGCTGAAGGACTCCTCCATCGGCAGGGCGATCCGGAGGACACCGGCTTCGCCCCGCACCCGGAGGATGGTCATGAGTCGTGCGAACGGCAGGTACGTTCCGCCGGCGATCGGCATGTCGCCGACCAGCGGATGATGAAGCGCGTGCTGGCGATCGCACTAGCTCGCGGCTACTCGGCCGGAGACTGGGAAGCGACGACGTGGCCAACGTGCTGCTTTCGGGTCAGTGTCGGAATCGAGTCGACGAGCGTCCGGGTGTACTCCGCTTCTGGCTGACGGAAGACCTTCTCGGTTGCTCCGCTCTCGATCAGCTTGCCGCCCTTGAGGACCACCACCTCATGGGCGAACACCTCCACGACACCGAGGTCGTGGGCGATGAAGAGGTAGGACATGCCCGTCTCAGCCTGGATGTCGAGGAGCAAGTTGAGCACTTGTGCGCGAATCGACACGTCGAGGGCTGCGATCGGCTCGTCGCAAACCATCAGCTTCGGCTCGAGGCTCAACGCTCGCGCAATGGAGACGCGCTGGAGCTGACCGCCGGAGAGCTGCCGCGGAAGCCGGTTCACGTAGTGGCTTCCCAGACCCACTCGTTCGAGCAGTTCGACGGTGCGGCGCTCGCGATCTGCCTGATTCATACCTAGGTGGATCTTCAGCGGCTCGCCGATCGATCGCCCGACCGTGTATCGCGGGTCGAGCGAACTGTACGGGTCCTGGAAGATCATCTGCATGTTGCGACGCTGGGTTCGCATGGCGGCAGGTGACAGCGCCAAGACGTCTACACCGTCGAAGCTGACCCCGCCGCTGTCTGGCTCGATCAGCCGCAAGACCATCCGCGCAATGGTGGACTTTCCGGCGCCTGACTCACCAACGATCGCCAGTGTCGAACCACGATCGAGCGTGAACGACACGTCATCCACCACCCGAACAGGGCCGCCGCCCGAGCGGTACGACTTGCAAAGGTCCGAGACCTCGAGCAGAGTCATAGCTGCACACCAACGAGCGCTAGCTCGCCGTTACGGCAGCAGCGCGCCATGCGGTCCGGGCCAGCGATTTCGAGCTCCGGATGCTTCGTGCCACAGCGCTCTGGCTCAGCGTGTTCACACCGTGGAGCGAAATAGCAACCCTGCGGAAGTTGATCAGCGCGAGGCACCTGTCCTTCGATCGCGATCAGACGCCGCTGATGCCCTGGCTGCGGGATGGCGCGCAGGAGTCCTGCACTGTACGGGTGCTTCGGAGCACTGAACAGATCACTCGTCCGGCCGTGTTCGACAAGCTCTCCGGAGTACATGACGTTCAGCCAATCACATGTCTCGCGATCACCGCAAGATCATGTGAGATCATCATCACCGACAATCCGAACTCCTCCTGCACCTCGTTGATGAGCTCGAGGATCCGGGCCTGCACCGTGACATCGAGGGCCGTGGTCGGTTCGTCAGCTATCAGGAGGGCCGGGTCACATGCCAGCGCGAGGGCCAGCATGACACGTTGGCACATTCCTCCGCTGAACTGGTGGGGATAGTCGCGCGCGCGGCGCTCGGCGGCCGGGATGTGGACGCGATCGAGAGCACGTACGGCCCTGCGCCACGCCTCGCGACGGGAGACCTTGAGGTGTACACGAATCGTCTCGGCGACCTGCTCGCCGACGGTGGACGCCGGGTTGAGGCTGCGCGTCGGCTGTTGGAAGATCATGCCGATCTGCCGCCCACGGATCTCAGCCAGTTCTCGCTCGCTCGCGTTCACCATGTCCACCCCGTTGAACCGAATCGAGCCGGAGCGGATACGACCGCCGAAGGTGGGTATGAGACCGAGGATCGCCATTGCGGTCAGGGTCTTGCCGGACCCGGACTCGCCGACGATCCCGTGGGTCTCGCCGTGTCCGATGGACAACGACACATCGCTCACGACATCAACCCACGAGTCCGACCCGCGGAATCCGATCGACAGGTGCTCGACCTCGAGCAGCGAGCCCCGTGCAGCGCCGTCGTGCTTTCGTGCTACCGACTCGCCCGCCCGACCCTCGTTGCCGGCGTGCGCGCCCGAGGTCGGCGTACTCAGCTGATCAATCACGTCGAACTCCCAGGAGACGGTCACGGATCGCATCGCCGAGGATGGTGAACGACCCGATCGTCAGGACGAGGGCGATGGCGGGGGGCCAGAACAGATACGCGAGGTCCATCCGCGATGCCGCATCAGTCAACATCTGGCCCCAACTCGCCTCGGGGATCTGGGCGCCGAGACCGAGGAAGCTCAAGCTGGCTTCTGCCAGCACCGCCGTTCCAAGCGTCAGCGACATCTGGACGAGCAGCGGACCCGTGATGTTCGGCAAGATGTGTCCAAGGACGATCCGGGGTTTCGAACACCCCAGCGCCACCGATGCTTCGATGAATGTCTCGTGCTTGGTGTCAATCGTGGATGCGCGTACAACCCGGAAGAATCGTGGAACAGTGACGATTCCGATGGCCAACATGCCATTCCTCAACCCCGGTCCGAGCACAGCGATGAATGCAAGTGCCAGGGTGATTCCGGGCACGCTCATGATCCCGTCCACCATCCTGCTCAGAACGTTGTCAACACGTCCCCCCAAGTACCCCGCAAGAAGGCCGAGCGGCGTGCCGATGCCCAAACTGACCAGCAAAACCATGAGAGCCGCGACGATCGACGTTCGCGCCCCGAAGAACAACCGGCTCAACTGATCGCGACCGAGCTTGTCCGTACCGACGAGGTAGTCCGATGACGGCCCAGAGAGCAGTGAACCAAAGTTGCTCCGGTAGGGATCGTGGGGCGCCAACAGCGGCGCGAACACGGCAATGAGGACCACCAGGACGATGTAGCCGGCCGCGATCGCAACGACAGGCTGCCTCCTGACGAAACGAAGCACAGCCCACCTGCGTCTATTCCGCCGCGCCGGGATCACATGGCCGATATCAGGATGCACAAGGGCGACCACGAGAGTTACGTCCTAGTCTTCGGATTGAGATAGATGTAGGACACGTCGACGAGCAGGTTGATGATCAACACCAGGACGGCGAGGACGGTGACGATGCCGAGCACCACCGTGAGGTCCCGGTTGAGAACGGCGGTGATGGTCGCCGAGCCCATGCCCCGGATGAGAAACAGGGGCTCGATGATTGCGGTGCCCGCGACCATCTGTGACAGCCGTAATCCGAGCACCGTGATGACCGGTACCGCAGCGTTCTTCAGACCGTGCTTGAACACCACACGCGTGCGGCTCATCCCCCGGGCCCGCGAGGCCACGATGTAGTCCTTGTCCAGCACGTTCAACAGCGAGCTGTGAACGTGTCGAGTGACCTCTCCGATCAGCAGCGCCCCTAGGGACAGGGCGGGCAGGAGCAGGTGCTTCAGCCACTCGATCGGGCTGTCGCCGAAGCTGGTGTAGCCGACCGCAGGCAGCCACTTCTTGCCAACTGCGACGACGGACAGCGCAAAGATCGCCACGACGAACGCCGGAGTTGCCACCAAGGTCGAGGAGACCAACGTGATCGTGCGATCGAGCAGGCCGCGCGGACGCACCGCAGCCAGGCAACCGAGGAGCACTGCGATCGGAATCGAGAACACCGCCGCCACCGCGACGATCGAGAGCGTGGGCGGCATCGCCCGAACGATCTCGCCGCTCACCGACTGCCCGGTGATGAGCGACTCACCGAAGTCGCCCTGAACTGCATTGCCCAGCCAACGTGCGTACCTCTCCGGAAGTGGATCGTCCAGCCCCAACCGCTCGCGAACCTGCTCGACCTGTTCTGGACGTGCGTCCTCGCCGACGAGCGCGCGAGCGGCGTCACCCGGCGCCAACTCCAGCAGCAAGAAGACCAACATCGTCACGAAGATGATCAGCGGGATCGCCCAGAGCAGCCGCCTTCCGATCACCGTCCACACGTCGGCTACCCCCTTCCGGCTCGATGCGGAGACCACGCCCGCTAACGATCATTAACTTTGGCCGCCACGAGGTGACGATGTCAAGCCTCGCGACCAGAGGTTGTGCTCGGACGTCCGAGAGCCGATCGCCCGGTGCCCGGTCGAGGCAGCTTTCGGAGGGCCGCGGCCCTCGAGGAGGGTGCCGGCCGGTCGGAAGCGCCGCGCTCGACGCCGAGCGGGTCGGAAAGCCATCGCCGCGCACCTTCGCCTGGCTGAGCACTGGACCGCAGCGGTGACGTCGCGGGCGTCGGCTGGCGAGACGACAGGACCTTCGGAGGATGTAAGTGAATCCTCACTTGAATTTGGCGGCCGTTCCTGCAAGCATGGAGCGTCGGGGCCAACAGCGCCGCAGTTGAGAAAGCCACGAGGTGTCGGGCGCCCGACGCTTCAAAGTCGCACGCAGCCGGGGAGGCAGCACACATGTTGAATGATCAAGTCGCCACGTCGCGGGCGACGCGCCAGCACATCCAGTGCGAAGAGTCGAACAGCGTCGACGTCGTCATGGACGTGATCGGTTCGGAGCGCATCCTGTTCACCCAGGGGCTGCCGTCGGCGGGTGGCGGCTACAGCTACAACTACCAGCAGTCACACGACGGAGTTCGGGAGTATTACACGGCCCGCAACGAGCGGATCAAGATCACTCCCCCAGCAAACCTGATCACGGAGATCTCCTCGGGCTGGCACACGTTCTTCGAGGCGCTCACGATCTCGCACCTGCGAGCCGACGACTCGACGGAGCAGATCCACGTCGCCGCGATTCTCGTGCCGCAGGACGAACACGGCGACGTGGTCGGCGAATGCACGTGGCGCCGCTTCCCGGACTTTCGTGTCGACCCCGGCGACCCGGCTCCGTCCGGGAACGCCTGGAGTCGGGTCGATCTCTTGGATCGCCACAACGAGATGATCGCCGCGATCGAGGGCCGTGATCCGGTCGCCGTCGCCGATCTGTTCAACCCGTACGCCGGGTTGATCACCAACGCCGTGCCGGGGCTGTCGGAGCCTGCCGTGTCCAACGGACGCGACCAGATGGTCGGCTACTACTCGCGGCTCTTCGACCTCTACCCGCAGATCGAGATCGAGTGCATCAACCGCTTCTGCGGCGAGTGGTTCGTTTACTCGGATCAGCTCTGGCACCTGCACGACGCTGACGGTGACGTCCAAGACCTCCGGCGCGCCGAGTGCCTGCCGGTCGGCAGCGACCGCCGATTCGTCGCACACAATGTGTATTCCGTCACCGCGTGAACGACGGGCACTGCGTCGGCTGCACGGCCGTCAACTCGGTGGGGCGGCCCAGATGACCGATCCGAGCGCCCGCCGATCGCCGACGCCCTCATGCGTGCCGTCGTAGCAACCCAGGCGGGTGGGCCTGAGGTCCTGTCGTACACCGAAGTCGACGATCCGTCGCCGGGCCCGGGCGAGTTGCTGGTGCGGGTCGCCGCGGCGGGGGTCAACTTCGTCGATTCGTACCGCCGATCCGGGGTCTACCCGATGCCCTTCCCGCATGTCGTCGGCGTCGAGGGTTCCGGCGTCGTCGAGGCTGTCGGCGACAACGTCGACGGGTTCTCCGTCGGCGACCGGGTTGCATGGAACGATGCGGCCGGCTCATACGCCGAACTGGTCGTCGTCAGTGCCGCCCGAGCGGTCGAGGCGCCCGCCGGGCTCGATCTCGTGACGGCAGCGGCCCTCGCCCTCCAGGGGATGACCGCGCACTACCTCGTTGCGTCCACCTTTGCTGTCGGGCCGGGACACGACGTACTGCTTCACGCCGGAGCGGGTGGCGTGGGGCTGCTGGCCACCCAGCTGGCCACGGAGCGAGGTGGTCGCGTGATCACCACGGTGTCGTCGGGCCCCAAGGCCGAACTGTCCCGACTGGCTGGTGCCGCCGGTGTGATCGACTATGCGGCCATGTCCAACCTCACCACAGAGCTTCCGGCGGCGGTGCGCAAGCTCACCGACGGCGCCGGTGTCCACGTCGTCTATGACGGCGTCGGTGCCACGACGTTCGAAGCATCCTTCGCCTCACTGCGGCCAGCGCGGGATGTTGGTCCTCTTCGGGGCCGCGTCAGGGACCGTGCCGCCGCTCGACCCCCAGCGGCTCGGGGCAGCCGGCTCCTTGTACGTCACGAGACCAGGACTGTGGCACTACCTGCAGACACGTGACGAACTCGACTGGCGCGCCGGAGAGGTGTTCGGTGCGGCGCTGCGCGGCACCCTCGAGGTGCACGTCGGAGCCACCTATCCGCTCGCTGACGCTGCCGCGGCCCACCGCGCCCTGGTGGCACGGGAGACAACCGGCAAGGTCCTCCTGCTCCCGTCCTGACCGGTGCCCAAGGGCTGGCCGCCCCGCCGAGGACCGGTGCAGCAGCCCACGCGCGCGATCGTCGACAAGGGGCCGGCAGTGAGCGTGTGCCGGCAGCGCGACTGGGCGAACTGACCGGGGCTGCCCCCGGACCCGCCGGGCCGGCACTGTCGCGCGGTATCGCTGCCATCGACACGCGCAACAACGCCAGACGTGTCGTGCGCTGGGCCCGCAAGCCTGCGCACGACACGATCTGGCGTCGGCGAGTTCTGAGGTTGGGCTGCTCCTACTCAGCGGAGACGGTCAGGAACCGGAGGTCCCAGGTGGCGGTCCACCGCTGCCCCATCGTGTCCAGGCCGTTGATCCGCTCGTGCGCAACCCACTGCTGGACCACGTAGCAGAATGGAATGATGTAGGCGCCCTCGAGCGCCGTGCGGTGGACTTCCTCGAGGGCCGCCTCACGCTCAGCGCTTCCGACCGGAAATTCGTTGGCCGCCGAGATCGCCTCGACGAACATCGGCGCGTCCGGTCCGGCGTAGTTGTACGCCGGGGAGGTCAGGAACTTCTTGAGTCGGGCGCCGTCATCGGCTTCGCTGGTGTTACCAAGGAACATCATCTGGTACTGGCCGCTCGCCCAGTTGTCGAGACCCTCACGTGGTGGCAGGACGGTGATCTCGAGGTTGAGGCCGATCTCCTGCATGGCCTGCTGTGTGATCGCAGCGATCGCCTCCGGCGCCTCGCCGACCATGGCCCAACCCTTGAACGTCGTCCCGGCGACACCAGCCTCCTCGATCAGACGCTTGGCCTCGTCGAGGTCGTACTGCAGCGGTGTGAAGTCGTCGATGTGTGCCGGACCGGGCGCCGGAATGAACTGGCCGTCCACTGTCGGTGCGCAGTTGTTGTCCGTGAAGAGTTCGGCGTACTCGGGCCGGTTGAGCGAGTACGCAATCGCCTGACGAACCCGCTCATCGGACAGGACAGGATCGGCGACCCAGAATGAGAGCGCCTGGACCGCTTCGGCAGGGAAGCTGTACAGCTCGTACTCGTCTCCGAGCTGCGGCTCAACTTGTTCCGCGGGCGCCCTGACGGTGGCGAATTCGACGGCGCCCGTCAGGACCGCGTTCAATGATGCTTGGTCGTCTGCGATCGCAACCAACTCCAGCGCGGCGTACTTCCAGCCCTCGGTGTCCCAGTGCGGTGTGGCCTTCTTGCGGACTTCGAACACACCGTCGCTCCCTGGCACGAAGTTGACCAGTTCGAACGGCCCCGAACCAGCTCCTTGAGGATCGATGCTGATGTCGCGGCCGTCTTCGATCGCGTTCGGGCTGATCATCAGGCCCGGCGCGGCAGCAAAGCTCGCCAGCAACCCCGGCTCCGGGACGGAGAGCTGAAGCTCGACGTGCGTGGCATCGATCACGTTGATCGACTCGATCGCGGCGAGCTGGTTGCCCACCAACGAGTCAGGGTGGGTCATCGTCCGCTCGAGGTTCATCTTGACCGCGGTCGCATCGATCACGCCACCGTCGTCTGCGACAACGCCCTCACGAATGGTCAAGGTGTAGGTGAGGCCATCGTCCGAGATCTCCCAATCCGTCGCAAGATAGGGCTGAGCGATCTTGTTCTCATCGAGCCAGGTCAGTGAGTCGAAGATCATGCGCATCTGCGACACCCCTGACGTTCCGACGTTGGCGATCGGGTCGAGAGTGGTGTTACCCGTGAGCCAACCCACTCGCAAGGTCGCCGTCTCGTCGATGTCACCGACGGGTGCGGTCGTCGCATCCGGCGCGGTCGTCGCATCCGGCGCGGTCGTCGCATCCGGCGCGGTCGTCGCATCCGGCGCGGTCGTCGCATCCGGCGCGGCGGTCGCGTCCGACGCAGTCGAGTCGTCGTCTCCGCCGCACGCCGCGGCGGCGAGCGCAATCGTCAGGCTCAGCGCAACAGCGCGCAGAGAGCGTTCCCGTTTACGGTTCATGTTTCCCCTCGTATCAACGCTTTCGTCCGCGGTTCGCTGGACTACAGTTAGTTATCGTTCACACATTAGCACATCTCCGGACGACAGGCGAGTGAAAGTCGTCGGGATTTCGCAGGATTGTGAACGGGTGCGACGGCCGCGTGTGCGGCGGGTGCGACCAGTGCCGGCTCCAGGCGCTGCCAGGCGACGAACCGGCACCCTGGCTGGGTCCCGAGACTCGATGTGGCGAGCATCTGGGCGTCGATGCGCGAGCTGCGACGGGCGGGTCAGACTCTCAGAAACCGGCCGGGGGTCGCGTCGGACAGCTCGTCGTTGCGGACGGTGACCTCACCATTGACGAGCACCGCGCGGTAGCCGAATGCCGCTTGGACGAGCCGTGTTTGCCCGCCGGGAAGGTCGCTACGCAGCTCTGCCGGCCGCGCCCGGAGAGCTGCGAGATCGACGACACAGGTGTCAGCGGCCTGACCGGGCCGGAGTTCTCCACGATCGGTGATGCCGAGATGCCGTGCCGGTGCCGATGTCAGTCGATGAACTGCCTCCTCGAGCAACATCGCCTGCTGGTCGCGCACGAAGGAGCTGAGGACGAAGGTCGGGTACGAATAGCTCGTGATGCTGGCGACGTGCGCGCCGCTGTCGCCCAACCCGAACAGGACACCGTCGGCAGAACACAACTCCGCGACGAGGTCTGGAGAGTCGTTGGCCACCGGAATCTCGACGACCGTGCCCAGGTCGTCTCGGAGGAGCAGCTCGATCAGACCGAGCACCGGGTCGGGGTGTCCTTCGAACACCTCTGCAAGCGTCAACCCGGTCGAGTCGGGCTGTGTCGGCGAGCACGCCAGGCGCCACCTCTCGAACCGCGGCGACATCAGTTCGCTCCCGGACGAGCCCGCGGCGCTGAGCGCACTACGAACCTCCGGGCGCGTCAGAAACCGTGTCCGCTGCTCGATCGAGCCGTCATGTGGAAAGTCCTGGAACACGCGCTCCCAACCGACGATTCGCTGCGCGCGGTACGACGAGTTGTTCGACAGGCACAGCGTGACGGCGATCGGACGCGGGGTGACCTGCGCCACGATCGCGCAGTTCAGATCTCGCAGACGCAGTGTGTGGTTCAGCGCATCCCGCCAGGTGTTCGATCCGTCGGAGGCGACCAAGGGTGCCCATGACAGTCGAGCATCCGAAGCCGTTGTCCACTCCGCGTACCGGTCGAGCTCCAGCCCCACCTGGCTCGGCGGGTCGGTCATCGTCGCCTCGGTGGCAATCTGCCAGGCGCGGCTGCGCGACGCCGCCACGAGAGCCGCGAGTTCCCTGTCGGAGGCCAACCGGCTGGGCATCGGCTCACCAGCGGCGTCGACGTGGCTCTTCCCGCGAGACGTGGCGAACCCAAGTGCTCCGGCGTCGAGCGCCGCTGAGTAGGCAGAGACCACGCGACGGATGTCATCGTCGTCCAACGTCGGAAGACGAGCTCGTGTGCCCAAGACGGCACGTCGTAACGGGGAGTGCGGCACGAAGCTGGCGACGTTGACTCCCAGCGGGAGCGCCGCCAATGCGTCGGCGTACTCGGGCCACGTGTTCCATGCATCGGGAACGCCGACGGCCGTCGACTCGAACGGAATCTCCTCGACCACCTCCAGGCTCCTCAGGACATAGTCGCGATCGCCCCGAGCACACGGCGCCACACCGAAGCCGCAGGCGGAAATCGCCACGGTGGTGACCCCATGCAGGCACGAGGGTGTCGCTGCGGAGTCCCAGAAGAGTTGGGCGTCCAAATGAGTGTGAGGATCGACGAACCCCGGTGTCACGACGCACTGGCTCGCGTCGATCACCTCGCGGGCAGCGCCGAGGTCGTGGCCGACAGCAACGATCACACCGGCGCGGATTGCGACGTCCGCATGCCGGGGAGCGCCGCCGGTGCCGTCGACCACGAGCCCGTTCGCGATCAGCGCATCATGCATGGCCTGGGGCGCAACCGGAATCCATGATGGCGTCGGCCGATCTCGCCGTCACGAGTCGACTTGTCGGTTCCCGTTCGGCGGTGCTGAGGGTCGCAGGTTGCGACGCAGAAGCGAGTGGACCCGCTCCCAGTGCAGCTCGGAAGCTTTGCGGTCGTAGCGCTCACTGCCCGGCGGCGCGTATCCATGGACCGCATCGGTGATGAAGTCGAGTGTGTAGCGAACGCGTGCATCGTCCAGCGCCTTGGTCATGACAGGGACCGTCTCGGGCGGAGCGTAGACGTCGGCGTCCGCCCATCCCAGGTAGACCTCGGCAGCGACCCGCTCGAGCCCGTTATGGGGCGAATCGACGTCATCGGTGACCAACCGAGCGCCGTGAACCGACGCAGCGGCACCGATCTCTTCACCCAACTCGCGAGCGACAGTCAAGGCCAGACCACCGGTCATGCAGAAGCCGACCACACCTGCCTGGCCAGGGCTGGCAGCGGGATCGTCGCCGGCCAGATGTAGCAGTGCCCGGGCATCTGAGATGGTTCCCGACCGGGTCACCGTAGCGATGAGATCGAAATTCACCTGACCCTCGGCACCGCGTTCGATCTCTCGGTACGGCCCAGCACGGTAGAACAGGTTGGGAAGCATCACGTAGTAGCCCGCGGTCGCGAGACGCGACGCCATGTCCTTCAGTGCCGGCCGAATCCCGAATCCATCCTGGAGATACAGGACGACAGGGTGCGCGCCGTCGTGCTCCGGATGGAATATGAAGGTGGTCATCGTGCCGTCCGGTGTCCGGACCTCGACCTGACGCTCGATCATCTCTTGCCCCTCGTTCGCCTGGTATCCGACCCCGACGGTTGGACACATCGAATGCCGCCCCACGGCGACCGCACTACTGCTCGACGCGAGCTCCCAATCCGCATGCTTCGACCCGTCGTGTTCCGTCGGAGGCTGGCCTACGTGCTCGGCGATGCAAAGCTCACGGCACGCGGATGGTGCCACGTCTCGGTGATCTCTGGGGTGCCTGGACGTCCCGTGTACACCGACAAGCCACGCCGATAGTTCAGGAACTCGAACGCTCCGTCGGTGCGGAACGAGTAGCGTTTCTCACCGCGAATGAACACCGACGTGCCGGCTGGCGCCGAGAGTTGACCCACGCGCATCGTGCCGCCGAGCACATGGATGATCTCGTCCTCCGTGTGGTAATGCGACGGCGCCGCGAGCTCTTTGGTTCCGCCGTTCCGGAAGATCGCCAGTCGGCAGGTTCGGCACACCCCGTCCGCGTAGTACACGCTCCAGGTCCCCCGCTCGGGGGGGTGCTGGATGACTTGACCGTACCGCTCGGGCACGATGTGAACGCCGTGCCCATCGGGAAACGGGAGGCCCAACATGCCGTCGCCGTATGGTGTTGGAGTTGTCGTTCCGTGGTGGATGACCTCGGCGTCCGATTCGAAGGTGATCGTCGTCGCAACTCCGCTCTCGACGATGACGACTCCACCGCCCTCGAATCCCTCGGCGCCGTGCGTCACCGCGCCCGTCCGCACGTACAACCCCTCATCGCCGTGTTCGCTCTGCCAGCGGACGATGGCGCCCGCCCGAACCTTGGCAACCACTATCCACATGTCGGTCCCCGTCGGCTGCCAGAACGACGATGTGGCCAGCCCGTCGATCGAGCAATGGGGCGCAAGGTACCCGTCCGCGTCGCCATCGTGGACGTGGGTCAAGATCGCATTGTCGGCGGCTGGCGCCATGGCGTCCCCTTCCTGTGCTCCCCACCCGCGAGGTCAGTGAATGTTCACGAACCTAGTGTTGGTGCCCATCGTCGTCAACTCGACACGTCCCCTCGGCCTGTGTTGTCCTCGCCGCTCACGCCGGCTCGAAGCCGAACGAGATCGCGTCGACACCGGTGGTATCGCGGCCGACGGCGAAAGTCGTCAGCTTGACATCGCGCGTAGCGGCCACCCGCTCCGGGCTCGGGTCGATGTTGAGCAGGTTCGCCCGCACGCTCGTGCCACCGCAGTCGACGAGCGCGGCGACGAAGGGAGTCGTCACACCGGGCGCGGCGGCGTCGATAATCGTGTACGCCTGCACGGTGCCATGCCTCGGCAGATCCGCGGTGACGAACTCCGTCCCACTACACGAGGCGCAGGCGTTGCGGCGATCGAAGAACCGCGCTCCGCAACCTGCGCACTCGTTCACCACGAGGTGCGGCTCGCCTGCCAGGTCGAGATAGCCAACGATCGGCCGGCGCCCGGTAGCTGCGGTGCTCGGCACGTCGGCAGTCGTCTCGTCATCGGTGTAGTTCATGGTCTCTTTCCCAGCTGCCACGGCTCACGAGTTGATGTTTATAGATGTTAACGATGAGCCTCACTTCGAGGGGTCGACGAGGATCTTCATCGCTTTCGCCTCGCTCAGCGCCAACAACCCGTCGGCGACGACCTCGTCGAGACCGATCGTGTGGACCCACCCGTCGGTTGGAAAGGCGCCGGCGGCCATCGCGTCGACCACGTGCGGGAAGTCGGCGCCATAAAGCCTGCTCCCCCGGAGGTCGACTTCGCCCAGCAGGTCCCGGTCGCTGATCGGGAGTTGGCCACCGTGGACCGCCACCACCACGACCGTCCCGCGCCGCCGAGTCAGCTCGATCGCCGCCCGGAAGGCCGGCGCGACGCCAGCTGCGTCGATCGAGGCGTCCGCACCGAGGCCATTGGTGCGGTCGCGGATCAGCTCGAGAAGGTCAGGATCGCCCGGGTCGAACGCTGTGCCACCGAGTTGCGCGATGATGCTGCGCCGTACCGCCGAGGGTTCCGATACGACCACGTCGACTCCCAGCCAACGCAGCCCCAGGAATGCGGCGAGACCGATCGGACCTCCGCCGTGGACCACCGCGAACTGCCCGGGATCGAGTTCGCGCACGTCGAGCCGCGTGGAAGCCCACCGCCAATGGCTCCACCAGGGCCGCCTGCCACAGCGCGACAGAGTCGGGCACGATGTGACACATCGATGCGTCCACGACCGTGTACTCGGCGAGGCCCCCGTCGGCTGCGAACCCATGGATGCCGACACCCATGCAGTCGACGGGCGACCCGGCCCGGCAGTAGGCACACGTTCCGCACGTCCACACCGGCTCGACCGCGACCCGATCACTAACCCGCAGACGCTCGACTCCCTCCCCCAACTCGACGACCGTCCCGGCGAGCTCGTGGCCGAGCACGACCGGGAGGGTCCCGCCGGTCACCGGATGGGGTGTTGTCGTCGCAAGTCGCGGGCCGTGGAAGTACTCGTGCAGGTCGGTGCCGCAGAGCCCGTTGGCGGCGACTGCGATGCGCACCTGACCCGACGCTGGCTTCGGCTCGGGTACGTCGAGAACCCGGACGTCTTCACGCCCGAACAGCACTGCCGCTCTCATAGCTGTCCGGCCTGCTGGAGGTGCGCGGCGAACGCCCGATGTCGGCGACGAACAGGTCCGGCTCCTCCATGGCTGCGAAGTGACCCCCGCGCGGCTGGGTGTTCCAGTAGCTGAGGGTCGGGAAGGCCGACTCTGCCCAGGCCCGCGGTGCCGAATAGATCTCGGCTGGGTAGACCGTGTAACCCAGTGGGGCGGCGAGCATCGGAAGCGCCTCGCGGCGTGGACCCAATGCCTCGTAGTACAGCCGCATCGACGAGTTGATGGTGCCGGTGAACCAGTACAGCGAGACCTGATCGAGCAGCTGGTCCATGCTGAACCTGGCTTCCACGTCACCGTCGCAGTCACTCCATCGGCGGTACTTCTCGACCAGCCAGGCGGCGAGCCCCGCCGGTGAATCGTTGAGGCCGTATGCGAGGGTCTGCGGCTTGGTGGATTGGATCGCCTGGTATCCCGTCTCTTCCGCTGAGGAACGCCTGGGTGCGTTCGAGGGCGTCGAGCTCGCCGGGTGTGAGCCGCGCCCGCGGGTCGTCTCCTTCGGGCGCGGGAGCGCTCAGCAGATTGACGTGGACGCCGAGCACCCGGTCGTCCGTGCCAGCCGCCGATCGCTCGGGCCACTTGCGAACCCCAGTCGCCACCTTGCACCACGAAGCGGTCGTATCCGAGTCGTCCCATGACCGTGACACACGCATCCGCGATCCGCTCGACGTTCCAACCGACGTCCGAGGTCGGCCCGCTCAGCCCGAAGCCAGGAAGCGCGATCGCGACGGTGTGGAACGCCGGCTCGTGCGGAGGCGGAGCACTGAGCGGGCCGATCGAGTCGCTGAACTCCATCGTCGAGCCCGGCCAACCGTGGACCAGGAGCAGCGGCACCGCATCTGCACGTTCGGAGCGTGCGTGCACGAACGCGACGCGTTGACCTCCGACGTATGAGGCGTAGACCGGGTGCCGGTGCACACGCTGGACGAAGCCGTCGAACGAGTAGCCGTCGGCCCAGTACGCGCACAGCGTCGACAGGTAGCGGCGGTCAGTGCCGTATGCCCACGTGCCGGAGGCCAGTTCATCCGGCCACCTCGTCATCCGGAGACGAGTGGTCAGGTCGTCGATCTCGGCGCTGGTGGGCTCGAATCGAAGCGGCTCGACGGTCGTCATCGTGTGTTACCTCGAGTCGTGCGCGATGTGTGGGTCGGTTCGAACACGGAGGCAGGCGCTTCGATCCCCAGTTGACCGCACAGGTCGGCCAGCTCCGCGTGATAGTCGTCGACGCTGGCGAGCTTGATGTCCTCGTAGCCGCGCACCATGTCGGGAAGATCAGCCAGCCTGGCAACCGCACCTACGTTGTCGGCGTTCAGTGCCCCGAGCGCCTGCTCCATCACGATCCGATACTCGTCGACGAGCTTTCGCTCGACTCGCCGAACGTGGGCGTAGCCGAAGATGTCGAGCGGCGTACCGCGCACCACCTTCATCGCCTTGAGCGCCCGCATCACCGGCCGGGCCCATGGGCCGAGGCGGATCTTCGAGTGCATCCCCATCGCCCGCAGCATCGGAGGGTGAAGGTTCCACGACACCCGGACAGCCTGGCCGCGAGCAGCCGCTTGGACCGCCGTCTCGACCGACTGGTCGAGGTGCAATCGGGCCACCTCGTACTCGTCCTTGTACGCGATCAGCTTGTACAGCCCACGCGCCGTCGCCTCAGCTACCACGGTGGACCCCGGCGCCGCAGACTGCTCGCGTTCGGAGACACGTCGGATGAACTTGACGTAGTCGTCGGCGACCTTGCGGTTCTGGAAGCCGACGAGGTCCACCCCGCGGATCGAGACGATGCGTCCGAGCTCGCCGTCGAACACGTCGGAGTAGCTCGAGCGCGCCGTCGGTGAATCACCGCCGACCACCAGCGCGTCGAGCCGCGCCCGATCAGCGACATACAGTCGGCCGGCCCGGAACGCTTGGATGTTGGCTTCCACAGCGACGCCGTTGAGATCGATCGACGCCTCGATGTGCTCCGCCGCGATCGGTAGGGCGCCCATCTGAAAGGCCACCCCGAGCAGCAAGATGTTGGCCGGCGCCGTCGATCCGAAGAGGGACCTCGAGATGGCATGCGAGTCGACGAACACAGCTGCGTCGGATCTGAGCGTGGCGGCCAGCTCGTCGATCAGGGGACCGGGGTCAGGCAGACGTGCGCCGCGTCGGCTCACATCGAAGCCGCGTGCCATGAGCGTGGTCGATACGACGCCAACAGTCCGGCTCGGGTCGTTGCCCTGGAGGTTCAACGGGCCGACACCGACGATCATGTCGAACACGAGGTTGAGGTCGACGCCGCCGGCTTCGATCTTCGGACTGTTGTCCATCGCAGCAGCGGTGATGCGCAGGTCGGAGACGACGGGCCCACCCTTCTGGGCGAGGCCGGTCTGGTCGAGTGACTGGACGAACAAGCCGGCGCGCTGGGCAGCGGTTCCGATCACCTGGCTGACGGTGACCACGCCGGTGCCGCCGACGCCGGGCATCCTCAACGTGAAGTCGTCCGTCGGAACGGTTGCGACCGGCTCGGGCAGGTCGATCGTGCGGAGGTCGAGACGAACGGTTGTTCGGCGCTGGCGAATCAACTGCGGGTCGAGCGGCAATCGGCTTCGAGCGGCGCCACCACCGTGACGCAAGCGGTTCGATCGTGAGGAACGACGGGCAGTCGCCGGCGATGCATGAGTAGTCCTTGTTGCACGAGGTCTGGTCGATCGTCCGCTTGCTTCCGAACTCTGTCGCAACGGGCGGGACCGCGAGGCAGTTCGACTTGTAGCCACAGTCGCCGCACCCTTCGCACACGCGCTCGGCGATGACGACCCGCATGGTCGGGTCGGGTTGCGATCCGCGTTTGCGCAGTCGACGCGCTTCGGCGGCGCACTGCTGATCATGGATCAGCGCGGTGACTCCGGGGATCGATGCGAGCAGCTCCTGTGCCTCGATGAGGCGGGATCGATCCCACACCTCCACCCCGCGCGGGCAGCTTCACTCGCCGGTACGCGGCCGTGTCGTCGGTTGTGATGATGACGCGCTTGACGCCCTGCGTTTGGAGTTGCGCGGCGATCGCTTGAGGCGAGAGCTGGCCGGTGGGATCCTGCCCACCGGTCATGGCAACGGCGCGATTGTCGAGGATCTTGAACGTCACGTTGACACCAGCGGCAACTGCTTGCTGCACGGCGAGTTGTCCGGAGTGGAAGAAGGTGCCGTCACCCACGTTCTGGAAGAAGTGCGATTCCTCGACGAACGGCGCGATGCCGACCCATTGCGCACCCTCACCGCCCATCTGAGTGAAGCTGGCGATCTTGCCGACTCGCTCAGGGTCCATGAAGCCGATCATCCCGTGGCACCCGATGCCAGTGCCCACGACTGCATCGTCGGGCACCCTCGTGCTCGTGTTGTGTGGGCAGCCGGAGCAGAAGTACGGCGTCCGAATCGCGATCGGCCGACCGCGCTTGGCCGGAGCCGGCGGCTCAGGGGCCAGCCGGTCACCGAGCCGCTGAACGAGGCGGCGGCGCAGAGCTCGACCGATAGCGTCGCCGTCGAGCGATCCGTAGTGGGGGATCAGGGCGACGCCCTGATCGTCGAGCTTGCCCAGCACCCGGGGGGCATTGGCGTGGCCATACAACGTGTCGCGGACCAGCGTTTCGAGGAACGCCTTGCGTTCCTCGACCACCACGATCTCGTCGAGGCCCTCGGCGAAATCGCGAACGGCGGCGCCGTCGATCGGCCAGATCATGCCCAGCTTGAGCACCCGGACGCCGAACTCGGGCAGATCCTCGGGCGAGATGCCCAACTCCGACAGCCCGTGCATGAGCTGCCCGTACAGGCTGCCCGGAACGACCAGACCGATCCAATCGGCGCTCGACCGGGCCGACATCGTGTTCAACCCGTTCACCGCCGCGTATGCACGGGCGGCCGAGAGCCTCGTCTCGTGGATCTCACGTTCGGCGTCGAGGAAGGCGGCGAACCCGATGTCGGTCGTGGTGGCGCGGCCGTACGGCCGGCCGTCGTCGTCGACCGGGATGACCGGCACGACGCGCGCTGGGTCGAGCACCGCTGACCCGGCACCGTCAGCCACTGCGGTGACGACCTTGATGCCGGTCCACAGGGAACTCGCCCGCGACAGGGCAACCCCGTGCACGCCGAGGTCGATCACCTCCTGGACGGAGCCCGGACTGAGAACTGGCATGTAGAGGTCCGCGAGCAGATGCTCCGACGAGCTCGGCAGTGTCGACGACTTGCTCCCCGGGTCGTCCCCGATGTAGGCGAGCACCCCACCGGTCCGTGGCACGCCGATGAAGTTCGCATGACGCACCGCGTCCGCCGATCGATCCAGGCCGGGCGCCTTGGCGTACCAGATGCCGACGACTCCGTCGCCTCTGAGCGTGAGGTGTTTGCTGGCGAGCTGGCTGCCCATCACCGCGGTCGCAGCGAGCTCTTCGTTCAACCCGGGTTGGAACCGGATGCGCAAGGACTCCAGCAGCTCGCGGTTCGAGTGGAGTTCCTTGTCCAGGCCGGCGAGGGGCGAACCTGGATAGCCCGAGATGAACGTCGACGTGTTGAGCCCGGCTCGGCGATCAGCCCGCATCTGATCGAGTGGAACGCGGACGAGCGCCTGCAGGCCGGTAAGGAAGACCTCGCCGTTCTCGAGCTCGTACTTGGCACGCAGGTCCAGCTCGTCGCGGCGAGCAGTGACGGGCTTCTTCGTGATCGTGACCGGAGTCATGGGGCATGCTCCGCCGACTCGGGGCTGGCGCCGAGGTACGCGAACAGGTCGCTGTCGGATCGCCGGAGGCGGCGCAAGTTGGCGTCCCACATCTGGGGGACGTAGTGCTGCCGGTAGCCGCGCTTCAATGCGCGCGTCGGCGCCTCCTGGTACTCATGCCCACCGATTCGAGCTGCGTCCACGTGGCATCGTGCCGCAGACTCCACCATGATCGCTTCGACCGTGGCCTCCTCGAGCGACTGTGAAGCGATGATGACACCGTGGTTCTGCAGGACGAGCAGGCGATTCGAGCCAAGACACGCCGCCAGCGCCTCGCCGTCGACGAGGGCCTCGGTGGTCTCTTCGAACAGCGTCTGTTCTTCGTGGAAGACGGCCGCGTCACTGCTGAACATGCCGAGCGGAACGCCGAGTGTGCTGAACACGAGCGCATGATGAGAGTGCGTGTGGATCACGGCGTTGACGTCAGCGCGACGACGGTAGATCTCTGCGTGGAACCGCATGGCGGGGGATGCTGCCCAGGTGCCCTCGACCACCTCGAGGTCGAAGCTGACGCGCAGCAAGTTGGTCGGGACCGTCTCGTCGAAGTACTCGAACGGACTGATCCAGAACGTGTCATCGCTCGCCCGAGCCGACACGTGCCCGCCCACGCCGCTGTCGCACCCGTTGCGGTACAGCATCCGTCGGGCCGCGGCGATCTTGAAGCGGACATCGTCCGCGGAGAGCGTCACCGTGAGGCCCGGTCGAGATCGAGGCCGAGCATCCTGATTGCGTTCCCGCGCACGAGCTTGTAGACGACCTCGGGTTCCAGGCCAGCGAACATCTGCTCACCGACGACGTGGGTGTTGGGCCACGTCGAGTCGGTGTGCGGATAGTCCATCTCGAAGGTCACGTTGTCGACGCCGACGCTCTCGAGGTTGTCGATCCCGTGCTGGTCTCGGAAGAAGCACCCGTAGATCTGCCGGAAGTAGTACGTCGACGGTGGTTCGGGTAGCACGGCCTGCGCTCCGGTCCACAGGTGCTGCGACCAGACGTCGTCGCAGCGCTCGAGGATGAACGGGATCCATCCGATCTGTCCCTCGCTGTACGCGAGCTTCAGGTCGGGGTACTTGACGAGCCATCCCGACATCAAGTAGTCGGCCATCGACATCGGCGCGTTGTTGAACGTGAGCGCGGCGCCGACGGTCACTGGTGCATCCGCCGATGTCGACGGCATCTTCGACGACGAACCGATGTGCATGCACACCACGGTGTGCGTCTCGGCACAGGCCCGGAAGAACGGCTCCCAGTAGTGATCGGGTGAGTGGATGCTCGGCAGCCCGAGGTAGGCAGGGATCTCGCTGAAGCAGACTGCCCTGACGCCACGGGCGGCATTGCGACGGACCTCGGCAGCGGCGAGTTCGGCGGTCCACAGCGGGACGATGCACAGCGGTATCAGGCGTCCGCCGCTGTCACCGCACCACTCGTCGACCATGAAGTCGTTGTAGGCCTGTACGCACAGCAGGGCCAGCTCCTTGTCCTTGGCTTCGTTGAACGTCTGGCCGCAGAACCGGGGGAACGTCGGAAAGCACATCGACGCCTCGACGTGGGCCATGTCCATGTCGGCGAGGCGGGCCTTGGGCTCGTAGCAGCCAGGACGCATCTCGTCGTAGGTGACCCCAGAGAAGTCGAGCGCGTCCTTCTCGAAGGTCACTGCCACCACCACTCGACGATGCGGGATCAGCTTGTCTTCGTAGCGCCAGAAGTCGACCAGCGGACCCTCGGATCCGATCGAGAACGAGTGCTGCGCGCCTTCGAACGACATGTGTTCGAGGTGGTGTCGCTCGATGCGGGGGGCCACATCGAGGTACTTCCTCGGCAGTCGGTCGGTCCAGACGTGAGGTGGCTCGATCACGTGGTCGTCGACGCTGATGATCCAGGGGAGCGTCGAACCGGGGACGGATTCTGTGGACATGTGAAATCTCCTCACTCGATCAGGTGCGCGCCGACGCATCGGGCGTTGGCGTACCCGCCGCCGACCGGAGCTCGAGCAGTGGCGGATACCCCGCAATCGTTTGGCCGCCGTCGACGTACACCGTCTGCCCGGTGATCCAGGACGCATCGTCGGCGGCGAGGAACAAGGCAATGGCAGCAACTTCGGCGGCCTGTCCGTGTCGCCTCATCGGGTTGATGCGATGGTAGGCGTCCAAGAGCGGTCGATGGGCGAGGATGCCGGTGGTCATCGGCGTCTCGACCAGCCCCGGACCGACACCGTTCACGCGGATTCCGAAGCGGCCGAGCTCGAGCGCAGCTGATGTCGTGATGCCAACCACAGCTGCCTTGGCCGCGTTGTACCCCACGCATCCTTCCGACGGTTGGATCGCGTTGATCGACGCGACGTTGACGATCGACCCGCTTCCGGAGCGTCGCATGGCCCGGGCCTCGTGCTTGACGGCGAGGAACGTTCCGGTTGCGGTGATGTCGATGACGTGTTGCCAGTCGCCGAGCGACATGTCAGTGACCTCGCCGAACGAGCCCTTCCCCGCTGCGTTGATCCCGACATCGAGTTGGCCGAACCGTTCGAGAGCTGCGTCGACCATCGCCTCGACGTGTGCTTCGACGCGTACGTCGCAGACGACCGTGGCCAGTTGCGAAGTGTCCGCCTCGTCGACGAGCGTGGCAAGCCCAGCCGCGTCGGTGTCGCCGACAACGACACTCGCTCCCTCGGCGAGGAGCCGCAGCACGCAGGCTCGACCGATCCCCGATGCGCCAGCGGTCACCACGGCAACCTTGCCGTCGAACCGTCCAGGCACACCCATGATCGCGTCAGACGTGGACATGCGTGGCGTACCTGGCTCTCAGCTCTCGCTTGTTCATCTTCCCGGTCGCCTGCCGCGGGAGCAAGTCGACGAAGTCGACGGATCGCGGGCACTTGAAGTGCGCGAGCCGGCTCCGGCAGTAGTCGATCAGCTCGGCCGCGAGGTCGGCGGAAGCAGCGGCACGGTCGCGCAGCTGCACGACGGCCTTGACCGCTTCACCCATGTCCTCGTCCGGCACGCCGATGACCGCCACATCGTCGACCTCGGGGTGCAGCGACAAGAGGTCTTCGACCTCCTGCGGGTAGATGTTGACTCCCCCGCTGATGATCATGTGCGACAGCCGGTCGGTGAGGTAGAGATATCCGTCGTCGTCGAGGTACCCCACGTCGCCGACCGTCGCCCATCCTCGGCCTTGTGCGTCGCGTGCCGCCGCAGTCTTGTCGGGGTCGTTGTGGTAGGCGAAGTCGTTTCCGCCTTCGAAGTAGATCGCGCCGACGGTGTCGGGGCCGACCTCGGCACCGTTCTCGTCGACGATGTGCGGAACTCCGATCAGCGCCCGGCCGACCGAGCCGGGATGAGCGAGCCACTCTGCCGAGTCCAGAGCCGTGAGCCCGTGACCTTCGGTCGCCGAGTAGTACTCGTACACCACCGGGCCCCACCGTTCGATCACCTGTCGCTTGACCTCGACGGGGCACGGTGCCGCGGCGTGGATGGCTGCGCGCAACGAGCTCAGGTGATACCGCTCGCGCACCTCGGCCGGGAGGCGCAGCAGCCTCACGAACATGGTCGGTACCCACTGGCTGTGGGTCACTTGGTACCGGTCGATCGCAGCCAGGGCTGCCTCGGCATCGAAGTGCCGCATGACGATGACCGTACCCCCGCTCTGCATCACGGCCATCGTGAAGCGAAGCGGCGCGGAATGGTAAAGGGGTGCCGTCGACAAGTACACCATCTCCCGGTCGAAGCCCCACAGCTTCGTACCGAGCGAGGTGATCGCGATCGGCGTCGTCGCGATCGGTGTCTCCGGGAGCGGCATCAGGATCCCCTTGGGCCTCCCGGTAGTGCCGGACGAATAGAGCATGTCCCGGCCGGTCGATTCGTCGTCGATCGGACTGGACGGCGCCGCCGCGGTCAGCTCGTCGTACCCACTCCAACCGTTCGTGGGCTGCCCGAGCACGACCCGCAGATCGACCGTCGGCGTCCGCGCTGCCAGCTGTGCTGCAGCCACGGGGTCCACCACGGCGGACGCGACGACGAGCACCTCGGCACCACAGTCGTTGACGATGAACGCCGCTTCGTCAGGGGTCAACTTCGTCGAGATCGGGGTGAAGTAACAGCCGCACCGGTACGCCGCCCAGACGATCTCAAAGAACTGTGGCGTGTTATCGACGATCAGGGCCACGTGGTCGCCACGGCGGACACCGCGGTCGCGCAGTACGTGGGCGAACCTGTTCGATGCCTCGTCGAGGTCACGGTAGGTCAACCGCTCCCCGGTCTCGAGGACGAGGCACGCCAGCTTGTCGGGCTCGTCGGCCACGTGAGCTCCGGGATACATCAGCCGGCGGAGGTGTCGGGTCGCGTCGTCATCCGAGCGAACGTCCAGTGCGCGCCCATCGTTCCTGCCAACCTTCCTCACCCCGGGTCGCCCCGCTGCTCGCGAGCGCGGGCGCCGACAGGTCTGCAGATGTGAGGACCGCCTCGGCCCGCAGGGCCCCGACGGTGCACCCGTCGCGCGACCGGTGGCTGAACGGATCGAACTGGAACACCCTCATCGCGTTGAGGTGGGTCATCGCATCGACGTCCGCCTTGGGACAGTCCCCCATGTTGCTCATGACCGACTCTGGTGACAGTGGCCACGTGGTGTCCGAGTGGGGATAGTCACATTCCCAGGTGATCGTCTCGATGCCGATCTCGTACCGATTGACGACGCCGTGGGGATCGTCGATGAAGCACTTGACGATCCGTTCGCGCAGGAGCTCACTCGGCAGCTTGTCGCCGAGGTCGAGGCCGGTCCACGCGTGGTGACGCTTGTACACCCAGTCCGCGCGTTCCGCGATGTAGGGGATCCAGCCCATCCCGCCTTCCGACAGTGCGAAGGTGATCTGCGGAAACCGTTGAAGCACACGCGAAAGGATGATGTCGGTAGCTGTGCTCCCCATGCTGTACGGATTCAACGTGACCATCACCTCGATCGGTGCGTCAGGTGCGGTGATCGGCACCTTCGACGACGTCCCGAAGTGCATGCACACCACCGTTCCGGTGTCGTCGCATGCACGCCAGAACGGGTCCCAATGGTCGCTGTGGATGGAGGGCAGACCGAGCGGAACCGGGTTCTCCGGAAAGGTGACTGCGTGGAACCCGAGGTCGTGCAACCGGCGCACCTCGTCGCCCATACGGACCGGGTCCCACAACGGCAGGATTCCGAGTGGGATGAAGCGGTCCAGGTGCGGCCCGCACCACTCCTCGATGTGCCAATCGTTGTAGGCGCGGACCACCTCGGCCGCGAGGTCGAAGTCTGCTGCGTTCAGGAACCACGTGCCGGCGAAGCGAGGAAAGGTCGGAAAGCACATCGAACCGAGCACGCCGTTGGCCGACATGTCGGCGACGCGGCTCTCTACCTCGTAACAGCCAGGTCGCATGTCGGCGTAACGTTGGGGCTCGATGCCGTACTCCTCGATCGGGCGACCGACCACGGCGTTGAGACCGATGTTCTGCCAGGTCAACCCCTGGAAGGACCAGCGCTCCTGGCCATCTTCGGTGACGATCTTCGGAGCGAGGTCGACGTACTTCGCCGGCAATCGGCCGGCGAACATGTCTGGTGGCTCGACGACGTGGTCGTCCACGCTGATGAGGATCAGCTCGTCAATGTCGATGCGATCGTTGTGTTCGGGTGTTGTCATGTGTGGTGTCTCCAGAAGGCGGGGCCGGCGGGCTCAGCGGGCGTAGGTTCCGCCAACGCCGTTGCGAAGGATCCGGCCGGTCCCCGAAGCAACGAGATCGACGTTGTCCTGACGCACGATCGTCCCGTTGACCACGATTGCGTCGATCCCGACGGCATCGGACACGAGGCGTTCGCCGCCGGCCGGGAGGTCATGCACTCGTCGCAAGGGCCCGGCGGCGACCGTGTCGGGATCGAAGACCACGATGTCGGCTGCGAAGCCCGGGCTCAGCTCGCCGCGGTCGGTGATCCCGAACGCATTGGCCTCATCGCGAGTGAGCATCGCCACGGCCTTCTCCAAGCTCATGCTCCGCCGTTCCCGCACCCACCGGCCGAGGAGATAGGTCGGGTAGCAACCGTCGCAGATCTGGCTCGCGTGAGCCCCTGCATCGCTCAGCCCGAGCCGGGTGAGGGGGTGGAGCAGAATGCGTTCCACCTCTTCTTCGTTCTCGTTCTGGAACTGCTGGGAGAACCGCGCCGTGAGGTCGGTTTCGAGTGCCATGTCGAGGATGATCTCGGCTGGATGACACCCGCGGTCGCGAGCCAACTCGCCGACCCGGTGACCTTCGGAGGCGGGGTCGGCATCGTTCGCCGTGACGAAGGTGGTTCGCCAGAACACATCGTGCCAAGGCCGGGAGTCGGTCTGCTCGATGAACTGCTCACGGAACGATTTCGAGGCGAACGCCTTCAGGCGCCCGGCGTGGTCCAACGCCAGGGCGGGCTCGAACAGCTCGTCCAGCGTCGGCAGCCCCATCTCGCCCGGAGAATCGAGGATCAGCATGTACGGATCGGTCATCGAGAACTCGAGCGTCAGCGGTCGTGGCGCAACCTGACCGTGAATGTCGACACCGTCACGGGCCAACGACTCGATGCCGTCGATCAGCCGTTGGTGCCGACCCTTGTGACCGGCGTGGACGGCGATCCCCGCCATGCTGATCGGGATCTCCCACGCCCTGGCGATCTTGCGCAGATGCTCGATCGTGGTGATCGGGCCACGGTTCGTCATGAACATCCCGTGCCCACCGACAGCGACGGCCCCGACGAGCGCCATCAACTCCTGCCAGTCGGCGAACCGGCTCGGAACCGGCTTGTTGTCGAGGCCGAAGTGGCCGGGGGAGTTCGATGTCGAGAACCCGAGCGCGCCCTCCTCCATCGCCTCTCGTACGACCGCCGCCATCTGGCCGATCTCCGTGGGGGTCGCCGGTCGTTCCGAGGCCTCACGCCCCATCACGAACGTACGGACGGCGGTGTGGCCGACGAACGACCCCACGTTCAGTCGCGGCTTGGCCGCCGCTACGTCGTCGAGATAGCCGCCGAACGTCTCGGCGCCCCAGTCAGGCCCCAATCCGGTCGAGGTCACGTCGTAGTCCATGCCCTCGACGTTCTCGAGGGTCTTCAGCATCATCTCCCGGTGCGCCGGCCGGAGCGGTGCAACGCCGAAGCCGCAGTTTCCCATCACGACGCTCGTGACGCCGTGCCACGACGACACCGAGAACGTAGGGTCCCAGAACAGTTGCACGTCGTAGTGCGTGTGGATGTCGATGAAGCCGGGAGCGACGACATGACCGTTGGCGTCAAGCTCTGCGCGGGACTCTCCGTCGATCGTGCCGATCGCTGCGATCTTGCCGTCGACGACTGCCACGTCGGCACGCGTCGCACGTGTGCCTCGCCCGTCGACCACCAGACCATTTCGAACCACGAGGTCGTACATTTCGTTGGCCCCCTCGACCGATCGGCGCTTCGAGACCTTCTCGCTGCGGTCCCTATGTTAGTGACCAATAGCTTACGGGGGCACCTCGCGGGCTGTCAAACCGATCCGGGCGTGCAACGCACACTGCGATGTCTCGGTGCCGAAGCGACGCGATGGCACTTGTCGACCGACGAATACGGAAGTTAGTGTGCAGTAACAAAATCGGACCGAGCATAGGGGGCTCAGAATGGATCAGCAGCACGTCGCATCGTCGCAGGGACTGGTGTGCCGATGAGCCGGTTGAGCGGGCGTACGGCGATCATCGTCGGGTCGGCGACTGGTGCTGGCCGGGCGACTGCACTCCGATTCGCCGCCGAAGGCGCGCAGGTCGTCGTCGCCGATGTGAACGAGGCGGGCGCCAAGGAGGTCGTCGACGAGATCGGAGGGCTCGGTGCCGAAGCGATCGCCGTCACCGTCGACCTGCGCGACGAGGAGTCCATCCGCGAAATGATCCGCGTGAGCCTCGAGCGCTTCTCCAAGATCGACATCCTGCACAACAACGCTGCCGCGCTCCACCTGATCTCCCAGGACCGCGACCTGTGCGATCTCGAGGCCGGCGTGATCGATGACACGTTCGCCGTCAACGTGCGCGGCCCCATGCTGACCTGCAAGCACGTGATCCCGACGATGCTCGCAGCCGGCCGCGGCGTGATCATCAACACGGCATCCATGGCTGGCGTACAGGCCGACGATGGGCTCGTGGCGTACAGCGCGTCCAAGGCCGCACTGATGTCACTGACCCGTTCGATCGCCACGCTGTACGGGCGCAAGGGCATCCGGTGCAACACGATCGCACCGAACCTCATGTTGACGAAGCGCGCCATCGAGAAGTTCAGCGCTGAAGACCTCCGGCTCAAGCTCAGCGAGCGGCTGCTCAGCCGCCTGGGAACCCCCGAGGACCTCGCCGGTGTCGCCCTGTTCCTCGCCACCGAGGAGTCGTCGTACATCCAGGGTCAGGTCATCGTCATGGATGGCGGCGACAGCGTGCACCGCCCGAAGACGAGCGTCGATGCGTGGCACGAGCTCGCTGGACTCAGTGCCGAAGAACTGATCTCGTGACGACTACCCACGCGCCTACATTCGCCGAACGTGTGTCGTCGGAGCAGCTCGAGACGGCGGTCCGTACCGCCGTCGAGGCGGGCGAGGTCGGCATCCAGGTGGCTGCATTCGCCGGCGAGCGCTTGATCGCCAACACCTGGGCGGGGTGGACGAACCGCCGTCACGACGTCGGCGTGGACCCGACCACCCTGTTCCAGATCTTCTCGATCGGGAAGTCCGTCGCCGCGTCCGCACTTCACCTGCAGGCCGAACGTGGGTTGGTGGACTACGACGCACCAGTCGCTGCGTATTGGTCTGAGTTCGGCTGCAACGGCAAGGAGGCGATGACCGTCCGACACGTGCTCAGCCACCGTTCCGGTGCGCCGCAGATGCCCGCGGACCTGACACCGGAGTCGATGACGGACTGGGAGTGGGTGACAGAGCGGCTCGCATCGATGCCGACGATGTGGGAGCCCGGCACCGTCAACTCGTACGGAGCCCTGTCGTTCGGATGGGTGATCGGCGAGCTGGTTCGCAGGACCGACCCCGCCCATCGGTCAATCGGCAGGTTCATCGCCGATGAGATCACCGGCCCGTTCGGGGTCCAGGACTTGCACATCGGTCTCGACCCGGCCCATGTCGGCAGGGTCGCGCCCATGATCGCCGACGAGCCTCGCCCGCCGTCCAGCGAGGTGCGCCGGAAGGCGGTGCCACCCGCAGTCGACTTCGTCCCAGAGATCTGGAACCGGCCCGACATCTGGGCCGCCGAGATCCCGGCGGCCGGCGGCATCGCCAACGCGCTCTCCGTCGCCAAGTTCTTCTCGGTCTTGGCCAACGGCGGAACCCTCGATGGCACGCGCTATCTGAGCGCCGACCGGGTGGCGGCGCTCGCCCAGCTGAGGCCCCAGGCCTTCGAGCCCGATCTCGTGCTCGGGTCGGTGACCCTCGTCGGTGAGGGAGGCTTCTGGGTCGGCGGCGAAGGGCCACCGGCCAATCCCATCGTCGGCACGGGGCGCCGCATCGTCTACCACGCCGGCACCACCGGGGTGATCGGCTGGGCCGACCTCGACACCGGCCTCAGCGCGGCGATTCTCCACAACCGGTCGTCGACGGCGCTGTGGGACCTGCGCACGCATCCGTTCGGCCCGATCTCAGAGGCGATCCGGTCGATCGCGGGCTGATCACGGGGTCAGGTGGCGTGTTCCACCATGGCCATGCCGCAACGCACCATGAACCCGATGCGCAGTTCGTCGGAAAGGCCCGACTGCTGGTCCGGCGCCCCCAGCGCGATCGACGTCAGCACGGTGCGCAACTCGCCACGCGTGGCCTCGTCGAGATCCGGGCGCAACTCGCCGAGGACCTCGTCGAGCGTGGCGTAGAGCCGTTCACGCCGATCGCGGAGCACCTTCCGATAGCGGGCGGGCATCCGGTTGCGCTCGCGCTGCCAGATCAGCATGCACTCGGAGTGCTTCACCGCGACAATTGCTTCGCCTTCGAGGATCAACTCGAGCGCTTCCGCAGCGGGCCGACCGACGGCACGCGCCATGGCCTCCTCAGCCGCGGCGCCCCCGCTGCTGCATCGTCTCGATGAAGATCTCATCCTTGCCCTTGAAGTGACGATAGAGCCCGGGGCCCGTCATGCGAACGGCACGTCCGATGTCTTCGATGCTCGTGCCGTCGTAACCCTTCTTGGCGAAGAGCTTGCGGGCCGCTGTGAGAATCTCTTCGCGGCGATCGGCGCCGCGCTTTCGCTTGCGTCGAGTGACAGCAGTCGCCGCAGGGGCGCCAAGGTAGGGAAGACACGGCCATACGCGTGTGAACCTTAACGCACTACCTGTGGCGTTTCTCGCTCCCCAGTGGCAGCGGTCACTCGCGTCTGACAGCCACCACGCCGCGCTCGCGCAAGTCTGTGATGCATCCTTCGTCGAGCCCGGCGAGGTCACGCAGGACCGATGTGGTGTGTTCGCCGAGGCGCGGGGCCGGCATGGGTTCGCTGACATCCCAGCCGGACCCGACGATCACGCTCGCGGGCGCGGGGTACGGACCGACGCCGGGTTGGTCGATCACCGAAAATCGATCGCTCCGGGCGATCAACGAATCGGGATCGTGCACGAGCTCGACGACATCGCGGTAGCGGCCCCAGAGCACCCCGCTGCGTTCGAGCCGGTCCGTCACCTCGGCGAGGGTCCGGCTCTCGAACCACGGGGCCAGCAGCGCCGCCAGAACTTGGCGGTGCTCATACCGCTCGTGCTCCATCGAGAGATCGATTGCCAACTGTGCAGCGAGCGCGTTGATCACCGGCCCGACGCCGGTGACCTCGAGCAAACGGTTCCAATGTCCGACCGTCAGCGCCACCACCATCACCCGCTTTCCGTCAGACGTGGCGAAGTCGCATCCGAACGAACCGTAGAGAAAGTTTCCTTCGCGAGCCCGCGTACGTCGGTTGACCACGACGTCGGCAACGAAACCCAGGTGCGCCATCGATGCGATCGCAACGTCGGCGAGCGAGATCTGCACGTGGCATCCGAGCCCCGTGCGCGTGCGCTCGCGTTCGGCGGTGACGACCGCCAGCGCCGCATGAGCGCCGGTGAGCAGGTCCCAGGCAGGAAGGACGTGATTGACCGGCTGGCTGTGGTCGGTGGAGCCGGTCAGAAGCGGCAATCCGACCTCGCAGTTGACGGTGTAGTCGACCGCCGGAGTGCCGTCGCTGTGACCGAGGATGTGCACGAGGATCACGTCGGCGCGGTGCGACTTGAGTGCCTCGTACGACAACCAGTTCGCTGCGACTGCGTTGGTCAGGACGATTCCCCCGCCGTCACCTGGTGAACCCAACATCGACATCACCAGGCCGCGCCCCTCGGGCGACCTCGTGTCGACGACGATCGACTTCTTGCCCTTGTTCAACCCGGCCCAGTAGAGGCTGGTCCCATCCGACGTCACCGGGGCGCGACGGGTATCGGTGGCGCCGCCGAGCGGATCGATCCGGACGACACGTGCGCCGAGCTGGGCGAGTGTCATGGACGCGGACGGCCCAGCAACGTACGTCGACAGGTCGAGCACGGTGACGCCCTCGAGCGGCCGATGGGCGCGAGGTGCGTCGGTCACGTGCCGGTCCATTCGGGTTGCCGCTTGTCGAGAAACGCCTGGACGCCTTCGCGCACGTCGTTGGACCGCAGCACGTCACGCATCGCACCGTTCGTCTCGGCCACGAGCTCGGCCTCGTTCATCCAGCGCGCCCGCCTGATCACGTCGAGGCTTCGGCGGACTGCCAACGGGGCCGAGGCGGCGATCGTCGTCGCGAGTTCTACGGCCGCTTGCTCGGCGGCGCCCTCTGGCGTGAGTTCGCTGACGAGTCCGAGCTCGAACGCCCGCTGGGCGGTCAGGGGTTCGCCTGTCAGGATCGCGCGGATGGCTTCACGCTCGCCGATCGCCGACGGCAGGCGGTACAGCCCGCCTGCCCCGGCGACCAACCCGCGACGAACTTCGGCGAGGCCGAACGCCGACCGATACGAGGCGACGACCACGTCGCACGCCAGGACCATCTCGCAGCCTCCGGCCGTGGCCAGCCCGTCGACCGCGGCAATCAGTGGCTTGCTGCGTTCCCGTGTCGTCAAGCCGGCGAAGCCGTGATCACCGATGCTCAGCTCGCGGATCCTTCCGGCGTTCACGGCGGCGAGGTCGGCGCCCGCGGAGAACACCGGGCGGTCTGGGCGCACCACTGCGGAGAGCACGGCGACCCTGACCGAGGCGTCCGACTCGACGTTGTCGAATGCCGCCGCAAGCTCCACGGCGAGCTCAGGGCTCACGGCGTTGCGGGCCTCGGGCCGGTTCAGCCGGATGACGCACACGTAGCCCTCACGGTCCACTTCGACCGTGCTCACTTCGGCTGCATTCGAATCGCCCCGTCGAGGCGGATGGTCTCGCCGTTCAGATAGTCGTTGTCGACGATCGATGCTGCCAGGTGAGCGAACTCGTCCGGGCTGCCGAGACGTTGCGGGTTCACCACCGATTCGGCGAGGGCCGTGAGGGCCGGCTCGTCGAGGCTCATCAGCATCGGTGTCAGCATCAGGCCAGGAGCGATCGTGCAGACTCGGATGCCGACGTTGGCGAGGTCGCGGGCGGCAGGGAGGGTCATGCCGACCACGGCCGCCTTCGATGCCGAGTAGGCGAGCTGCCCGATCTGCCCGTCGAAGGCGGCGACCGACGCCGTGTTGCACGATCACGCCACGTTGGCCGTGCTCGTCGACGGGATCGGTCGCGGCGATCTTCGACGCAGCGTGGGCCATCACCAGGAACGTGCCCTTCAAGTTCACGTCGATGACGCGCTGCCAGATCCGGCGACTGTGCGGCTTCCCGGAGCGGTCGATGGTCCGGAGCCCCGCACCGATCCCGGCACAGTTCACGACCACGCGGAGCGGTTCACCACTGGCTGCTCGCTCCACTGACGCGGCGACCTGGTCGTCGTCGGTGATGTCGACCTTCTCGAAGACCACTCGCGATTCGAGCTCACCCCACGACTCGGCAGGCGGATTGAGGTCGAAGACGGTCACTCGCGCGCCGCGTGCCGCAAGCGCACGCACCGTGGCCTGACCGAGGCCCGACGAACCGCCAGTGACGATGGCGGCAGCTCCGTCGATGTTCATGATGTTCCCTTTCGTGATCGAGGTGAGGTCGCGCGCCAGCTCGGGACATCGGCGCGTGGGACGCAGCGGTGGCGAGCCGTCGCGGCGCGCGAACGGCGCGCGATTGCTCGTGGGAGCTCTGGCTCAGTCGGGCTGCGCCGCTGGTTCGAAATTGAAGACGCGCATTGCGTTGCCCTGAAGGATCTGGAAGCGCTCCTCGGGTGTGCGGCTCTTGAGGCGCTCCGCCGCAATGTTGGCGGATTCGGGCCACGTCGAGTCGGTGTGCGGGTAGTCGGTCTCGATCATCACGTTCGTCGATGCCGATGTAGTCGATCACGTCGACTCCGAACTGCTCGTCGATGAAGCACCCGTAGATGTGCTTGCGGAAGATCTCCGACGGCGGCGTGTCGAACGACCAGGCGGAGGCTTCGGCCGCCTCGGCCATGTCGCCCATCCCGGCAACCGCCTCATCGAGGGTGACGTGGCCCTTCGATGCCCACGCCCGCTGCCGATCCCAGGTCCAGTCGAGCTTCTCCAGCAGATAGGGGATCCACCCGATGCCGCCCTCGGACAGGCAGAGCTTGAGATCCGAGAAGCGCTCGAACAGGCCGCTGAACACCCAGTCGGCGGTGGTCAGCATGAGGTTGACCGGCTGCACCGAGATGTGCACGATCATCGGAGCGTCCTTGCTCGTGGTCGGCATCTGCGACGACGAACCGATGTGCGTGCAGAGCGGCATGCCGGTGTCGTTGGCGGCCTGGAACACCGGATCCCAGTAGCGGTCCCGTGCGTGGATCGACGGGAGGCCGAGCGGGGTCGGGTTCTCCGAGAACGTGATCGCCTTGGCACCCTTGGCAGCGCACCGCTCGATCTCGGCCGCGCCGGCCGTGGGGTCCCACAGCGGCAGGATGATCATCGGGATGTAGCGACCCGGCGCTAGCCCGCACCACTCGTCGATCATCCAGTCGTTGTACGCCTGGACGCATTTCATGGCGAGCTCGCGGTCGTTCGCCTCGTAGAACGTCTGGCCGCAGAAGCGTGGGAACGACGGGAAGCACAGGCTCGCCAGGACACCGTCGCGGTTCATGTCCTCGAGCCGCGCCACCGAGTCGTAGCAGCCCGGCCGCATGTCCTCGTACGAGATCGCGGCGTGGCGAGAACTCCTCCTTCTTGCGGCCGGCCGCTGCGTGGAGCATGCGGTGAGGAAACACCTTCCCGTCGTATACCCAGGCTGCTGCGCCGTCGTGCTCCTCGAGCCGCGGACCGCGCTCGCGATCCTTCGCCGAGAGCCGGTCGACCCATACGTGGCCAGGCTCGATCACATGGTCGTCAACGGAGATCAACCACTCGCGCTCGTCAGACATTGCTTCCTCCTCATTGGATCTCATCGCGGTCAACCCACCACTCGCCCGCGGCTGCTGGCGCCGCCTCCGTCGAGGAACAGCACCTCCCCGGTCATGAAGGCCGATTCCGAACTGGCTAGGTACACAACGAGCGCGGCCACGTCATCGGGAAGCCCGAGGCGCGGCGTGAGGTGCTGACCCTCGAAGAACGCTCGGCGCTCCGGGAGCATCTCGACGTCGCGTTCGGCGTGCTCGACGAACCCAGCGGCGATCGCATTGCTCCGGACGCCCGCTTTGCCGAAGTCGACGGCAATCGATCGGGTGAGTGCATGCAACGCCGACTTGCTCGAGCTGTACGCTGCGAGCCCGGGCGTGCCGCGCTCGGCCGCGCGCGACGAGATGTTCACGATCGACCCGCCTCCGCGGTCCACCATCGTCGGGATGGCGGCACGGCAGACGGCTGCGGCGGCGAACACGTTGACGGCGAAGATCGCCTCCCAGGTGTGCGGTGCGACGTCGACGACCGAACCATCGCCGGTCTTCCAGACATCTGGTGTGGGCTGCCCGTCGGCGAGGCTGTGCCCTCGGTCGGCGACCGCAGTGTCGTTGGCCTTGGCGCCGTTGACGACCACGCTGAGGTCGCCGAAGTGCGTCCCGGGCGGCCCTGACCGCGCGTTCGCAGTCGAGTGGATCGACGAGGTCGACGGGGAAGAACCGCCCTTCAGCCCCGGCGCCCTCGATCCTGGCGACGACCTCGGCCCCTCGCTCGGCATTGCGGCCGAGCACCGCCACCCTGGCGCCTTCTTCGGCACACCGAACAGCGACGCGAGCGCACATGCTGGCGGTGGCCCCAGTGATGAGTACCGTCTCACCGGCCAGTCGACTTTGCACGCCTTGACTCTCCCCCTGGCGCAGCCGGTCGCCTGGATGCTGCCCGCAGCCGAAATAAGTGATCGCAAACTTACACTCAGACGAGCGCCTGCGCAACTCCCGAGCCCAGCGGGCACGCTCGCCAAGTCGGCCATAGTGAGTGATCAAACGCTAACTTAGTGCTATGGAACCACAGGCCGGGGCCGGACCGTCCGGCGACACCCACTGCAGCGAGCTCGACACGTTCCTCGCGCGGGCCGAAGCGTTCCTGAGCGAACGGACCGAACCCGTGCCGGTCGGCCTCTGCGCCGACGTGGGGAGTCGGCAGTGACTCGGTGATGTTGCTGGAAGAGCTTCCTCCTACGGAACAGGCGGAGCTGTTGGGCCAGATCCGCCAGTGGCGAAAGGAGGAATTCGACGCCGGCTTCGGCTGGATCAGCGGGCCGCGCCGAGTACGGCGGAGGCGGCCTCCCGCCGTCGTACGATCGGGCGTACCAGCGGCTTCGCGCTAGATTCGACATCCCGAGCGAGACCTGCCTCGGCGTCAGCCTCGGCATGGTGGCACCAACGATCCTGCGACACGGCACCGACGCTCGTCAAGCAGCGATATCTCGAGTCGCTCCACCGCGCCGAGCTGGTGGCGTGCCAGCTGTTCAGCGAGCCGGGTGCCGGCTCCGATCTCGGGCTCCATCAGCACGCGGGCCGAACGGGTCGATGGTGGCTGGGTCGTCACCGGGCAGAAGGTGTGGACCTCGGGCGCCCATTTCAGCCAGATCGGTGAGGTGCTGTGCCGGACCAAGCCCGACGGACCGGCGCGCCTCGGGAGCTCGGTGTTCGTGCTCGACATGTCCGCGCCGGGTGTCACCGTGCGCCCGCTCCGACAGATGTCGGGGGGATGCGCATTCAACGAGGTCTTCCTCGATGAAGCGTTCGTCCCCGACGATCACCTCCTCGGGAACGTGAACGAGGGCTGGGAGGTGGCGATGACGACGCTGGCCAGCGAGCGCCACTCGATCGGCGGCGGAGGAGCCGCCGGGCGCGGCGGTGCCGGACTCGCCCGCGTGCTCCAGGTCGCCGAGCACGTGGGGCGACAGCACGACCCGGTGATTCGCCAGCGACTCGCTGAGCTGCACACCACGATGACACTGGCGCGCTTGACCACACGCCGGCTGGCCGCGGCCTCACGCGACCTCGCCATCGCGCGCTCGGTCGGGTCGCTCGCCAAGCTGGCACTGACGCAGAATCAACGGCGGATCAGCGACCTCGTCGCAGAACTGTTGGGGCCATCGCTGGTCGCCGACACCGGCGAGTGGGGAACGTACACCTGGGCGGAGTACGTCCTGAGCGTTCCAGGGATTCGCCTCGCCGGCGGCACCGACGAGATTCAGCGGAACGCGATCTCGGAACGTGCGCTCGGTCTGCCGAAGAGCTGACTCCAGCGTCTGCGCGCGTTCCCTCGACGACCGAGACCGGACGGCCGCTACTCTGCCGAGACCGTGACCACGAGCGCCCGAGGGCCGCGCGACGACCACAGCTGCTCGACGCGTCCGCGGACATCGCCATCTGCGGCGACCTCGTCGCACGGAATCCCGAATCCGCGGACGAGGCCGGCGCATCCTGGCCCTGACGCCAGGTCGCTGCCGAGATACGCCGCGCCGCGATCGTTGGCCGAGCGAGCCACGTAGTCCCGTTCGAAATGGCGAGTCGACCCGTAGCCGGCATTGTCGATCACGACGAACCGGATGTTGAGATCGAGGGCCCGAGCGGTCCACAACGCATGCATCCCGAACCGCAGTGAGCCGTCGCCGAGCAGGCACGTCACCGGTTCGTCGGCGGCGAGCGCCACCCCGCAGGCGGCACCGGTGGCCCAACCGAGTGAGGCCCCACCCGTGGTGAGGAATCGCGACCCGTCCGCCGAACTCATCGCACTGACCACGAACTGGCTTGCGCTGACCGACTCGTCCACGAGCCATCCGTGGTCGAGCACGTCGTGAAGCGCTCGCGCCACCGGAGCGTACGGGCCGTCGATCTGCTCACGTTCGGCACGTGCGGTCGTCAGCCGGGCGCGACGCTGCTCGAGCTTCTCAGGGGAAGGTTGAGTGTCGCCGAGCCCGGCGAGCAGCGCATCGAGCAGAGCTGCTGGGCTGCACGCGGCCGACCAGTCGGCCGTGGCGATCTCGCCCAAGCGTTCCGGGGTAGCGTTCGCATGGGCAACGAACCGCGCCTCGGGGAACCGCTTCGCCAGCGTGGGGTGAGCCTCTCGGAAGAACTTGGCGCCGAGCATCACGACGACGTCGGCGCCGGACTCGAAGCGTTGCCCGAGTGGACGGTTGAACGCCCCAGAGTGCGCTCGGGTGCCCCGGCAGCGATCGACATCCGATCATTCCAACTGGGCTCCAAGAACACGGGCAGCGCCAGTCGGTCGGCGAGCTCCTCCAGGGCCGCAGACCCGCCGCAGTCGCCGTACCTGCCCCCCGACCACCACGACGGGCCGGCGGGCTGTCAACAGTGCTTCGACCACCGGTGACACGTCGGCGGCCACAACCGGGACGTTGGCCGTGGGCTCCGCAGCACACTGGGGATCGCCTCCGACTCGAGCACGTCCTGGGGCACCGACAAGAACGCCGGACCCGACGGCGGACCGACGGCCGCCGAGTATCCGCGCTGCAACGCGCCGGTCAGCGACGATCCGAATGGGACTTCTCGCCCCCACCGGGTGAATGGCGACGCAAGCCCGACCAGATCGCCCTCGCCGGTGGAAGCTTGGCCGTTGCGCAGCGATGAGACCTGCTGGGACGCGAGCACCAGCAACGGCGTCTCGTCGCGCCACGCGTTGTACAGGTTGGCGAGGCCGTTCGCCAGGCCCGGAACCATGTACACGAACGCCATTCCGAAGCCTCGCACCCAGCGCGTAGCCGTCGGCCATGGCGATCGCCGCTGACTCGTGGACCGCTGGAACGCAGGCGAGCTCGTTCGCTGTAACTCGTGGAAGAACGCCACCGCTGAGCTGCCGGGCAGACCGAACGCATGGTCACAGCCATGCTCACGCAGGAAGTCGGCGACGGCGGTTGCGCCAATCGGTGCACGCTCGCCTGTCGTGGTCATTGTTCGGCTCCCCTCATCCTGCCCCGACGACGTTAGTGAATGTTAATACTAGTCGCGCCTGTCCGGGAGCGCGCGAAATCAACGGCCCGCTCCGGTCCGGCCTGCCGACCCTGCTCTTCCAGCGAATCCCACAGCAGATGCGCACTGCGGTGATCGGCCTTGCCAGCAGGAGTTCGGGGAATTGCGTGGACAAAGTGGACCTGTCGAGGCACCTTGTACCCCGCAGCCGAGTTCGGGCATGGTCTTGGAGCAACGATGCAGTCAGAGCTGCCGAGCGGGACACCACGAGGGCGACGACGGTCGCTCCCCACTGCTCGCTCGGGCGCCCGAGCACCACGCAATCGAGCACGTCGGGATGGCCGCAGAGCACCGCCTCGACCTCCTCACTGAACACCTTCTCCCCGCCGGTGTTGATCGTCGTCGACTCGCGTCCAAGAAAGTCGATCGAGCCGTCGGCCGCACACCGCGCCCGATCGCCTGGGACGACGTAGCGGACATCGTCGACGTGCACGAAGGTCGCCGCGGTCTTCACCGGGTCGTTGAGATAGCCGAGCGGAACGAACCCGCTGCGGGCGAGCCAGCCGACCTCGGGATCACCGGGCGCCAGCGTGCGCCGGCGGTCCATCGACAGCACCGTCGTGCCAGGCAACGGCACGTGGCGAACGTCGCTGTCAGGTTGCGCGGTACGAGCGCGTTGCCTGCCGACCGGTCTCGGATGCCCCGATGCTGTCGACGACCCGGAGCTGCGGCAGGCGTGTCTGCAGCTGCCTCCGAACGCTGTCGCTCAGCGCAGCTCCACCGTTCAGCAACGTGGTCCAACTCGCGAAGGAGCGCTCGTCGACGGCTACAGCGTCGGCGATCGCCCTCGGCAAACGCGTCACCGACCACGAGCACGTCGCTGGCACCCTCCCGCTCCACGGCGTCGAGCACCGACCCAGCTTCGAAGGCGGCGCCGTCGTCGAGCAACACCACGGTGCCTCCGACGAACATCGTGGCGAACGCCGACCACTGGGCCGCCCCGTGAATGAGCGGCGGACAGACCACGACCGTCCGGTGCGGGGCGGCAAGGGCGCGGTCACGGGCCTCGTCGTACGACCAGCGCGACGCCGTCACGACCGACGACACCGAACGCCGCTGCCAGCGCGTCAGCGCCGCGCCAAAGGACTCCCTTGGGGCGCCCGGTCGTACCTCCGGTGTACAGCATGTAGAGGTCGTCCGCAGCCCACGGCAGGTCGACAGGTGACGAACTCGGCCACATCGCATCGTCCAGCCACGACGCACCCGGGCGCGAGACTCGCCGACCCGTCCGGGATCTGGAGAACGACGTCGATGGTGCCGGTGCGGTGGGCTGCCTGCGCCACGATCGGGGCGAACTCGGAATCGACCACCACGGCACACGGCGTCGCGTCGCCGAGCACTTCGACCAACTCATCGAGCGTGTAGCGGAAGTTCACGTTGAAGGGCACCGCACGAGCGGCGAAGCTGCCGAGCATCGCAACGACATACTCGGGGCGGTTGCGCATGATCAGTGCGACGTGGTCCTGACCAGACTCCCAGTCAGCGAGATGCTCGCGCTCACACCGGACGCCGATGCCCCGATCGAGCAACCCCTCGCCAGTCGGTGAGCCTCGGACCCGCGCGTCCTGCCAGGACAACCGCTCGGCCCCACACCGATGAGGGTCCGTTCGGCCAGCTCGGCGGCAAGTGCCTCGAACAGCCCGAAGATGCTCGGCCCGGCCTCCTCGACACGGCCCGCACGGTTGACGGGCGGGACGGAGCTCACTCGAGCACGCGGGGGTCGTGCCGGATCTCGCGCCGCGCCATGGCCTCGAACAGCCCGGGAACGCCCGTTTTTCCATTCGAGTGCCGAAGGCCTGCGCCGCGACGGGATCAAGCGGAGTCGATGCGCCGAGCGCCTCGACGTGCCACGCCTGGCGCGACCGCCATTCGAGGGTAATGGCGCGCAGGTAGGCCTGACGGATCGTCTCGCCGAACACCAGCACACCGTGATCCGCGAGGAGGGCGCTTCCTGCAGTGGCACAACCGGCCGCCACCGCGTCGGAATGTTCACGGCTGGTGACGACACCGCCGTATTCGGCGACGAGTGCGACCTCGCTGGCCATCTGCGCCGACGTCTGGTCGTAGATCGGAGGCAGTCGGCCCGCCCCCGCCCACGTCGTCGCCCATCTCGGGTGGTTGTGAATCGCCACGGTGACGTCACTGCGCCGGCGATGCACGGCGAGATGTAGCTCGATCGCCGGATTCACCGTCCATGGACCGGCGCACACGTTTCCCGCCAGGTCGATCGTCATGATGTCGGACGCACGGACTTCATCCCATGGCAACTCGAACGGGTTGACCAAGAGCGTCCCGTCGGGTTGCAGATACGACACATGCCCGGCGAGGTGGTCGTCGTAGCCGTCGCGATGCAGCGCCCGGGCAAGAATCGCAAGTTCTGCGGCTGGGCTGAGGCGGTCGCCGCCGTCGGCCGGATCCCACCGAATCACGACTGGATCGTTCATCTGACGTCCTCTCTTCTCGCCGCACCAGGCGATAGTGAGCTATAACTTACATGTGGCTGATGCGAAGACTGGCGGCGCGGGCGCGACGGATGCAGGGCGAGCGCCGACCCGACGCGGTCGCAGAGCGGTGGCCACCCGTGACTCTGTCCTGGACGCTGCACTGTCGCTGTTCGCTGAACAGGGATACGTCGGCACCAGCATCGAGGACATCGGCAGAGCGGCCAAGATCACCGGTCCGGCGATCTACCGGCACTTCACCAGCAAGGAACAAATCCTCATCGAAGCGTTCCGCACGGTCGGACGCGGCCTGCTCGACCCAGCAGACAGCGTCGGCACGCTCGCACCCCTCGACGCATTCACCGAGCTGATCGCGTCGTACGCAGCCACCGCCGTCAACCGACCCGAGTGGGTACGCATCTGGCTGCAAGAACGCCGCAACCTTCCCCGCCGCTGGGCGGACTCGACCCGCGACATCCACGTCAACTACCTCGACCTGTGGACGGACGTCGTCAACGCCCTGCGCCCTGACCTCGAACGTCTCAAAGCACGCGAATTGGTCTACGCCGTACTCGGCCTGCTCAATGGCGCCTGCTTCTATCGCAGCAAGATGGCACCCGACGACCGGATAGCGTTGCTGGCGGCCGCAGCACGCAACATCGTGTTGTGCGACGCAGCGCCCTGACGCCGCCACCTCTTCCACACTGCCCAGCACTCAGGCCGGCGGCACCGGGCCGTGAACTCCACTTCGATGTTAGTGATGCCACACTAGTTACGGAGCAACCTACTGCCTCACGCCGCTTCGGCGAAGGCTCTCGCGACGTCGATCATGTCGCGGTGGGCATCGATCGACGTCGGGGCGATCGCGTGAACGGCGACGTGATTGGCTCCGGCGTCGAGGTGCTCGTGGATACGACCGACAATGCAGCTGACGTCGCCGGTGACGACGAGCGCGTCCACCAGCCGATCCGAGCCGTGCCCTGCGAGGTCGGCCTCCGAGAAGCCACACCGGCGGACGCTGGCGACGTAGTTCGGCATCGACAGGTAAGGCGCGAGGTGCTCGCGGGCAGTATCACGATCTCCGTCGAGGACGACCTTGGCGACCGGCGCCAGCACAGCGTCCGGCCCCAGGGCGGCTCGCGCTCGTTCCGTGTGCTCCGGGGTGGTCAGGTACGGATGGGCGCCGCCGGTTCGGCACGCCGCGAGCTCGAGCATGCGCGGACCGAGGGCGGCAAGCACCACGCGATCGGTTGCGAGGGTCGGGTCGGCTCGATGCAGCTCGTCCAGGAAGGCCTCGAGACGTGCCAGCGGTCGCCTGTACGAGAGCCCGCTCCGTTCGACGACGTGAGCGTGACTGCTCCCGAGTCCGAGGAGCAGGCGATCTCCATGCCGAGCGACCAGGTGAGACCGCGCCTCGGCAACGTCTGCTGCGTCATGCATCCAGACGTTCAGCACGCCGGTACCCACGAAGGCTCGACGGGTCACCGAGAGAAGTTGGTCGACACAGTCGAACACGGCGCCGCCTGCGCGGCCTGGGAACCAGAACGCCCCGACGCCGAGCGCCTCGAGCTGGGCGACGGCGGAACCCGTCACGTCTTGGTGCCACTGGTGCGCCGGGCTCCAGAGCTCACTCCACATGCCGAGTCGGCAAAGTCCAACGGTTGAGGTGGGTTCAGACATCCCACTCGACGTGCAGTTGCTCGAACCCGTTCGTCGTGAATGCGGGCAGATGCGGAGCGATCCCACCGGCGAGGCGCAGCGACGGCAAACGCGCGGCGATCGTCTCGACCGCCGCGGCACCCGACACGCGCCCCAACGCCTTCCCTGGGCAGAGATGGGTTGCCGCTCCGAACGCCAGGTGGGGATCGCGATCCTGCCGATCGAGGTCGAACGCCTCGGGGTGTTGGAAGTGTGCCGGGTCGTGGTTCGCTGAGCCGAACACCGGATACACGAGGGCTCCCCTGGGGATCGTCACCCCCGCGATCACCGCTTCTTGACGAGCGACGTAGAAAATTCCGGTCGCCGGGGCGTCTCGGCGGAGGCTCTCGTCGACCGCCACTTGAGCCAATCCCGGATCGTCGACCACGCGGCGCCACAGGGTCGGGTCGGCGAGCAGCGCCTGCAGTACGTTGCCGATCAGGTTCGTCGTGGTGCGATGTGCTCCGACGACGATCTGACTGGTGAGCGAGGCCACTTCGCAGATGTCGAGCAGACGCTCTTCGTCCTCGCTCGTCGTTGTCACCAGCTCGCTGACGATGTCGCCCGTCGGCTGACGTCGCCTCGATGCGGCCAGCTCTTTGAGGAAATCCCAGTACTCGAGCGTTCGGTCGACCGCGAGGGCTTGTTCTGCCTCGCTGAGGTTGACTCCGTACCTGAGGTCGAGATAGGAGAGCGAAAGGTCGCGTACTCGGGCAATCTCTTCGGGCGGCACCCCGATCATCTCGAAGGTGTGGATGGCAGGAAGGGGAAAGGAGTCGGCCGCGATCGCGTCCGCCGCACCAGCGTCCTCGAATCCGTCGATCAAGTCGTTGGCGATCCGGCAGAGCACGGGATGCCGGGCGCGCATCTTCGGCGCCATGAACATCGGGAGCACCTTGCGTCGATAGAAGGTGTGTTCCGGCGGGTCACGCTCCAGCGTCGCGGCGAACTCGTCGGTGAACCGCTGGAGACGTCGTTCGTTGGCGGGGCTGAGCGGTTGGAGGCTCGAGCGACCCTGCTTCTTCCCGAAAAGGTCGGGACTGCGCACCACCTCGAGCACATCGTCGAAGCGCGCCACCACCCAGAAGCCGAGCCGCTCGCTGTACACGACGGGGGCCTCTTCACGGACGCGGGCCCGGAACTCGTCGCGCGATTCGTATGCCTCGGGCCTCGACGGGTCGAGGTCGCCGTCCAGTAGTGGCGGTGTGGACATGTGCGCGGCTCCTCGGTGACAGGTGGGAAGGGGAGGGGGCCCACGTCATGCGTCATTCCCCTCTGGAAGATCGACTGCCAGCCTTCACCCTCGGCAGCGAGTGCTCGCAGTTTGCTGATGTCGCCGGAGTGGCCACCCAACTAGTCAGTTAACGTTCATGAACTTACCCAGGTAGCATGCGGCTGTCAAGGCGACGGGCACCGATCGATCGTCCTAGCGAAGTGACGATTTGCTAACATGTCGAGGTCGAGGTCGAGGTCGAGCTGGAGTTTCGCACCACCCGAGCATTCAGACACGCCGAGGAGATCATTTCGATGAGGGATCAAGAGCCAGCGGCGGCGTCTCCTGCCGCATTCGACCTGGGTCGCTTGTCGTGGCCTGTCAGCGTCGCTCCCGACGTGCTCGCGGAGTTCCCGACCACCACCTTCTTCCACGCCGACCGACCCCTGAACATGTTCTCGGCGGCTGCGCATCACGCTCCAGCGTTTCGAGCGATCGTCGCCTTCGGCCGCGCCCTGGGCCGCGACTCGAACTTCTCTGCTCGTGAACGCGAACTGATGATCCTCCAAGTCGCCGCATCAACGGAGTGCGCGTACGAATGGACGATTCACGCCAACGTCGTCACGACGAAGCTCGGGTTCACGAACGATGAGCTGAAAGCGATCCAGGCGGGGCACGCGACTCGTCGATGGAGCGACCGCGAGGCCGTGCTCTTGGACATTGCCGCAGCAGTGTGCCGAACCGATCGCCTCGGCGTTGCGGAGTGGCAGGTCGCTCGGTCCCAACTGTCCGAGGCAGAGCTCGTTGAAGCCCTCTGCCTCATCGGCTACTACCGCTTGCTGGCCGGACTGGCCAACACGACGGGAATCCCTGCGGACGACATCTCGGCGATCCTCCCCCCGTAGGACGCGTTCGGCCAGCCCGTTCATTACAGGCGAGCACGGCGAGACCGGATCGCTCGGCGCGGCGCCTGACCAGCGTCTCCGGCAGTGCGGCCGCGCCGTCGAGACGTCAGCAGCGCGCCAGTCGCCACCTCATGTAGCCCTCGACCTCCCAGTCCGCCACCGCGTCGAGTCGGCGCCGGTTGAGGATGACTCGTGCGTCACCATCGACCGACAAGGCACTGGCGAATGCCAACCCCACCACCGCAGTACCCAGCGCCTGGAGCATGAACAAGCGCGTCACGTCACGCAGCTGGCCCACGCTCGGCACCCCCGGAACGCGGAGCCGGGCGAGCTCGTCGCAGTAGCGTTCGAGGAGCTCGAGCTCGTGCCGTCTCCGCAGATCCGTCGCCAATGCGGACGCGAGGAAGTTGGCGAGATCACGAGCGCCGTGAGCTCGGTGGACCAGCTGCCAGTCCAAGAGCCTGACACCGCTGCCCGCCGCCCGATAGGTGTTGCTCAACTGTGTGTCACCGTGGCACACCGTGGGCGGGCCCACCGCGTCCCACCACTCGTCGAGGCGCCATCGGTGCGCGACGACCATCGCCATCAGGTTGCGGATGCCGTCAGGCAGCTCGAGGGCATCTGCGCGAAGCACCCGCTCTGCGTAGCCATCGTGGTACCGGTGGTGCAGCGCCATCCCGTGCCGGCGCGCCGACGACACGAGCCAGCGAAGGTCGGTCGCGAACCGCTCGGTGCCCCAAAACCGTCCGTGCAGACGCGCCATCGTGTCGATCGCATCGAAGGCGTACCCGAGGCTGCACCCCTCGGCGACGTCGGCAAATTCGGCCCGTCCGTCACCCAAGTCCTCCAGCACCAGCTGGAACCGGCCCCCGTGCCCCCGCCGATGAGCGAGGCCTCGAGCACTGAGGTCGGCGACTTCGTGGTGGAGGCGTTCGTAGAAGTCGATCTCGGTTCCGGCGAGTCTGAGCACGGCGGCCATCGTCCGATTGCGTCGCATCGTCGAGGTCGATTTCACAAAGACCGACGTCGGCACGTCGTCAACGCGGCCGCCCCAGTCGAGTGCCAGACGTCGGTGGTCGGTGGTGCCCGGAGCGTGTTCGATGGCCTGTACGCCGAGCAGGCGCGCGCCGGGCGACGAGCGTGTGAGCTGCGTCTCCAGCCACTTCAGGCCGGCTGCGGAGGTGGGGTCAGTGACACGCCGACTCCAGGACGCTGGGGGGAATGACCAACCCAGCTCCAGGAGCGCGCCGGCTGTCGGCACGGCGTTCTGTCGGACCTGCCGCCATGACGGCGACGTCCGTCGGAGCCGTTCGACACGGCCGCCGCGCACGTCAGTGTCGGACGAGCCGGGATGAGTGGTCATGCTGATCTTCCTCCGGCTCGATCGAGCGCTTCGGCGGTCAGGTCACGGGGGGCTTCGGACGGCGTCAGCGGCCGCGGTGCCCGCCGACGTCGACATGGGCGATCTCCCGGACGAGGACTCCACGTGTCGGGCGCGCCGGATCGTTGAGCGTGGCCGGATCGATCGACCCCGCTGCGCGCGCCGTACGCATACGCTCGAGGGTCTCACGCGCGTCGCCGTGGAATCGGTAGATGCAGAGGAAGTCGGCGCCCAATCCTGCGCGGGCACCGTCATCGGCCACCTCGAACAGCTCGGCCGAGGCGAAGCCCTCGATGGCGAGCACCTGGGCGAGGTGGGTGGAGCGATACCAGTCGGCGTACTCGCGTTCCTGGCCCGGGGCGGCACTCGACATGACGAGGTAGGCCTCGTCTCCCGCTGCAGTCGCGTTCGCTGAGTGATCGGTCACGTCAGCACCTCTCCAGCAGTGTGCCAGTGCCGAGTCCGCCGCCGCAGCACATCGTGACAAGGCCACGTCGGCCACCTGTTCGCTCGAGCTCGTGAATGGCCTTGGTCAAGAGGATCACGCCGGTCGCGCCGAGCGGGTGCCCGAGCGCAATCGCTCCCCCGTTGGGATTCACGACAGCACGATCACCGGCCAATTCCCGCTCCCATGCCAGCACCACCGACGCGAACGCCTCGTTGATCTCGACGGTGTCCAGCTGGTCGACACTCCAACCGTTGCGTTGCATCAGGCGATGCGTCGCATCGATCGGGCCTGTCAACATCATCACCGGGTCGACCCCGGCAGTGATCGACGATCCGGGCGACGGGGGTCAGCCCGAGCTCACCGGCTCGCTGCGAGCTCATCATCAGCATCGCCGCCGCGCCGTCGGAGATCTGCGAGGAGGTACCGGCGGTGTGCACTCCCTGTTCGCCGACCACCGGCCGCAGACCTGCGAGCGAGTCGGTCGTGGTCGGACGGGGGCCTTCGTCCGTTGAGATCGTGCGGAAGGTCTCGGAGCCGTCGTCGGAGGACTCGGCGGGCGCGTCGATCGGGGTGATCTGCGAGTCGAAGCGGCCCTCGGCGAGGGCCGTGAGAGCGCGAGAGTGAGACAGCGCACCAAGCTCGTCGCAGTCGTCCCGAGTGAGGTTCCAATGCGTCGCCAGCCGCTCGGCAGCTTCGAACTGGCTCGTGTACTCGAATCTGGAGAAGTAGCTCGTCGGGATGCTCCGGTGGCCTTTCCAACTCGACGAACCCATCGGCACCATGCTCATCACTTCGACTCCGCACGCCACGGCGACATCGACGGCTCCGGCGGCAACCAGGCTGGCCGCGAGACTGGACGCCTGCTGCGCGGAGCCACACTGCGAGTCGACCGTGGTCGCCGCGGCGGAGACGGGGAGGCCCGCCGTCAACCACGCTGTGCGCGTGATCGAGAACGACTGCTCGGCAACCTGGGTGACGCATCCCCCGACAACCTGATCGACCACTGCGGGATCAACGCCCGTTCGGTCGAAGAGGCTCTTCAACGTGGCTCCGAGGAGGTCGGCTGGATGACTCTGGCAAGGCCGCCATTGCGGCGGCCGATCGGGGTCCGTGTAGCGCCGATCACGACGACGTCTTGCATGGATGCTCCTTCATTGTTGAGATCTCGTTGACCGTCAATCCATCTCGTGGCGAGCCGCCGCGTCGAGCTCGGCCATCGTCGACTCGAACCGGGCGGTGGTTGCTTGCCCGGGCGACGTCCCCGTCAGATCATCGACGGGGTCGCAGTGTGGGATCCCGATCGCAGCACGCGTCCCGGTGCTGAACCGGTGAGCTCACCGTTGACGACGACTTCCGCGCCGGCGACGATCACCCGTTCGATGCCTCGCGCGGCTGCGTACATGCGGCCGCCACTCGCAGGGAGATCGAAGCGCATTTCGAGATCGTCGGAGCCGACGTGCTGTTCGTCGAAGATGACGATGTCAGCCGCCGCACCCTCGGCCAGGCGACCACGATCGCGCAATCCGTACAGCCGAGCAGGTACCTCGGTCAGCTCATGGACGAGTTGCTCGACGGTGAACAGTCCTTCGCGACGCACTGCCTCGTCGAGCAGCCGGGTGGGGTAATTGAAGTGTCCAGAGAGGTCGAGGTGAGCCCCGGCGTCCGAGCCGCCGATGATCGTCCTCGGGTCGGCCAGGATCTTCCGGCGCACGTCCCAGTCGGACGATGACGTCACGACGTCGCGAGTGAGGACCGTGCGCAGGTCGTCGGCGCAGACGAGGTCGACGAGCGCGTCAAATGGACTGGTTCCAGCCGCCGCTGCGAGCTCCGCCACCGTCTGACCCACCGCGTGCTGGAGCGCCGGTTCGAATACTTGATGCACTCGCAGCCGAGGCCAGTCCGTGACCGGAAGCCGATCCTTGACGGACACCGACGACGCCTCGAGGCGGTGGCGCTGTGCAGGGTCGCGAAACGCTGCGATGCGCTCAGGCACTGGGAGCGCCATCACGGCCTCCCACCCGGGAATCATCGCGAACACTGCTTCGGAGCGGAAGTTGTATCGCGACGGCGTCGTCAGGGGCATCGTCAACGCCACGACCTTGCCACCGAGCGCCGCCGCCCGGTCGTATCCCTCGAGGCTGGCGAGACATTGCTCGAGGTTCGACGCCGTGGGCCGGAGCACGTTCCAGTTCAGCGGCCGGCGCGCTGCTGCGGAGAGCCTCGCCATGAGGTCGAGATCGTCAGGAGACGGGGCGCCGAGCTTCGGCGCCAGCTCCAACGATGTCCCCGCGAACTCACCGCAGACGGCTGCGAGCGAGAGCAGTTCGCCGGTGGACGCCCATCGCGACGGAACGGGTTGGCCGTCACCGTCCGTGTGGGCCGTGCTGGTGGACGACGAGAATCCGATCGCGCCCGCCCGCAGCGCGTCGCGCAGGAGCTCGACCATCGTTGCGAGCTCGGAAGGCGTCGCGTCGCGTTCGCTTGCGGCGGTGCCCATGACCGCGCGCCTCAGTGCGGAGTGGCCCATCATGAAGCCTGCGTTGATCGCCAACCGTCGATCGGCTTCAGCCAGGTACTCGTCGGCCGTCCGCCAGTTCCACGGCACCCCTGACGCCAGCGACTCGATGGGCATGCCCTCGACCCTCGCCAGCATGCGCATCATGAAGTCAGCTGACGCGTCGTCCAAGGGAGCGATGCTGAAGCCACAGTTGCCCGCCATCACCGTAGTCACGCCATGGAGCGACGACGGGGTCAACGCTGGATCCCAGAACAGCTGAGCGTCGTAGTGCGTGTGCAGGTCGAGGAACCCCGGCGCGACGATCAGGTCGTCAGCATTTACGGTTCTCCGTGCAGGCTCGTCCACGGACCCGACGGCGACGATGGCGCCGCTGCGGACGGCCACGTCGGCACGCCGGGCCGGTGACCCCGTCCCGTCGACGACCCGACCCCCGGTGATGATGAGATCCAGCATCGTCGGTGCTACTTGGGCATCCAGCGCGTCACGTGCCGCTGAAACGGGGCGAGCGCGCAGACCGCGGTGAACAGCTCACCGGTGCTCACGCGTTCGAAGATCTGGCTGACATCCCGCAGCTCGATCGCAGGCGGCAGCGACCCGCGGTGCCTGGACGAGTCACCCGAGGTGACGTTCGTCTCTGAGCCCTCGCTTGTTGTGGTCGTCGACATCGGCCGCGGCCCCCTCGTCCTGCGTTGCGCTGTGATGCGTGCCGCCCAGAGCCGACGGGCCCCTTACGGTCGGTCGGACGGACGGACGGACGTTTATCAGTGAATGCTCACAAACTATGGGGCTCGATCCGGGGTGTCAAATCAGGTCACTCGGAACGACCGCAAACGAGCCGACGGAGCGGACACCCCATCCCCTGGCTAGGACCCGGCCCGCGCCACTGATAAGTTAGCGCTCATTCTTTTGGTAGGTGGGGGCCCGAACTGACCGTCAAGTTGTGCGTGAACCTGGGCCACGTAGTGCCCGGCCTCATCCCCGACTTCGCGCACCTGCCCGAGCTGTGCGCGCGGCTGGAATTGGCCGGTGCCCATCAGGTGGTGTTGGGCGAGCACTTGATGCTCAGCGACGGCATGGATCACCTGTCAGGGTCGCGGCTGCCCTGGACGGCATCAGAGCCGTTCCCGGAGCCACTGACCACACTGGCCGCGATCGCCGCGAGCACCACCAGGCTCCGGCTGAGCACCGGCGTGCTGATCGCTCCACTCCGCTCGGCGGTGCTGTTGGCGAAGTCGGCGGCCACGGTCGACGCGCTGTCCGGAGGGCGGCTCGATCTCGGTCTCGGGGCAGGGTGGTGGGAGCCGGAGTTCGCAGCCGCCGGCGTTGATCCCGGTGAGCGGCTTGGACGGCTCGAGGAGGCCGTGGCCGTGTGCCGGGCGCTGTGGAGCCCTGGGCCGGCCAGCTACGCGGGTCGATGGACGCAGTTTCGCGAGGTCGAGTCGGCTCCTCGCCCCGCCCGCGCGGAGAACTGTCCGATCTGGATCGGGGCTGGAATGGGGCCTCGCATGGCTCAGCTGATCGCCTCGAGCTGTGACGGCTGGATCGGTCGAGCACGGATGTCGCCCGATGAGCTCGCTCGGGCCAGCGCGGTGCTCGATCACGCCTGTGAGACCCTTGGCCGCGACCCGTCGACGGTAGCGCGTCGGGCATTCCTGCCCTGGCCCGACACGTGGGACGACGGATTGGCAGCGCTGTCACTTGATCAGCTGGTGCGTGCCAGCCACGAGCTCGCCGATGCGGGCGCAAGTCACGTCGTGTTGCCGTGGGCGGCGTACGTCCACCACGGAGACGACGGCCTCGATCTGATCTCGGCACTCGCCGAGGCACTCTCCGGAGCTGAGGTCGCATGATCCGTCGACGCACACTTCACAACGTCGCAGCATTCCGGAGCGAAGCTCGGCGGAAGGTTCCCAAGCCCATCTTCGATTTCGTCGACGGTGGCGCCGAAGACGAGCTCACGATGACCGCCAACAGCCGCGACTTCGACGCGTACCAGTTGTTGCCCCGCGTACTCGTGAACACGGGCCAGCGCCGCCTGACGACCTCGGTGTGCGGAGTGGAGCTCAGCGTGCCGCTGATCTGTGCCCCCACCGGGTATGTCGGGGTGGTCCACCCCGACGGGGAGCGTGCCGCCGTGATCGCCGCCGCAGCTCTCGGAACCCGGGCGATGGTCTCGTCTGCTGCGACCTACTCGATCGAGGAGCTCGGCGCGATTCCGGCAGCACCGTTCTGGTTTCAGCTGTATCCACCAGAAGACAAGGGGCTCGCCGAGGGCTTGATCGAGCGCGCCACGACCGCAGGGGTCGAGGTGCTCGGCGTTACGGTCGACGTTCCCGCCCCGGGCAAGCGCGAGCGGGACATCGTGAACGGCTACACGATCCAGCCGCGGCTGACCTGGCGCGGCGCCGCCAGTGTCGCGGTCCGGCCGAGGTGGGCGATGAGAGTCGCTCGCAATCCGCGCATCTACACCAAGAACTTTGCCGACCCCACCGAAACGGTCCGATACCGAGACGCCGTGAAGCTCGTCCGACGGTCGATGACCACCATGTCGCGGACGGTGTCGTGGGACGATCTGTCCTGGATCAGGTCGATGTGGACCGGGAAGATGGTCGTCAAGGGCATTCTGCACCCCGACGACGCCCGCCGGGCGGTCGACCGAGGGGTGGACGGCATCATCGTGTCGAACCACGGGGGCAGGCAACTGGACGGCGCCGTGTCGAGCATCTCGGCGTTGCCGGTGATTGCCGAGGCGGTCGGCAACGACGTCGACCTCGTGCTCGACGGCGGCGTACGCAGGGGCAGCCACGTCGTCAAGGCCATGTGCCTCGGCGCGCGCGCGGTGATGATCGGCCGTCCGTGGGTCTACGGCCTCGGCGCCAACGGGACCGCCGGTGTGTCCGGAGTGCTCGACTGCCTGGTCGACGAGATCGAGCGGACCCTGACGCTGGCCGGGGTCAGCGACGTAGCCGACCTCGGCCACGAACAACTCAGGGGACCGTTCTGGACCTAGCTCGTCTCGCAGCGGTCGCGGAAGCGTGCGTAACGAACCAGATGGCCGAGGGCCGTGACGCCGCGAAACCCGGACGGGTAGCACAACCGGCCGGTCTCACGCATCGCGCTCGGGCCGGCATTGGCTGGGTTGGTGACGGCCTCGGTTGCCAGCAGAATCGGGTTTCCGGTGGCCTCACTGACCTCGGCGGCGGCCGCGGCGAGAATGCACCCGACCAGCATCACGACCGGCCCGAACTCAACATTTGAGTGGGAATCGAGCGAGATCGTCGGTGTCGTAGGAGATGAACTCGAGAAGGTTCTCGTCCGGGTCGCGGACGTACACGCTGACCCCGTGCATGCCCTGACGCGACCCGGGGGTCGCGACTGGCCCCTTGATCACCGCAACTCCGGCGTCGCCGAGGGTCGACAGCAACTCGTCGAGCCCGCCAGCCCATTCGACGCACAAGTCACCGCATCCGGGTTCGGCGCTCGGACCGCGGACGTACCACGCTTCGCCCCGCATCGGTCGCATGGTCTCGGGATGAACGTTGATCTTGCATTCATCGAACACGATCCCCACCGTCGGATGCCGCCCTTCGCGCCAATCGGCTTCGCCCTCGATGCCGAAGCCGAGCCGCTCGTAGAACCTGAGCAGCCGGTCGGCATCATCGGTGGGCAACGAAACATGATCGATTCGCGTGACGGGCATGGCTCACCGTCCCCCGTTGCGGATGAGCCGACCGGAACCGACCACCTCGATGTCTTCGCCGTCGCGGATCGTCGCGACACCGTTGATCCAGACCGAATCGATGCCGACGCCGCGAGACACGAGCCGATCGGCGCCGCCCGGCAGGTCCCTCACCCGTACGTTGGGCGTCGCTGCCACCGTCGCTGGGTCGAAGGCCACGAGGTCCGCGTACGCACCAGGTCGGATCACGCCGCGATCAGGGATCCGAAACACGTGGGCGGGATGCGCCGTCAACCTCCAGATCGCGAACTCGAGCGGGATCGCGCCCCGGTCGCGCACCCAGTACGAGAGCAGCCGGGTCGAGAACGACGCGTCGCAGAGCTGGCTGACGTGCGCGCCTGCATCGGACACAGCCAGCACTGCGCGACGATCATTGAGCAGCGTTCCGATCTCCTCGACGTCGAAGTTGCTGAGCATGGCCCGGAACCTGGTCCGCAGGCCTTCCGCCAGGCTCAGGTCGACCATCACCTCGAACGGGTGGACCCCGCGAGCAGCACCCAGCTCGGCCAGCGTCGCACCGATGAGGGATTGATGGACGTCTGACTCGTCGACGGAGATCCGTTCCCAGAGCGTTGGTCCTTGCCCGCTCGACTTTCCTCGGGTGTTGTCGATGTCACAGCAGGCCCGACGCCTCCACTCGGCGTCTTGGTAGAGGGTCGTCCTCTCGTCGTAGGGCAGCGCGAGCACCTCTCGGATCGCGTCGGCGACAGCGAGCGGACCTGGAGCGTCGAGCGTCATCTGCTGGACGATCGGCTGGCACGCGATCTGGGGCCACACCTCTCCACCGAGCGACTGGACGTAGTCGAGATGCTCGCTCGCCCAGCCCCGTGGTTGCTGCCCTGTCACGAGCGCTGTCCACGTCACCGGCCGGCCCGTCCGCTTCGAGATCTCGGCGAGCTCTTCGGCCTGCAGGTGCTCGCCCCTGGTGACCTGCACCACACCGCGCTGCTCCTCCCCGAGCACGTCGGTGAGGCGTCGGAGCTCCGAGGCCGCAGCGAACCGGCTGGGCACGGGCTTGCCGTCCTCCCCTGCGTGCGTGGCCGCGTGCGAGGTCGCGAATCCAATCGCCCCCGCTCGTAGTGCGTCGCGTACCAGCGCGCACATCCGATCGAGCTCGTCCGTTGTCGCCTCGCGCCTGGATGCATCCGCGCCCATCGCGAAGATCCGCAACGGCGTATGTCCGATCATGGCTGCAACGTTCAGCCGTGGCTGCTTGCGCTCGATCGCGTCGAGGTACTCGGGGAACGACTCGAACGACCAATCGATACCGGACTCGAGCGCCTCGTACGGCATTCCCTCGACGTTTTCGAGCGTGCGCATGATCGTTCGCCGGTGGTCCGCCGACATCGGTGCGATACCGAACCCGCAGTTGCCCATGACGACCGTGGTGACGCCGTGCCAGCACGACGGGGTGAACGACGGGTCCCACGTGACCTGAGCGTCGAAATGGGTGTGGATGTCGATGAAGCCGGGACTCACCACCATCCCGTCGAGGTCGACCACCTCGAAACCCGCCGTGTCCGCTGACCTTGCCGACGGCGACGATGCGGTCGCCGTCCACAGCGATGTCGGCGGTGCGCGGCGGGCTGCCGGTGCCGTCGCACACCAACCCGTTACGAAGAACGAGGCCCATGTCAGTTGTGCGTCTCGCCGGGCCGGCCTGCGTCGCGATCATCGCGCAGCAACCGGAGCGCGTTGCCCCGCACGAGGTCGTAGATCAGGTCGGGCGGCAGTTGCCCGAAGTGTTCACGAGCGACGTTCACGGAGTTCGGCCAGGTGCTGTCGGGGTGCGGATAGTCGATCTCGAAGCACAAGTTGTGCCGACCGATCGCTTCGAGCTCCCGGATCGCGACGGGGTCGTCGAAGATGCTGCAGAACACGTGTGGAGCGAAGTACGACGACGGGAGCTTCTCGACCGTGCGGGCCTGATTGAACGCGTTGCCCTGCATCCACATGTTGTCGAGCCGCTCCAGGACGTATGGGATCCATCCGGCCTGGGACTCGGCGTACAAGAGGCGCAGCTTGCCGAAGCGGTCGAACACTCCCGAGAGCAGCCAGTCACTGAGCGACAGTGACGACATCACGTAGTTGTTGGCAACCGGGATGGCTGACGGGGCGTCGGAAGAGGTGACCATCAGCTTCGAGGCGGAACCGATGTGCAGGCACACCAGGAGGTCCGTCTCCTGACATGCGGCGAACAGCGGATCCCAGTGCCCGCTGTGGATCGAGGGCAGCCCGAGCCACGGCGGGATCTCCGAAAAGGTCACGGCGCTGCATCCAGGGCGTCCTGCGTTGCGCAGCACCTCCTCAGCGCTCGCCTGAGGGTCCCACAGCGGCAGGATCATCGCACCGAACAGGCGGCCACCTGAATTCCCGCACCACTCGTCGAACAGCCAGTCGTTGTACGCCCGAACGCATCGCATCGCGAGGTCTCGGTCGGTGGCCTCGTAGAACAGCTGCCCGCAGAACCGCACGAACAGGTTGGGGAAGCACAACGAGGCCTCGGTGTGATTGGCGGTCATGTCGTCGAGCCGTGCTCGGGGGTCGTAACAACCCGGCCGCATCTCGTCGTAGGTGACCGGCAACACCTCGACGTCCTCAGGAGGGAAGCCCACCGAGGCGCTCACCCGCAGGGTCGGGTACTTCGTACCCTCGTACTCCCACACGTCGCACCATCGCGGTTCGCCGCCGTTGCGAGGCGTGACCTTTTCCCGCACCACGCGCGGGCCGGCCTCGGCGTCCTTCTTGGAGAGACGATCCGTCCACACGGTCGGTGGCTCCTGGACGTGGTCATCGACCGACACCATCCACGGAATGTCTACTGCGGCATCGACGCCCTCAGGGGCTCGCTCTTGGTCGAGGTCAAGGCTCACGATCACATGCTTCTTTCTGTCGTTCGTTCGTTCGAGGACGACTGGTCGGGGTGCGCGTCCGACGTCGAGCTGGACGCGACTCTCGCAGCGCGCCGACGTGCTACCTCGTCCTTTGTCTGGTAGTCGGCACCGCCGGCCGTGCGGAAGTTGAGGAACCTGACCCCTTCGGGGCCGACCCGGAACGTGTACAGGGTGTCGGCAGTAACCGACACCGCTGAGCCTGGCCCAAGCTCTCGCCGACCGAGCCGGATGCTTCCTTCGAGGATGGCGATGACCTCGTCACGGGAATGTGCATGTGGCTCGACCAGCAGACCCGGCGGAAGCCGAACCTCGACAAGCTCGGGTTCGGTGTCCGAGCCAGCGAACAGACACCCGCGGGTGATCTCCGGTGTGGCGGTCGACGGATGATCGAACGCCACTGACGCAGCGTCGATAATGTCAATGCGACCCACGACCCCTCCTCGTTTCGTCGTCGAACGAGATCGCTCCTCGTCACTCGGCCCCCCAGCGCACGTGCAAGGTCGCAAGACCCTGCGTCGTGACACTGGCGATCCAATCCCGATGGGCGTCGAGCAAGCGGCTCTTGGGCAGTCGGCGGACGAAGGTGGCCACGGCAGCCGTGCCGGTGACCCGCCCGAGCGCCTTGCCCGGGCAGAGGTGCACGCCTGCACCGAACGCCAGGTTCTGCCGGTTCGCGTCTCGATCGATGTCGAACTCGAGGGCGTGCGGAAAGCGCTCCTCCTCATGGTTCGCCGACGCAAAGACCGGATACACGAGTTCTCCGGCTTGCAGCGGAACGCCGTTCAGCTCGGTATCGGCAAGCACGGTGTAGAAATGCCCGGGTGCGGGGGCGTCGATGCGGAGGCTCTCGTCGACTGCGGCGCGCGCCACGGACGGATCGCGCACCACGCGGTCCCACAACTCGGGGCGCTCGAGGAGAGCGACGAGCGTGTTGCCGATCAGGTTGGTCGTGGTGCGATGCGCACCCCGAACGATACTCCAGAGCAACGATGCGATCTCCGCAGTGGTCAGGGCTCGATCGGAGGTCGTGGCATTGATGAGGTCGTTCACCAGTGCGTTTGACGATTCGGCACGATGGCGCTCGACGAGATCGATGAGATAGCGCCAATAGGCCACCGTGTCGCGAGCGAGGGTGACCTGTTCGTCGGGAGCGGGGAGCCCCATCTGGATCTCGATGCTCGCCAGCGACAAGCGGCGCACGAGCAACATGTCCTCCGGAGGCACGCCGATCATCTCAAAGCCGTGGATCGCGGGAAGTGGGAAGCAGTAGTTAGCAATGACGTCTGCTTCACCCTGGTGCTCGAACTCGTCGATCAGGTCGTTGGCGATCGACTCGATCAGTCTCCTGTCGAGCCTCCATCCGCGGCGCCGACAGCGCCGGGAGGACCTTCTGGCGATACACACTGTGCACGGGAGGGTTGTTCTCGAGGGTCGGCACGTACTCGGCCTCGAACTCCGCGTAGATTGCCGCCGCCTCCGGGATCAGGCGCGCGACCGGTGGGCGCCCGGGCAACTTGCCGAACGACGACGAGTCGCGCACCACTCGCAAGATGTCGTCGTACGACGACACGACCCACATGTTCAGAACGGGCGAGAACGCCACCGGCGCCTCCCGACGAACGCGACTCCAAAACGTTCCACGATCTGCGTACGCCTCGGGCCGAGCCACGTCCAGCTCCCCGACGAGTTGCGGCGTGCGGTCGAGCCGCTCGGCGACTGCGCTGTCCATCTCTGTCCCCTCTTCTGGATTGCCCTCGGCCCTAGGGGCGACGCCACCTCTGGCGCCCGCGGCGAAGCGGTCCCCCGTACCGTGACGAGAGCCCTCGTCAGTGAATGCTCACAAACATATCAACGCGCGCGATGACCTGTCAAACGCAGGTCGCCGAGCACAAAGGAGCGACGCCGCGGGGCATCAGCCATCGGACAAAAGGTTGCACAGTTAGTTTCCGGTCAGTAACATCCGCAACGTGGGGATCGCTTTACACGTCACCGTCGACCAGGGCATCTGCGCAGGACACGGATCGTGCGCTGCAATCGCTCCGGATCTGTTCCCACTCAACGAGGACGGGTACGTCGACATCACTACGGTGGAGGTCGACGCGTCCGATGTGCAGCGCTGCCTCGAGGCGGTCGCTGCGTGCCCGGAGCGCGCCCTCACCGCCGAGGAAGTTGCCTGAGCCGCATCGTTCGGCCATCCACGAAAGGTTGCTCTGTGACTGCTCCCACCATCACCGTTCGTCGACCGGAGTTCGACTTCAGCGACTGCCCAGTCGTCTGGGGTCCCAACGCTGAGGCCGTCATCGGGTTCGACTCCTCGAGCCCGATCATCACCCCGATCGAGGTGTTCCTGCTCAAGGTGATGCGTCGAGCCAAAGCCGAGATGGACCCGCTCGCCGATGCTGAGCTGCTCCGCGACATGGATTTGTTCATGAAGCAGGAGGCCCAGCACTACAAGACCCACGCCGCGTTCAACAAGGTCATCCGTGAGTGGTGCCCGGAGGTTGCGCCGATCGAGCAGGCCTATGAAGAAGACGTCAACGACTTCCTCGACACGAAGCCGTTGCGCTGGCTGGTCGGGTATTGCGAGGCCTTCGAAGCGCTCGGCGGCGTGAGCTGCATCAACTGGATCGATGGTTGGTCGCCGGAGTTGGCGGGCACGTTCGAAGCGACGTTCGTCCGGATGTACCAGTGGCACATGGCGGAAGAGTTCGAACATCGGACGGTAATGCATCGCGTGTACCACCGGCTGTTCGGCCAGCCCGCCGACGAAGCTCACGCGTTCCGGCTCGAGATGTTCAAGTTCGGCGTCGAGCACTTGACGGGCTTCATCGACCAGTGCCGTCAGGCCATGCTGCGCACCCACCGCGCCGAGATGACGCAGGAGCAGCTCGAAGCCTCGCTCGCGCGTGAGGCGGAGGTCACGGAGATGTTGAGCGAGCGCGTCGCGAAGCTGTGCGAGCGCATCTTTTCGCCGTCCTACGATCCGGCCGACAATCCGGTGCCGACGCAGCTCGATTCGGTTCTGGGCCGCTACGCGCCGACCTGAGTCGAGAACCGCCGATTGCACGGCCGGCGTCTAGAAATCGACGGCCGTGCGGTCAGCGACCGTCGACGAGCGCGACCGCATTCGCGGAGCAAGTCGCCTCGTCCCGAGCCGTTCTCACAATGAGGTGATACACCGCCAACGCAGCGAGCAGTGCAACTGACGACGCGACGACCGCCCAGACAATTCCGATGGTGTCGGTCAACAGACCGACGGTAGGAGCACCGATCGTTCGCGTGCCACGGTACTGATGGACCACATCGCCATCACCCGGCCACGCATTCGCGCATCCGTGTCGAGATGCAACCCGCGCTGGCCCAGGTCAGCACGCTCATGGCAGACGCTCCGACGACGGCCCATCCCGCCAGCGCAAGCCACAAGGTCGGCGCCGCCGAGCCAGAGCCAGCTGCACGCTGCCACGAGCGATGCGAACACGTAGGAGCTCGGCTCCTTCAGGCGCCCGATACAGACCGCGCCGACCGTACAGCCGAACCCGACGGCTGCCGACAGCCAGGCGAGCGTCGTCGCATCTCCGTCGAAGCGGTCGCGGGCAACAGACGGGAGCATGACATCGAACTCCCACACGAACCCCATGAACACCGCGACGAACGCCAGGATTGCAAGCACGGACTTGTTGCCGATGACGTAGCTCAGGCCCTCCCGCATCTGCCCGGGACCGGCCTCAGCGGATACTCGTTGGCGAAGCTCCGATCTGCGCATGGCAGCGAGCGCAACGATCATCACCGCATACGAGCCGGCGTTGACCGCAAACACGGCTCCGACTCCGGAGCGCGCGATCACGATCCCAGAGAGGATCGGACCGAGCACTCGACTGGTCGCGAACATCGCGTTGTTGTATCCGATCGCCGTGAGCAGCGCGCCAGGCGCCACCAGGTCGGTGACCATTGCCGTCCTGAGCGGCTGATCGATCACCGAGACGAGCCCGGACAGCGAGGAGTACACGACCACCACTGGAAGACTGACCGCCCCGGCAGCAACCAGGCTGCCGATGGCGACGGAGAGCAGCGCAAAGCAGCACTGCGCGATCATGCACAGTCGATAGCGGTTCATCCGGTCGAGCCGCACGCCAGCTGGAACGCCGAGCACGAGCAGTGGCAGATACTGCGCCAGTGCGACCAGTCCGAGCGCCGTCGCGCTCCCGGTCAGGTCCAGGACCAGCCAGCTCAGCGCGACGATCTGCATCCAGGTTCCGGCAACGGACACGACTGGCCCTGCGAACCACAGGCGGAAGTTGTGATGCCGAAACGGTCGGTCACTCTCGGCGGATCCCGCATCGGTCGCCCCCGCGCCGCCGTTGGCCTGCTGGACGGGAGCGGTCCAGGGTCTTCCAACGTTAGTAAGTCTTAGCGTATTTAGAGCCGAGGATGCACTATGGGCAGGATCGCCCGCTCCAGCGGAGAGCGGTCCTTCGACGCCTCGCCCACATCGTGGGCGCCGATGGGTTGCGGACCACGTTCGGCGCCGTCTCCCATCTCAGCGATGAGGCCGACCGGGCGCGCGTGCCCAGATCTGGCGTGATCCCCGATCCAGTCGCCGCCGGCAGGTCGGGTGTGAGTCAGGCGGTGCGGCTGTCGAGGACACTCTTTGCCAGCGACGCAGCAGTGACTGCTGCTGGCCAGCCGCAGTAGAACGCCAGATGGGTAACCACCTCACCGATCTCGTCGGGGGTCACCCCGTGGTCGAGAGCTCGTTCCAGATGGCTGGCCAGCTGGTCGTCACGACCCAGCGCGACGAGCGCCGCGACGGTGACCAGGCTTCGATTGCGCAGGGACAGACCAGGACGATTCCACACGTCACCCATCAGCACCTCGGCGCTGATCTGGGCGAGCTTTGGCGCGATCTCCCGGACGGCCAGGCGGCGGAGATCCGAGCCCTCCGTCACCCCCACTCCAAGCCCATCTCTCCGACCGCCAAGGCTGCAAGCTCCTCGTCCTCTTCGGGCGTCCTGGCGCCGCTCACGCGAGCAAACCGACGCCACCCAACTCGACGCCATCCGACAGGATCGCCACGCCGCCCTGCGCCGAGCTTGCCGACGGCCCGAGCAACAACTCGACGGGCACAGACGCCAGTGCGGCGAATGCGGGTGTCGAGCGCCGGCCAATCGCTGCACCGTATGCCTTTCGGATGCAGAGGCTCCTCGAGTTGTGGATCACCCGATCCTGAGCTGCGTACGCAACCAGATCGCCGCGATGGTCGACCACGGCTATGGCGATCACCAGCCCCCGTGCATCGGCTTCTCTCAGGGCTGCTCCAACACCTCGCTGTGCCTCTCCCAGCCCCAGATGGATTCGTTCGTACACGCGCCTCCTCCCAGACAGACTTGCTCACCACGGACGGCAGACGCCGCTCATCGGTGGTCGGGAACACCTCAGGCCACGACCCCCACCTTGGATTCCCAACGGAACAGGCGCGCAGCGTTGCCGTGAGTGATGCGCTCGACGTCGTCTTCCGGAACTCCGGCGAACGACGCTTCGAGCTTGTTCTGCATGTTCGGCCACGGGCTTTCGGCGTGAGGAAAGTCGCACTCCCAGAGCATGGTGTCGATGCCGATCACATCGCGCAGTTGAATCGCAAGCGGGTCGCCGATCGTGGTCGCGGAGAACGAGTTCGCATAGGCCTCCGAGGGGCGCAGGTCGACCAAACGCTCCCATTTGCCGTGCTCCTCCCACTGCCGGTCAGCACGCTCGAGCATCGCGGGGATCCAGCCGAGGCCACTCTCGGAGAGGCAGAACTTCAGACTCGGGTACTTCGCCGGGACCGGGCTGAACAACAGGTTGATGAGCGACGTCATCGCGTTCAGCTCGCCCAGCACGGCTCGGGTCGCGTGGGGAGCATCGCGGCAACTCCGTGACCGAGCCCCGAGTCCCGATGTGCATGCACGCAACGGTCTCTGTCTCCTGCAGCGCCGTCCACAACGGCGCCCACTCCTCCGAGTAGAACGACGGCAACCCGAACGATGAGGGCTCCTCGCACATGCTGATCGCACGGCCGCCCCGCTCTGCGTTGCGCCGCACTTCCTCCGCGGCGGCCGGCGGGTCCCACAACTGGATGAGCGTCATCGGAATGTAGAGGTCGGAGTCGGCCGCGCACCACTCCTCGAACAGCCAGTCGTTCCAGGCCTTGACACAGAGATCGGCAAGGACCCTGTCCTTAAGCTCCAGGAACAGCGTCCCGGCGAAGCGCGGCACGGTGGGGAAGTTCACGCTCCCGACGATGCCCAGCTCTCGAAACGCGGTGGCCCGCACTGCCGGATCGGCCTGGACCGGCAAGAGGTCGGTCGGCCACATCACCGCGTTCGGGTCGAGGTTCACAGCGTACTCGCCGCGCGCGATGCGCTCCTCGTTGCCCTTGACGAAGGCGATGGCGCGGGTCTGCACCGTGGCCGGACGGCCCTCCAGGAGGAACGTCGGATGGGCCTGACTCGTGTCCCATCGGGGCCCGACCTCTCGCAGCGACATCGGGAGCCGGTCCTCCCAGAGCGTTGCCGACTCGACCAGGTGGTCGTCCGCACTGATCAACTTGCGCATAGACGTCGTCCTCTCATGCGATTGAGCTCGGGCCGGGCGCCCGATGGCCCCGGCATTGCTAATGAATGTTCCTAAACCCATGGGGCGCCATCTCGTACGACAGCGCCCGATGCGATGCGGCCACGACATGCGGGCCGACCTCGAGGTCGAACACCCGATTGACGGTGACGGCCGCGGCTACTCCGAATGCCAGCACCGCTTCTCGACGGACGCCCCGGACACGGCCGATCAGTCTTCTCGTGAGTGCGGTGGAGTGGTGAGGTTCGCGTCGCGCGGTCCGTGGTGATCGTCAGTCGCCGGTTCGAGCTCGGCGGTGACGACGTTCGCAGTCTTGCGAGTAGAGCGCGGTCATCGAGGCGCTGGGTCTGCGAGTCGAGCACTCTCCTCTCCAAGGCAGCGGTCACCAACGAGGTCAGGGCGACGCATTCGGCGCACCGGACAAGCTGTGACTCAAGCCGTGGGCAGCGAGGTCTTGCGGTCTAACCCCCGTCCGCACTCCGCTACTGAACACGAGGAGTACGGTGCATCCGTCGGGCCCGGCGATGAGCGGACCGTACACAGTGCCAGCTTGCACGATTCTGATGTCGCCCGGCCCGTACCACCGGCGGGTCACCTGCTGGGTGCCCTGGAGGATGATCTCGGCGTAGTCGCAGACGTGTGAGTGCGGGTCCACCCGGTGGCCGGGCGGAAACGTTGCCCGCACCACCCGTGGACGATCAGGGTCACCGTCTTTCGAGCCGACCGTGAAGCTCCGAAGCGTCACGCCATCCAGCGGCGACTCCGCCTCGATTGCTTCCCAGGATGTGTCTCGCGAATACTTCGGCTGCTCGAGAATGGTCATCCGCCCCCCAGACGAGTTGACAAGACGTATCGCTGCAGTACCGACGACGAGCGGCCCACAGTTCGCAAGTGAGCGTATATTTACTTGCATAGCTCGGTCAAGGTTTGCCTCCCCGATTTGCGCGCTCGGGGTCGCCGGCCCGGATCGTTGCCGACTTCCCCGATGGCCGCCAGCGGCAACAGCCCATGCTCGTGCGCCGCCAACATGTCCCCACGTTCAACGGGTTCACCGTGATCCGCGCAAGGTGGCTCCCCGACTCACCCTAAAGCGCCGACTTATTTGGGAGGTCCTGGTCTCGACTTGTTCAGGTTCGTAGCGTCCGGTAGGTCGTCAGTCGGGTTGGCTCGTGAATCGCCTGCCGCCTCGGGTTGGCTCTCCCAGGGTTTGCCTCCCGGCCGTCGACCGGTGGCGGTCTGGCTCAACAGAGGTGAGGTCCCGCTGGTCGGGTCTGAAAGTCGGCATGCCCGCCTGTGCCCGGGCGGCGGGCACGGCGTCGAGCACGCCGCCGTCGATCGCGTCGAAGGTCCGCCAGATCGGCAGCCGTTCGGGGCAGCGGCGAGGGGGTGCGGTTCGCCTGTCAGGGTGGCGATTGCGGTGGCGATCTCCACGACGGTGGCGTGGAGGTAGCGGCCGGTGACCGATGTTGGGGCGTGGCCGGCGAAGGCTTGGGCGACGGGGTAACCGGCGAGGCGGCCGACGGCGGTCACTGCGGTGTGGCGCAGGACGTGGGCGGACACGGGTGTGCGGTCGGTCCACGGCAGGCAGGAGCGGGCGTGGCCGAAGAGGATGTCGTAACCGACGATCCGGACGTGACGATGTTCATCGGGCCGTCCAACGCCGGCGCACCCCTCGAGGTGGGCGTCGTCAGTGACGACGACGGGACGGCGGTGATCCACGCGATGCGAGCACGACCGAAGTTCCTCGAAGGATGGTGGACGCCGTGACGAAGACTCGCGCCGAACGCGCCGCCGACTTGGAGGCATGGGCTGATCGGGTCTCAGTCGACGAGCTTCACGAGGCTGACACCCAAGGTCTGCGGGCGATCGCCGAACTCGCCGAGCAGCGCGACCATGTCGAAGGCGAGCTCATCGCGGCGGTTCAAGCGGCCCGTCGGGCGAACCGCTCCTGGTCGGAGATCGGCGCCATGCTTGGAGTCTCCAAGCAGGCGGCCCAACGCAAGTACGGCCACCGGCTCTCCGCCTGAGCCACTATCCGATCGTCGCGTCGCTATTCACGTCGCCCAGTGCCCGAGAACGCCGGCGACCAGCGTCGTGCCGGGTTCCATCGTTGCGGGCGATAGCTGCCCGCCGGTCGCTGCTGACCCCCAGCGGGCAGGTCACCGTGGCCTCGGAGATGGAGGTCGGGCGGTGATCCGTGACGTGGCTCGTGGACGGTGGAATGATGAGAAACACGCACCGGCGCCGTCCCTGGTTCAGGACGGAAAAAGGACGGATCGGACGGAAAAAGGACGGGTCACACCGGTCATTCCCGGTCACTCACGGTCAACAACGGTCACTCGAAAACGGTGCCTGAGCAGGGCCGGAAGCCTCTGAGCAGCTACAACGGGATCGGATGCAAGTGGGTTCGATTCCCCCCAGCTCCACCACATCACCCCTGCTCAGCAGGGGTGAGTGAGGCGCCGTGATCACAGAATGGTCACAAAACGCCGCCGAGGCCGCGAGCCTCCGCGGCGGCTCGGTCATCCTGCGCCGTGACGTGTTGGTAGACCCGCATCGTCACCGCCACATCGGCATGCCCGAGGCGCTGCGTCACGACCTTCACCGGCACCCCGGCTCGCAGGTGCAGCGTCGCCGCGGTGTGCCGGGCGTCGTGCAGCCGGATGCGGCGGGCGCCGACCCGAGCTACGGCTTCGCTCCACCACCGTGTCACCGTTTCGGGGTGCGGCGGCTCGCCGAGCTCGTCGAAGAAAACGAGCCCGTGGTCGATCCACGCCGGGCCCGCACGGCGCCGCTCCGTCGCCTGGCTCCGGTGCCATGCAGCGAGCGCGGCGACGGTCACCTCGTCGAGCGTGACGCACGCGGGCGCCGGCCTTCGTCTTCGGCGCTCCGGTCACGACCTCGGCGGCGACGACACGGGCCTGCACGACCTCGACCGTCCCGGCGGACAAGTCCACGTCTCGCCAGCGGAGGCCGCACAGCTCGCCTCGCCGTAGCCCGCTGGCGAGCACCAGCCGCCACAGCGGGTACAGCCGGTCATCAGCGACCGCAGCGAGGAAGTCCGACGCCTCCTCCCCCGTCCATGCCGCCATCTCCCGCCGCTCACGCCGAGGTATACGCGCCTCGGCCCGCCGGATTGTGGCGCAGCAGCTTCAGCCGGACGGCGTCGCCGAAGGCGACAGAGAGCACGCCCGCCGTGTTCGTCACCGTCTTCGCGCTCAGCCCGCCACCGTCCTTCGCTCCCGAGCGAATGAGCTGCCCGTACCACGCCTCGAGCGTCGCGGCGTCGAGCTCGGCGAGCGTGACCTGACGGATGCCGGCCGGCCAGCCACCGGCGGCCCGTGACTCGAGGAACCACACCCGCCCCACACCGACCGAGGCAGGGTCACGGGTCAAGCTGACCTCCTCGAGCCGCAAACCCGTCAGCCTCTTACCGCCGGTACGTCTGCCCGCCCAGCCCGGCGAGAACGACAGCACCCCCTCGCCGCTCACGTCCCGACGGACACGACCGACGGCGTACAACACCCGGTCGTCACGCTCCAAGTACGTCACCTTGCCGACCACCAGCTCGAGGTCGTGCTCCAAGATGATCGGCACCACCGCCGGCTGCACGGCCCGATAGTCGCCAGGCCCGGCGTCACCCGCCGAACGCAGCGACCCGTCGACGTGGAACGTGGCGTAACCGAACCCGTTCGCCACCACCCCCACCACCGTCACGAGGTCCGCAGGCACGCATCGATTGTCCCACGACGGGCTCGTTTCGCGTGCCACCACCGGGACAGACCTGCCCCTCCTCTGTGTGTGTGTGTGTGTGTGTGGCGACCGGGCCCGTTTCTTCTGGGTGGCCACCGGTACAGCCCACCCCGTCACGGGCGTTTCCCCCCCGACCTCGACACTCCCGGCCGGATCGTGGCGGATCGGCCACGATGGACCCCGATGAGCCCGATGCCGTACGGATCCGCCTACCGCCAGCGGCGGGCCGAGCTGCTGGCCGCCCAGCCGTGGTGCGTGTACTGCGGGGAGCCGGCGACGATCGCCGACCACGACCCGCCGCTGTCGCAGCATCGCCACCAGTCGGGCGTCGGGTGCTGTCGGCTGGTGGCGTCGTGCCGGCGCTGCAGCCTGCGTCAGGCCGGCGAGCTCGGTGGGTCGCGTCAGCGGCGCTGACCCCCACACGGCGTCAGGGTAGGCTGACACAGTGTGTGGCTGTTCGCGAGGAGGGCGCTGGAGCACGGCGTCGACCCGGAGGACATCACCCACGCCATCCGCAACGCCCGCCGCCGTGTCGAGTTGGACGACGGGCGGATCCTGTTCATCGGCGCCGACCGTGCCGGGCGACTGCTCGAGGTCGTCGTCGTCGATCTGGACACCGACTCGCCGACCGTGATCCACGCCATGGCCCTGCGCCGCAAGTTCTACCGCCACCTGTGAGGACACGATGAGTCGCACCACCAGCAGACGAACCTTCAACGAGTTGAGCGCCGACGAGCAGGAGGCGTTCATGGACGACACCGAGCGAATCCTCGACGAGCTCGACCCGGCCGTGATCGCCGACGCCGATCGCATGGAAGATCTGCAGGCGATCAGTGATCTCGTCGAGCGGATCGCCGAGGCCGACGAGGAGTTGACGGCGGCGATCGCGTTGTCGCGACGGCTGGGCCGTTCGTGGGGTGACATCGCCCGAGTGTTGGGTGTGACCCGCCAGTCGGCCCACGCCAAGTACGCCGAGCTCGTCGAGGGCTGAGAGCGGCGCTCAGACGGCGCTGAGCCGCCCGCCCGCACCCTGATGGCCGGTCGTTCGCCGTCGTGAGCGCTGCTGGTGCGGCTGTACGACGGTCTGCAAGCGGTCTGCTGCCTTTCGTTTGCCGTCGAACTATCGTCGCTCAACGGTGCGGCACGGCACGGCGACCGGGTGGCGCTGGCATCGGTGCCGGTGCCCGAAGTGTCATGCGGCGCTGCTCGCCGAGGGCAGGGTGGCGTGGGCGGTGCGTCAGCTGCGGGCCGGTCGTGAGCCGGCGACGAGGGTGCCGGCCGCTCCGAGCCGGCGGCACCTGACCGAGCTCGAGTCGGCCGGGCTGACCCGTGCCGAGGTCGCCCGGCGGGCCCAGGTCGCCCCGGCGACGTTGACGAGGCTGGCCGACCCGTCGAAGAAACGTGTCTCGAGGATCGTCGCCGTCGCTGTGCGCAGCGTCGGGCCGTGAGCACGGCCGAGCGCGATCAGTGGTGGCATCGGGCGAGCTGTTTGGGCCGGCCGTTGTCGTGGTGGTATCCGGCGCAGGGCGACACGTTCTCGGGGCGGGTGGCCCGCCTGGTGTGCCAGGGCTGCCCGGTGCGCTCGGAGTGTCTGGCGTCGGCGCTCGACGAGGAGCGCACCGTGGGGCTACCGCCGGTAGGGATCCGGGGCGGGAGGACGGGCCGGCAGCGGGAGGTGATGCTGCGGCAGCTGCGACTGCGGGGAGTGCAGCGGGACGAGGTGCCGGTGCCGCCGCCGACGGGACGCCGGGCGTGGCCCCGCCACCGGTTCGAGCACTACGCCGAAGCGCTCTAACGGGAGGCCGCAGCCGGCACCGCCAGCTCGTGGCAGTTGACAAGCACCTCGGCGTGCGGGCCGCCCGGCTCTTGGTCCCCATCGACCCACGCCAGCATGCTCACGATCTCGTTCGCCGGGCTGATCCGGGGCGGGACGACGTCGCCGGCCGTCACGTGGATCTCGGCACGGTCGGCGAAGGTGCCCAGCAGCACCCGGCAGCCGTTGCACTCGTCGTCGATGGACACGGCGCCGGGCCTGATCTCGACGCTGCGGTCGCCGTCGGCGACGATCAGCCGCCGTGTGCGCACCTCGACGGCCAGGGCGTCGCGCAGGGCGGCGAGCTCCCGGCGCAGGTCGGCCAGCTCGAGGGCGAGCTGCTCGACGGCCGTCGCAGTGTCCACGGTCAGTGTCATGCCGTCGACTCAACCATCGCCCGTCGGGTGGTTGACGGCCGCAAGTTCTGTGCAGACAGGTGCCCACCGGGCGATCGCGGGGGCCGCCGCCCGTGTCCCGGCAGCTGCGACGCGGGGAGCCTCGCGAGAACCCGCCGTGATCACAGGTTGGTCACAAAAACTTCGGCACAGGGCGATACAGGGCGACACTCGGCCGAGCGACGAGTCGCCGAAAATGGCCTGTGAGCAGCACCGGAGCGCACCAGCCGATACAGGGCGGCACAGCCCGGCAGACGCCCCACGGGGTTCGATTCCCCCCAGCTCCACTCGACAAACCACCAGGTCAGCCCATGCGAAGTTGACCGAGGGCGGGAAAAGGGCGGGCCGAGACCTGCGACCCGGTTCTGGACTTGGCGACGTCCTCCGAACGGGTGCGGCGCGCCTCGCACCTGTCCGACGAACAGCAGCGGACCGTGGTGACCCACATCCGGCGTCTGGGGCGGTGAGCCCCGGACACTCAGGTTGGGTGGGCGAATGGTCGGTGTTCGAGACCGGCTTCGGTCGCCGGGTCTCCGGCGATCCGGGTGTGCCACATCCGTCGGGGCTGTCCGGGATCGTGGGGGGTTGCCTGGTGCATGAGGCACCGGTTGTCCCACAGCAGCGCATCCCCCTCCGTCCACGTGTGGTAGTAGGTGCGCGGACCTGCGCAGGCCTCGTCGTCGAGCCGGTCGAGCAGTGCCTCGGACTCGTCGACCGTGAGCCCGGGAATCGAGTGGGCGTGCTGTCCGATCAGGAGGTTGGGCCGGCCGGTGATCGGGTGCACTTTGACCAGCGGGCGCAGCGGCGGCTCGATGTCGATGCCGAAGCCGTAGAGCTGGTACCGATCGGCATCTTCCTCGCTCACGTGCAGGTCGGCGCGGTCCATGCTGTAGCGACGGGAGTGATACGCGGCGAGGCCGTCGATCCGCTCCCGCGTGGCGTCGTCGAGCGCGTCGTAGGCAGCCCGCATGTCGGCGAAGCCGGTGTCGCCGCCCTCGTCCGGGACGATCTCCGCGGTGAACACAGCGCCCGTCGCCTGGACGGGCATGTAGGTGCTGTCGTGGTGCCACCGCTCGTTGCCGCGCAGGGACTTGGAGAGGTCGTGCTCAACCGAACGGAGCGTGCCATCGCGTTGGATGTTCGTCAGCGGGGTCGCCGTGAACTCGAGGTCGCCGAAGCGACGGGCGAACTCGTCCTGCTCGTGCTGGGTCAAGTGCTGGCCGGGAAACACGAGCAGTGCGTACTCGAGCCACAACTCGGTCAGCTCGGCGACGGTCGTATCGCTCGCGCCCGCGAGGAAGACATCGCGGACGACCGCCCCAAACGTCGCGTCCAGCGGCTCGACCCGGATCGTCCCCACGACGTGTCCCATGCCGCCATGGTACGCGTCCGAATTTGCGGGTCCCGTTTGCCGAAAGGGGTCACGATTCCGGCGCTGTTCACCGCGCCGAAACGGCCACCCACGTGCTGCGCACCGATCGGAGCGGCGCCGCTGACGGACGCTCACGCCCATGAGCTGGCCCGGGGCCTTCGCCGCGCTCGGCGAGCCCGCCCGGTTGCGCATCCTGTCGCTCCTCGCCTCGGCCCCCGACGGCAAGATCTGCGTGTGCGATCTCGTGGAGCCGCGCGGCCGCTCACTCGCCACGATCCCCCACCACCTCGAGATCCTCAGCGATGCCGGGCTCATCACCCACGACGGGCGCGGCCGCTGCGTCTAGTATCGCGCCGTTCCCGAGCGGCTCGCCGAGCTCCGGCTCGCCTTGGCGTAGCGGTGTTCGCCCGATGGCTGTGATCCCGAAGCGGAGCGTCTGATGGCCAGAGACGGCGAGGTCTTCGTCGGCCGGCACGACGTCTTGCGGTTGTTGGCCGAAGAGCTGTCGTCGGCGACGGGTGGGCCCCGGCTGGTGTGGCTCGAGGGCGAGTCGGGGATCGGAAAGACATCGGTGCTGCGGACGGCGCTGTCCGATGCGCCTGAGCGACGGACGATCTGGGCGTGGGGAGTGGAGGAAGAGCGCGAGCTGTCCTTCTCGGTCATCGATCAACTCGGCCGCGGCCTTGCCGCGCTGTCGGGCCGTCCAACGCCGTTCTCTGCCGGCGTACGCGCTGGAGCGGATCCGCTCGCGGTGGGTGCGGATCTGCTGGTTTCGATCGGAGACTCGCCGGTCCCGGTCGTGCTCGTGGTCGACGATCTGCAATGGGTCGACGAGGAATCGGCGCGCGCGTTGTTGTTCGCGCTCCGCCGGTTGCAGACCGAGCCCTTGCTGGTGATCGTGACGTCGCATCCGCACACGCTCGCCAGGTTGCCATCATGGATGCGCCTGTTGGGTGACGCCAGCCGGTGTCGTCGCGTGGAGCTGTCGGGCTTGCGTTCGCCGGAGTTGATCGATCTGGCGCAGGCCGTTGGCGCCGGACCGCTCGACGCCGACACCGCGGAGCGACTCTTGCAACACACGGCTGGTCATCCGCTGCACGCCCGCGCTCTCCTGACCGAGTTCGGCGTGCGCGGGTTGATCGACGCGGACGGGATCCTTCCGGCGCCCCGGGCGCTCGCGACGCTGATGGTCGCCCGGCTCGGAGGACTGCCGCCGGCGGCGCGCCAGCTGGTGGAGGCGGGGGCGGTCTTGGGCCGGTCGAGCCGTTTGCCTGACGTGGCGCTGATCGCGGAATTGCGCGATCCACTGCCCGCGACGGATGCCGCGATCGCAGCCGGGCTCCTGGAGTGGTCACCGTCGGGCGAGGTGCAGTTCCCCCACCCGCTGCTGCGCGCCGCGGTCTACAACGACATGAGCCTCACACGACGTCGCGCGCTGCACCTCGCAGCCGCGGCCACCGCTTCGGATGAAGCCGCGCTCGACCACCGCGCGGCGGCGGCGTACGAGTACGACGCGGAGCTGGCGGGCGAGCTCGAAGCTGTCGCGGCGAGGGACGCTGCCGGGGGACGGACGTCGCTGGCGGCTCGACGTCTGCGCCAGGCAGCGGCGCTTTCTGCAGGAGCGCAGGATCGCGATCGGCGCGTATTGATGGCTACCGAAGTACTCTTCGGCGCCGGCATGATGGCCGCGGGTCGGATGCTGGCCGACGACGTAAGGGCATGCCGAGAGTCGGCGTACCGCAGCTTCGTACTGGGGTGCATCGCGTTCGCCGAAGGCCGCGTCGCCGACGGCGAGTCACTCGTCACTGCGGCAGCCGAACAGCCAGACGGCCCGGGCGACCTGGCGGCGCGAGCTGCAGCGGCGGCGGGCACTGCCCGCATGCTCATGGGCCGTTGGGAAGGTGCCGTTGCCGCCTGTACTGCGGCGCTCGCCGGCGACGCGGGCTGGGCCGCCGGTATCGCGCGCTACACGCTCGCGGTGTGCAACGTGCGTCTCGGCAGGTTTGACGAACTCGACGAGCTCCGCAGGAGAGTGATTGGCGAGATGGCTGCGTCGCGGCTCCCACGGCTCGAGGCCCTTGGCGTGATCGGCGCGATCAAGTACTTCAGTGACGATCTCGACGACGCCGCGGCCGATCTCGCCCAGGTCGCCGAGCTCGCCCGCGCTGGCGAGCGCACCCGCCTGCTCGTGGCCGCGCTGGCCGCCCACGCCGAAGTCAGCTTTCGCCTTGGACGCTGGGAGGACGCGATCGTGGCCAGCGAGCTGGCCGCATCCTTGGCGCAGGACACCGAACAGATCGTCGGCCTCCAACAGGCCCACGCGATGGCCGCGGTCGTTCATGCCCGACGAGGCCGGTTCGACCTCGCACAGCCGCACCTCGACAGCCTCGGCGCGACCGAATCGCTGTTGCACTGGTGGGGCGAATCGGCACTCGTCGCCACGAGTCGTGCCGTGTTCGCCGAAGCGCGCGGCGACCACGACGCCATGTACCAGGCGATCGCACCACTCATCCGCCCCACCGACGAGCTCGGCTGGCGGCTCGCGCAGTGGCCGTGGATCGTCGTCGCCGTCGACGCTCTCATCGGCGTCGGCCGCGTCGACACAGCACGCGCTGAGCTCGACGAGCTGGCCACCGTCATCGCCCGCCGTCATCTGACCTCCCCCGCCGTTGACCTCGCTCGCCTGCGCGGCCGCCTGGCCGAAGCCGACGGCGACCTCGAGCAGGCCGAACGGCACTATCGGGCCGGCGCCGATGCCCGGGACGGGTTGCCCTACGGGCGGGGCCGGGTGCTCCTCGCCTACGGACGGCTCTTGCGTCGAATGGGCAGGCGCGGCGATGCGGTCGATCAGCTCAGGCGGGCGAGGGCCGAGCTCGCCGCCCTGGGGGCGACCCCCGACGTCGGCGCGTGCGACGAGGAGCTCGCTTCGTGTGGCGAGGTGGTCCCGACCCGCACCGAGGATCACGTCAGGCTCACACCGGCTGAGCTCAGCGTCGCTCACCTCGTTGCTCAAGGACTCTCGAACCGGGAAGTCGCCGCCCGTCTCTATGTCAGCTCCAAGACCGTCGAGTATCACCTCGGGCACATCTTCGCCAAGCTGCACATCACGTCCCGCCGCCAACTCAGGGGCACGTTTCCCCCGGGCCGCGACGAGTCCTCCTCGAGCACGGGCACCTAGGGAGAGAACTGGGGCTCGTCCCTAGGGACACGAACGCCGTCTTGCTTCATCGTCGAGGTCGCGGTCGGCCCCTGACGCCGAGCGCAGAGGAGACATCCGGTGCGTGTCCTGCTCGACCTCTACGCGGACGAGGGCCATCTCCACGGCCGGGTTCTGGCGGGCGAGGACGCGATCCCGGTCCCGTTCTCCGGCGTGCTCGAACTCGTGGCCGTGCTGGAAGAGCTCAGCCCTGAGCCGCAGCCGGACGACCAATGACACACGCGGGACCTCGACAAGAGTCTGGAGCGATGGGATGACGCAAGCATGGCGATGTGTCGTCGGTGCCCTCGGCACCATCGTGTTGCTGGCCGGCTGCGCGGATTCCACGCACCGTTCGACCGACCACGACACGACGTCCGGATCAACCGATCGCACGACCGAGCCCGACCCGAATCGTCCGTGGTATCCATCTCTCGCCGCTTTCGAACACCACGACTCGGGTCGATCTCACCTGTTTCCCGAGGCGACATTCGGCGGCGACTACTCGGGCCGCAACGAGGTTGATCAAGCCGCGGCACCTGCCGCATATCCATACGGATGGAACATCACGTACCGGGACGCTGGCGACATCTACCTGTACGGGGGTGGGGGTGGCAGCGCGCCCTCCGTCGGGTCATATGTCGCCAAAATCGATCCACAGACGATGGAACCAATCTGGTATCGCCAGCTGATCAACACCGAGGAGAACGGCGAGTGGAACTATCCCGGTACGGTCGGGATTCTCAGCGATGGATCTCTGTACGTGATCTACGGCTATCGCCTGTCGAAGCTGGAGCCTGACTCCGGCGAGATCCTCTCGACCCTCGAACTTCCGACTGGCGCAGCAGCGCCGAGTGATACCGCATACAACGGCTTCAACGCGTCGGCGGACGGCGTCATCGTCGCGAAATCGATCTATCGCGAGGCCGGTTGCACGGTCCAGGGCGGTGACGCGTTGCTGCAGTGCCCGGACCCGTCGGCGGTGCCCGACTCTGTCCTGGTGACCGTCGATCCCAAGACCATGGCCGTGATCGACCAGACGACGCTGCCCGGCCTGGTACTCGGACGGGCGACGCTCGGACGGTATGGCGGCAGGGAGTACGTGTACCTGTTCTCGCCGACGACGTTCGTTCGCTACGCGATCAGCGCGGATGGAATGTTGGCGTCCGACCCGGACTGGGATCCGGGACCCCTGGTGGAGCCGGGTCAGACCCCCGGCTGGGCCGTGGTGGTGATCAACAACTGGGTCATCAGTCAGAGCAATGGTCTGCCTGCGTCCAGCCCGCTGAGCGTCATCGCGGTGAGTCAGGCGGATGCCTCGACGAAGTTCATCGTTCACCCGTTCGCCAGCGATCCAGTGCCACCATTCGTCGCCCGGGCGTTCTCCAAGCAAGCGCCTGGTGGCGAGCAGGCAGTGAGCTTCATGCCGTCCACATTGTCCGCCGATCCGAGCAGCAATGTCATCTATGTCATGGACGCGCTGCCCGGAAAGATCGCCGCGCTTCACATCACGTCCTCCGGGCTCGAGAGCATGTGGAAGGTCGACCAGACCACGACGGAGTTCATCGCAATCATCGGCCCGCCAGACCAGAGGGCGATTGTGGCGACCGACATTCCCCGCCCGGAGATCCCAGGTGTCAACAAACACGACGAGGTGGTGTGGAGGAATGCCGTGACGGGCGGGGAGCTCGCTCGCTCGCCACGGCTGCCCGCCATGACGTCGGCCACGATGGTGCAGCCGTCGTATTCGGGAGCAGTGTTCTACCCCGGTACGGACGGCCAGCTCTTCAAACTTCAGCCCGTGTCCGCGGCGTCGCCATGACAGTGGCGACCGAATCGGGGCCGGCTCACAGGACAGGAGGAAATGAGATGAACGGTGCACAGGCATTGATCCGCACGCTGACGGCCTCCGGCGTCGACACGTGCTTCGCGAACCCGGGGACCTCCGAGATGCACTTCGTCGCTCAGCTCGACGCCGTCCCGGAGATGCGAGCGGTGCTCGCGCTGTTCGAAGGGGTCGCGACGGGCGCAGCTGACGGCTACGGCCGCATGGCCGGACGGCCGGCGGTCACGCTGCTGCACCTCGGTCCCGGCCTCGGTAACGGCACCGCGAACCTCCACAACGCGCGCCGGGCGAGGACGCCGGTCGTCAACCTCGTCGGTGATCACGCCACGTACCACCGCCACTACGACGCACCGCTCACGTCGGACATCGAGGCGCTGGCGCGCAACACCTCCGCCTGGTTCCGTTCGTCGGCGTCCACCGCTGCGCTGCCGCGCGACGCGGCCGAGGCCGTCGCCGCCGCCCGATCGGCTCCGGGGCGGGTCGCCACGCTCGTGCTCCCCGCGGACGTCTCGTGGGGTGACGGGGCCGTCCCGGTCGGCCCGGCGGCGCCCCTCGCGGCGGGCCAGGTGCCGGACGAGGTCGTCGCCGCGGCGGCGAGTGCGTTGCGCTCAGGTGAGCCAGCAGCGCTGCTCATCGGTGGGCGCGCCGTGCGCGAGCGTGGCCTCGTCGCCGCCCACCGCGCCGCGGCAGCGACGGGGGCGAAGATGTTGGGCGAGACGTTCCCGGCGCGGCTGGAGCGCGGCGCCGGGTTGCCACCTCTCGAGCTGCTCTCGTACCTCGCCGAGTTCGCGGTCGGTGCAGCTCGCGGGGCTCAGGCACCTCGTCGTCGCGGACTGCAAGGTACCGGTGAGCTTCTTCGCGTACCCGTCCAAGCCGAGCTCCCTGGTCCCTGATGGCTGCGAGGTGCACGTCCTCGCGGGGGACGGCGATGATCCCGTCGGTGCGCTCGAGGCCCTCGCCGACGCCGTCGGCGCGGCGCCTGACGCGGCGCCGCTCGCTTCGTCGTCTCGCCCCGATCCACCGAGCGGAGCCCTCACCGGCGAAGCGATCGCTGCCGCGCTGGGCGCGGTCCTGCCCGAGGGCGCGATCGTCTCGGACGAGGCCCAGACGTCCGGTATCTGGGCGACCGGCGCAACAGCAGGCGCGCCCCGTCACGACTGGCTCACGCTCACCGGCGGATCGATCGGCCAGGGACTGCCGGTCGCCACCGGGGCGGCCGTGGCCTGCCCTGACCGTCCGGTGGTCTCGTTGGAGGGCGACGGGAGCGCCATGTACACGCTGCCGGCGCTCTGGAGCCAGGCACACGAGGGTCTCGACGTGACGACGCTCATCTTCTCGAACCACTCGTACGCGATCCTCGAGCTCGAGCTGTCCCGGGTCGGCGTCGAGCACACGGGTCCGCACGCGAAGGGCCTGCTCGACCTCTCGCGACCGCCACTCGACTTCGTCGCCCTGGCCAAGGGCATGGGCGTGCCGGCGACCCGGCCGGCCGATGCCGGCGCGCTCGTGGACGACCTGCGGGCGGCGTTCGCCGAGCCCGGACCGCACCTGATCGACGTCGAGGTCCATCGCGGCTGACGCCGACACACAGATCACGGGCACGAGTCGTCCCGCAACCCGTTGTCCACCTCACCCAAGCAAAGGAGCGAACCTGTCATGAACCGATCACACGCCTGGCGAGACCAGGGCAGCTACTTCTCGTGGCAGCCACGCAGCGGAGATGCGGCGGAGGTGAACCTCTTCCACGTCGAGGTGGGTGACCCTGACGCCCCTCCGCTGGTCCTCGTGCACGGCTTTCCGACGAGCAGCATCGACTGGGTCGAGATCTCGGAGAGGCTCAGCGACCGGTATCGCATCTGCGCAATGGACTTCCCCGGCTTCGGCTTTTCCGACAAGCCACTCGGCTGGGGCTACAGCCTCCAGCGCGACGCCGAGGTGCTCGAGCACTACATCGCCCAAGTGCTGGGCCTCGAGTCGATGGTCATGCTCGCCCACGACCGCGGTTCCAGCGTTGCCATGATCCACACGACCCACGCTGACTCGCAAGTGAACCTCGAGCACCTCTTCATCACGAACGGCAACATCTTCCTGCCGATGTCCAACCTGACCCAGGCGCAGCGGCTGATGCTGGATCCGGACGCGGGCCCCGGCTTGCTCGCCCAAGCGACGCCCGAGCAGCTGGCCGTCGGCATGGGTCAGACCACGTACACGCCACCACGCGCCGCCGACGACCCCGAGATCGAAGCCCTCGCCGCGATCTTCTCCCATGGCGAGGGCCTCAAGGTGCTCCACGAGACGATCCAGTACCTCGTCGAGCGTTCACAGGACGAAGACTCCTGGCTGAAGGCGCTGGCGGCGATGGACGTGCCGACCACGTTCATCTGGGGCGTCTACGACACCGTCTCGCCGCCGAGAGTCGTGAGCTACGTCTGGAACGAGTACATGATGAAGAAGCCGGGCCGGAACGCGCTGTACTTCATCCCCGACGCGAACCACTACGTCCAGAACGACCAGCCCGAGGCTCTCGTCGAGACCTTCCTGCATGCGCTCGAATCGCCGGACGACACTCCGCCGGGGGCGATCACACCGCGCCTGGCATCGCCGCTGCTGGTGGACCGGTCGCGATCGGAGTTGCCGCGAGCGGCCGACCTCCTGGCGTGCGCCGGATGAGACGCTCCTCGTCCGCCGACACACCGCGCGACCACACGGAGGGGACCGGACGATGCTGACCCAAGCGATTGGCGAACTGCTTCCCTCCGCCATCGGCGTGGCATTGAGCCCGCTCCCGATCGTCGCCGTCATCCTGATGCTCGGCACGGACAGAGCTCGCAGCAACGGACCCGCGTTCGCCCTCGGGTGGATCGCCGGCCTCGTCATCGTCTCGGTCATTGTCGTTCTCGTCGCGGGCGATGCCGACAACCCCGACAGCACGACATCCACGAGCATCAACTGGCTCCAGGTCGGCCTCGGGGTGCTGTTCTTCGCCATGGCCGGCCGGGAGTGGCGTTCCCGTCCGAAGCACGGCGAAGCGACCGAGATGCCGAAGTGGCTGACCACCGTCGACGCGTTCACCCCGGCCAAGTCCCTGGGGCTCGGTGCCGGGCTGTCAGCCATCAACCCGAAGAACCTCGCCCTCACCGCCGCAGCGGCCGCATCCATCGCGCAAGCTGGGCTCAGCGGCGGCGAGAGCGTCGTCGCCGTCGCCGTGTTCGTCGTGATCGCATCTGCGACGGTGGCCGGACCCGTGTTGTTCTACCTGCTCGCCACCGACCGTGCCGCCGGGCCACTCGCCTCGCTCAAAGAGTTCATGTCCCGCCACAACGCCGTGATCATGATGGTCGTCTTCCTCATCCTCGGCGCCAAGCTCCTCGGGCAGGGCCTGGGCGGCGTCGCGACCTGAGCTGAGACAACCGCCGCAGCGGCCGACCACGGACTGGAGCCCGTCGTCCGCCGTGGTTACCGCCGCCAGAAGAGTAGGTGCGTAACGCCGCTGGGGCTGGGCGCGGACTCGAGGTGGAACCGGTCGAGCAGGTCCTCGTGGGAGGTCCACAGTCGCTCCCCTCGGCCGATCTCGACCGGCGCGACGGCGACATGGATGGTGTCGATGAGATCCGCCTCGAGGAACTGCCGAACAGTGGCGACGCCGCCTCCAACCCGTACGTCCTTCCCCTCAGCGGCGTCCTTGGCTTGCCGCATCGCCTCCGCGGGCGTCGCATCGATGAAGTGGAACGTGGTGTCGGCCAGCGTGAAGCTGGGTCGGTGATGGTGGGTGAGGACGAACACGGGGGTGTGGAAGGGCGGGGTGTCTCCCCACCACCCCTTCCAGTCGAGGTTCTCCCACGGGCCACGCTGTGGCCCAAACTTGTTGCGGCCCATGATCTCGGCACCGATGTTCCGCGTGTAGTCGCGAGTGAAGTAGTCGTCCAGCCCTCGGGATCCGCCGGGCTCGGTTCGGTTCGGCCAGCTCGCGGTGGCGAACGCCCACGAGGCCAGGTCAGCCGGGAGGCGGGCGACGCTACCACCTCGGCGTTCGGCATGTCCGAAGGGCGCCTCGAGGCTCTGGCCTTCGCCAGCGCCGAACCCGTCCATCGACACGCAGAAGTTCTGCACTCGCAGCAGTTGAGACATTTCCTCGATCCTTTCTCGGTGTGTGCGTACGAACCCTCGGTCGATGTCGCGACGCGGCTGTCGTGGGATTCAGGCGACCCCGAGATGGCGAGCGAGCTTGTGCATCGTCTGCAGACCGAGCTCGACCGCGCCGAAGCCGACCTTTGCATCTCGCTGCTCGACGGTTGGGTGGAGCTGCCGCAGCGTCAACACCGTCTTTCCATCGGCTTGTTCATCGAGGACAATCGTCACTCGGAAGCGTGCTGGGTCATCGTCGACGTCGGACCCGTGATCCAGCACCAACCTCTCGACTGGAACGACTTCGAGGTAGTCGAAGCGATTCGTGAACACGGTGCCGTCTCCGGAGACCATGTCGAAGCACGCTCGACCTCCCGGGCGCACGTCCATCTCCCGGACTGTGCAGGTGAACCCATCGGGGCCGAACCATTGGCAGAAGGCATCTGCATCGGTCCACGCGGCGAACACCGCTTCGCGTGTGGCGTCAAGAACTCGAACGAGGACGATCTCACGGTCGAGAGCCCACGTCGTCGGGTCGGTGATGGTCGGGGAACTGCTCATGGCTTCTCCAATGTCGGTGGGGATGCGGTTCGGTCAGATGTGCGCCTGAGGTGCGCATCGAGGCGGTCGAGACGGTGCTCCCATGCAGCTCGGGTGTGCTCGGCCCATGCGGCGATCTCGACCAGAGGCTCCGGCCGCAATTGGCATGGCCGCCGTTGTCCATCTCGGCCGCGACTGATCAGACCCGCCTGCTCGAGGACCTTCAGATGACGGGAGATGGCCGGGAGGCTGATCGGGAAGGGTTCGGCCAACTCGAGCACGGTTGCTTCACCGTCGGCCAACCGACGCACGATCGAGCGCCGCGTGGGGTCCGACAAGGCGGCGAAGACGACGTCGAACCGATCGGGGGCCGTCACGGGCATCGTTGCTGTCCCTCCGGCTGATACTTCACAGATTCGTTATTTAACAGAATACCTAACTACAGTCAAGGACGCCCGGGGTGTCGACGCGGCACATCGCTCCGAAGTGCCGATCGAGGGCGCCGCTGGGCTGGCAGCGAAGTCAGACGCCAACGACCCACACGCCGAGACTGCGGGCGGCGTGTGGTGGCGGAACAGAGACCGATAGTCCTGGGGCGAGATGCCGAGACGCCGGTGAAAGGCCGCGCGGACAGAGGCGGGAGCGCCAAGTCCTGTCAGACGGCCGATGTTCTCCACAGGTTCGGTAGTGATCTCCAACAGCTCGCGGGCGCGGTCGATCCGCGCATCGGCGAGCCACGCCATCGGCGGCACTCCGGTCTCCTCGCGAAACCGACGGGTGAGCGTTCGTCGGGACATGTGTGCGTGCCTGGCGAGCGTGTCGAGGTCGAGCGGGAGGGCCATGTTTTCGAGCATCCAGTCGCGAAGCGCGGCGAGTTGGTCGCCGCTCGCCTCCGGGCGAAGTCGTTCGACGAACTGCGCCTGCCCTCCTTGTCGTTGTGGCGGAGCGACGAGCCCGCGTGCCCGGCTGTTGGCAGCGGCTGCGCCGTGGTCACGCCTGATGATGTGGAGACACAGATCGATCCCGGTCGTGACCCCGGCGGACGTGAGGACATCGCCGTCATCGACGAACAAGCGGTTCGGAACGACATCCACGCGGGGGTAGCGGCGTTGCAAATCCTCGGCCCATCGCCAGTGCGTCGTGGCGGGGCGCTCGTCGAGGATTCCGGCGGCGGCAAGAGCAAAGGCTCCCGTGCAGATCGATACGAGGCGGGCGCCGCGCGCATGCGCCGCCTGCAGGGTGTCAATGACGGTGACCGACACGTTCCCGTCGACGTTGTCATAGCCCGGGATGACCACGGTCTCGGCTCGGTCGAGAGCATCGAGTCCGGCTGATGTGTTGATGGTGAACCCAGAACCCGAAACCGTTGACGTTGGGCTCTCCGCACATACCGTCAGGTCGTAGTGGGGGTCCCGGCCGAAGACTTCCGTCACGGTCCCGAGCTCGAGCGGGATCACGGTGGGGAGCACGAGCACCGCAACCCGGTGCGGGCGTGAAGCGTACATGGCCCGAAGGTAGCGGTGAATGGCTTGCGGGCCACTGTTGGCCACTCCCCGATATCCCTACCGTGGAGGCATGGACGACATTCTCAGCCTCCCCGCCGGCCCGCTCGCCGACGCCAGCCTCGCGCGTCGTGCGGTCGTCGGCGAGTGAGCCGATCGTCGATCACAGCATCCGAAGCTTTCTGTTCGCCCGCTTGCTCGCCGATCACGAGGGCTGCCTGAACGATGCCGCCTACGACGAGCAACTGCTCTTCGCCGCCACTGTGATGCACGATCTGGGACTCGGCGATCACGCCCAAGGTCAGGCTCGCTTCGAGGTCGAGGGAGCCGATCTGGCTGCGGCCGTGCTCAGGAACCACGGCCTCGCCGAAGCCGACGTTGACAGGGTATGGGAAGCGATCGCCCTCCACGCCTGCGTCGGAATCGCCGACCGCCGCGGCCTGCTGACCTATCTCACCCACAAGGGCGTGTTCGTCGACATCGGCCGGCTCGGCGATGGGGTAGCAGATCGACTGCGACGAGAGGTACTCAACGCGTATCCCAAGCCCGCTGACGAGGGATACCTGAGATGCGATCGTCAAGCACGCGACCCGCTCCGATGCGGCGGCGCCCCCGGCTCTCTCGCGGCCGCACTGCTCCTCCAACGCGAACGCCACGGACGCGGCCATAGCTGACGCGAGCATCGGCGCGTTTGCACGAAACCTCCGCATCATCCCTGCGCTCACAAGTGTCGAGCGAAGGAGTGCGGTGACAGGAAATCGACCTAGAAGGAGGCAACGAGCATGGCTGACGACGCGGTGACGCGAATCTCCGAAAGTATGGACGAGCTCGATTTCACGGGCTGGAACGGAGCGGACTGGGACGGCGCCTTCCGCGATACCACACCGAGGACGTTCTCGTAGGCGTGCAGGGGCAGCCCCCGACACACGGCATTCGTGAACACATCGAAGCAATGAAGGCCTTCGTCGAAAGCACTGGCGGAGCGCCCATCCAAGTGAAGTCTCATCCAATCCGGTTCGGATCGGGAGAGTGGACCTGCGTGGTCGGCGAGCTCGAGGGCGGTCGCCGCATGGTGACCGTCGCCAGGTGGCGCAATGGCGCCATCGCCGAGGAGTACATCTGGATGTAGCGGGCGCAGTCGTCCGCGGGGCTGGCCGGCGCCGCCGCCCGTTCTGGGTGTATTCTCTGCCAGGTGCTGGCTGAGATCCCGCCCAGAGGGCGCGATGGCACGATTCTCGCCCTGTTCGGCCGTGCCGGGCGGCTGGGGGCTTCGCGGGCACGCCCACACGAACGACGAACTCATCGAGGCCGCCCGCGCGGAGATCGCCGAGCGCGGCGGCCGCTAGCGATTGCGCCCGTGAAGGGCATCCCGTTACCGGAGCGCACCGAGGACTTCACCGCGGATCCTGTCGAGCTCTTCTTCGACTTGGCGTACATCCTCGCCTTCTCTCAGCTCGTCGGACTGCTCGTCGAGAACCCGAGCTGGAGCGGCGCCGGCAGGGTCGCACTGCTGTTCGCGTTGCTGTGGCTCCCGTGGCAGGAGCTCACCTGGTCCGCGAACGCCGTCTCGGGCAAGAGTCGCTCGGTGCGGTTGATCTTCCTCGTGGCGACGGCGACGAGCGTGCCGATGGCGGCGTCGACCTCCACGGCGCTCGGCGCGGGCGGGCCGGTGTTCGCCGTGACGCTCGGCATCATCATGATTCTCGGGTTCGTCACGCAGACGCTCAGCTTCGAGCGCGAATCCGAGATGCATGCGTCAGTCGCGCGGTGGGTCACGCTCAACATTGTCGCCCTCGTCGTCCTGCTCGCCGGTGCCTTCATCAGCGGCGACGGGCGCATCGTCGTCTGGCTTGCGAGCGCAGCCATCGTGGTCGGGGCGATGATCGACGCCGGTCGCGGAGGCTGGCTCGTGCGATCGGGCCACTTCGCCGAGCGTCACGCGCTCATGGTCATCATCGCTCTCGGCGAGGATGTTGTGATCGGCCTGCCTGTCGTCGTGGCGCTCGACGCCGGAGAGGGGCTCCCAGGACGCACCGTCGCCGCGCTCCTCGCGTCCGGTGCCTTCGCGGGCTTGCTGTGGTGGGGGTACTTCGACCGCCCCGGTCCTGCGCTTGAAGACCGCGGCGAGACGATCGAGGGAGACCGCGCTCGTGGCAACTTTGCGCGCGACGTCTACACGTGGGCGCACATGCCGATCGTCGCCGGCATCATCGCCTCGGCCGCGGCGCTCGAGCAGATCACGCTGCACCCCTCCGATCACGTCGAGACACCGTTCCGTCTCATGCTGCTCGGCGGCCTCGCCCTCGGCGTATTCGGCATCGCGGTCGCGAACTGGCGAGCCTTCAGAGTGCTCCCTCGCGAGCGGATCGCCTTCGCGGTCGTGGTCGCGGCGGTCATTCAGGTCGTCGGCGGGTCCGTGGCCGGGATCGTTCTCCTCGTCACCGTCGACGTTCTGATGGCATTGACGTTTGCGCTCGAGAGCCGTCGCATCGAGCGCCGATCCTCCACGGCTAGATGAGTTTGCTGATGACCAAGGCGACGAGCAACCCGGCCAGGAGCACGATGGCGACCGCCGCGAGACCGTCTCGGTTCGCTCCCTCTCGGGCGACACGTCGAGGCTCTTGATTCATCGGGCCAGTCCCCCTTCCTCCTGGTCACGCCGATTCTCGACCAAGAGCCCAGGAGGTTTCAAGCGTCGGCGCTCGCTCCTACCCCGGTCCTCATATCGATCTGGAGTCTGGCCGCCTCGAACCGAATCGAAGCAAGCCATGCCAGTGCGATGTCACACTCGGCCGCCGGTGCCGGGATGAGGGACCCCCGGCGCCACGTACCAGGGCGGGTCCACGTGACCGTGTGCGGAATCGGGCCATTGGGGAGCCACGGCTGCTCGTTGTAGGCGTCGTCGTTGTGATACCAGCCCTTCTCGACCGTACCGAGCGCGGCGTCGATGACCCGGTACTGCACCTTCTTGTTGAAGGCCGGCTGCGACTCGGTCCATGCGACGACGACGTCGCCCGGTTCGTACTGGCATCGCTCCTGCAGCGCCTCGATCAGGCGCTCGTCGAGGCAGTGCCCGTCACCGAAGTTCCAGCCCGTGAGCACGTTGCTCACGAACTCGCCCTCTCGTTGGATCCTGTCGTCGAGGCTGTCGGTGTGGCGCATCAGGGCGGAGATGTGCATTCGTCCCATGGGGTGCATCATGCGGAACGCCACCGCCTTCTGGATGAAGATCTCCGAGATCTCGTTGCCGAACAGCGGGTTGAGCTGATCGATCTGGTTGTCGGCGGCCTTCACGATCCGCTCGTTGATCCGGTCCTCCATCGACTTGTCACGGAACGAGAACGTGCCCGACGCCCAGTTGCCGGCGTACTGCTTCATCCCGACCAGGAACGAGACGTACTGCGGTCGAAGCGCTCCGAGGATGATCGGTGCGAGAGCGACGCACACGACGATCGCCAGCAGGACCGGGTTCATGTCGCTGACCGCGTAGCCCTCGCCGGGCGGGAAGTTGGCGAACAGGAACGCGACACAGAACATGAAGAACACGTTCCACTCCAACGGCACCGCCATCGGAATGGTGGAGATGATGAACGTGTGGAGCATCCAGATCGAGATGATGGCGACCCAGGTCAACCACGGCCACGGCGAGAACAACAGCACGAGCGGCATCACCAACTCGCACGTGGTGCCACCGATGTGGGCCAGGGCATGCGTGACCTTCGATGGCCGGATGTCGTTCGGGTAGTCCTTGACCGTTGCCTTGCGGAACCGGTCGGACACCATCCACGGCGTGTTCTGGACCATGATCGCCACCGTCGACGAGAAGCCGTGCTGCAGCTTCGAGAAGCCGGCCCCCATCCAGATCACCACGATGCAGATCTTGGCGGCGACGATCATGTCGACGAAGTTGCTGAACAGCCCGAAGTACAGCATCGTCGGGACGTACTGCTCGGAGCGGGCCGACAGGAACACGATCTTGTCCCGGAGGCCCATCAACAGGATCAGGCAGCAGTAGATCACCAGCGCCCATTGCGGCATCACACCGGCCGAGCCCTCGGGCAGCCCATCGACCTGTTCGCCGGACAGGAACATCATCATGACCAGCCAGAACACGATGAGCTTGTAGAGGCCGGTGTCCCACGGCGTCCGCCGGTTGCCCTTGGTGAACGGGACGTGATTCGGGTACGGGGGCACCCGGAGGGTGTCGTTCTGCCACCAGTACAGGACCCCACCGATCGGCGGATCGAAGTGGAACGCCAACGGGCCGCACGTCGCGGCGAGCCCGAGGATCTCCAGCAGGATCGTCCAGACCATCAGCTTCTGGTACAGGATCGGCTCGTCCCACCAGCCGGCGATGTTGTCGAACTCGAGTCCCGGCGGTGAACGCGCCGCAGAAGATCAACCCGAACAGGGCGTAGAAGAAGATCTTCCACACGTAGAAGTTGATCGTCTGCTTCGGGGTGCCGAAGCCGTACTCCACCCAGTGGAGCTGCAACATCTTCATCCGCTGGAGGAACGGGATCTTGGCGAACTCGTCGAGTTCGACCGGGGGGAGCTCTGACGGTCCTGTAACCCATGGCCGCTACCTCCTCACGCGCTTCGCCCAGGAACGCAGCTGGCGTTCAACCTCGAAGTAGTAGTCATCGTCTTCTTCCCTCCTGGTGGAGACGATCTTTCCCGTGAGACGCTCCAGTTCGCGCTCTCGAACCCGCTGGCGCTTCCACTGCTTCCTCTTGTTCTTCCGGCGCAACCGCTCGATGTGGTCCTCCTCGGTCTCCGAGGTGCCGCGCAGGTAGGCATCTTCGATCTCGTCGAGGCGTTGGAGCGCCTCGGCGGCGGAGAGCTCGAGCAGGATCTGCCCGCGCGCCATCAGGTACATCCGATCGGCGTACTTCAATGCCTTGTGGGCGTGCTGCTCGACGATCAGCGCCCCGGTGCCACGTTCGTCAGCCGCCGTCCGGACCGCGCCGAGGAGCCGGTCGACGACCTTCGGTGCGAGTCCGAGCGACAGCTCGTCGGCGAGCAGCAGCGACGGGTTGCGGCTCAGGGCTCGGGCGAGGGCCAACATCTGTTGCTCGCCGCCCGACAGCATCCCGCCCCTCACCGACAGTCGCGGTTCGAGCTCGGGGAACAGCGCCAGCGCGCCTTCGACCGAACCGCCACCGAGGCGCAGATTGTCGCGGGCCGACATCTTCGTGAACACCAGCCGTTCCTCGGTGATCAGGCCGATGCCACCGTCGCGGACCCGCCGATCCATCGCCGTGAAGGTCGGCACGTTGTTGAACATGACGATCCCGTCGACCGGCGCCAGCTCGCCGGCGATCGTCAGCAGCGTCGTCGACTTGCCCGCTCCGTTCGGGCCGAGCAGGCAGACCACTTCGCCGGGCTGGACCGTGAGGTTGACCGCTCGAACCACCTCTCGACCCAGGTAGCCGGCCTTGAGGCTGCGGGTCTCCAGCAGCGGCGCCCTCATGACGCACCACCCGCGACCGATGCCGGAGCCGGCGACGACGCCGGCTCGGCCGGCATCCTGTTCGGCGTCGCTCTCGTCACCGAGATAGGCGGCGATCACCGCCGGATCGGAGCGGACGTCTTCGGGGGAGCCCGACGCGATCAGCTTGCCGAAGTCGAGGACGACCACCTGGTCGCAGACGCCCATCACGAAGTTCATGTCGTGCTCGACGACGAGGATCGCCATGCCCCAGTCGTCGGCCAGGCGCCGGACGACGCGGGCCAGCTCTGTGCTCTCGGTCGAGCTGAGGCCGGCTGCCGGCTCATCGAGCAGGAGCACGCTGGGATGCATCGCCACCGCCCGGGCGATGGCGAGGAGCCGCCGCTTCCCGTAGGAGAGGTCCTGCACGTCGCGATGGAGATCCTCGTCGAGATCGAACTCGGTGACGGCCCGCACCACCTCGGGCGGAAGCGGCGGATTGATCGGCCAGATCAGGTCCACCAAGTACGAGCGGAGATCCTGCGGGTCGGCCGCCACGCTGAGGTTCTCGAACACCGTCGAGTCGGCGAACAACTCGAGCGACTGGAACGACCGGGCCAACCCGGCCCGGGCGCGCTTCACCGCCGGCTGCTTCGACAGGTCGAGGTCGTCGAGGCGCACCCGGCCCTCCGCCGAGGTGAATCCACTGATGGCATCGATGAGCGAGGTCTTGCCGGCGCCGTTGGGTCCGATCAGGCCGGTGACGGTGCCGGGTTCGAGCCGGAAGCTCACGTCATGGACGGCGACCACCGCGCCGTAGCGCACCGTCAGACCGCTCGACGGTCAGTGTCCGCGCCGGGACTCGAGCCTGGTGGTCGACGTCGGCCCGGAGATCGGCGACATCGGCGAGCTCGATGGTGTACGGCCGGCTCCACTTCCTCATCTTCTTGATCTGGCGGGAGATCCGGAGCCACTCGGCGGCCACGCCGTCCTTGTAGATCACCAGTGTGAGCAGGATCCCGATGCCGCTGATCAGCTGGATCCACCGTCCGACGCCCTCCCACGTCGTCTCGAGGATCTCCTGGTTGATCCCCGCCGTGGCCAGCGTGGAACCGACGAACGCGCCGAGCAGCTGGCCGACCCCGCCGAGGAGCGCCAGGCCGACGTAGGTGATCGAGGTGAAGTTGCTGAACGACTGGTAGCTGATGGAACTGAGCCGGAACGCCAGGACGATGCCGCCCAGCGCGGCGATCGCCGAGGCGAACGAGAAGGCGAAGAGCTTGGCGACCATCACGTTGATCCCCAGCGCCGCCGCCGCCCGTTCGTTGGTGCGCACGGCGATCAGTCGACGGCCGCTGCGGCCACGTCGCACGTTGGCGACCACGACGACCGCCAGCATCGTCATGACCAACACGAAGATCCCGTAGCGCTCGGGGTGGTTGATCGACCCGATGTCGTAGCCGAACAGGTCGGGATTGCCGACCTGTGTGCCCTGCACGCCGCCGGTGTAGTTGCGGTTCTTGAACAGCATCAGCTCGATGGTGGTTCCCAGGCCGAGCGTGACGATCGCCAGGTTGATCCCCCTGGTTCGCACCGCCGGGAGACCGAAGATCAACCCGAGCGGCACCGCGGCGGCGACGCCGGCCAGCAGCCCGAGCAGGAACGGGATGTCGAACACCGCGACCAAGCGCCCGGCGACGTACGCGCCGAAGCCGGCGATCGAGTACTGGGCGAGGGAGAGCTGTCCGGCGTACCCGGTCAGCACGACGATCGACAGCAGGACGATCGCCACCCCCAACGACACGGTGATGGCGTCGATCCACTTCGTCTCCTTGGTCAGCATCACGAAGACGACGGCGCCGCAGCCGAACAGCGTCCAGGCCCAGACGATCCGACCGTTGCCGACGATCGGCAGCTTCTGCAGGTAGTGGTCACGCAGCGGCAGCGACCGGCCCCGGAACACGAGGACGACGATGATCACCAGGAACGGGAGCGATGGTCCGAGGCCCTCCTGATTGGCCATACCGTCCAACCAGCGCTTGGCCGATGCCGATCGCGAACCCGGCTGCCGTGGCGATGGGAAAGGATCGAAAGTCGCCGACCAACGCCGCCGCGAGCGCGGCCAGGATCAGCGCCGTCATCGCCGTGACCTGCAGGGTGATGATGGGGACGACGAGGATCCCGGCGACGGCGGCGATGGCCGACCCCAACGCCCAGTTCAGCAATGCGATCCGGTTGGGAGACAGTCCGATCGCGGCTGCCGAACGCTCGCTCTCCGACACCGCCTCGGTGGCGAGGCCGAACTGGCTCGACCGGTAGAGCAGCCACAGACCCAGCGCCGACGCGCTCCCGATGCCGAGCAGGATGAGCCGATCGACCGTGATCCCGACGTCGCCCCACAGCGTCACGCGGTCCGTCGGCAGCCAGCTGTCGACCTGACGAGGGTTGGAGCCGTACCGGATCACGACCGCCGCCTGGATCGTGATCAGCACACCGAGCGTGGCGATCACTCGGACCAGCGAGCTGGCCCGGCGCAATGGCCTCATGATCACCCAGTGGGTGAGCGCCCCGAGGAAGCCCGACCAGGCAACGCCGACGATCGCCGAAGCCAGGAACGGCCAGCCGTGCTCGTGCTGCAACTCCCACTGCATGAAGACGCCGGCGATGGCCGTTGCGCCGAGCGAGAAGTTCAACACCCCGGTGCCGCGGTAGATCACGATCAGGCCCTGGGACGCGAAGGCGTACAACGCGCCGACGCCCAAGCCCCAGCAACGCGAATCTGATGACCTCGTTCATCGTCCCCCTCTCGCCGACCCCACGCCGCGGAGCGAAACGTCAGAGCGTCGACGCGCGTGCCGGATCGGTACTGCGCGTCCACCGTCGGACGGCCGAACCCGACGTCGCGCCAGTGCCGGCAGTGTCGGCGTCGGTGCGCACCTGCGCCCGATCAGTCGCGCTCGGGGAACGGACATCCGACGCTTGTGGTGATCTGTCGTGTCGAGCCGGTCGGTGCGCGTCCTGCGCCCGACGACATCTGCAACTGGGGGAACATGATGTCCACGATGGGTGACCCGCGTTCGATACCACACCGGCGTTCGTGGCGACGCAGGCTGGCGCTGATCGCCGTCTTCGCGCTTGGTCGCCGCGGCGTGTGGCGACGACGACGACGACGACGGCCGACACGGCCGAGTCGCGCCGGCTGAGGCGACGGCTGAGCCAACCGCTGAGACGACGGCCGAGCCATCCGCTGAGACGACGGCCGACGGGCACGCTGAGGCGACGGGTGAAGCACCGAGCGGCGATCCGATCAAGGTCATGACCGTGACCACGCTCAACGCCGCCGGGCCGACCTACGAGAACATCGCCAACACCGCCAACGCGTACGCCGACTACATCAACGCTCGCGGTGGGATCGCCGGCCGGCCGCTCGAGGTCACCGTCTGCGACGAGCAGTTCGACCCGGCCGTGGCGACGACGTGTGCCCGGCAGGCGGTCGAGGAGGGCATGGTCTCGGTCGTCGGCTCGTTCACGTTCTTCGCCGAGTCGATCGTGCCCGTGATCGCCGAATCCAGCATCACGTGGTTCGGGGCGTGCTGCCCGATCACGCCGTCAGAGCTGACGAGTCCGTACTCGTTCAACATCGGTAACCAACCGATGTACGCGGTCGGGGCGGTGAAGAAGGCGATCGACGACGGCTGCGAGAACATCAACGCCGTCATCATCGACGGCGCCCAGATCTTCATCCCGCCGATGGAGAACGCGATGGCGAACCTCGGGAAGATCCTTCGGCGACGTCATCATCCTGCCGCCGACCGCCCAGGACTACTCGGCCGAGGTGGCCCAGGCCACGACCGGCGCCGACTGTGTGATCGGCATCATCTCCGAGACGCCGTACATCACCTGGAACACCGCCTGGGCTCAGTCGGGCACGGAAGCTCGCCAGTACGGTCCGCAAGGCAACCTCAACGAGGTCTCGGCGGCCGGCAACGAAGAGGCCACCGACGGCGACATCATCGTCGGCATGTACCCGGACATCTCGACCGATCCGTGGTCGGAGTACCGGCTCGCCCTCGACGAGGCCGGGCTCGACACGAGCGCGTTGGACTACAACTCGCTGGGCGGCATGGGCACGTGGGCTGCCTTCGTCGGGTTCACCCAGATCGCCGAGACGATCGAGGGTGAGATCACGGCCGAGTCGTTCTACGACGCGGCGTCGACCACGACGAGCCTCGACCTGAACGGCATGGTGCCCGGTGCTCGACTTCACCCAGGAGTGGACCGACGGCCTCGAGGGCTACCAGCGCCTCTTCAACCGGAGCGTCGTGTACAGCCAGCTCGAGGACGGCAAGGTCGTTCCGCTGACGACCGAGTTCGAGGACGTCGGCGACTTGGCGCTCCCCCCCGGCTGATTCTCGGTCTCCCGTCTCGGAGTTACGACACTGCTCGATCGATGTCGTTCCAGTACCGAGCCCGCACCGACTTCTTGTCGGGTTTGCCAACGGGGGTCAGCGGAAGGGCCTCGACGTAGTCGATCGACTTCGGCGACTGCTGCGAACCCTTCGCTTCCTTCACCAGTTGTTGCAGCTCCCGGGTCAGCACGTCCGATGGCTCGTGACCGGGCTGGAGCACGACGACGGCCTTCACCGCTTCTCCCCACTTGTCGTCCGGCACCCCGATGACCATGACCATGCTGACGGCGGGGTGCGTGCTGATCACGTCCTCGACCTCGCGGGGGAACACGTTGAACCCGCCCGTGATCACCATGTCCTTGGTCCGGTCGACGATGAACAGGTAGCCGTCAGCGTCGAAGCGGCCGACGTCGCCGGTGTGCAACCAATCGCCCGACAGTGCTTCGGCGGTCTCGTCGGGAAGGTCTTTGTACCCGGTCATCACCAGCGGACCCCGGGTGCAGATCTCCCCCGACTCGCCCGGGCCGACCGGTTGGTTGTCGACATCGAGCAGGGCGACGTGCATCCACGGAACCGGGCGGCCGCACGAGGCGAGGCGGTCGGGCCGGGCGAGATCGTGCTCGCCCTTCTTCAGATGGGTGATGACCATCGGCGCCTCGGTCTGCCCGTAGAACTGGAAGAAGATCGGACCCCAGTCCTCGATCGCCTGGGCGAGCTTCGCCGGGCTCATCGGCGACGCCCCGTAGAAGATGGTCTCCATCGACGACATGTCGGCCGTCTCGTACCGTGGATGCCCCTGCAGTGCGTACAGCATGACGGGGACGATCAGCGTCGCCGTGATGCGATGCTCCGCGACCAGGTCGAAGAAGCCGTCCGGGTTGAACGACTCCATCACGTAGAACGCTCCACCCGACAACAGCACGGGCGCGACGAGGGACATCGCAGCATGGGACAGCGGCGTCGCGATCGCGATTCGCAGGTCGTCGGGGAATTCCCACTCGGCCATCTGGATCCACGTCATCGCCTGCCACACGCGATGGCTCATGAGCACACCCTTGGGCCGTCCGGTTGTGCCGCCGGTGTAGACGATCGTGCACAGGTCATCCGGACCCACGTCGGGAGGTGTGAGGGGCGCCGGCTCGAACTCGTCGGCGAGCGCGAGGTAGTCGTCGCCGACGTCGTTGGGCCCGAAGCCGAGCAGCGTGAGATCCGGATACTGCGCCTTGAGCTGGCGTGCACGTTCGGTGAAGTTGTCGGCGTCGAAGACGAGGCAGTCGATCTCGGCATCGCCGACCACGTAGGCGTGATCGGCGAGTGAGCCCATCGGGTGGAGCGGCGTCAGGACACATCCGTTGATGAGCGACGCCGTGAGGTTCGTGAGCACTTCCGGACGGTTCTTCGACAGGACGGCGAGGCGGGTCCCGTGCGTCACGCCCCGCGCCCGCTGGGCCTGAATCAGCTGGCTGGTCCGTCGCCGGATCTCTGCGTACGACGCGACCCGCCCGGCGAGATGGATGCACGGCGCGTCGTCGTGGGCGGTGAGGCTCCGGACGATGAGATGCGGAAGCAGCGGCTGGTCGTGGAGCGGCGACGTCACCCGTGGCACCGTAGTTCGCAGTCAGCCGACGTTCTCTGCCGAGTCTGTGTCACAGCACAGTCCCCCGGTGCGTTGTGCTGTGGCACAGAAGTGTCCTCGATCGCCGGCAGCATCACCACTCCGTACCGAACCACCGCTTGATTCGCGTGGTGCCGAACTGTGACTTCTGCCGCGCCGAGCTCGATCGACGGGCCGTCGAGGAAGCCGAACGGTGCCTGGCCGGCGACGAACGTGACGTCGACGACGGCGACACCTTGGGCGCCGAACTCGAGATAGCACACGCCCCGCCCCGCGTACCCGTCCGCGCTTCCACCGCGGGCCATGGCGATGATCTCGCCGGCCACGACAGACCCCTGTCCCTCGGCGAACACGCCGGCCTTGGGCGTTCCGACGCTCGTGACGTCCCCAACCGCGTACACGCCCGGCCATCGGGTGGCCAGCGTCACCGGATCGACCGGGATCCAGCCGTCGACGCACATCCCTGAGTCAGCGACCACTTCCGGCACACGGTGGCGCGGCACGCCGAGGAACAGGTCGAAGCTCATCTCGGTGCCGTCGTCGAAGCGGGCGACCTTGCGTGCGGGGTCGAGCTCCCGGACGAGGCGGCTCGGGTGCCACTCGATGCGGCGATCGGCGAACGCCTCGAGGATCGCCTTCGAGGCGTCGGGCGACGGCGGGATCGGCACCGGCAGGGGCATGACCAGCGCGATCTCCGAGCGCGCCCGGAGGCCACGCTCTGTGAGGAAGTCGTGCATCAGCAGCGCCGTCTCGCTCGGAGCGGGTGGGCACTTGAACGGTGTTGACGTCACACCGACGACAACGCGCCCACCGTCGAACGCCTCCAGCACCTCCCGGGCGGCGAACGCCCCGGCCACGGTGTAGAACTCGTGCCCAACCTCGACCAGCCCCGGCGTCGCCGAGGGGTCCAGGTCAGCGCCAAGTGCAACCACCATCACATCGCCCTCGAACGTGCCGGCGTCGGTCTCCACCCGACGGGCCTCGGGATCGATCGCCCGAATGACGGTCTGCACGAAGCGGACGCCCGGTCGGACGATGTCGCTATAGCGGTGCACCACCGTCGCCGCGGTCCGCCGGCCGAACATGACGTCCAACTTCGAGAAACCGAAGACGAACCCGTCGGCCTTGTCGATCAACGTGACCTCGACGTCGTTGCCGAGCTGCTCCGACAACGTCGTCGACAGCTCTAGGCCGCCGAAGCCGGCGCCCAGCACCAAAACCCGCATCACGTGCTCCCTCGCAGTTGCGCCGGACCGCCCGCCCTGGCGACCCCGACCGCATGGTACGACAGACGAGCACCACCAGCGTGTCGCACCAACCGATCCACGACCACGCCCGTTCCGACCCAGATGTGTGCGCCGCGCGGAAGGTTTGAGGGCCGTTCGGTGGAACCATGGATGCCATGGAGATCACCCTGATGCAACCTGCCGGGCTCGTCGCCAGCCCGGCGTTCAGCCACGTCGCCATCGTGCCCGCTGGCGCGACGACCATCTACGTGGGCGGCCAGAACGGAGTCGACGCCACGGGATCAGTGGTCTCGAGCGACATCGCCGAGCAGTCGATCCGGGCGATCGACAACGCAAGCATCGCGCTGGAAGCGGCAGGCGCATCGCTCGCCGATGTCGTGCAGTGGTCGGTGCTCATCGACGCGGACGCCGACCTCGGCGCCGCATACGGCGCGATCGCACCACGGCTCACCCGCGCTGACGCCCCGCCGCTCGTCACCGCTGCACGGGTCGCGGGACTCGCCGTGCCGGGTGCCCTCATCGAGGTGAGCGCGATCGCCGCAGTGATGCCGCCGTGAGACTTGCCGACGCCACCGAGCGCGCCCGTGGTCAGGCGTTGTCGTGGGCGAGGTTGGTGGACAGTTGGCGGTGGACGTCGACTTGGGCGAGGAGATCTCTGGCCTTCTGCTCCACCGCCGCAACTGCGTCGGACCCTGCGACGAACCGCAGCGGCGGGTTCTCGAGCTCGGTGATCGTCACGAGGGCGGCGGCCAGCTTGGCGGGGTCGCCGCCCTGCTGGCCGTTCATGCTGCGCCACGCGGCGATGGTGGTGGTCGTGCGCTCGGCGTAGTCGTCGATCGACAGCTCGGGCCAGATCGTCGACGATCCTTCGACGAGCAGCTCGGTGCGGAAGAAGCCGGGCTCGATGATCGTGGTGCGGATCCCGAACGGCTCGACGTCGAAGCGCAGAGACTCCATCCAGCCCTCGACACCGAACTTGCTCGCGGCATAGGCGGCGACGAACTCCTGGCCGACCAGCCCTGCGGTCGACGAGATGGTGACGATGTGCCCGGACCGCTGGCGGCGCATCTGGGGCAGCACAGCGCGGGCGACGTTCATCGGCCCGAACAGGTTCGTTTCGATCTGGGCGCGCATCTGGGCGGGGCTGATCTCCTCGAAGTACCCGGCGTAGAAGTTGCCGGCGTTGTTGACCAACACGTCGATGCGTCCGAACCGCTCGACGGCAATCTGCACGGCCGCTTCGGCTGAGGCCGGGTCAGTGATGTCGAGGGTCACGGCAATCAGGTCGTCGTGCTCGCCGAGGGCGGCGGTGACGGTGTCGGCGTTGCGGGCGGTGGCGACCACCGCGTTGCCGGCGGCCAGCGCTGCCTTGGCGATGTCGATGCCCATGCCGCGGGCGGCGCCGGTGATGAACCAGATCTTCTTGTCAGTCATGTCTGCCATCGAGCCGGTCGCGACCACGATGCGGAAGGTGACGGTGTTCCAGGTAATGACAGGGCCCCCCACGAGCCTCGGAAGCGGTCGTAGCGTGGTCGTCGTGGACAACAGGGACGACGTTCGCCAGTTCCTGGCCACCCGTCGGGCCAGGATCACTCCGCAGCAGGTGGGTCTGCCCGTCCACGACAGCAGCCGCCGGGTGCCCGGCCTACGGCGCGAGGAAGTCGCGGTGCTCGCAGGCGTGAGCATCGACTACTACACCCGGCTCGAACGGGGGAACCTGACCGGTGTCTCCGCCAGCGTGCTGGAAGCGGTCGCCCGCGCGTTGCAGCTCGACGAGGCCGAACGCTCTCACCTCTTCGAGCTCGCCCGGGCCGCCAACGACACTCCCAGCACCCGCCGGCGTCGACCGACTCCACAGCGCGTCCGGCCCGGAATGCAGCGCCTCCTCGACGCCATGACCGACGCCCCCGCACTCGTTCGCAACGCACGCCTCGACGTCGTCGCCGCCAACCGGCTCGGCCGCGCCCTGTTCTCGCCGGCGTTCGCCGACCCAGCCACCCCGACCAACCTCGCTCGGTTCACCTTCGTCGATGACCAGGCGACCGAGTTCTTCCCCGACTGGGACGACGTCGCCAACGCCACCGTCGCCCTGCTACGCATCCAAGCCGGTCGAGACCCCGGCGACCGCAACTTGTCCGACCTCGTCGGCGAGCTCGCCACCCGTAGCGACGAGTTCCGCGTCCGCTGGGCCGGCCACAACGTGCGCCTCCACGACCACGGCGACAAGCGCTTCCACCACCCCGTCGTCGGCGACCTCACCCTCTCGTTCGAGGAACTACCCCTCCCCGCCGACACCGACCTGACCATCACCGCCTACACCGCCGAGCCCGGGTCGGCATCACACGACGGGCTCATCCTCCTCGCCAGCTGGGCCGCCACGCCCGACCAGCCCGGCGACCCCGAAACAGCTCCCACCAGAGGCGGCCACTAGCTCGTCGAGCGCTGACTCGCACGGGAACCCGCTGGCGACAGGGCGAGACACGGGTGCGATGCCACTCCACAACGAGGAATCTAGGGATGGCTCGATCGAGGAGCAGGATGGACCTGCCCTCCACCAGAGAGATGAGAGGAGCGACCCGTGACTGACGTTGCCACGAAGGGCACGTCGACTGAGGACGGCACGATCCGTCCCTTCCAGATCGACGTCCCGCAGGAGGCGCTGATCGGAGCCGGTGATGCTTCGGCATCGCAATGAGTTCCCCGTCGAAGGCGAGCTGCCTGCGTTCGAGGGGGCGACCGCCTGGCTGAATGCTCCACCCTTGACTCCGGAGAGTCTCCGGGGTCGGGCGGTCCTCGTCAGCTTCGGCACGTACACGTGCATCAACTGGATCCGCTCGCTGCCGTACGTGCGGGCGTGGGCGGACAAGTACGCAAGCCAAGGGCTGGCGGTCGTCGGCGTGCAGACGCCCGAGTTCGAGTTCGAGGGCGACCTCGACAACGTGCGCCGCGCCATCACGGAGATGGACGTGCGCTACCCAGTCGTGGTCGACAACGACTACGCCGTCTGGCGGGCGTTCGACAACCACTACTGGCCCGCTCTGTACTTCGTCGACGCCCAGGGTCGCATCCGGCACCACCACTTCGGCGAGGGCGAGTACGAGGAATCCGAGATGGTCCTCCAGATGCTGTTGCGCGAGGCCGGTGGCGACGTCGAACAGGGCCTCGTGAGCATCGAGCCAGGCGGTGCCGAGGCGGCGGCCGACTGGGCCAGCTTGGGCTCGCCGGAGACGTACGTTGGCTACGAGCGGGCCGTGGGTTTCGCCTCGCCCGGCGGCGTCGTGCCGGACGAGCGCCACGTCTACTCGGCGCCGGCCGGATTGCGGCGCAACCAGTGGGCGTTGTCAGGGGACTGGCGGATCGGCTCGGTGCCTGCCCTGCTCAACGCGCCCGGCGGCTCCATCTCGTACCAGTTCCACGCGCGTGACGTGCACCTCGTGATGGGGCCGCCTGCAGGGCGCTCGCCGGTGCGATTCAGCGTGCGCCTCGACGGCCAACCACCGGGGCAGGCTCACGGCGTCGACGTCGACGAGAGCGGCGACGGCACCGCCGACTACCAGCGGATGTACCAACTGATCCGCCAACCCGCGCCGATCGGCGACCGGCTCTTCGAGGTCGAATTCCTCGACGCTGGCGTCGAGGCCTTCGTGTTCACCTTCGGATGACCAAGGAGCTGCCACCATGTCCCTCGGTCACATGCCGACGTAGGCCGCGAGGTGCTCGCCGGTGAGGGTGGACCGGGCGGCGACGAGGTCGGCGGGGTGCCCTCGAACACGATCCGGCCGCCGTCGTGGCCGGCGCCGGGGCCGAGGTCGATGATCCAGTCGGCGTGCGCCATGACGGCCTGGTGGTGGGCGATCACGATGACCGACTTGCCGGAGTCGACGAGCCGGTTGAGCAGGCCGAGCAGCTGCTCGACGTCGGCGAGGTGGAGGCCGGTGGTCGGCTCGTCGAGGACGTAGACATCGCCCTTCTCGGCCATCTGCGTGGCCAGTTTGAGCCGCTGCCGCTCGCCGCCCGACAGCGTGGTCAGCGGCTGGCCGAGGCTGAGGTAGCCGAGGCCGACGTCGGACAGCCGGTCGAGGACCTTGTGGGCGGCCGGCGTGCGTGCGTCGCCGGCGCCGAAGAACTCCTCGGCCTCGGTCACCGACATCGCCAGCACCTCGGCGATGTTCCTGCCGCCGAAGAGGTACTCCAGCACCGATGCCTGGAACCGCTTCCCCTCACACTCCTCGCAGATGGATTCGACGGTGGCCATGACGCCCAAATCGGTGTAGATGACGCCGGCGCCGTTGCAGGTGGGGCAAGCGCCCTCGGAGTTGGAGCTGAACAGCGCCGGCTTCACGCCGTTGGCCTTGGCGAACGCTTTGCGGATCGGGTCGAGCACGCCGGTGTACGTCGCCGGGTTGCTCCGTCGCGAACCGCGGATCGCGCCCTGGTCGATCACCACCACGCCGTCTCGGCCGGAGACCGAGCCGTGGATCAGCGAGCTCTTGCCAGAGCCGGCGACGCCCGTGATCACACAGAGCACCCCGAGGGGGAGATCGACGTCCACGTCTTGGAGGTTGTGCGTCGATGCGCCGCGGATCTCCAGCGTGCCGGATGACGAACGCACCGATTCCTTGAGGGTCGCCCGGTCGTCGAGGTGGCGGCCGGTGATGGTGTCACTCCCACGCAGCCCCTCCACGGTGCCCTCGAAGCAGACGGTGCCGCCCCCCGTGCCGGCGCCGGGACCGAGATCGACGACGTGGTCGGCGATGGCGATGGTCTCGGGCTTGTGCTCGACGACGAGCACGGTGTTGCCCTTGTCGCGCAGCTGCAGCAGCAAGTCGTTCATCCGCTCGATGTCGTGAGGGTGCAGGCCGATCGTGGGCTCGTCGAAGACGTAGGTGACGTCGGTGAGCGACGAGCCGAGGTGGCGGATCATCTTGGTCCGCTGTGCCTCTCCTCCCGACAGGGTGCCCGACGGCCGTTCGAGCGAGAGGTAGCCCAACCCGATCTCGGCGAACGAGTCGACGAGGTGTTGCAGCCCGCTGAGCAGCGGGGCCACCGACGGCTCGTCGATGCCCCGGACCCAGTCGGCGAGGTCGCTGATCTGCATCGAGCAGACGTCGGCAATGTTCTGTCCCTTGATCTTCGACGACCGGGCCTCCTTGCTGAGCCGGGTGCCGTCGCACTCCGGACAGGTCGTGAACGTCACGGCCCGCTCCACGAAGGCGCGGATGTGCGGCTGCAGCGCGTCGACGTCCTTGGACAGGTACGACTTCTGGATCGTCGGGATCAGGCCCGCGTACGTCAGGTTGATCCCTTCGACCTTGATCTTGGTCGGCTCCTTGTAGAGCAGGTCGTTCAGCTCCCGCTTGGTGTACTTGCCGATCGGCTTGTCCGGGTCGAAGAAACCACAGCCGCGGAAGATGCGGCCGTACCAGCCGTCCATGCTGTAGCCGGGGATCGTGAGCGCGCCCTCGTTGAGCGACAAGCTGTCGTCGTACAGCGCAGACCGGTCGAAGTCGGTGACCGAGCCCATGCCCTCGCAGCGCGGACACATGCCGCCCAGACGGGTGAAGGTCGCCCTCTCGGTCCTCGTCCTGCCCTCGCCGCGCTCGATGGTGATCGCACCGCTGGCCTTCACCGAGGGGACGTTGAACGAGTACGCGTTGGGCGAGCCCGATGTGCGGCTTCCCGAGCCGACTGAAGAGGATGCGCAGCATCGCGTTGGCGTCGGTGGCGGTGCCGACCGTGGAGCGGGGGTTCGAGCCCATCCGCTCCTGGTCGACGAGGATCGCCGTCGTCAGCCCGTCGAGGAGGTCGACCTCAGGCCGCGCCAGCGTGGGCATGAAACCCTGCACGAACGCGCTGTAGGTCTCGTTGATCAGCCGCTGCGACTCCGCGGCGATCGTGCCGAACACCAGCGAGCTCTTGCCCGAGCCGGAGACGCCGGTGAACACCGTCAGCCGGCGCTTCGGGATCTCAACGCTGACGTCTTTGAGGTTGTTCGACGCGGGCGCCCTGCACGCGGATCAGATCGTGGTGGTCGGCAACGTGCAGCGCAGGCGGCTGCGTGTCCGTCATCGTGGCCATGCTCATCGTGTCTCCATCTGTGACGCTGGCCGGATCCTGGCTGCGATCGCCGGACTGCTCAGCGGACCTCGAAGATGCGGATCATGTTGCCCGCGGGGTCGCGGAAGGCGCAGTCGCGAACGCCCCACGGCTGGTCGGTCGGCTCCTGGACGACCTCGGCGTCGCGGGCCTGCAGTTGCTCGAAGGTGCCCTCGATGTCCTTGGTGGCCAGGTTGATGCCGGCGTACGTGCCCTTGGCCATCATCTCGGTGATGGTGCGGCGCTCGTCGTCGGTGATGCCGGGGTCGGCGGCCGGCGGATGCAGGACGATCGATGTGCCGGGCTGCTGGGCGGGGCCGACCGTGATCCAGTGCAACCCGCCGTATTCGACATCGTTGCGGACCTCGAAGCCGAGGGTGTCGCGGTAGAAGGCCAGGGAGGCTTCCGGATCGTCGTGCGGGAGGTAGGTCTGGTGAATGGTGATGTCCATGGCGGTCACGCTAAGTGCGACCAGCGGCCGGTGCTTCTCGATTCCTGATCGGTCTGGTGACCTGTTTCGCCACGCAGGGCGGCATCCCCCCCGTCGGGCCCGCCGCCTGGCGCCGGTAGATGCTGGGCGACATGCCGACCAGCTCGGTGAAGCGAGTGCTGAAGGTGCCCAGCGACGAGCAGCCGACCGCGAAGCACACCTCGGTGACGCTGAGGTCGCCACGACGCAGCAGCGCCATCGCCCGCTCGATGCGCCGCGTCATCAGATAGGAGTACGGCGACTCGCCGAAGGCGAGCCGGAACTGGCGGCTGAGGTGCCCGGCCGACATGTGCGCGCCGCGGGCGAGCGCCTCGACGTCCAGCGGCTGCGCGTACTCCCGGTCGATCCGGTCGCGGACGCGGCGCAGCAGCGCGAGGTCGCGCAGGTGCTGCGCGGCGGCGGGTCTGCTGGCCACCCGCGAGATCGTGCCACGTCGGAGCGAGATCAGAACCTCTCGCAGCCAGTCGTCGGCGGTCCGCAGTGTTGACGGGCAACCGGCCAAGCGCGACGGTCCTTCGCGACACGACCCGGGAGGCAGTCGTGAGCACCACCGAAGTCAGGAGCAACGACGCGACGCGAGCGTCGGGAGAGCCGACATGTACCTGATCGTCTCCGACATCAACGCGGCGGGCGACGACCTCGCCGCCCACGGCGAGCACGAGAAGCGCACCGGGCAGCGGGACGCGAACTGGCCGGAGTGGTACGCCGCGTACATGGTGGCGGAGCAGGCCGGCGACGAGCTTCCGTCGTGACCGACTACGACGTCATCGTCCTCGGCGCCGGCGCGCCCGGCGAGCACTGCGCCGGCGCGCTGGCGGAGGGCGGTCTGCGCGTCGCCGTCGTCGAACGCGAGCTCGTGGGTGGCGAGTGCTCCTACTGGGCGTGCATCCCGTCCAAGACCCTGCTGCGCCCGGGTGAAGCCGTGCACGACGCAAACGAGGCGGCGGCGAGCGCGCAGGTCGACGTCGCGGCGGCGCTCGCCTGGCGTGACTTCATGGTCTCGAACCACACGGACACCAGTGCCGAGAAGTGGCTCACCGACCAGGGCATCGACCTGCTCCGCGGCAACGGCCGGCTCGCCGGACCGGCGCGGTCGAAGTCGACGGCGTGCGGCACACCGCCCGGCACGTCGTCGTGGCCACCGGCGCGGAACCGATCGTGCCGCCGGTTCCGGGCCTCGCGGGGCTCGAGGGCGTGTGGACGAACCGCGAGGTGACCGCGATGACGGCCGTCCCCCGCCGCCTGCTGATCCTGGGCGGCGGTCCGGTCGGCGTCGAGATGGCCCAGGCCGTGCGCCGCCTCGGCGGCGAGGTGGCGCTCGTCGACGTCGCCGAGCGCGTGCTCCCCCGTGAGCCCGCACCGCTGGGCGAGGCGCTCGGCGACGTCCTCCGCCGCGACGGCATCGACCTGGTGCTCGGCGTGCACGCGACCGAGGCGCGGCGTGACGGCGACGACTACGTCCTGGACTTCGACGACGCGCCGCGAGTTGCGCGGTGACCGCCTGCTCGTCGCGACCGGTCGCCGTCCGCGTGTCGACGGCATCGGGCTCGAGACCGTCGGCATCGCGGCCGACGGCAACGGGATCCCCGTCGACGCGCAGCTGCGCGCCGGCGACGGGCTCTGGGCGATCGGCGACGTCACCGGCATCTGGCCGTTGACGACGACCGGCAAGTACCAGGGCGACATCGTCGCCGCGAACATCCTGGGCGAGCCACGCGAAGCCAACTACGAAGCCCTCCCGCGCGTCGTCTTCACCGATCCGCAGGCCGCGTCGGTCGGGGCGCTCGAGGCGCGCTTCACTGGCCAGCGCGCCGGTCTCGGGCGTCGCGAAGACCGCCACCTACACCCGCGCCTACGCCGAGTCGAACGGCTTCCTGACCCTCCTCAGCGACGGCGCGCGGCTGACGGGCGCGTACGCGCTCGGGCCGGAGGCCGGCGAGTGGCTCCAGCAGGCCACGTTGGCCATCCGCGCCCACGTACCGCTCGACGTGCTGCGCGACACGATCCAGCCGTTCCCGACCTTCTCCGAGATCTACGCCGACGCGCTGAAGGCGCTCCGCGCCGAGATCGCCGCCGCAGCAACGTGATGAGCCTGCTGCCATGACCGACGACACCACTTCGAGCGCAACCACGCGGGAACCGGAGCTGCGCGGGCAGAAGGTCGTCGTGATCGGCGGCAGCGCCGGCATCGGGCTCGAAACCGCCCGCCTGGCACGGGTCCGGGGAGCCGACGTCATCCTCACCGGTCGCGATCCGGAGCGCCTCCGCGACGGCGCTGCGCCAGGTCGATGCCCTCGGCAGCGACTGTCGACGACCGAATCCTGGTGACGCTCGCCATCGCCCGCTACGGCGCGGCCCGCATGCGACCGCGCTGGCACCCTGCTCTTCATGGGCGGTACCGGCGGTCGTCGCGTCGGCGTCGGTCTCACGCTCATCTCGGCGATGACTGCGGCCCTCCCGGCACTGATCGCCAACCTGGCGCTCGAACTTGCGCCGGTCCGGGTCAACCTCATCGCCGCCGGCTTCGTCGACACCCCGTTGTCGGCGTCGCTCCTCGGCGACGGGCTCGAAGCCCGCCGGGATCAGCTGCGGGCCACGCTGCCCATTCGCCGCGTGGTCACACCGGTCGACGTCGCCGCGCTCGCCGTCCACATCATGACCAACACGGCACTCACCGGCGCGACGTACGACATCGACGGCGGCCAGCAACTCGTCGTTCACGTCTGAGGCTGAACGGACTCCCGCAAGCGTGGCCATTCCGGGAAATCTCGAGCGGTCCGGTCGCCACCGATGAGATCCGCGGGTCGGCGCAGTCGTAGGCGGTGAAAGCACCGACGGCTCAAGCAAGGAGTGAACCCATGGGCACCCTCACCATCGCGACGTTCATGACCCTCGACGGGATCATGCAGGCACCCGGTGGCCCCGACGAGGACCGAGACGGCGGCTTCGGTCACGGCGGCTGGAGCTTCCCCTACTTCAGCGCGGACATGGGTGACGTGATCGGCAGCGCCTTCGCCAACGCCAGCTGTTTCCTGCTCGGCCGCCGGACCTACGAGATCTTCGCCGCCAGCTGGCCCAACTTCCCCGACCAGGACGACCCGGTGGCGTCAAAGCTGAACACGCTGCCCAAGTACGTGGTGTCGACGACGATGGAGAAGGCCGAGTGGGAGCCGACCACGATCATCCGCGGCGAGCTAACGGACGAGGTGGCCAAGCTGAAGCAGCAGCACGACGGGGAGATCCAGGTTCACGGCAGCGCCGGACTGGCGCAGACGCTGCACGCCCACGGGCTGATCGACGAGTACCGGCTGTTCATCGAGCCGATCGTCTTGGGCACCGGCAAGCGGCTGTTCGAACCGGGCGCCACCCCGAGCGCGCTGCGGCTGGTCGAGAGCAAACCCATGGACAAGGGCACGGTGCTGGCGATCTACCGACCGGCGGGCAAGCCGACCTACGGTGAGTTCCAGATGGAGGAAGGCTTCGGCCTCCCCGACACCTGAGCTCGTCCGGGCTCCGCAGGCCAGGCGGGAAGACGGCAGGCGGTTCAGGGCGGGTCGTACGATGGGTCGGTGACGTTCGCACGGCCGCGACGGGTCGCGTTTGTGTGCTTCCTACATGGAGCCCGGGAACTCGGACGACCCCGCAGCGTCCGGCATCCATGCGGCCGCAGAGGGTCGCGGGTCGTGACGGAATCGGTCCAGGCCGCGCGGCCCGCTGGTTCGCTGCGGCGGATGCTCGTCCCGCTGGCCCTGGCCCAGTTCATCTGCAGCTTCGCCGGGTCGAACATGAACGTGATGATCACCGACATCAGCGAGGACCTGGACACGACGGTGCACGGCGTGCAGACCATCATCACGGTCTTCCTGTTGGTGATGGCGGCCCTGATGATCCCCGGCGGCAAGCTGACCGACAAGTGGGGACGCAAGCGGTGCTTCACGCTCGGTTTGATCGTGTACGGGATCGGGGCCTTGCTGAGCGCGTTGTCGCCGGGTCTCGGACTGCTGCTGTTCGGTTACTCGATCCTGCAAGGCGTCGGCACGGCGTTGTTGATCCCTCCGGTGTACATCCTCACGACGATGCTGTTCGACGACGTGACGTCGCGGGCGCGAGCATTCGGGCTGATCACCGGGATGGGAGGCATCGGCGCGGCGGCCGGGCCATTGTTGGGCGGCCTCATCGCCACCGCCATCGGCTGGCGGGCCGCGTTCGTGTTCCAAGCCGTGATCGTCGCGGTGATCGTCATTCTCAGCCGCCCCATCGTGGACCCCGTGGCGCCCGATCCGCACCGGCCCTTCGACGTCGTCGGTGCGATCCTGTCCGCCGGCGGCCTCGTGCTGATCGTGACAGGCGTCCTCGCCGCCGACGACAACGTTTGGCTGATGGTCGCCCTCCTCGCAGCCGGCGCGGTCGTCTTGGCCGGGTTCTTCCTGTACACCCGAGCCAAGGAACGAGCGGGCAAGGAGCCGCTGCTGTCGACCGCACTCTTCCGCAATCGCACGTCGAACCTCGGTCTCGTCACCCAGAACGTTCAATGGTTGCTGCTGTTGGGCACGGCGTTCGTCGTGTCGGCGTTCCTGCAGGTCGTTCGGGGCTACAACGCCATCCAGACCGGGGTGATCTTCACGGCCGCCACCGGCGGCATCCTGGCGTCATCGCTCGCCGCCGAGCGGCTCGCCAAGCGGCACTCGCAGCGGACGCTGATCATCGCCGGCTTCGTCACCACGCTCGCCGGCATCGGCGTGCTGCTCGCCCTGGTCAACGGCTCGCCCAGCGTGTACGCCTTCGCGCCCGGGCTCCTCCTGATCGGACTCGGCGTGGGCGTCATGCTCACCCCTTCCGTCAACGTCGTGCAGTCCAGCTTCCCCGAAGAACGCCAAGGCGAGATCTCGGGGCTCTCACGGAGCGTGTCCAACCTCGGCTCGAGCCTCGGCACGGCGATCGGGGGGACGATCCTGGTCTCCGGGCTCACCGACCGCTCATACGGGCTCGCCATGCTCGCCCTCGCCGTCGCCGGCCTGATCGGACTGGCGGCCGCCATGTTCCTCCCCACCAACCCCACAGCGCCGGCGCCCAAAGTGACCGCACCAGCTCGCCCACCGCTCCTTCATCTGGGCGCAGATCGTCCCGGAATCCGCAAGAAATCGCGCCCAGATGACCTGCTGGGAAGGATCGCGCCCAGATGTCGTGGGCGGCTCAGCCGGACGTCGGCGCGGCGAGGTCTTCCTCCCAGTACTCGGCGGCGCGACGGGTGGAGAGGTCCCGCTCGTGCTCGGACTGGCGCAGCTCGACACGGCGGATCTTGCCCGAGATCGTCTTCGGCAGCTCGGCGAACTCGATGCGGCGGATGCGCTTGAACGCGCCGAGCCGCTGGCGGGCGAAGGCCAGGATGTCCGTCGCCGTCTTCTCGTCGGGATTCCACCCTTCGGCCAGCACGACGAAGGCCTTGGGGGTCGCCAGGCGCACCGGATCGGGGCTCGGCACGACGGCCGACTCCAACACCGCCGGATGTTCGAGCAGGACGCTCTCCAGCTCGAACGGGCTGATCCGGTAGTCCGAGGCCTTGAACACGTCGTCGGCCCGGCCGACGTAGGTGTAGTACCCGTCGGCATCACGGCTGGCGATGTCGCCGGTGCGGTACAGGCCGCCGCTCGTTGCGGCGGCCGTGCGCTCGTCGTCACCGCGGTACCCGGACATCACGCCGGTCGGGTTGGCGGACAGGTCGATGGCGATCTCACCCTCGTCGACGGGGTTGCCGTCGGCGTCCACGAGGAGGATGTCGTAGCCCGGCAACGGCATGCCCATCGATCCCTCGCGCACCTCCCCTCCCGGGCTGTTGCCGATCAGGGCGGTCGTCTCGGTCTGGCCGAACCCATCGCGGACGGTCAAGCCCCACGATCGGCGCACGTGGTCGATGATCTCGGGATTGAGCGGTTCGCCGGCGGCGACCGCCTCGCGCAGCGTGGTCGGGTACTGGTCGAGGTCACGCTGCACGAGCATCCGCCAGACGGTCGGCGGCGCGCAGAACGTCGTAACCCCGTGCCGGACCAGGGCGGCGAGCGTGCGGTCGGCGTCGAAGCGGGCATGGTCCAGCACGAGCACCGTGGCCGCCGCGTTCCACGGCGCGAACAGGCAACTCCAGGCGTGCTTGGCCCATCCCGGGGAGGAGATGTTGAGGTGCACGTCGCCGGGCTGCAACCCGATCCAGTACATCGTCGAGAGGTGCCCGATCGGATAGCTCACGTGGCTGTGTTGGACGAGCTTCGGCTGGGCCGTCGTCCCCGACGTGAAATACAGGAGCAGCGGGTCACCGGCCGGCGTCGGGCCGTCGGCCTCGAAGGCCGTCGACAGCTCGTCGACCTCGTCGTAGGGAAGCCATCCGCTGGCGTGCGCGCCGATGACGATCTTCGTCAACGGGCCGCGCAGCGCGGCGAGCTTGTCGATCTGAGACTGGTCGGCGACGACGAACGACGCCTCACCACGACCGACCCGATCCTCGAGATCAGCGGCGCTGAGCAGCATCGTGGCAGGGATGACGACCACGCCCAGCTTGATGCACGCCAGCATCACCTCCCACAGCGGGATGTCGTTGCCCAGGACGAGGAGCAGGCGATCGCCCCGGCGCGCGCCGTGGGATCGCAGGTAGTTGGCCACCTGGTTGGAGCGCGTCGACAGCTCGGCGTAGGTCCGCGCCTCCACCGCACCGTCGTCGCGCTCGATCTGCAACGCGCCGCGCTGCGGCTCGCCGGCCGCCACGTTGTCGAAGTGCTCGAGCGCCCAGTTGAACGTCTCGAGCCGCGGCCACTGGAACTGCGACCTCGCCTCGTCGCGCTGCAGCCGTAGCCGCACGAGCAGGTCGCGGGCGGCGATGAACTCATCGATCGGTGCGGCCATCGTGCTCCCTTCGCCCGCCAACGGTCCGGTCAGGCCGGCCCGTCCAACCGGGCAACGTCCACCCGCGTGTCCGAGAACGTCGGACCGTTGCCGACGGTACCTCATCCCATCGCCACGGCGATTCGTGACGTCGACAGTTGGATCCGCCGGCCACCGCAGATGCGAAGATGTCGTTCGCACCCGCTGGCGTCGAAGGGAGGTGCTCGTGGACGGGATCCACGACATGGGAGGAACGCAAGGTTGGGGCATGGTGACGATCCCCGATGACGAGCCGGTCTTCGCCGAGCCGTGGGAGGCCAAGGCGTTCGCCTTCGGAGCACTGTCGGCGCGGCTGTCCGGCCAGAACCTCGACGCCATGCGCCACGCCATCGATCGCCAGCACCCGCACGCCTACCTGGCGGACGGGTACTACGGCCGGTGGCTCGGATGCGTCGAGACGATGCTCGTCGACAGTGGCGTGCTGGCCCCCGGGGCGGTCGAGGCCCGCGCTCGCCGGCTGCGGGGCGAGGACGTCATCGAGCCCGCCGACCCGACGCCGAGCAAGCCCGACTACCAGCCGACCGCCGCCGGATCGCTGCGCCAGATCGACGACCAGCCGCGCTTCGCGGCCGGCGATCTCGTGCGGACCCGGCCACACGCCCACGCCGGCCACACCCGCCTGCCGCGCTACACACGGAGCCACTCGGGGACCGTCGTCGCCGTACGGCCGGCGCAGGTCCTCCCCGACACGCACGCCCACTTCATCGCCGAGAACGCCCAGCACGTGTACTCCGTGGCCTTCGACTCCGCCGAGCTCTGGGGCGACGACGCCGAGTCGTTCACGCTGAACATCGATCTGTACGACGACTACCTGGAGCCAGGATGACGGCGCAGCCGCACCCCGCCGACCACCCCGACGTCGCCCTGCGGGCCGAGGCGCTCGAATCGCTGCTCGTCGAGCGCGGGTTGATCGACCCCAAGGTGGTCGACGGCCTGATCAGCCGCTACGAGAACGACGTCGGGCCGATGAACGGCGCCAAGGTCGTGGCCAAGGCGTGGACCGATCCCGAGTACCGCCAACGGCTGCTCGAGGACGGCACTGCGGCGATCGCCGAGCTCGGCTTCTCGGGCCCACAGGGCGAGCACATCGTCGTGCTCGAGAACACCGCCGACGTGCACCACGTCGTCGTCTGCACGCTGTGCTCCTGCTACCCCTGGCCGGTGCTCGGGCTGCCGCCGTCGTGGTACAAGGATCCGGCCTATCGGGCGCGCATCGTGCGCGAGCCCCGCACCGTCCTCGCCGAACTGGGTCTGCCCCTCGACGAGTCGACCAAGATCAACGTGTGGGACAGCAGCTCGGAGGTCCGCTACTTCGTGCTCCCCGAGCGTCCGGAAGGCACCGCCGAGCTCGACGAGGGGGCGCTCGCCGGCCTGGTGACCCGTGACGCGATGGTCGGCGTCGCCAAGGTCGGACGTTGAGTGTCGAGCTGGCGACGACCGGGCCGACGGCGCCGCCGCGCTCGAACGGCGAGCTGGTCTTCGAGGCGCCCTGGGAGAGCCGGTTGTTCGGGGTCACGATGGCCCTGTACGAGGCCGGCCACTTCGAGTGGGGTGACTTCCAGCAGCGCCTCATCGCCGCCGTCGACCGTTGGGAGTCCGCCCACCCCGATGGGGAGGGCTACCGCTACTACGAGCGGTGGGCCGAGGCGCTCGAATCGTTGCTCGGCGATCACGACCTCGTCGCCCCGGCGCTGATCGACGAGCGGGCCACGGCGCTGGCCAACCGCCCGCCCGGACACGACCACGACCACGACCAGACGACGACTGACGATGGCCCAGGAGCACCGCGTCACAGCTCCGGCCGAAGCGCGCTGGGAGGGCGGCTACCGGGCCGACGTGACGGTGCGCCAGTTCGCCTTCGTCGTCGACGAGCCGCCGGGCTTCGGTGGCGAGGACGCTGGGGCGATGCCGACCGAGTACCTGCTCGTCGCCATCTCGTCGTGCTATGCGATGGCCCTCGTCCACGTCGCCCGCAAGCGCGGCCTGAGCCTCGATCCGTTGACCGTCAGGGCGGTGGCGACGTACGACGGGCCGGCGTTCGGCGGCATCGACCTCGAGGTCGTCTTCGACGGGACTCCGCCGCCCGAGATCGATCGGCTGATCGAGCGGGCGTCGAAGGTCTGCTACATCTCCAACACCCTGGCCCGCCGCCCGCGCCTCACCGTCACCGTCAGCCGGTAGCGCGCTTTACACGGTCCAGGTGTTCAGCTGGAAGGCACCGGCCCGCCATGCCGTGAGGGCCGAGTCGAGCACGTCGAGCGGGTGGAACGCCTTGACGCCCGGGATCAGGTCGTCCTCGCGGAAGCCGTACAGCGCGCCCATGGCGAACCGACAGGCGTGGATCGTCGCCCCCTCGTTGAGCAGCGTCTTGATCTGGTTGTTGATCGCCAGATGGCCGGGGAAGGCCTCCTGGCCGACCGACGGGTACCCGCGGGTGCCGGAGGCCAGCAGCACGCCGGGCCCGTACAGCACGATCGTGACGTCGAAGCCCTTGCGCACGAGACGTGTCGAGGTGAGCAGGTTGACGAGCGCCACCGAGCCCTCGTAGGGGACCGTGTGGATGAACACGAAGGCCTTCTCGCCGGGGTTCGCCCGGATGTCCTCGAAGAGCTTCTCCTCGGTGTCGAAGAGGGTCTCGCCTTCCTGCGGCAGCGGTACTTGCACGGTCTTGGGCACCTGAATGCTCCTTCTTGTGATGGCTGGTTATGGAGAGTTGACGGTCAGACGGCCGGACCCAGCGGCTGGCGTGGACGCGGCGTCCACGTTCGACGATGACTGCCCGGCATGGCATGGAGGACGAACGATCGGAATCGCCAGGGAAGGACCCGGTAGATCGGCGCGAACACAGTGAGGAAGAACCATCCCTTGAACCCCTCTCGCGGTCGAGGGCACGGGCGGCCGTAGCGCGCCGCGACGTCGCGCTGGGCGGCCATCAACAGGTAGTGCTCGGAGTTCGTGCGCAGCCAGCGGTCGAACTTCATGCGAGGTTGGCCAGCACGTTCTGGGCGGCCAGTGCGATCGGTTCGTTGAGCGCGCCGATCGGCGGCGAGTAGACGTTCTCCATGTAGGCCAGGTCCTCGATGGTGATGCCCGTCTTGACAGCCATGGCCAAGAAGTCGGCGCGCTCCTTGATGCCCTCTTGCCCCACCATCTGGGCGCCGATCAATCGCAGCGTCCCCGGTTCCGCCAGCAGCTTGACCTTCAGCGTCTTCACGCCCGGGAAGTAGCGCGCCCGCGAGATGCCCTGGGCCATCCCCATCACGTGCGGGATGCCGAGCGCCTTGGCCACCGTCTCGCCGTAGGCGACGCCGCCGATCATCCACAGCCCGGCGACCATCCCCCACGGGACGTACACCGGCTGGTACTCCCGCTTGCCACCGCCGGCATTGATCCCGGCCACCTTCCCTTGGGCGTAGGCGTGCGAACCCGAGAGGCCCTGCACGGGCAGGTTGCCCACTCCGAGCGGGACCTCGACGCAGTCGCCGCAGGCGAAGACGCCCTCGGCCGAGGTGCGCATCCGGTTGTCGACGACGAACCCCCCTGTGGGGCCGGTCTTCAGGCCGGCGGCCGTCCCCAGTGCGGTGTTCGGCACCTTCTTCGTGCAGATCACGGCGAGGTCGGCGGGGAGCTCGCCGGCGGAGGTGCGGACGGCACGCACCCTGCCGTCACCGACGAACGCCTCCAGGGTCACGCCGTAGTGCAGCTTGACACCCATCTCGGTCCAGGAATCCTCGACCGGCTGGGCGATCTCGGGGTCGGCCAGGTCGCTGAGTGCCCACGGCCGATGGTCGATGAGGTGCGTCTCGATGCCTCGGTGGGCCAGCGCGGTGACCATCTCGAGGCCCAGCGGCGTGGCCTCCACGACGACGGCCACCTTCACCGAGTCGAGGACCTTGTCCCACTCCATGGCTCGGCGGATGTTCTTGACGTAGTAGAGACCCTCCAGATCGGTGCCAGGGACGCCGGGGTCGGCGTAGTCGAACCCGGTGGCGACGATCAGGTGGTCAAAGGCGACATCGCCCTGCCCCTCGACCTGCACGGTGCCGGCCTTCAGGTCGAGCGACGCCACCCTGGTCTCGTAGCGGATGTCGATGCCCTGCTCGGCGTACGCCTCCTTGGTCGCCAGGAACAACGATTCGAAGTTGGGGATCTCCTTACCGTGGACGTAGGGGATGCCGCACGGGCTGTAGGCGGCGTCCTCGTACTCGGTGAACACCACCACGTCCCCGTTGGGCTGGGCGCCCTTGAAGGCACCGGCCGCGCCGATGCCCGCCGCACCGCCGCCGACCACGATCGCCCTCGGCGCCATCGACTTCCCCTCCCCTGCGCTCCGGCGAACCGAGCGCACCCAGGACCCTTGCCCTGCCGTCTACCATAGAACACGCATTTCTACTTTGCTACGAAGTCCTCCCATGAACGTACGCAAGCATGTCCCGGCGGAGACACCGTCCCGCGGCGGCCATGACGTCGGCGATGACGACGTTCCGGCAGGCGAGTTGCACGAGATCGTCAGCTCGATCGGGCCGAAGCTGCGCGAGCTGCGGATCCAGCGCGGGATGTCGTTGCAGCAGCTCGCCGCGCAGTCCGACGTCTCGGCGGCGGCGATCCACAAGATCGAGAAGGGCGGCATGGTGCCGACGATCACCACGCTGTTGAAGATCGCCGCCGCCTTCAACCGACCGGTGTCGTACTTCGTCGAGGAGCAACAGGGTGAGAACCGTCCCGTGGCCTACGTGCGCGGCGACGACCGGAGCTCGATCTTCACCGCCCACCGCGGGATCGACCTGGCGGGCATCTCCGGTCCCTACGGCCGCTTCTTCCTCGCCGGCGCGGTCGCCACGGTGCAGCCCGGGGCCAACAGCGGCGACAAGCCGATGGAGCACCCCGGCGAGGAGCTGATCCTCGTGCTCGACGGCTCGTTCGAGCTCGACGTCGACGGTCAGCACTTCGTGCTCGACGAGGGCGACTCGCTGCACTTCCGCACCGACCGTCCGCATCGCTGGCACAACACGACGAAGAAGCCGATCAAAGCCGTGTGGCTGGCACTGCGTCCGTTCTGAGCGCGCCGAGGGCCAGCTCGATGCCGAGCAGGAGGTCGGCGCCGGAGGATGCGCCGTGGGCGCACAGCCGCGCCGCCGCCGGTCTCGAGACGATCAGGTGCCGTGCCGTTTGCCGCCGCGAGCACGGCGTGGGCCGGCTCGATGCACTGGCCGCGAGCCGCCCAGTGCAGGTAAGCCAGCGACAGGTCGGTGCTCCGCACGAGGCCGATCGCCGCCCGCAGACGATCCTCCGGTCCGCCGAAGACGTGGGTCGTCAGCACGATCCCGGCGAGCACATCGTCGCCCGCCGGCGTGAGGCCAGGTCCCCGACCGCCGAGCAGCTGCGCCACGCCCTCGACGTCACCGAGCCGCAGCAGGTCGCGCACGCGGCCGAGCAGATCGTCGCAGCCAGCCAGAGCCGACCGCTCGGTGCCCGGCAACAGCGTCAGCGACGGCGTGCCCGCCACACGAGGCGGCGTCCACGTCGGCAGCGACCCGACGTCGATGCCGGCCGGCCCGAGCTGCAGGCGGCAGCCGACCATCACGATGTCGTCCTCCACGGTGATCGCCGGGAGTCGGTCGACACGCAGGTGCAACGGGCCAGCAGGCCCCGCTCGGTCGAGGATCACGAGGATGCCGCCGAGCTCCACGTGGACGGCGTGGGTGAAGACGGCGCGGACCCGACCGCGTCCGTCCGGCGCCACCGTCCACGCCGCACCGACGTCGAGTCCGATCACGACGTCAGCCGGCGGTCGAGGGCCATGACGGCGTCGACGAAGCAGGCCAGCGGCGCGGCAGCAACGCCGGCGCCGACCTGCCCGGTCCCGGCGGAGGCGTGGAGGACGCCGGTCGTGATCTTCGGCGTGATGCCCAACTCGACCACGCGCCGAGCATCGACGCCGAGCGGCGTTCCTCGGCCGTCGAGGACCGGGATCCGCAGGCGCGTGCTCCGTCGCGGCACACACGAGGTCGAGCTCCTCGGTCGTCGCCCGCGCGTCGCCCATCGTCCCACCGACGAAGGCGGCCACCGACGGTGAGCCGGCGGCCGCCGCGGCGCCCAGGCCGACGAGCTCGAGCACGGCGCTGTCACCGACGTCGGGCGCACTCGTCTCGGGACCCTGGCCGGCGTAGTACATCGCTTGGCCGATGGTCGGCGCCGGCGCGAGGTGCCACTGCGGTGAGCCGGCGAGGCGGATGCCGAACTCGGTTCCGTTGCGCGCCATGGTCGTGACGATCGACGAGTTGGGGACGTCCATCGCCCATCCCGTCAACGCTCGGGCGGCAGCCATCGCGACGGTCAGGAAGGCGAGGTGGTTGCCGGCCAGGAACTCGGCGAGGACGACTCGACGCGGGTCGTCGAGCGCGGCGAGCTGGGGCAAGAGGTCGCGCAGCAGCAGGTTGGTGCTCGCCTGGACGCGGATGTGGACGTCGTCGCCCATCTGCAGTCCTTGCGCAGCGAGGCTCAGCACGTCGATCGGCCCGTGCGACCGCACGGCATCGTCGAGCAGCGGGCCGGCGACGGCGGCAAGGAAGCGCAGCCGCTCGACGGCCGACGGCGTTTCGCAACCGAACCATGCCGTCTCGCCCGGTCCCTGGTTCAGCGGAGCGAAGGCGCGGTTCCCGCCGGCGGCGTTCTCGACGACCCACACCGGTTGCGACGGCCCGAGCGCCGTCACCATGGGCACGACGGTGTCATGGTCGTTGGCCGGCTCGAGGGCGATCCGACCGGCGCGCAGCAGGGCGTCGGCGGCGGCGACGTCCTCCGCCCACCCCTCGGCGATGACCGCCGCCCGCATCGACCGCCGCACGGGGTCGACGGTGTCGGCGTAGTCGATGGGTGGGCCGCAGTGCAGGAGCGTCATGGCCTCGAAGCCCGGAACGACCTCGGCGGCGGGCCGGACTCCGACGGCCCTGGGCGCACCGGTGTCGAGGCGGCGGACGACCTCGCCGTTGGCGGCGTCGACGACGGCGCCGCGCGGCCCGTAGAGCCGGCACAGCGCGGCAACCACCTCGGGATCCCCACCGGCCGGGATCCTCCAATCGACGTTGACGACGTCGAAGCCCTGGCGGGCGACGGCGTCGGCGAACAACGACAGACCGACGTTCACGACGTGCGCCCGCTCCGGGAGCGCCGGCACGCCGTCGGAGGTCACGACCGCGAACCGTCCTCGTCGATCAGCCGCCGGGCATCCGCTACGAGCGCCTGCTCGGCGTCGTCGATGGCGGCCAGGCGTCGGCGCGCCTCGGCCGTCAGCGCCGTCGGCATCAGCGGTGACCTCGGCGAGCATGGCGTCCACCGGTTCTGCCGCGGCTCCACCGACGGCGACCCGCGTCGCCACGATGGCCGCTGGATCGAGGGCCTCGGCCAAGGCCTCGGCATCGATGTCGAGCCGTCGGCCGAGTTGGTCCCGAGCCACGTCGTCGAGCAGCGCGGCCGTCAGGTCGCGCCCCGTGCACCCGGCGGCGGCCAGCCGCCGAACGGCCGCGCCGACGACCTCGTAGGCGGTCCGGTAGTCGATGCCGGCGCTCGACATGAGCTGCTCGGCGACGTCGGTGGCCTGGCTGAACCCGCCCTCGAGCTCCTCCCGCAGGCGATCCTCGTTGATGGTCAGCGTGGCGACGACCCCGGCGGTCAGCTCCGTCATCCGCCGGGCGTGCTCGAGGGCGACCGGGATCTCGCCGTAGGCGAAGATCAAGTTGTCGCTGCGTGCCGACGGGCTCTTCTGCACGGCCAGCATCCCGGCGACGTGCCCGATGAGGACGCCCGTCGTGCCGCGGATCATCGAGAGCGCGTACGGGTTGCGCTTCTGGGGCATCAGCACGCTGGCCCGCGTGTACTCGTCGGCGAGGTCGACGTAGTCGAACTCGGAGCTGGCCCAGATCTCGAGATCCTCGGCGAGGGAGGCCTGCGTCAGGGCGAGGCTGGCGATGGTGGAGACGAGCTGGACCAGTCCATCGACCTGCCACATGGCGTCGCGGGTGTTGACGATCACCGTGTCGAAGCCGAGGCGCGCGGCCATCGCCGTGCGATCGCCCAGCAGCCGCGTGCCGTTGACGCAGCCCGCACCGGCGGGGCTGCCGTTGAGCCAGCCGATGACGTCGAGGAGGCGGTGGCCGTCGCGGACCACCGGGTAGGCGAACGACAGCAGGTAGTGCCCGATGGTCGACGGCTGCGCCTGCTGCAGGTACGTCTGGTCGGCGAACAACACGTCGCGATGCTCGCCGGCACGCGTCGCCAGCCCCTGCGCCAGCTCGGCGGCGGCGAGCACGACGTGGGCGGTGCGACGGCGGAGGTGGAGACGGAAGGCGAGACGCGTCGCCTCCCGCCGCGGACGGCCGGCGTGGAGCCATCCGGCCAGCGGGCCGATGCGCGATGCGAAGGCCCGCTCGCGGGAGTTGTAGGGCTCGCCGTCCTTCGGGTCGTAGCCGATGGCGTCGATCGACGACGCGTCGAGCACGACCTGCAGCAGGGCCACCGCCGCGGGTCGCGGGATGATCCCGCGATCGAGCAGGTCGAGCACGTGGGCGAGGTCGGCGAGGTTGAGCCCGTCGTGGAGCATTGCCGCGCCCTGCGATTCGTAGGCGAAGCCGGCGCCGATCAGTTCCGGCGCCGGCCGGCGGGTCGGGGAGGTGTCGTGCCGGTTCATCCGTGCGGCACTCCCAGCGCCTCGCCGACGAAACCGAGCCACCCTCCCGTGTGCCACAGGACGAGCGGGCCGTCGAGCGCACCGAGCGCGGCGACGGCACGGCCGACGTACGTCACGTCGGCGACGACGCCTTCGGTGCGCAGTGCCAGTCGCGCCGCCGCGCACGTAGCCGGGTCGGGTTGACCGAAGCCGCGACCGAGTCCGTCGATCAAGTGGAACTGGTCGGCGGGTCGGGCGCGAACCGAGCAGCGCCGCTGCCTCCGCCGAGAGTCGGGCGATCTCGGCGCGCGAGTCGTCGACGGGGCGGCTCACCGCCACGCCGACGACGGTGCCCGGAAGATCGAAGGCGGCCCAACCGGCGAGCAGCCCGGCGACCGTGCCCCCGGAGCCGACCGCGGCCACGACGTGCGCCGGCGTGATCGTCAGCTGGGCGGCCAGCTCTTCGGCCGCTAGCACATAGGCCGTGGCACCGAGGCCTGACGCCGCGCCGCGAGGGACGACGTACGGCCGACACCCGGCGTCACGCAACCGGTCGGCCTCGACGTCCATCGAGCCGGCCGTCGAGCCGCGGTCGGGATCGCCGGTGAACACGACGCGGGCTCCCCACGCCCGCATCACGGCGAGGTTCGGGTGGGTGGTCTCCGGCTCAGATCCGAAGAGCACGACCGTGCAACCCAGCCCGGCGGTGCCGGCGGCCGCGGCGAGCGCCGGACCGAGGTTGGAAGCGGGCCCACCGCAGCCGACCACGTGGTCGCAGCCTCGATCGAGCGCATCGGCCACGAGCACCTCCAGTGGCCGGACCTTGTTGCCCCCGAAGGCGAAGCCGGTCAAGTCGTCGCGCTTGATCCACACCTCGCGGTCCAGCGCCCGGCTCAGCCGGGGGGCGGCGACGAGCGGTGTGGGCAGCACCGCCAGCGGGAAGCGCGGCGGCGCTCTCATCGCCGTTGCTCCTCGAACCGGCGGAGGACGCCGTGCACCGACAGCGGCATCGCCGGGAGCGAGCAGGTCGGCAGTCGCCGCTTCCGCCTCGGCCCGCGTCATCAGACCCGCAGCCTCGATCGCGTCGACGAGCGGCCGGCCATCGCCGGATTCAGCGCCGAGTAGGTGGTGCAGCGCAGCCTGCGCGCGGTGCTTGCCCATCGTGGCCGAGAGCAGCCCCAGCATCCGTTCCGAGGCCAGCCGCCCGCGACTGGCCTCGATGTTGGCCAGCATCCTGCGCGGCGTCGACTTCGAGGCCCTCGATGCAGCCGAGAGCGAGCTGCGCCGCGGTCGCCGTGAGCAGGCAGATCTCGGGCAGGGCGACCCACTCGGCCTTCCACCCCCGGCCGTCGCGCTCGTGGAGCTGGACCTCGCCCTCCAGCAGCACGGCGGCGTGGGCGCGGGTCAGCCGAGCCAGCGTGTCGAGGTGCTCGCTGGACTCCGGGTTGCGCTTGTGGGGCATCATGATGCTGCTCACGGCGTCGGCCGACGCGCCCTCCCGCAGCTCACCGATCTCCGGGCGCTGCAGCTCCAGCACCTCGTTCCCGATGCGGGCCAACGTCCCGGTGATCGCCGCCATGACGGCGGCGAACTCGGCGATGCGGTCGCGGCTGGTGAACCATGCGATGCCCGGGTCAGCGAGGCCGAGCCGCGCCGCGAAGCGCCCCCGCAGCGCCGGTCCGATCTCGCCGTAGAAGCCGAGCGTGCCGACGGCGCCCCCGAGCTGCACGGTGGCCCATCGCCGGCGGCCTTCCGCCAGGCGCTCTCGATGGCGTCCGAGCTCGTCGGCCCACGTCGCCAACTTGAAGGCGAACGAGATCGGTGCGCCGGGCTGTCCGTGGGTACGGCCGGCCATCATCGTCCGTCCGTGCTGCTCGGCTCGGCCGATGATCACACCGATCAACCGGTTGACGTCGCGGTCGACGATGTCCCCGACGTCGCGCATCAGTCGCGCGAACCAGGTATCCGTCAGGTCCTGCACCGTCGCGCCGTAGTACACGTGCTCGGCGGCGTCGTCCGGGAGCACCTGCTGCAGCGCCCGGATCAAGCCGAGCGTCGAGTGCGACGTGCGGCGCGTCTCGTCGGCGACGACACCGAGGTCGAGTCGCTCGACGCTGGCGAGTTCGGCGATCGACTCGGCTGACGACGACGGGATGATCCCGAGCTCGGCCTGCGCCCCGGCGAGGGCGACGAGGATGTCGAGCCAGCCCTGCCATCGCGCCGGCTCGTCGAGCAGGGCGCGCGTCTCGTCGGTGCCCCACAGGTGGGCGTACGCCGCGCTGTCGGTCAGGCGGGCGCCCATGGCCATGCTCGATCCGATCGATCCGAGGACCGCCGCGCGGGTCGAACTGGGTGCAGTCGTTCCCGGAATCCGGGAAGATCCGCGCCCAGAAGGGAGGTTGGGACGATCCGCGCCCAGATGGACGGGGCGCGGCGGGTGGTGTCAGCGCGATGCCCATGCGGGTTCCGACCGGTGGGACAGGGCGAGAAGCGCCTCCCTGACCTGCGCCAGGCTGGCTCCCCACGGCACGACGGCGACGTCGTCGGCGATCTCGATGTGCTCCTCCAGCAGGCAGCACTTCGTCAGGAGCGGGCCGGTGTTCGGCGCCACATGGCGTGGACAGGTGTCGGTGCCGGGCGCATGGCGGCCGTAGAACCATTGGTGGATCTGCTGTGACCGCCCGCAGCCGAGCAGCGCCCAATCCTGTTCCGGGGGTCGCTCGTCGAGGTAGTGGGTCGCCCGCCGGTCGAGCTCGACGCCCGCGCCGCGGCACGGCAGGAGGACGACGGGGTGGTCCCCGAGGAGGGAATCGAGCTCGATCAGCTCGGGTTGCAGCACGATCGGCGGGAGCTCGTCGGCGACGTCGAGCACCCGCTGGGCCTGGTCGAGCAGCTTGGCCGGGTGGGGCGGCACCACCTCTCGCACCCGAACACGGAGCGGGTCGGGGTCGAGCAGGAAGCTGACATGCGAGTAGCGGCCCTCCACGACGACGGCCCGCGCACCCGGGTGCTCGACGGCGACCTTGGCCACTTGGGACGGCACACCGGTGTCGATCTCGGGGCGCCGCACGTCGACCGTGTCCGCCGGGAGTGCCAACACCTCGACGGCGGCGGCGGGCGAGAACAGGGGCACCGAATCGCGCGGCTCGACCATCACCAGCGCGGTGTCGGGCCCACTGCGCACGACCACGTAGCGGGTGCGCCGATAGCACTCGCGACCCATGAAGTGCTCGACGAGGTTGTCCGCCGTCAACGGGAAGTCGACCCGGGCCACCGAGACCTCCCGGTAGGCCGTCGGTCGCCGGTTCCTCATCTCGGCACGGGTGTCGGGGCGTGAACGGCCAGCGTGGTGTCGGCGCGCAGTCCGAGGCGCAATGCTTCGAGGCCAAGGGCTTCCCGCGGCGCCACGTTGGCGAGGTTGACCTCGGTCCCGACATAGCCGATCAGCCAGGCCTGCTGGTCCTTGCGCGGCGCCTCGAAGATGAGGCGATCGGCGCCGACACCGTCGAGCAACGCGTCGACGACGTCCGCCCGCGCCGATCCGTCCGCGGCGTACATCCCGACCGTGCCACTCTCGCGACCCTCGGCGATGACGGCGGCGGCACCGGCGTCGAGATCGGCCTGGGCCAGTTCGACCCAGGTCGTTGGCGGCATGACGGACGTCGGCTGCTTCTGGCCCACCTCGGACACCACGGTGAACGTCGACGCCGCACGCCGGATCAGGGCGGTCTTGGCGTCCTCGCCCAATAGCCCGAGGCCGTCGCTGACCTCGACCTGTGTGAACCCGCTGGCGGCCATCCACTCGAGGCACTCCTCGGACCGGCGCTGGTAGGCGGCGACCTCCAGCAGCGTCCCGCCGGGGCAGGCCACCACGTCGTGCTGGCGCAGGACGGCGAGCTTGGCGTCGAGCGAGGCGTCGAGATAGGCGCTGCCCCAGCCGAGCTTCCACACGTCGACGGTCGCCGCCGCCGATCCGAGCAGCGCCCGCACGTCGGGCAGCGGCAATCCACCGTCGATCACACACGTCAGGCCGTGCCGGCGTGGCTTGCGCGACCGGTCGGGCAGGCGTAGGAATGCCGCGACAGGCATCGTTCGCGATAATAGAGGACTGTTCACTATGGTGCACGCGCTCGACGCGCTGGCCGCCACGATCCGCTCTGCGCCGGGCTGGCAGTCGAAGGCCCACATCGCCGTCGTTCAGGAACGGTTCGGCCCCAGCGACTGGCTGCGCGGCCCGGGCGACGACGGGGCGATCGTCTCGGTGGGTGACGAGGAGGTCGTTGCCTGCGGGGAGGCCATCCTCCCGGCCTTCGTCGAGCACGATCCGTACGGGGCCGGCGTGGCCGCCGTGCTGACGAACGTCAACGATGTGGCAGCCATGGGCGCCATCCCCTTGGCCATCGTCGACACCATCGTGGGGCCGACCGAGACGTGTCGCGCCGTGCTCGACGGACTGCGCTTCGCCTCCGAGCTGTACGAGGTGCCCATCGTCGGGGGACATCTGACGAACAGCGAGGATCGCGTCGCGCTGTCGGCCTTCGCCGTCGGCCGCTGCCCAGGCCCGGTGCTGTCGGCGACCCGCGTCGCGCCCGGGCAACAGCTGGGGCTCATCGTCTGCATGGAGGGGAGGATGAGGTCCGACTTCCCGTTCTTCCCGTCATTCGACGAGCGCGGGCGAGAGCTCGCCGGGGACGTTCGTCACCTTGCCGATCTCGCCGCGCGAGGCGTCGTGGTGGCCGCCAAGGACGTCAGCATGGCCGGGCTGTTCGGCTCGCTGGCGATGTTGCTGGAGGCGACCCGCTGCGGGGCGTCGATCGCCGTCGAGTCGGTGCCGGTGCCGGACGGCGTGGCCTTCGACGCGTGGGCGACGTGCTTCCCGTGCTTCGCCTTCCTGGTGACGATGCCACTGGAGGCGGAGGACCGCTGCCGCCGAGCGGTGGAAGGACGGGGGCTGACCTATGCGCCGTTGGGTCGCATCGACGGATCCGGCGTCCTCGCGTTGACCGACGGCGGTGAAACGGCGACGCTCATCGACCTCAACGCCGACGACATCACGGGCTTGCGAAGTTGATGGCCATCGGCACGTGCGGCACGCCGACGTAGATCTCCTGCGCGCCACACACGGACCAGCCCAGGCGCTCGAAGAAGGCCACGTTGGGCGGCTGGATGTGGGCGGTCATGCGCCAGCCACCCGCACTGGCGGCCGTCGCCACGGCGAAGCGCACGAGCGGGCCCCCGAGGCCGTGGCCTCGCGCGCCGGCGAGCACAGCGAGACGATCGCCCTGCCAGAGCCCGGAGGCGTCGAGCGGGTAGAGACGAACGGCGCCGCCGGGCAGACCGTCGCGCAACCCGAGCACCTTGATCGTCGCCGCGTCGTCGTCGCGCCCGTCGCGGTCGGAGCCGGCGAAGAGACGTTGCTCGCCGACGAACACCTCGTCGCGGATCCGGTGGTGCTCAGCCACCGCCCATGCGTCGTCGACGACGCGGCAGACGACGCCGACGTGGTGCAGGACGTCAGCCACGGGCGGCGACAGGCTTGGGCCCGATCCGCAGGCGGTCTTGCACGGCGGCCATCGGCGAGCAGGCGTGACAACGCGAGCAGCCTGCCTTGGCGGTTTCGGCGCCCAGGCCACGCGCTGTCAGGTACGGCGTCACGCGGCGCACGATGCGTTCGACGTCGGCGTGTGGCGGCGGCGACCAGTCCGCCATCAGGCTGCCCGCCACCGGCCGCAGTGGGACGACGAACGGATAGACGCCGATGTCGATGGCTCGCCGGCAGCCCTCCACCGTGAGCTCCGGGTCCTCGCCCATGCCGAGGATCACGTACGTGGTGACCTGACCCTCGCCGAAGAGAGGCACGGCGCGCTCCCAGGCGCGGAAGTAGCCGTCGATGCCGGTGCGCGCCTTGGCCGGCGCGACCCGCGCCAGCACGGCGGGGTCGAACGTCTCGACATGGATGCCGACGGTGTCGACGCCGAGCTCGGCGACGCGATCGATCACGTCGAGATCGTCGGGCGGCTCGAACTGCACCTCGACCGGCAACCCGCTGGCCTCCTTCACCGCCGCCGCGCACTGCGCCACGTACAGCGCGCCGCGGTCCGGGGCGCGTGTGCTGCCGGTCGTCAGTGTGACGTCGATGGCGCCGTCGAGGTCGCGAGCCGCGACCGCCACCTCGGCCAACTGGGCGGGCGTCTTCTTGGCCGTCGTGCGTCCGGCCGCCAACGACACGCCGATGCCGCAGAAGGCGCACTGGTCGCTGTTGCCCCAGTAGGCGCACGTCTGCAGCACGGTGCTGGCCAGCGAGTCGAGGTGCAGCAGGGCGATCTTCCAGTACGGGATGCCGTCGCTGGTGACGAGGTCGTAGTAGCGGGGCCGCGATTGCGGGCGGGCGGGCGCCAGCCGACGATCGCCTTCGTAGATGGCGAGGGCACCGTCGCCGTCGCCGCGCAGCTCGAACGGTGACGTGGCGATCCGGCCCGGATCGGTGTCGAGGGTGACCGCGTACTCATCGACCCAGAGCATCCCGACGTCGGACGGGCCAGCACCGCCCACCCGACCCTCCGTCGGTACGTTCGTGCGCAGCCCGTGAGCCTGCAGCCGCAGGACGAGATCGGCGGTGTCGTGCTCCATCCTGTCCTCTCGGCTGCTCTGCGACGTGTCGGATAGTAGGACGCCCACGGTCACTATAGAAGATGCTCAGGAGCGCTTCATCGCCTGGAGTGCGGCCGCCACCTGCTCCCACTCCTCGATCCCGCCGACCGTGTGGACCTCATCCCCTGTGTCGGCGGTCAGCTCACCCGTCGTGAGATCGACCAACGCCGTCGTCACGAGGAGGGCAGGCGCACCCGTCACTGGATCGGCGCCGACCTCGGTCAGTATGGCCCATCCGGCGCCGGCGTGGATCCGCTCCCGTGGGACACCGAGGGCGACGTCGTCGGTGTGCAGGTCGATCCACGAGGAACCAGCGAGGCGGGCTCGCTCGATCGCCGCCAGCCTGGCCCGGCGTTGTTCCTCACCTGCCAGCTCCCGGTCGCGCTGCGCAGCAGCTGCGCCGAAGACGTCGTCGACGTCGAGGCCCCGGGTGCTCGCACCCGACGCCTCGCCGGCGGCGGCGACGTACTCGGCGGCGTGTTCCTCGCAACCGACGAGATCGGAGGTGGTGGCGGTGACTGGCCGCAGTTGCGCGCACACCGCGGCGACGAGCAGCACGGCGCGCTGGTAGCCGTCGACGTCGGTCATCGCCAGCGGGTACAGGCGGGCCTCGGCGGAGCGCCACGACTGGCGCGATCGGGCGAGTGCCCCGGTCATGCGAGCCGCCGATTGACGATGCTGGATGAGGCGTCTACTATCGTGAACGTTCCTCCGGACCGACCTGCGAGGTGGTGGCTTGCGTCACTGTGCGCTCATCGCCCTGGGGGGCAACGCGTTGTGCGGTGCCGACCAGAAGGGTACCTATGCGGAGCAGCGCGAGAACGCCCGGGCGATGGCAGACTCGATCGGTGAGCTGATCGACGCCGGCTGGCGCATCGTCGTCGTCCACGGCAACGGTCCGCAGGTCGGCGCGCTCGGCGTGCAGCAGGAAGAAGCGGCGGCGCTCGTGCCGCCACAGCCGCTGTCGTCGCTGTGTGCGATGACGCAGGGCTACCTCGGCAGCCTCATCGCGCTCGGCGTTGCGCGAGCATCTCGGGCCCAGTCACCAGGTCGTCAGCATCGTCACCCATGTGGTGGTCCACGGCGACGATCCGGCGTTCGCCGAACCATCGAAGCCGATCGGACCGTTCTACTCCGAGAGCGAGGCCCATCTGCTGGCCGAGGCGCGGCAGTGGACCGTCGGCGAGGACTCCGGACGCGGGTATCGGCGCCTCGTCCCGTCGCCCGAGCCGCTCGCCATCCTGGAAGCCGACGCCATCCGCAAGCTGGTCGATGCCGGCGTGGTGGTCATCGCCTGTGGTGGCGGTGGCGTGCCCGTCGCGATGTCCTCCGACGGCTACGTGGGCGTCGATGCCGTGGTCGACAAGGATCTCGCCGCCCAACGGCTCGCATCGACGCTCGGCGTCGACGTCCTGGCGATGGTCACCGCCGTCGAGACGGTGCACCTCCACCACGGCACCCCCGATGAGCGCGAGGTGCATACCCTCCACTTGGCCGACGCCGTCCGCCATCTCGCCGACGGGCAGTTCGCCGCCGGGAGCATGGGACCGAAGATCTCCGCCGCGATCCGCTTCCTCGAGGAGGGCGGGCGGGCCGTGGCGATCACGACGCCGGCATTGGTGGCGGCCACCGTGGCGTCGCCCGACGGAGAGCCGCCGGGCACGTTGATGACCCGCGGGACGCGGGCGCGGTCCCGTCGCTGAGCCACCGCGTGTCGTCCACTGCGGCCCGCCTGCAGCGTGATCGGTACGTCGACTCCGTTGCGTTGATGGCGGCCACGCGCGCCATGCGGGAGGCCGACGGCGTCGAGTTCGCCGCGGCCGTGATGGGGACGCCGGCCAACATCGCCACCCTGCAGGAGGCTGGGATCGAGCACGATGCCATCGGAGAGGCGACCCCCAACGACGTCGTGCTGGCGGTCTCCGCCGAGGACGAGTCGCTGGCGGCGAACGCCATCGAACAGGGCACCGTGGCGCTGGCCCCCGCACGCTCGACGGCGGCCGGTCCGGTCCAGCGCCAGCTCCGCTCCCTCGAGTCTGCCATCGAGGCGATCGCTGACGCCAACGTCGCCATCGTGTCCGTCCCTGGCCCGTATGCCGCGCTCGAAGCCCACAAGGCGTTGGCCGGCGGTCTCGACGTCTTGCTCTTCAGCGACAACGTGAGCGTGGAGGACGAGATCACGCTGAAGGAGCACGCCGTGCAGGCCGGGCGTCTCGTGATGGGACCCGGGGCCGGGACCGCCCGACTCGGAGGTTGTGGCCTCGGGTTCGCCAACGTCGTCGCCTCCGGACGAGTCGGAGTCGTCGCCGCCGCCGGCACCGGCGCCCAGGAGGCGATGGTCCTGCTCGATCGGTGGGGCGAGGGCGTGTCCCACGTGATCGGGGTCGGCGGGCGCGACCTGTCGGCGGCAGTGGCGGGACGCGGGGCACGACTTGCCGTCCAGGCGCTCGAGCACGATCCGGCGACCGACGTGGTGCTGCTCGTGTCCAAGCCACCGTCGCCCGATGTCGCGGCTGCCGTGCTCTCGGCTCGGGGCACGAAGCCGATCGTCGCCGCCTTGGTCGGACGCCAGCCGGCGACACCGATCGAGGGCGCAGTCACCGTGTCCTCGACGATCGAGGGCGGCGTGCGCCACGTCGTCGAGCTGCTCGGTGGTCGCCCGCCGTCGGACTGGTCGGGGTGGCGAGGCGAGGTCGCTCGCAGTCTGGAGGGGCTGGGTCAGGCCCGAACGGCGGCCCGTGGACTGTTCTCCGGGGGGACGCTGTGCTACGAGACGCTCACGCTGTGGCAGCCGCTGCTCGGCCCCGTGTGGTCGAACACGCCGCTCGATCCTGCGTATCGCGTTCCCGCTCCGGACGGCGCGCACATCTGCCTCGATCTCGGAGAGGAGGAGTACACCAAGGGTCGACCGCACCCCATGATCGACGCCGAGGCGCGGCTCGAGCTACTCGCCGCCGCCGGCGCCCACGGCCACGTCGCCACCGTGCTCCTCGACGTCGTGCTGGGCGACGGAGCGCACGCCGATCCGGCATCCGTGCTCGCTCCGGCATGCGCCCCACTCGCCAGGCCCGACGGCCCGCGCGTCGTCGTCTATGTCCTCGGTACCGACAGGGACCCGCAGGGACTCGACCGCCAGCGCCAAGCGTTTCGCCAAGCCGGCTGCCTCGTCGCCCCGACGGGAGCGCGTGCCGCGCTGGCCGCGGCGGCGATCGCCGTGCGCCGGCCGGACATCGTCGAGGTCGCGCTGACGTGACTTCTCGAGTCGCGCTCGTCACGCACTCGACCAAGCCACGAGGTGGTGTGATGCACCTGCTGGCGCTCGCCGAGGCGCTCTCGAGGCGTTCGTTCCCGGTCGAGATCATCGCCCTCGGCGACCCACGGGTCGGGTTCCCTCGTCCCGTCGACGTGCCGTGCTCGTTCGTCGCGCTCCCGCCGTCGGCGCCCGATCTCGAGACGCGGGTGTTCGAGGCCATCGACGCCCTCGAGGCCAGCCTCCGCAGCAAGACCACGGACCTGCCGCCGGTGCTGCACGTGCAGGACTGCATCGCCGCTCGGGCCGCCGTACGCATCCGCGAGGCGGGCGCGCCCGTGCACGTCGTGCGGACCGTGCACCACGTCGACGAGTTCACGACACCGGCATTGATCGAGTGCCAGGAGCGATCGATCCTCGACCCTGACCGCGTGCTCGTCGTCAGCCGCCCGTGGCAGCGCCGGTTGTCCGATGAGTACGGCGTCCATGCCGACGTGGTCACGAACGGGGTCGACCTCCCACGCTTTCGCCGAGCGCCCGATCCGGCGGTGATCGCCGCGCTGCGGGCGCGCATCGCCGCCGACAAGCGATTCCTCATCCTGACCGTCGGCGGGATCGAACCGCGCAAGGGCAGTGACCACTTGTTCCGCGCCCTCTCGCTGCTGCGTCGGCGGTCTGCCGAGGCACCACTGCTGGCGATCATCGGAGGACACTCGTTCCAGGACCACGAGCCGTACCGCAACCGGGTCATCGACTCGATGGCCGATCTGGACCTGGCGTTCGATCGAGACGTCGTGCTGCTCGGAACGGTGCCCGACGAGGAGATGCCGGGCTGGTACCACGCCGCCGATGCCTTCGCCTTCCCATCGGTCAGCGAGGGCTTCGGCCTCGCCGTGCTGGAGGCGATGGCTGCAGGGCTCCCGGTCGTGCTCACCGACCTGCCCGTTTTCGCCGAATTCGTGCGCTTCGGGAAGGACGCGTTGGCCGTCCCCACCGACGACGACGAGGGGCTGGCTGACGCGCTGGCGACGTTGGCGGGCGACGAGGCCCTGCGGGCGCGGCTGCGCACTCGCGGCCCGCAGGTCGCCGCTCGGTTCGATTGGGACACGACCGCCCGCCAACACATCGCCATCTACGATGACGTGACCACGCGAAGGGGGCAGTCAGTTGGATGAAGACGTCGCTCCGGTAGCCGACCCGATCCGAGTGCCGATCACCGCATGGATCGCCGCCGTGGTCGGCCTGGCACTGCTGTACGTCGTGCTGCAGGAGAACGGCGCCGTGCTGGCCTCAGGATGGCACACGGTCCACGAGTTCTTCCACGACGGCCGGCACTACCTCGGCGTGCCGTGCCACTGACGTGACACCACTGACATGACCGAGACGTTCTCGAACTTCCTGAAGCGCGGTCTCATTGCGGGGCTCGTCGGTGGCGTCGCCGGCGCGCTCGCGCTGTGGGCGCTTGGCGAGCCCTCGATCAGGGACGCGCTGGAGCTCGAAGACCGGCTGGCCGCGGGCGAGGGTCACGAGGAGACGTTCTCCCGGGGGGTCCAGGTCGTCGGTGGCGTCGCCGCCGTGCTGATCACCGGACTCGTCCTCGGACTGGTCTACACGCTCGTCGTCGTGACGTCGCGGAGTCGCCTCGCGCTGCGCACGGACGCCCACGTCGCGGTCGCCGTCGGGGCCCTTGGCTTCCTCGCCCAGGGGTTGATCCCGTGGATCAAGTACCCACCGAACCCGCCTGGCGTCGGCGACCCCGACGCCATCGACCAACGCACGTTGGCCTACCTGTCGCTCCTCACGTTGTCGGTGGCGGCCTTGCTCGCCGCCTACCACCTGGCGACTCGCCTCGCCGCGCGGCAGGTCGACCAGCCGTGGCGCTGGGTCGCCGCCGTCGCCGTCGTGGTGGTCGTCATCGGGATCAGCTACGTCGTGCTGCCGGCACCTGACGCGCTGCCGGCAGCGTTCGACGCCGACGTGCTGTGGCGCTTCCGGCTGGCGTCGATCGGCGGACTGGCCGCGATGTGGGGGGCGATGTCCCTCACGATGGCCGTCCTGTGCGGCGTTCGCCAGCGGGCCGGGCGACGTCACCGGCCGGCGATGAGCTCCTCGTAGCCGGCGGCGAGGTCGTACAGCGCCTGCTTGCCGTTCCCCTGGAAGGACGAGCCGTGCATGATGGCCAGGGTCTGCGGATCGAGGTCACCGAGCGACCGCAGCGTCTCGGCGGTGTGCGGCGCGAGGCTGCTGGCGTGGAACATCCGCTCGGCGGCCATCGCCGGCTCGACGACGTCGTTCGTGGTCGCCGCCGGTCCGGCGCCGACCTGGCTGAACACGTCGCCGCACAGGAGCGTGCGGGTCGTCTCCTCGAAGAACACCTGGGCCTCCCACCCGTGCGGCACGTGAGGCGTGGAGATCTGGCGCAGGCGCTTGCTGCCCAAGTCGATGACCTCGCCCTCGGCGAGCGCCCGGGGGGGCCGGTCGCACAGGTCGGTCAATGACACGTCGCAGCCCAGGGCGCCGTGGGCCACCTTGCTGTCGGGGGCAGCAGCGAGCCACATGTTCATCGCACCGCACTCGTCGGACTCCACGTGACCGAACGTGATCCAACGCAGTGACTCGACCGGCAGGACCGTCGCCACCGCCTCGGCCACCAGTGGGAACATCCCGCGCGGGCCGGTGTGAAAGAGCAGAGCCTCGTCGGCGGCGACGAGGAACTGGTTGAACGTGAACCCGTCCGGGCTGACCTCGGGAACGAAGGTCGAGATGCGATAGATGTTGTCGGCGATCTCGTCGACGGTGGGCTGCATGGGTTCCATGCCCGTGTGGCGTTCGACGCCGCCCGGTTCCGTTCAATCAGGACTGAACGACCCAGCGCACGTCGTCACCATCGTCGGGTTCGTAGGCGCAGTAGCGGCCGGTGCGGATGCGCTGCTCGAGCACGCCTGCGGCCTGAGGCATTGTGGCAGCCAGTGTGGCGATGGCGGCGCGCAGGGCGCGGGTCACGTTGAGGCGGGCTCGCTCGGCCGCCGACGCCGCCCGCCGCCCGCGGCCACCCAGGCCGAAGGCGGCGGCCAGCTCCCTGACAAGGGGGTCGAGCTCGGCCTCCTTGGCCTCGGCGGTATCGAGCAGTCCGCTCTCCAGCGCGTCATCGGCCTCCGCCCGCAGCTCCTCGATGCGACGGCGGTAGGCCTCCCGGGCGTGGGCATCGAGGACGTCGCCGGCATCCCCCAGCGCACGGCGATCCGGGCCGCCGTCGACGCCGACGCCCTCGACGGTGTCCACGAGGTCGAGGACGTGACGCTCGGCGCCCGGGCGGGCAAGGAGCAGGTCGAGGTAGCGCAGGCCCTTGGTGTCCTGCAGCCGGACGCTGGAGCCGCCGAGAGAGGCGATCCACCACTTCCCGTCGCGCGCCAGCGTCGCCGTTCGGGGAGCTGGGCGGCCGGGCGATCCGGCCCGCCCGAGACGGCCCAACAGGGCGAGGTCGGCGGGCGCGATGACCACGTCCAGGCTGGCCAACGCGGCGAGGGCGGCGTTGGCGTCGATCGTCGCCGCCGCCCGGTCGCCCGCTGCGTCTCGCAGGCGGGCCAGCTCGACCAGCAAGGTGACCCGCAGCCACGGGAGCTGGCTGGCCTCGACCAGGTCGGCGGCGGCCTGCAGCGTGGCGATGGCCTCGGCCGACGCCCCACTGGCGGCCAGCGTGCGGGCGCGGGCCGCTGCGGCGCGGCCGAGCAACGCCGGGACGTCCAGTCCGATGGTGCGCGCCGTCAGCTGGGCGCAGGCCTCGCCAGCGGCGACCAGGTCGCCCCTGGCCAACGCCCCGTCGACGAGCACGGTCAGCAGTTCGACAGCCCGCAACCGGTCGTCACCGATGGCCCGCAGGCCCCGCTCCGCCGTCGCTCGGGCCAGCTCCTCGTCACCACGAGCGAGGTGCAGGCGGGCGGCCGGGAGCAGTGCCTGCAGCGCCTGCTCCTTGCCCAGGAGCAGCGCCTCCGCGTCGGCGAGGCGCCCCTGGCGGATGCGCAGATCGGCCAGCGCGATGTCGGGGTGCCAGCTCGGCATGTGCATTGCCGCCTCGAAGCTCTGCTTGGCCCGGACGAGGACGGCCTCGGCCTCCGTCCATCGGCCGAGCTCGACGAGCAACGTGGCGTGCACGCTGTCGCAATGGCTGGACAGGAACACCGGTCCGCCGGGAGCCAACGAGATGAGCCCGTGCTGCCGAAGCAGGCCGGCCCATGATCCGGCGCGGGCGAAGTCGGCGGCGTGGTAGCAGGCCGTGAAGAAGCTGCACACCGACTTGGCAGACGAACCGACATCGTCGGCCGGCCCACACGCCAGCGCCATCGCCTCGTCGAGCAGCGCCATGCCCTCGGCCACCCGGCCGGCCTGCACGTGGGCCAGCCCGGCGTCGGCGAGCGCCTTCGTCTCGAGGTTCACATCGTGGAATCGACGTGCCCGGTCGAGGGCCAGCTCGGCGGCCGCCAGCAACTCGGCGGGATCGTCGACGTCACAACCCATCGCCGCCACGGCCACCCACCCCTGCTCGAGGCACGGTGGCTGGTCCTCGACGAGGCGACGAGCCCGGGCGAACCACGCCCGGCTGGCCGTCAGGTTGCCCATCGCGGTGGCCAGCACCTCGCCCAGGCGGACGCAGGCCATTGCCGCTCGGCACGGCTCGTCGGCCGCCGTGTAGCCGCGGATCGCCGCCGACAGGTGAGCCACCATCTCGTCCACGTCGCCCCGCTGCCACGCCTCGTCGGCCGCCACGAGCGCCTGCTCCGATCGCTCGAGGTCAAGCACCGCCCCAAGGATGGCACCAGTCGACCGCCCGGCTCGAGCGCGGCGGCCGATGGTAGGTTCGGTGGCTGATCGCCGAGCCGGGCGAGCAGTTGGGCCTCAGGAGCGCGTGATGCCGAATCGTCGCCTTCCGCTGCCGCGGGTCATCACCCGCTCCCGGCGCGGCCCGTCGGCGGACGAGGCGGACGTGCGCCCCAACGACGGGACGATGACGACGGCCGTCGTCGCCGACAGCATCGTCAACAACGCCGTCTACGTCGACGGCCGTCGCGTCGCCTCCCCATCCACGTTGACCGCGACGTTCGAGCTGTTACGCGACGAACCGGACAACATGGCGTGGATCGGCCTGTACCGACCAGACCCCCGCCAGCTCGGCCAACTGGCCCGTGAGTTCAGTCTCCACGAGCTGGCCATCGAGGACGCCATCACCGCCCATCAACGGCCCAAGCTCGAGCGCTACGGCGACACACTCTTCGTCGTGCTCCGAACGGCCCGCTACGTCGACCACGACGAGGAGGTCGACTTCGGCGAGGTGCACGTCTTCGTCGGGCCTGACTTCGTGATCACCGTCCGCCACAGCGAGTCGCCGAACCTGGCGACCGTGCGCCGACGGATGGAGTCCCAACCAGAGCTGCTCCGGCGCGGTCCCGAAGCAGTGCTCTACGCCATCGTCGACGAGATCGTCGATGGCTATGCGCCGGTGCTCGCCGGGCTGGAGAACGACGTCGACGAGATCGAGACGGACGTGTTCCGCGGCGAGCCGTCGGCCTCCCGCCGGATCTACGAGTTGTCGCGGGAGGTCATCGAGTTCCAGCGGGCGACACGGTCCCTCGCCGGCATGCTCGACGGTCTCACGGCCGGGTTCAGCAAGTACGGCATCGACGAGGAGTTGCAGCGGTACCTGCGCGACGTCGCCGACCACAACACCCAGATCGTCGAGCGCCTCGACGGCCTCCGCCAGCTGCTCCAGAACATCCTCACCGTCAACGCCACGCTCGTCGGTCAGCAGCAGAGCGAGGAGATGAAGAGCCTCACCGAAGCCAGCTTCCAGCAGAACGAGGAGGTCAAGAAGATCTCGGCCTGGGCCGCCATCCTGTTCGCCCCCACGCTCATCGGGACGGTCTACGGCATGAACTTCGAGAACATGCCAGAGCTCGGCTGGGGGCACGGGTATCCGTTCGCGCTCGGACTGATGGCCACCACCTGCATCGGCCTGTACGTGCTGTTCCGACGCCGCGACTGGCTCTGATCCACGGACGGGACGGAGAGCGCGACGTGGCCCACACGAGGGTGTACCGCAAGGGACTGCTGGAGGCCGAGAACTTCCCGGTGGCCGACGTCTCCGAGCATCTCGAGCGTCCCGACACCGTCGTCTGGGTGGACATCTGCCGTCCGTCCAAGGAGGAGCTGCACGAGCTGGCCGAGGAGCTCGGACTCCACGAGCTCGCCGTCGAGGACGCCCTCAGCGAGCACCAGCGACCCAAGCTGGACCTGTACGCCAGCCACCTCTTCCTCTCCTGCCACGCCATTCGGCTGGCCGCCGACACGGGATCGCTGGAGGTGTCGGAGATCGACGCCTTCATCAACAAGCGCTGGCTGATCACGGTCCGCAAGGACGAGGCGTTCTCGATGGCCCCGGTGATCGAACGCTGGGACCGCTCCCCCGACCTGGCGATCTACGGGACCGGCTTCCTGCTGTACGGGCTGCTCGACGTCGTCGTCGACGGCTACTTCGAGACGCTCCAGGTGTTCGACGAGTTCTACGACGGTGTCAGCGAGGCACTCTTCGCCGAGACGCCGCTCCAACCGTCGCAACAGCGCCACTGGTTCCAGATCCGCCAGGCGCTGGTGCGCTTCCACAAGCTCGTCGTGCCGATGCGCGAGGCCGTCAGCGGGCTCATGCGGCGCGCCCAGTCGGTGGTCGATGAGGAGCTCTTCCCCTACTACCAAGACGTCTACGACCACGTGCTGCGCGTCAGTGAATCGACGGATGCGCTGCGCGATCTGGTCAGCACGATCGTGGAGACGAACCTGAGCCTGCGCGACTACCGCTCCAATCAGATCATGAAGAAGGTGACGAGCTGGGCGGCGATCATCGCCGTGCCGACCCTGATCACCGGTTGGTACGGCATGAACGTGCCCTACCCCGGCACGGGCGAGACGTGGGGCGTCGTCTCCGCCGCCGTGCTCGTGGCCGTCCTCGTCGTCGTGCTCTACCTGCTGTTCAAACGGAGCGAGTGGTTGTAGGGCGCGACGATGCGAACGCAGTGGATGGTCACGTCGTCTGCTTTTGCGGTCAGGCGAACGCGCTGACGCCGGTGATGTCACGGCCGACGATCAGCGTTTGGATCGTCTCAGTGCCTTCGAACGTGTAGATGGCCTCGATGTCGGCCATGTGCCTGATCACATGGTGCTCGAGCAGGATCCCGTTGCCGCCGAGAAGGTTGCGGGCCTCGGCGAGGACCTCACGGGCCTTGGTGGTGTTGTTCAACTTGGCCAGCGAGGCCACCGTGTCCGACATCGCGTCGGCTTCGTCGAGGCGCCCGATACGTAGGCAGTACAGCTGCATGGCGGTGACCTCGGCCAGCATCCGCACCAGCTTTTCCTGGACGATCTGGAACCTCACGAGCGGCTTGCCGAACTGGGTGCGCTGGCGCGTGTAGGCGAGGGCGGCGTCGTAGCCGGCGACGGCGTGGCCGAGCGCCATCCAGGCGCACGCCGCCCGCGTTGCCTTGAGCACCGCGGCGGCGTCCTTGAAGCTGCGGGTTCCCGGCAGGTGGTTGGCGGCCGGAACACGCACATCGGTGAGGTCGATGTCGGCCTGCCACAAGGCCCGCAGCGAGGCCTTGCCCTCGATCACCCGGGCGTCGTAGCCGGGCGTCCCCTTCTCGACGAGGAACCCTTTGACCTGCATGTCGTCGGCATCCCGTGCCCACAGGACGACGACATCGGCGAGGGTGCCGTTGCCGATCCAGCGCTTCGCCCCGTTGATCACGAAGGAGTCGCCGTCGCGGCGGGCCTCGGTCTCCAGCGCCACCGAGTCGGAGCCGTGCCGGGGTTCGGTGAGGGCGAACGCCCCGAGCTGTTCACAGCGAGCCATTGCCGGCAGCCACCGCTGCTTCTGCGCTTCGGAGCCGTGCATGGCGATCGAGCGCATCGCCAGCCCCGCCTGCACCCCGAGAAACGTCCCCAGGCTGCCATCACCCCGGCTCAACTCCATGTTCACCAGGCCCGCCGCGGTGGTCGTCATCGGCGGGCAGCCGTAGCCATCGATCCCGTCGCCGACCAGCCCGAGCTCCCCGAGTCGGCGGAACAGGTCGAGCGGGACCTCGGCGCGCTCCCAGTAGCCGTTGATCACCGGCAGCACGTCGTCATGGACGAAGCGTCGTGTGCGATCGAGGTAGTCGAGCTCGGGCGCCGTCAGCTCGCTGCGCAGCAGGAAGTAGTCGGTGCCCAATGCCGTGCCGATGTCGGTGTACGCGGCCGGGTCGTCGGGCGGGGTTCGGTCTCGGTCATCGGTCATCGCTCCTGTTGCCGCTCACCGATGACGGTACGAACCGTGAGGGCGCCGGGCTACGGACTGCCCGACTGAAGCAACCGATCACCGTTGTGCGCCAGGCACAACCACCGTTGCTGGTCGCCCCTTCCATCACGCTCGAGGCCGAGCCTCTTGGCAACGACTGTCGTCAAACACCCTCCCGCTCGAGGGGGAGCGGGCGGCAGTACGTACTGGGCGCAGCGCACAAGGGACCCGGGCACGTTTGGTCGGGCGTCCCGTAGGCACCGGTCTCTCCTCTTCTTACCGTCGTCGGTGAACGGCATGGGAGCGACGACGGCCCGCCATCCGACACGAACCGCCCGAACCAGCAAGGAGAGACCAATGGGCTTCAAGACAGGGGACTTCCCACCGGTCGACCCCGAGACCTACCTCGATCGGCCGTTCCTCGAACGGGTCCGCATCGCCGCGACGCAGTGGGTCGAGTACGGCTTCGGCAGCCCGAAGATGGTGCACGCCATCTACATCGTCAAGCTGCTGTTCTTCTACATCCTCGGCGGCGTGCTCGTCGCCACCTTGACCTCCGACGTCGGGCCGTTCTGGGACGTCGCCGACTGGTGGTCGCAGCCGATCATCTACCAGAAGTTCGTGCTCTGGACCGTGCTGCTCGAGTTGATCGGCGTCGCCGGGTCGTGGGGGCCGATGGCTGCCCACTTCAAGCCGATGACCGGCGGGATCCACTTCTGGGCCCGCCCGGGCACGATCCGCCTGCCACCCTGGCCGGGCAAGGTGCCGTTCACCAAGGGCGACCGGCGCACCGTCGGCGACGTCGTGCTGTACCTGGCCATCTTGGCGACCACGATCACCGCGCTGGTGCTGCCGGGCATCTCGGATGCGCAGCTCGACGAGCTGGTTCCGGACAACGGTGGTCTGGTGCGTCCGTGGGTGCTGTTCGTGTTGATCGGCCTGCTGGTGATCATGGGCCTGCGCGACAAGGTGGTCTTCCTCGGTGCGCGCGGCGAGCAGTACCTCCCCGCGTTGATCTTCTTCGCCACGCTCGGCTACGTCGACATGATCATCGCCCTGAAAGTGCTGATCGTCGTCGTCTGGGTCGGTGCCGGCTTCTCCAAGTTCGGCTACCACTTCTCCAAAGTGGTGGCCCCGATGGTCAGCAACACGCCATGGACGTCGAAGCGGATGCGCCGGGCCCACTACGAGAACTTCCCCGACGATCTGCAACCCTCACACGTCGCCGGGATGATGGCGCACATCGGCGGGACGACGGTGGAGATCATCCTCCCGCTGGTGCTGCTGTTCTCCACCAACCGCACGATCACCCTGCTGGCCGTGATCGGGATGGTCACCTTCCACCTCTTCATCATCTCGACCTTCCCGTTGGCCGTCCCGCTCGAGTGGAACGTGCTGTTCGCCTTCGCCACGATCTTCCTGTTCTGGGGGCACCCGGCGTGGGACGGGTTCAGCCTCGCCGACTTCTCCTCGCCGTGGCTGCTGGTGCTGATCGCCGCCGGACTGCTGTTCTTCCCCGTCCTCGGCAACCTGCGACCCGACCTCGTGTCCTTCCTGCCGTCGATGCGCCAGTACGCCGGCAACTGGGCCTCGGCCACGTGGGCGTTCGCCCCCGGCGCCGAGCAGAAACTCAACGCCATCACCCGCGGCTCGGCGAACACGATCGACCAACTCGCCCTCACCTACCCCCGGCCCGCCGCCGAGGTCCTCCTCAGCCTGACGCTCGGGTGGCGGGGGCTGCACAGCCAGGGGCCGGCCCTGTTCTCGATGCTCAGCAAGCACCTCGGCGCCGACTTGGACCGCTACACCATCCGTGAGGCCGAGTTCGGCTGCAACTCGGTCATCGGCTTCAACTTCGGTGACGGACACTTCCACGACGATCAGCTGATCGCCGCCATCCAGAAGCGCTGCCACTTCGAGCCGGGCGAGTTCATCGTCGCCTGGGTCGAATCGCAGCCGGTGCACAAGAAGCGCCAGCAGTACATGGTCATCGACGCCGCCCTCGGCGTCATCGAGCGTGGCTCCTACCGCGTGCTCGACTCCGTCGGCCAACAGGGGTGGCTGCCGAACGGTCCGATCCCGCTGGAGGTCACCTGGACGCGCACCGCGCCGAGCAGCACCGGGGTCCTGGCATGAGCACTGCGATCGTCGTCGGTGCCGGACCCAACGGGTTGGCCGGCTGCCGTCCGGCTGGCCCAGCACGGCGTCGACGTCGAGGTGCTCGAGGCGGCCGACGAGATCGGTGGGGGCACGCGCACCAGCGAGCTGACCGTGCCCGGGCTGCTGCATGACCACTGCTCGGCGTTCCACCCGATGGGCGTCGGATCGCCGTACCTGCGGACGCTCGACGTCGAGCGCTACGGGCTGCGCTGGCGGTGGCCCGAGATCGACTGCGCCCACCCACTCGACTCCGGCGACGCCGGACTGCTGTGGCGCTCCGTGGACCAGACCTCGCTCGGCCTGGGACCCGACGGGGTTCGCTGGCAGCAGACGTTCGCCGGCCTGGCGGCCGGGTTCGACGAGCTGGCCGACGACCTGATGCGTCCGATCGTGCACCTCCCCCGCCACCCGCTGCGGCTGGCCAGCTTCGGCCCGCGTGCCCTGCTGCCGGCCACCGTCACGCGCGCGACGGTGGCACACCGACAAGGCGCGAGCGCTGTTCGGCGGCGTCGCCGCCCACGCCTTCTACCCCCTGCACCGTCCGGCGACGTCGGCCGTCGGGTTGACGATCATCGCCGCCGGACACCGCCACGGTTGGCCCGTCGCCGAAGGGGGCTCGCGGGCGATCACCGACGCCCTCGCCGCGCTCCTCGTCGAGTTGGGTGGGAAGATCCGCACCGGGGTGCGCGTCAGCGCCGCAGGCGACGTCCCGCCCGCCGACGTCGTCCTGCTCGACCTTGCGCCCGGCGCGGTCGCCCGCATCCTCGAGGACCAACTGCCGTCGCGCGGTGCCCGCGCCTACCGTCGGTACCGTCACGGCCCCGGGGCGTTCAAGGTCGACCTGGCGATCGAGGGCGGCGTGCCGTGGGCCAACCCGGCGTGCGGCCGGGCCGGGACCGTCCACCTCGGCGGCACCTTCGAGGAGATCGCCGCCACCGAACAGGACATCGCCGCCGGGCGGATGCCGGCACGGCCCTTCGTCCTCGTCGGCCAGCAATACGTGGCCGACCCGACCCGCTCAGCGGGCGACATCCACCCGCTGTGGACCTACGCCCACGTGCCCCACGGGTACACCGGCGACGCCACCGAGGCCATCCTCGACCAGATCGAGCGCTTCGCCCCCGGTGTGCGCGAACGGATCGTCGCCCGCGCCGTGCTCTCGACCACGCAGTTCGCGACGTACAACCCGAACTACGTCGGCGGCGACATCATCAACGGGGCGAACACGATGCGCCAGCTGGTCATGCGCCCTCGGATCGCACTCGACCCCTACAGCACCGGGATCGCTGGCACGTTCATCTGCTCGGCATCAACCCCGCCGGGCGCCGGCGCCCATGGCATGTGCGGCTACCACGCCGCCAACTCGGCGCTGCGCCACCTCAAGCTGCCGCCGATCGACTGAATGCCAGGCAGCACACCGCAACCCGAGAAGGAAGCAATCCATGACAGACATCCTCGACACAGAGCAGCAAGACAGCACCGCTGCGGCAGCGGTGGGCAAGCTGACCGACCGGGTCGCCTTCGTCACCGGCGGAACCCGCGGCATCGGCGCGGCGATCGCGCTGAGCGTCGCCTCGCAGGGCGCCAGCGTCGCCGTCGGACACAGCCGCCCGGGGCCACACGCCGAGCAGTTCCTCGCCGAGCTGACCGACGCCTGTCGCAGCCACGGCGCAAACGCGTCCATCCATCGGGGCAACATCGGCTCCGCCGACGACTGCCGGCGCACCGTCGCCGAGGTGATCGAGACCCACGGGCGACTCGACATCCTGGTCAACAACGCCGGGATCACGATCGACAAGACGGTCTCGGCGATGACCGACGACGACTGGTACACGGTCCTCGCGGTCAACCTCTCCGGCGCCTTCTTCATGTCGCAGGCCGCGCTGGCGCACATGATCGACCGCGGCTCGGGCCGCATCGTCAACGTGTCCTCGGTCGTCGCGGAGACCGGCAACATCGGCCAAGCCAACTACGCGGCATCGAAATCCGGACTGTTCGGGCTGACCAAGACGCTGGCCAAGGAGGCCGCCTACCAACTCGCCAAGTCCGGCAAGGTCACCGACGACGGAATCGGCATCACCGTCAACACCGTCACACCGGGCCTGATCGCCACCGACATGGTCGCCGCGATGCCCGAGAAAGCCATTGCTCGACTCACCAGCCAGATCCCCGTCGGCAGACTTGGCCGCCCCGAAGAGATCGCCCGTGTCGTCCACTTCCTCGCCGCCGACGCATCCTCCTACATCACCGGACAGGTGTGGAGCGTCAACGGCGGATTCGACATGTGAGCCCCCTTCGGCCCGACCAACACAGCTCTTCATTGACCGCGGATGCCCTCGACCGTCGGCCCGATCTGCGGGCCCTACAGTTGGCGCGTGGACACCGCGGATCCGCGGGCGCAGGACGGTGTCGCCGCCGTCGCCGCCGGCCTGACCGGCCGGCTGGCCGCGGTCTCGGCGGACGTCCTCGGGGTGATCGAGCGGGAGATCCCCGCGCTGCGCGACGACCAACGCGTCGGCGGCATGCTCGACGCCAGCGTCGCCGAGAACATCACGACCATGCTTCACGCCCTGCGCCACGGCATCGACACGGCCACCATCGAAGCACCCACGTCGGCGATCGAGTACGCCCGGCGCCTGGCCCAGCGCGGGGTCTCCGCCGAGGAGTTGGTGCGCGCCTACCGGCTGGGACAGGCCCGCTTCACGCGGCTCTTCGTCGAGGAGCTGATGGGCCAGACCGGTGCCGATCGGATCGACGGGTCGACGGTCGTGCTGGGATCCGAGCAGATCTCGCAGTACATCGACCGCGTCGTCGGCCGCGTCCTTGCGATGTACGACCAGGAGCGCGCCCGCTGGCTGCAGAACCGCAGCGCCGTGCAGGCCACCCGTGTCCGCTCGATCCTCGACGGCGACCACGTCGACATCGACCGGATGCAGACCACGCTCGGCTACCGCCTCCGCCAGCACCACCTCGGGCTGGTGGTGTGGGTCGACCGGGCCGGGACCGACTGGAACCCGCTGCGCGCGATGGCCGAGCTCGTCGACCGGCTGGCCGACGTCGCCGGGTGCTGCGCAGATCCCCTGTTCGTACCGCGCGACGACACCAGCGCGTGGGCCTGGCTGCCCACGACGACCGAGCAACCGCCGGTCGCCGCCGACCTCGCCGAAGCCGTCGCCAAGGACGACGCACCCGTCGCCGTTGCCACTGGGAGCCCAGCCAAGGGCGTCGACGGCTTCCGGCGCACCCATCGCCAGGCAGTCGCCGCCCAAACCGTCGCCCTGGCGGCCGGACCAGCGGCAGCGCGGTTCACGCCGTTCGCCCAAGTCGCCCCGATCGCGATGATGTGTGCCGATCTCGACTCGGCGCGGGCATGGGTCGCCGAAACGCTCGGCCCGTTGGCCGGCGCGTCAGAACGCAACGAAGGCCTACGCGAAACCGCCCGCGTCTTCCTGCGGACCGGCGGGAGCTACGCCGCCAGCGCCGACGCACTGTTCCTTCACCGCAACTCGGTGCAGTACCGCATCCGCCAAGCCGAGGAGCTACGCGGCCGACCATTCACAGACGCCCGCCTCGATGTCGAGCTGGCCCTGCTCGCGTGCCACTGGCTCGGGCCGCCGATTCTGAGCACCGACTGACTCGTCAGCGATCGGCGGCGAGCACCTCGCGTAGTTTGACGGCGAACGCCTCGGGCTCACCGGCGTAGCCGTGCTCGCCGCCGAGGAACCCACCGTGATGGCTCGGGAACACGGTCGCCTCCTGGCCCAGCAACGATGCGGCAGCACGGGCCGTGCGGCCGGTGTAGGTGTCACCGGTCTCCACGCCTACCCCGATGACGATGCGGGTCGATGCGGCGCGCAGGGCGTCGACATCGAGTTCGTAATCGGTGATCGCCCACGAGCGGTCAGACAGCAGCGGGTCGTCGCGCGATCCATCGTCGTCGCTCGGCATCCCGAACATCGCCGGGTCGGCTGGCGGCTGAGCGAAGAAGTCCTCGGTGAACTCGCCAGGCCAGGACGTCATGGCGATGAACTGGGCCATCCCGGCGCCGAAGCCGCCAGCGGTGTAGGCGTCGAACATCGCCTGCCGGGCGCGGTCGGCGGCCTCGGCGTCGGGCAGCACCTTGTTCATGGGCGGCTCATGGGCGACCAGGATCGCCACGTCCTCGGGATGACGGGTGACCAGCTCGAGGGCGGTCACGGCCCCGCCGCTGCTGGCGAACACGTCCACCGGACCGGCGTCGAGCGCGGCGATGAGGGCGTGGAGATCGGCCGCCTGGTCCTGCGGGGTGGAGGCGATCCTGCCGTCTTTGCGGACGCTGCGCCCGAGGCCGCGCGGGTCGTAGGTCACGACGGTCCGGTCGGTGAAGTGCGAAGCCAACGTGCCGAAGCCGCCAGCATCCATCGGTTGGCCGACCATCAGCAGCGGCCGGCGTCCGTCGGCGGTCGGCAACGTTCCTTGGACGTCGTACACCAGGTCGACGTCGGCGGTCTCGAGGGTGTGGGTCGTGGTCATCACGTGCCTCCGTGTGGTCCAGCTCGGGTGACGGTCTGACCGGATCGGCGCCGGCAACTCATCGGCAGATGCCGACGCCGGGCTCCGGGTTGCCGGCCGCTCGGCGATTCCGCGGGCCGACGAGTAGGTCAGCCCACTCGAACGTCGCCTTCGTCGCCAGCGCAGGTCACTTGCTGGCGCCGGTGGCGAGTGCGATGAGCATGCGGCGTGAGTCGGTGACGCACCCGAATCTGGGCCGACCCAGCTCGCGCCCCAGGGCTCGGCGGCACCCCTCGCACCGTCATCCTTCAACCCGCCGAGGAGATCGCGCACCGGCCGAACATGGCGCCGACGTAGGCGGCGCCGGAGGGCCCAGGCCCCGGAGCGCAGGTCACCAGGCGATCTCGGGGAACCCGTATGTCACGCACAGGCCGGCGCCGTTCACGGCCAGGAACGACACCACCAGGATGGCGCTCACCCAGCGCCGCGTCCGGCCGCCCGCCACGGCGCTCGCCGCTGGCATGTACCACTCGGGTAGTGGCCCGTCCGGCATCTCGAGTCGCAGCGGCACGGCGTCGGGATCGAGCGGTGCGTCGGGGTCGGCCGACAGCGCCAGCGCTTCCAGCTCGTCATCGGTGAGCGGGACGTCGAGGGCCATGCCGCACGCTACGTCAGCCCCGTCTGCGTGAGCGATCAGGGCGGGCGGCTGACGTTCGTCCTCACACAGATCCAGACATGTCGCACGTGTCGGGTGACACATGCCATATCCTCCCGACCGAACCGAGCCCGGTCTGGCACCGTACTGGTGGCGTCATTTCAACGCGAACGGACTCCCCCTCATGTACCCGATCCGCACCATCGACGGCGTCGAGACCCCGGCGCCGGGACCCTGGACGATCCCCAACCAGCATTTCACCGCGCCGTCTGGGACGGCGGCCGAGGAACACGTCGTGCGCGGGCTGCTCGTCGTCGGCGACGAGCTCGCCGACACGTGGCTGAGCCTGACCGCCGTGGCTCCTGACGCCACGACGATCATCAAGAGCCGACTCGTGTCCGCCGACGACGGGGGGCACTGGCGCTTCGTCGGCACCGCCCGCGCCGACGGCGCCGAGCGTCCCGTCACCGTCGAGGCCAGGTACCACGGCGTGTTCCGGCGCAACGGTCGGACATCGACGTGGCTGACGATCGACGTCGCGCCCGACGGCAGGTCCTGGGCCCGCCGCCGGCACCCGCACCTCCTCGAGGTCGACGTCAACGCCGACGCTCCACCGGCGCTCGCCGCCCAGGCCGCCTGACCCCTACCCCGGCCCGCACCCCCGGGCCCGCCCGCCAGCCTGCGCCGGCTCAGGCCCAGCGCACGGGCAGGCGCGGCGGCTTGCGGAACACCAGCCCGGCGGGAGCTGGTGCGTCGGCCAGCGCAACACCTGGCAGCCGATCCAGCAGGCCGCGCAGCGCACGACGAGCCTCCAGCCTGGCGAGGTCCATGCCGAGGCACACGTGCGGGCCGCCGGCGAACGCCAGCTGCCGGCGGAGGTTCGGGCGGTGGAGGTCGAAGCGATCCGGATCCGGGAACTCGGCCGGGTCACGGTTGGCCGCCGCCAACGACACGACGACCAGGTCTCCGGCGCCGACGGAGGCGCCATTGATGTGTACGTCACGAGTGGCGTAGCGGTCGACGACGGCGGCCGCCGGCTCCAGGCGCAATGACTCCTCGATGGCGACGCGGACGAGGTCGGGGCGGGAGACCAGCTCGTCGCGCACCTGCTCGTCCTGCAGCACGTGCCAGATCGCGTTGAGGATCATCCCCTCGGTCGTCTCGATCCCGCCGAACATGATCACCGCCGCGTCGGCGACGACGTCATCGGCCGACAGACCGCCGGCGTGGACGGCGTCGGCCAGCAACGAAGCGCCGGACGGACCACTGATCACGGGCTCCAGCGAGTGCTGCAGCTCGCTCATCGCGGCGGCGCCCGCCGACGTCACGGAGCGACCGGCGGCGACTCCCGCCACCGAGTCGACGATGGCGCCGTACCAGCGCAGCAGGTCGTCGACGACGGCGTCGTCGGCGCCATCCAGGCCGAGCGTGTGGGCGACGACGGCGGCGGCCACCGGGCCGGCGAGGAGCGACCGCAGCTCCGCCGTCCGTGCGGAGGAACCGGCGACGACATCGAGTCGACGGTCGACGACGGTCGCGACGAAGGCCTCGAAGCGCTCCTCGACGCGCCGTGGCCGAAAAGGCCCGCTGAACGGCTGCCGATGACGGGCGTGCTCGTCGCCATCGGTCGACAGCATGCTCCTGCCGACCACCCGCGCCGTCGAGAACCGGGGATCATCGACGGTGAACGTCGCCGCATCGTGGAGCACGGCGATCGCCGCCTGGCGACTGGTGACGAGCCAGGCTCCGAGCGCCGGCACGCGAGCGACGGGAGCACGTGCCCGCAGCCGCGCCAGGTGGGGGTGGGGGTCCCCGGCGAGCTCGGCCAGCGTCAGGTCGTCGGCGGCCATCCGGCACGGTACACGTCGGCTCGGCGACGCTTAGGCGCCCTCCGCCAGCGCCTGCTCCCCGACGAACGCCAACGTGGCCTCGGGCGTCAGCGGGTGGAACGGGCCACCACGAACGTCTCGGTAGGCCCGCTCCAGCGGCGACGTGCGGAAGAACGCCGGTCCGCCGACCACCTCGAGAGCAAGGTCGACGATCGCCTTGGCCTCCAACACGGCGTGGCGCTTGGCCACCATGAACGTGGCGAGGGTGGCGTCGTCGGCTGGCGGATCGTCACCGATCTCGTCGACGGCGGCGAGCAGCGCCCACCAGGCGACCCGCAGGCGGGCCGTCATCTCACCGAGCTGGCGCACGGCGGCGGCACTGGGCTGCTGACGTTCGCCGAGGATCCGCCGGGCCTCGTCGCAGGCACCGCCCGCGATCCCCAGGTAGACCCCGCTGACGACCGGCGCGAAGTGGATCGCGGCGACGAGCAGCGGCCCGGCCAGCGCCCCGTAGGGACGACGCCCGACCACCCGCTCCGTCGGCACGAAGACGTCCTGGAAGACGACGTCGTGGCTGGCGGTCCCCCGCATGCCGAGCGTGTCCCACGTCTCGACGATCGAGACCCCGGGACTGGACAGCGGCACGCTGGCGTGGAGCACCTCGGCGCCGTCGCCGGGGTGCCTCGAACACCGCGGAGGTCGACATCACGGTGGCGACCGGCGCCTGCGAACAGAAGGTCTTGCGCCCGGTGAACTGGAAGCCGCCCTCGACCTCGACGGCGATCGTCGTCGGGCAGACCCAGTCCGAGCCACCGCTCGTGGCCATGATCAGTCCATCCTCGGCGATGCGCCGCAGCGCGGCCTCGGCGTCCGGTGCCCCACGACGTCGTCGCCAGCGCTGCACGAGCGTGAGGTAGAGGTGCATCGCGGCCCCGAGCGCGCTCGAGCCGGACCAGCGAGCCAGCTCCCCCTCGGCCAGGACGACCTGGCGCAGGCTGGCCCCGAGGCCGCCGAGCTCCTCCGGCACCGCCAGCCGCAGGTACCCACAGTCGTGCATGGCGTGGTAGCTCTCGGCGACGAACGTGCCGTCGCGGTCGTGCTCGGCTTCGCTCGGAGCGCATCGGCGGCCGACGTCGGCGGCGAGGGCAAGGATGTCGTCGTCCGTCCGGGCAGGGTCGAATGGCGATGGTCATGGCGCGAGTGTGCGGTTCGCCCGTCCCGCCCGGCTAGTTCATGATCTGTACCGCTGCCCTAACGTGAACGGCGTGGGTTCCTCGTACCACCAGTTCTGCCCGGTCGCCAAGGCGATGGAGCTGCTCGACGAACGCTGGACGATGCTCATCGTGCGCGAGCTCGTGGCCGGGAGTGCACAGTTCAACGAGCTCCGGCGCGGCGTGCCGCGCATCTCCCCAGCGCTGCTCTCGAAGCGTTTGAACCAACTCGTGCGGGCCGGCATCGTGGAACGCCATCCCGACGGGAGTCGGGTGCGATACGTGCTGACCCCGGCCGGGCGCGAGCTGCAGCCCGTGGTCGAGGCCCTTGGCGCCTGGGGCATTCGCTGGATCGGGGAGCTCGGCGACGACGACCTCGACCCGCAACTGCTGCTGTGGGACATGCACCGCAACGTCGACCACGACGCGGTCGGTGACGCGAGGACCGTGGTGCACTTCCGGTTCCCCGACGTGCCGGCCAACACCCGTGACTGGTGGCTGGTGATCAACCGAGGCGACGTCGACGTGTGCGATGTCGACCCCGGCTACCCGGTCGCCGCCTCCGTGACCACGGCGCTCCGCCGCATGGTCGAGATCTGGCGCGGCGACCTCGCCTGGTCCGCAGCGCTGCGCTCAGGGGTCATCGAGGTGCACGGTCCCACCCCCCTGCGCCGCGCCTTGCCCCAATGGTTCACGCTGTCGGGGTTCGCCACCGTTCCTCGGCCGGCTGAGACGCCTGCGGCGGCGACCTCGTAACCCCCGGTGGGTCGGGAGGAGTGCTCAGGCCGGGCGACGGAGCACGGCCAGACGCTCGCGGACATCGGCCCGGTCGAGCCGAGCGCGGGTCGTCGCCCGCACCTGCCGGGCGACCGGGGCGGCGACGGCCGGGTCGAGGGAGTCCGAACCCATCACCGCGAGATCGGCGGCCGTCGGCTGGAACGTCATGACGGTGATCCCCCGCCCGCGCAGCGCGGCCACCTCCCGGGCCAGCGACAGGCGGGCGATGTGGCGCAGCGCCATCCCGGGTCCCAACCTGCTGGCGCCCCGGGCAACCGACATCGGCGCGCTGACGATCACCAGCTCGGGCTGTTCCGGAGCCACCAGGTCGGCGTTCGTCGTCGAGTGCACACCGCCGTCGACGTAGCGCGTGCCGGCGATGACCGGCTGGCTCGAAGTACGCCGGGATGGCGCACGACGCCTGAACGGCCTCGGCCGGTGTCGCCGCCGGTGCGTCACGGCGACCGAACACGACCCGCCGACCGGTGTCGAGCTGCACGGCCACGATCCACAGCGGTGTGGCGGGCCACCGGCCGCCGTAGAGGGCGTCGAACGGGCTGGCGATGTGGTCCGTCGGCACCCGGCCCTCCGGCAGCATGGCGGCGGCCAGTGACCCGGCGCTGATCTCCCACGGCGCCCGCACGGCTCGGGCCAGCCGCGCCGGCGACGACATCGCCCGGGGGGTTCCGGCCGCGGGCTGGCGTGCCCGCGGCGGCCCGAGACGAGCCCGCGCCGGGCGAGACGGCCGCGCCGTCCGGCGACAGCAGCTCGCCCGTGGCCCGCCGGACCAGATCGGTGGCCGGCATCCCGGCCCGCAGCAGCGCGGCGACGATCGAGCCGGCCGACGTGCCGACGAGGAGGTCGGCCCGTCCGGCGTCCCATCCGAGCTCGTCGTCGATGGCCGCCAGCACACCGGCATGGAAGGCGTGGCCGACGGTCGCCGCCGGCACCGAGCACCACGGCGATCTTGGGCACCGCCATGGGGCCATTGTGGCCGCCCCACTCCCCGAACCGACGTCCAACCCAGCCCAACCGACCCTGAGCTGCGAGACTTCTTGCCACAGGAGGTCTCAACCATGACGACGATCGGAGCACGCCCGGGACGGTGCGCGGCAGCTCGTCGTCGCCATCGTCGCCTACCAGGGCGTGCTGGCCGACGAGAGCGAGGCCTTCCGCGAGGTGCTCTCGCTGGTGCCGGGCGCCCATGTGGTGACCGTCGGCGAGCGCGCTCGGCGCGGTCGCCGGCCCGGGCGGCGCCCAGGAGGTCGACGCCACGTTCGACGAGCGTCCGATCGCGCCGACGTCGTCGTCGTGCCCGGCGGGCTCGGCACCCATCGTCATCCCGAGATCTCGGCCTGGCTGCGCCGCATCCAGCCGCGGTTCGTGCTGGCCAGCTCGACCGGCTCGGCGTTGCTCGCCGCCTCCGGCCTGCTCGCGGGCGCACGGCCGTCACCCACTGGCTGGCCGGTCCGCTGCTCGAACGGCACGGCGTCACCGTGTCCAAGGCCGCGGATCTTCGTCGACCTGCCCTACGTCACGTGCTCGGGCCTGGCCAGTGCGTTCGATGCCGCGTTCGTCGTCGCCCGTCACGTCGGCGGGCCCGTCGCTCGTGCGGGAGATTCGCGACCAGCTGCGGGCGCAGACGGGCCCGCTGCCCGTGCAGGAGACCGCCCATCGGAAGGACACGCGACCACGTGCGACGCGGCCGGCGACGGCGCGGCCGGCGTCGGGAATGGTCGAGGTCGAGCTCGAGGAACATGCCCCCAGGCGGTAGCGCCGAGCACGTGAAAGATGACCACTCCGGCATCGAAGGGCCGGTGAGCATGGCATCATCGCTCGATGGCCTCGCCTGCGACGCCTGACGAGCGATGGGCCAGTCACGTCGTTCTCGGCGACGGCGAGACAGTGCACGTCCGCCCGATCCGCCCGGCGGATGCGCCGGCGCTGGTCGCGTTCCACCGCGCCAGTCGTCGGAGAGCATCTATCGCCGGTACTTCTCGCCCAAGCCGAGCCTGACCGAGGCGCGAGCTCGCGCACTTCACGAACGTCGACCTCGTCGACCGGGCGGCGCTCGTCGTCGAGCGCTACGACGAGCTCATCGCCTGGGCCAGCTACGAGCGCTGGGCCGGCCGCGACGACGCCGACGCGGCGTTCATGGTCGACGACGCGCCACCACGGCAAGGGCATCGCCACGCTGCTGCTGGAGCACCTCGCCGCGCTGGCCCGCAGCAACGGCATCGCCCGGTTCACGGCCGAGGTGCTGGCCGACAACCGCCCGATGCTGGCCGTGTTCAGCCGCGCCGGCTGGCCCGTCGAGCGGCACTTCGAGAGCGGGGTCGTCGACCTCGACTTCCCGCTCGACGAGACCGAGGAGTTCCTCGACTCCGTCGAGCGACGCGAGCAGCGGGCCGACTCCCGGGCGATGGCCCGCCTGCTGCTGCCCCGCTCGATCGCCGTCGTCGGCGCCACCGACCGCCCAGGCTCCGTCGGCGAGGCGCTGTGGCGGCACGTCACTGGGCACGGCGACGGCGCCGGTCTACGCCGTCAACCCGCGCCGCGACGTCGGTCGCCGGGCGCCGTGCGTGGCCCGGATCTGCGGGCCGATCCCGGCCGACGTCTCGCTCGCCGTCGTCGCCGTGCCCGGCCGACGCAGCTGGCGGCGGTGATCGAGGACTGCATCGCGTCGCGGGTCCGCGGGGCCGGTGATCGTGACGTCGATCGAGGGGACCGACGATCGACCTGCCGGCCTGGTCGACCGGGCCCGCCGCTACGGCGTGCGCATCATCGGCCCGGGGAGCATGGGCGTCGCCACGTCGCGACCGATCGATCGGCCTGCAGGCGTCGCTGGTCCCGGTCGACCTGCCCGCCGGGCCCGTCGCCATCTCGCTGCAGTCGGGCTCGCTCGGCGCCTCCGTGCTGCGGCTCGCCGACGAGCTCGGCATGGGCATCTCGTGGTTCGTCTCGCTCGGCGACAAGAGCCGACGTGTCGGGCAACGACCTGCTGCAGTTCTGGGAGGACGACGAGGCGACCAGGGTCGATCGCCATGTACACCGAGACGTTCGGCAACCCGCGCAAGTTCGCCCGCATCGCCCGGCGGGTGTCCCGGCGGCGACCGATCGTGGCCGTGCGCACCGGGGCGGCGGCGATCGGCCCGACCGGGCGGGGCGCTGTACCAGCAGGCCGGGCTGATCGAGGTGCCCGACGGTGGCCGCCCTGCTCGACACCGCCCGGGTGCTGGCCACGGCAGCCGATCATGACGCGGGCCGCGCGTCGCCGTGCTCGCCAACGCCCGCAGCCCGGCGATGCTGGCCAGAGCGGCACTGCGCACGGCGGGCCTCGAACCGGTCGAGCCGCCGATCGCCCTCGACTGGCGATCGACGCCGGACGACTACGGCGCCGCCGCTCCGCGCCGCGCTCGCCGACGACGGCGTCGACGCCGTGCTCGATCGTCCACGCCCCGCCGCTGGCCGACGGCCGTCGACGCGCCGGTCGAGGCGATCGACCATGCGGCCGCCGACGGGCCACCAAGCCGGTGGTCGTCGTGCTGATGGGCGGGCGCAACGGCCCGCTGCGCCCGGCTCGCCGGTCCCGGCGTTCGCCTTCCCCGAGCCGGCGGCCGGCGTCCTCGGCCGCGCTCCAGGCCTACGGCCGCTGGCTGGCAGGACCGAGGCGGCGCGCCGTCGGAGGAGGTCGGCGACATCGACCGAGCCGCGGCGGCGGCGATCATCGCCGCCGCCGTGGCGACGCGGCGTCGACGTCGCTCGACGTCGCCAACGCCGTCGCGAGCTGCTCTCCGCCTACGGCGATCTCCGTCCCGGCCGTCGCGGCTCGTCACGCCGGCCGACGCGGCCGCGCCGCCGACGCGATCGGGTATCCGGTCGCGGTCAAGGCCGTGCACCGCCACCTCGGGCGCTCGGTCGCAGGCGGGCGTGGCCCTCGACCTCGTCGATGCCGAGGACGTGACCGCCGCGGTGGCCGTCATGCACGAGGCGCTCGGCTCGGACGCCGACGAGGTCGTCGTGCAGGCGATGATCCCACCCGGCCTCGACCTGCGCATCCGCATCACCGTCGACGAGCGGATCGGCCCGCTCGATCGCCGTAGGGCTCGGCGGGTCGACGGCCGACCTCGTCGCCGACGAGCCGTCCCGGCTGGCCCCGCTGTCGTCCGCCGGCGCGGCGGCGTTGCTCGACTCGTCCGTGTCGGCCCCGCGCTCGCCGCGGCCGAGCTGCCGTCGGCGCAGGTCGTCGACACCTGGTCCGGGTCGCTCAACTGGTGACCGACCACCCGGAGATCGTGGCGGCCGACCTCAACCCGATCATCGTGTCAGCGGACGGGCGTGGGTCACCGACGCAGCGTCCGGATCGGCCCGCCCGGCCGGGCCCGGACCGCTGCGCCGGCTGGAATGAGGCGTCTGCGGGGAAGACGATGCCGGTGCCGACGTTCGAGCTCGATCACGATCCAGCCCAGCACGGTACACCCTGCTGGTCGACGGCGACGTCGTCGTTCGCCGAGTACCGGCCGGCGGCGACGGGCCGACGATGGTGTTCCACCACACGGTGACGCCGGTGCCCGATCGTGGTCAGGGTTACGCCGCCGAGCTCGTCGGTCGGGCCCTCGACGATGTGCGCGCAGCCGGACACAGCGTGGTGGCGACGTGCTGGTACGTGGACCGAGTTCATCGAGGACCACCCGGAGTACCAGGACCTGATCAGCGGAACAGATCCCGCTGGGCGTCGCGGATGACGGGGCCATCGTTGCCTCGTCGTCCCGCTGGCACGGGTAGCCGCGCACGACGGCGACCGGTACCCGGCTGGTGTTGCCCTTGACCAGCTCGGCGGCCGCCGCCAGCTCGTCGACGACGCACAGCTCCTGGACCCGGAACTCGTGGCCGTGGGGGTCGACCTCGCCGACGTACGAGCGCAGCGGGGCGATGCCGGCGATGCCGATGGCGACATCGGTCTGGCCCTCGCGCCACGGCCGTCCGAACGTGTCGCTGACGATGACGGCGACGTCGACGCCCAGCTCGGCGAAGCGGGCGCGGATCCGGCGGGCCGACGCGTCCGGAGTCGACGGGCAGCAGCACCACTCGACCGGCGGCTCCGCTCGAGCTCTGGTCGACGCCGCTGTTGGCGCACACGAACCCATGGCGGGTTTCGGTGATCAGGACCGGCCCGACCATGCGCACGATGCGTGAGGACTCCGCCAGCACGAGCTCGACGACCCGCGGGTCCTTGTCCCAGCGGGCCGCCCATTCGACGGCGAACCCGGACGGCGTCGACCTCGGCCAGCTCGACCGTGCGACCTTCGGCCTTGGAGACGACCTTCGACGTCACGACCACGACGTCGCCGTCGCCGAGGTCGGCGGCGGCGTGGATCATCGATGCCAGGTCGTCATCGGGAGCGATCTCGGGCAGCCCATCGACGCCGAGGAGCTGCACCGCCATGGTCGAACTCGGTCCTGCTCGGTCTCAATTCACTTGGGTGGCCGTGTCTCGGGCGGTCGGATCAGTCCGGGAGGTCGGCGAGGAAGCCGCGCAGGGCGTCGTTGACCGGTCCGGGATGGGTGAGGTTGGCGGCGTGGGCGCCGGGGACCTTGACCACCGGGCCGGCGCCGGGCAGTCCGTCCGCCAACGCTTCGGCGTCCTCCATCGTGAGGGCGACGTCGTCGGTGCCGTGGACGACGATCGCCGGGCAGCGTGATCTCGGCGAGGCGGTCGGTAGACGTCCTCACGCCCGAACAGGCAGGCCGCCGGGTGGCGCATCAACTCCTTCGGGACGGGCCTGCCACTTGGCGATCCAGCGCTTGTTCTCCTCCGGCTCGTCGATGATCAGGTCGGCGACGGCGTTGGCCAACTCGTCGACCGGACCGTCGCGCCAGCCACGCGTCGACCATGCCCTGCTCCTGCTCGGCGCCTCCGCCGGATCTCGGCGGTGGCACCGGTGTCGAGGAGGATCAGCGCCCGGACCCGCTCGGGTGCGAGCAGCGCGGCGCGCAGCGACACGAAGCCCCCCTGGCTCATGCCGCCGACGACGGCGCGGTCGATGCCGAGGTGGTCCATCAGGCCGAGCAGGTCGTTGGCCGAGTCCCAGTAGGTGAACGGCTGCGCGTCGAACTCGGTCTGGCCGAAGCCGCGCTCGTCCCACGTGATGACGCGGTGGTCGGCGCCGAGCGCCTCGACCTGGGGATCGAACATCGAGCAGTCCATCAGGAAGCCGTGGGCGAGGATGACCGGGGCGCCGTCACCGCCGGTGTCCTGGAAGTAGATGCGCTGCCCGTTGACCTCGGCGTACGGCATGCCGCGCACAGTAGACGGGTCGGCCAACATGAACAGGTGCCGTCTGCGCCTTCCGTCAGCGAGCTGTTCGACCCGGCCGCGTGGCGCGGTCGTCGACGGGTTCGAGTTCACCGACATCACCTACCACCGGGCCGTCGACCAGGGGACGGTGCGGGTGGCGTTCGACCGGCCGGAGGTGCGCAACGCGTTCCGGCCACACACGGTCGACGAGCTGTACCGCGCCCTGGACCACGCCCGGATGACCACCGACGTCGGGTGCGTGCTGCTGACCGGGAACGGGCCCGTCGCCGCAGGACGGCGGATGGGCGTTCTGCTCCGGCGGCGACCAGCGGATCCGCGGGCAGCGACGGGTACAAGTACGCCGAGCGGCGGAGACGGCGGACACGATCGAGCCGGGCCGGGCCGGGCGGCTGCACATCCTCGAGGTGCAGCGGCTGATCCGGTTCATGCCGAAGGTCGTGATCTGCGTGGTGCCGGGGTGGGCCGCCGGCGGCGGGCACAGCCTGCACGTCGTCTGCGACCTGACGCTGGCCAGCGCCGAGCACGCCCGGTTCAAGCAGACCGACGCCGACGTGGCCAGCTTCGACGGCGGGTTCGGGTCGGCCTACCTGGCCCGCCAGGTCGGCCAGAAGTTCGCCCGCGAGATCTTCTTCCTCGGGCCGGGAGTACTCGGCCGAGGACTACCACCGGATGGGCGCCGTCAACGCCGTCGTCCCCCACGCTGAGCTGGAGGCCACGGCGCTGGAGTGGGCGGCGGCGATCAACGCCAAGAGCCCGACGGCGCAGCGGATGCTGAAGTACGCGTTCAACCTCGTCGACGACGGCCTCGTCGGCCAGCAGCTGTTCGCCGGCGAGGCGACCCGTCTCGCCTACGGCACCGAGGAGGCGGCCGAGGGCCGCGACGCGTTCCTGGAGAAGCGCCCACCCGACTGGTCGGCACGCCCTACCACTACTGACGCCATCGGTCGCCCTTTCGTCCGCGAATTGGCGGCACCGCATGCGTCCGATTCCGCGGGAGCGCCCAAGCCGTGGAGAACTCGGTCACGACTCGGGCCGGAACAGCCGTGGACCCGCCCAACTCGCGCACGTCGAGCGGCAGCGTCCCTCGCGTCTGACGCCGTCGTACGGGGACGCCTCGACACGGTCGAACGGCGGCAGCGGCTCGGGCTGCTCTGCCTCGGTCCGGATGCCGTGCTCAGCCACGAGGCCGCCGCTCGCTTGCACGGGTTCGATCGATGCCGCCCGACGTCGTGGAGCTCACCTTGTCCGGACCGACGCGGCGTGCGCGGTCCGTTCATCGTCCACACGACGAACTCACTCGCCGCCATCGATCGGGTGACAATCGCCGGCTGGCCGTGCACCTCGGCCACCCGAACCGTGATCGACCTGGCCCGGGCGCGCGTCGACCCGTTCCGCCTCGACGCGGCGGTGGACAGCGCCGTGCGATCCGGCGCGAGCGACCCCCTCGTGCTCGCCAAGCGGTTGCAGCATTCCGCCGGTCGGGGCCGCTGGGGCGTACCGCAACTCGACGGCCTGCTGGTCGACGCCGGCGGGCACTCTGTGCTGCGAGCGCCGCTTCCTGCAGATCATGAGACAGGCCGGGCTTCCGCGCCCACGCCCCAAGTGATCCATCGAGACGGCGACTGGACGTACGCTCGCGTCGACTTCTTCTTCGAGGCCCAGTGGAATCGTGGTCGAGGTCTCGGGACGCAAGGGCCACAGCTCGCCGAGCGAGCGGGCCAGAGACGCTCAACGGCGCAACGAGCTACACGACGCCGGCCGGCAGGTGTACGAATACACGTAGGAGCACGTCACCCGCAGCGGCCCGAACAGGTCGAGTCGACGATGCGCAGCCGCCTGATCAAGGCCGGCTTGGCGAGCCGCCATCGTGATCAGACGCGGAGGCCGAGGGCTCGGCTGATGACCAGGCGTTGGATCTCGCTCGTGCCTTCGCCGATCTCGAGGATCTTGGCGTCGCGGTAGTGACGGGACACCGCCGTCTCGTCCATGAACCCGTAGCCGCCGAACACCTGGGTCGCCGAGCGGGTGGCGCTGACCGCCGCCTCGGTGGCGAACAGCTTGGCGACGGCGGCCTCCGTCTTGAACGGCCGTCCCGTGTCGCGCAGCCACGCGGCGTGGTACACGAGCCGCCGCGCCGCCGCCAGCGACACCTCCATGTCGGCGCACCGGAACGCCACCGCCTGGTTCGAGCCGATCGGCCGCCCGAACGTCTGTGCGCTCCTTGGCGTAGGCCACCGAGTCGTCGACGCAGCGCTGGATCACGCCGACGGCGAGCGCGGCGATGGCGATGCGGCCCTCGTCGAGGATCTCGAGGAACTGGGCGAACCCCCGGCCCCGCGCGCCCCAGCAGGTGGTCCTCCGGCACGCGGCACTCGACGAACGTCAGCCCATGGGTGTCCGACGCATGCCAGCCCATCTTGCGGTACGGCGGCTGCACCTCCAGCCCCGCGCGTTCCCGCCGGCACGACGATCGTCGAGATCTCCGCCGGTCCGGTCAGCGCCGTGACCGTCACGATCGACGTGATCGGCGTGCCCGAGTTGGTGATGAACGCCTTCTCGCCGTCGATCACCCACTCCCCCGCCGCCTCGTCGAGCGCGCGCTCGCGTCCGGGTCCCGCCGGCGTCGCTGCCGGCATCGGGCTCGGTCAGGCCGAAGCCGCCGAGGCGCCCGCCCGGCGCAGAGGTCCGGCAACCAGCGCTCCTGCTGCTCCGGCGTGCCGAACTTGTAGATCGGGTTGGCGCCGAGCCCGACCCCGGCCTCCAGCGTGATGGCCATCGACTGGTCGACCCGGGCCACCTCCTCGATCGCGACGCACAGCCCGGTCAGGTCGCCGCCGCCGCCGTACGGCTCGGGGAACGGGATGCCGAACAAGCCCGAGCTCGCCCATCTCCAGCACGGTGTCGACCGGGAACGTGTGGTCGCGGTCCCACGCCTCGGCGTGCGGCTCGATCTCGGCGCGACGAACTCGCGGACCACCTTGCGCAGCGCCTCGTGCTCCTCGTTGAGCTCCGGGTGCATCCATCTGTCGGGCTCCCTCGCCAGCCGATCGGTCCTGCACGGCGACGTCGCCGCGTCGGACCGCCCGGGAAGGCTCCCACTTGAACCACCGCAGCGCAACGACGACGCCGACGGCACCCCACGCGGCGACGAACGCCAACCGACCGAGCGCGAACGCCGGCGGGTCGACAGCCGGGTTGAAGCGTGTCCTGGAAGCTCTGGGCGAACGGCTTCAGCGGCAGCACGTCGCCGAGCGTGTCGAGCCAGGGCGGCGGGTCCTCGAGCGGGACGAAGATGTCGGAGATGAACGCCATCGGCAGGATGATCACGTTGGCCACGGCGGCCGCGCTCTGCGCCGTCTGGCACAGCGCCGGCGACGGCCATCCCGAGGGCGGCGAAGCTGGACACGCCGACGAGGAACGTCACGACCATCGCCGGCAACTTGGCCGGCTCGATCTCGACGCCGTAGGCGGCGATGCCGAGCGCGAGCATGAGCAGCGACGCCGGCGGCGGCGACCACGAACGACATGCCGATGGTGCCGGCCAGGTAGATGCCACGGCGGCAGGGGCGTGCCCCGCCAGCGCTTCAGCACGCCCTCCTCGCGGCGGATCGGCACGATGTTGGCCAGGTTGGTGAACGTGGCCGAGACGGCGGTGAAGGCGGCGATGCCTCCGACGTAGAACTGGCTGAACCTCCACGTGCCCGATCCCGTGTCGACGTCGCCGTTGCCGAACAGCGCGTTGAACAGCACGAGCATGATCAGCGGCAGCAGCAGCGTGAAGAACACCGCCACCGGGGATGCGCACGAACGTCAGCAGCTGGTAGCGCACCTGCGCGCATGACCGTCGCGGAGCGCCGGGAACCGGGCTGCATCGCGTCACGAGCGTCCTCGGCGCGCGTAGGCCGAGGGCCAGGAAGACGTCCTCGAGCGACGGCCGCTCGACGGTCAACCCGGCCAGCTCGATCCGCGCGGCGAGCGCCCAGCCGGTGAGCGCGTTGCACGTCGGCGGTCGGCGTGGCGGTCGTGAACTCGACGCGGTCGTCGACCAGCGCGGCGCCAGCCCGGCAGGACGCCGCGACAGGTCGCCCACGTGTCACGCCGGGCGGGAGCACGAAGCCGACACCTTCGTGCCGCCGCCGCCGACGAGCTCCGCCGGGCGTGCCCTCGGCGACGAGCCGGCCCGCGACGAGCACGCCGACGCGATCGGCCAGGTGCTCGGCCTCGTCGAGGTAGTGCGTGGTCAGCAGCACGGTCGTGCCGCCGGAGCACAGCTCGCGGACGAGCTCCCACGCGTTGCGCCGAGCGGCCGGGTCGAAGCCGGTCGTCGGCTCGTCGAGGAACAGCAGGTCCGGACGCCCGACGATCCGAGGGCGAGATCGAGGCGGCGCCGCTGGCCGCCCGACAGGCGCGCCGATCCGCCGATCGGCCTGCGGCCGCCAGGTCGACCAGCTCGATCACGTCGGGCATCGGGCGGCGACGGCGGTAGCAGGAGCCGTAGACCGTGACGGCCTCGGCGACCGTCAGCTCGTGCTCGACCCCCGACGACTGCAGCACGATGCCGATGCGGTCCCGGAACTCACGGCCCGCCCGGCCCGGGTCGTGTCCGAGCACGGTCACCTCGCCGGACGTCCGCTTGCGGTGACCTTCGAGGATCTCGACCGTCGTCGACTTGCCGGCGCCGTTGTGGCCGAGCAGGGCGTACACCTCGCCCTCGTCGACATCGAACGAGACGCCGTCCACGGCCCGCACGTCGCCGTAGTGCTTGACCAGGTCGCGGACCGAGATCGCCGCCATGCCGGCCCGAACCTAGCGGCGGGCCGAGGAGATGGGCAGCCCGGTGTCGTTGCGCATCTGCTCGGCGGTCGGCGCGAAGTAGCCGAGGAGCTGGGCGCGAACGGACTCCCGCTCGTCGTCCGGGAGCTCGGCGACGGCGACGTCGACGGCGGCCGCCATGTGGCCGAGCCACGCGTCACGCTCCTCCCGGCCGATGCGGAACGGCAGGTGCCGCATGCGCAGGCGCGGGTGGCCCCGCTCGTCCGAGTACGTCGTCGGACCGCCCCAGTACTGCACGAGGAACACCGGTCAGCCGGCGCCGCGCTCCCCTGAGGTCCGGCGCCTCCGGGTACAGCGGCAGCAGCACCGGGTCCTCGGCGACGCCGTCGTAGAACGCGATCCACGAGCCGCTCGAAGAACGGCCGACCCGCCGACCTGGTCGTAGAGGCTGCTCGGGGCCCACCGCGTCACGGTACCGTCCGACAGTGGCCACGAACCGTCCGATCCATCGTCCCGCAGGAGATCGCCTCCTACATCGCCGCCCACGCCGAGCCGCCCGATGCCGCGCTCATCGATCTGCAACAGCGGACCGCCGAGCTCGGGCGAACGCGCCGAGCATGCAGGTGTCGGCCGACGAGGGCGCGCTGCTCACGCTGCTGACCCGAAGCTGGTCGGCGCGGTCAAGGCGATCGAGGTCGGCACGTTCACCGGCTACTCCTCGATCTGCATCGCCCGTGGCCTGGCGCCCGGCGGCCACCTGCTGTGCTGCGACGTCAGCGAGGAGTACACGGCGATCGCCCAGCACGCCTGGCAGCAGGCCGGGCTCAGCGACCGGATCGAGCTGCGCATCGCACCGGCGCTGGAGACGCTCCGGGCGCTCCCCGAGACAGCCGACATCGACCTGGCCTTCATCGACGCCGACAAGGGCGGCTACACCGCCTACTTCGACGAACTGCTGCTCCGGCTGCGTCCGGGCGGTGTCATCCTCGCCGACAACACCCTGTGGTCGGGGCGCGTGGTCGATGCCGACGGCGACGACGAGAACACCGGCGCCATCCGGACGTTCAACGACAAGGTGGCCGCCGACGACCGAGTGGAGAGCTGCATCCTGCCGGTGTCCGACGGCCTGACGCTGATCCGCAAGCGCTGAGGCGCGACCCAACCATCGGACGCCTGATGGCGTGTCCTCCACGGTGACGACGGCGTTGGCAGAACACAATGTGAGCGAGCCGCGCAGCGCGAGCGAACGACCGGCCCCGTCCAGCGCGCTCCCGGAGCGCAGGACCGACCTCGATCAGCTGTTCCGCGACCACTACCCGCGCCTCGTGCGCTCGCTCGGGCTGGCCTGCGGCGATCTCGAGCAGGCCGCCGACGCCGTACAGGAGGCGTTCGTGCGAGCCCACGTGCGGTGGCGCCGGTTGCGCCACTACGAGGATCCGGTCGGCTGGATCCGCCGGGTCGCCGTCAACCTGTTGCGCGACGAGCACCGGCGGTCGGTGCGCAAGCGCCGGGCCGTCGATCGACTGGCCGTCGAACCGGCGGCTTCGGCTCCGGAGCCCGACGGCCTGCAGGCCATCCTCGATGAGCTGCCGCGTCAGCAGCGGACGGCGGTGGCCCTGTACTACGTCGACGGGCTCAGCGTGAGTGAGGTCGCCGAGGCAATGCAACTGGCCGAAGGCTCGGTGAAGTCCCACCTGCACGACGCCCGCCGGAAGCTGCGCGCCGTCATCGACCGCGGAGGTGACTGATGGACGAGTGGGACGACGACGCCTTGACGACGGCGCTGCGCCGTCGCGCCGACGCGATGGACGTCGGCGACGTGGCCACGGCGGCGAGCACCGTGCGACAGCGCGCCCGGCGCCGGCGGGTGGCCCGCTCCGTCGCCGCCGGGGCGGGCGTCGTTGTGCTCATCGGCGGCGGCCTCGTCGCCGTCGCCGCGCTGCGCGACGGGGAGCAGCTCGTCGAGGCGCCAGCGACCCAACCGACGCTCGTCACCGTGCCGTCGACGCTCGGCACCAGCACGACCGTGCCCCCGTCGACGGCACCATCATCCGTCGTGGAACCGTCGCCGCCCGTCACCACGGCGGTCCCGCAGACCGCACCAGGCTCGGCCGCCCCGACCGCCGCGCAGCCCACTGAGGTCATCCCGTACAGCAGCGCCGGCGGCTCGATCGAGGTCGAGGTGTCGCCGAGTGGACTCCGGCTCGTCGGACAGCCCCGAGCCGGCATCCGGCTACACGGTGGAGGTCGAGGACGACCGCCCCGATCGCGTCCGTGTGCGCTTCGAGTCCGGCGATCGGCGGTCGCGGATCACCGTCGAACTGGTCGACGGGCAGCCAGCACCGCAGATCGAGGAGAGCTGACCCAACCATCCGGGTTGCTGCAGCGTGTCAACGGCATGCGACCAGCCACCGATTGGATCCGCCGCCATGCCCTTCCGCTGGCGGTGCTCGTCGGCGTCGCCGCCTTCGCCGGCGCCGGCCTGACGATGGCCGGCAGCGCCGACGGGGTGCCGCAGCCGACGCTCGCCCCGCTGCCGACGGCAGGGGCGAGACCGAGCTCGACCAGCGTGGCGGCCACCTCGACCGTCCCCACGACCACGACCGTGACCACGACCGTCCCCACAACCGTCCCGGTGACGGCGGCATCGGTCACCGCCCCGTCCGCCCCATCCACGACGGGTGGTTCGACGCCGGTCACCGTGGATGACGACGACGACGCCACCTCGACCAGCGCGCCGGACGTGACGGTGACGACGATCGACGACGACGACGACGGTGAGGACAACCGCGGTCCCGGCAACGGCCACGATGACGGCGACGAGGACAACAGCGGTCCCGGCAACAGCCACGATGACGGCGACGACAACAGCGGTCCCGGCGGCGACGACGACTGACTCGCCGCCGTCACCAGGAACGGCTCAGACGTCAAGGAAGCGGGAGGCGGCGATGCCGGAGCCGATGGCGCCGGCGACCATGCCGATGCCGAGGATCATGAGCATGACCCGCCAGTCGAACCCGTCGGTGACGACCAGCGCGGCGAAGCCGCTGTCGGGCGGGAAGTCCTTGACGCCCGACGTCCACCGGTTGTTGATCAGCCACAGCCCGCCGCACGCCGCCAAGCCGCCGATGAACCCCTGGATCAACCCCTCGAGCATGAAGGGGATGCGGATGAACCAGTCGGTGGCACCGACCAGCTTCATCACCTCGATCTCGCGTCTTCGGGCGAACATGGCGGTCCGGATCGTGTTCCAGATCAGCAAGATGGCGGCGAACAGCAGCACGACGGACAGGATCAGCGGTGTAGAGACCGACGAAGCCCTTGAGCTCGGAGATGACGTCGAGCTGCTCGTCAGCGAGGACGATGCGTTGACGTTGGGCAGCTCGCGCAACCCCTCGCGCAGCTGGCGCAGGGATTCGACGTCCGTGGCGTCCGTGGGGACGACCTTGTACTGCGTCGGGATGTTCGTCGGCGCGTGAGCAACTCCAGCGTGCCCGGGTCGCCGGCCAGCAGGCGCTGGGCCTCGGCGAGCGAGCACGTCGTGTCGCAGTACACGAAGTCGTCGACCAGCTGCGACTGCGAGTCGAGGGCGTTCTGGATCACGCCGCGCTGCTCTTCGGTGGCCCCGGAGTTGAGGTAGACGATCATCTCGACGTCGCCTTCCCAGGCGACGAGGAGGTTGTCGAAGCCCCGCTGCATCAGCAGCGTGAGCCCGAAGATCAAGCAGCGAGACGGCCGACGTGATGATCGCCGCCACCGTCAACGTCATGTTGCGGCGGAAGCTGGCCCACGTCTCGCGGAACGTGTAGGTCAGGCGGGACAACATCTACTTCGTAGACCCCGCGAGCCTGGTCGCGAACGATCACGCCGCGGTCGAGCTGGATGACCCGCTTGCGCATCGTGTTGACGATGCGCTGGTCGTGCGTCGCCATCAGCACCGTCGTGCCGGTCTGGTTGATCCGCCCGAGCAGGCGCATGATGCCCTCGCCGGTCGCCGGGTCGAGGTTCCCGGTCGGCTCGTCGGCGAGCAGGATCAGCGGGCGGTTGACGAAGGCCCTGGCGATGGAGACGCGCTGCTGCTCGCCGCCGGACAGCTGGTGGGGGAAGCGCTCCTCCTTGCCGGCCAGGCCGACGAGGTCGAGGACCGCCGGCACCTGCTGGGCGATGACGTGCTTGGGCTTGCCGATGACCTCCTGGGCGAAGGCCACGTTCTCGAACACCGTCTTGTTCAGCAGCAGCTTGAAGTCCTGGAAGATGTTGCCGATGTTGCGACGCAGCTGCGGCACCCGGCCCGACGGCATGTCGATGATGTTGCGGCCGGCGACCCACACGGAACCCTGCTCCGGACGGTCCTGGCGGTTGAGCAGGCGCAGCAGCGTGCTCTTGCCGGAACCCGACGGGCCGACGAGGAAGACGAACTCACCCTTCGGCACGTCGAAGCTGGCGTCGCGGCAGGGCGACGACGTCGTTCTGGTAGTGCTTGGTGACGTTCTCGAGGCGGATCATGTGTCAGTTCGGTGACGAAAGCTCGTGCAGGTTACCCGCACGACACCCGAGGTTTTCCGCGCGCCGGAGGGTTTCCGACGCCCCCTCCGGGCCGCAAACCCTCGGGCGGGTTGGTCACGCGTGAGGGGATGCCCGGCGCCAACGTAGGTACCCCTCCATAAAGCTCATCGAGGTCGCCGTCGAGGACGCCGTGACGTTGCCGGATTCGACATCGGTGCGCAGGTCCTTGACCATCTGGTACGGCTGCAGCACGTAGGACCGGATCTGGCTGCCCCACCCCACCTGGGCCTGCTTGCCGGCGATGGCATCCATCTCGGCGGCCCGCTCTTCTTCGGCCTTGGCGGCCACCATCGCCTTCAGCCGACCGAGCGCCTTCTCCCGGTTCTGCAGCTGGCTGCGCTCCTCCTGCGAGCTGGCGACGAGGCCGGTCGGCTCGTGGATCAGCCGCACCGCCGACGATGTCTTGTTGACGTGCTGCCCGCCGGCCCCTGAGGCGCGGAAGACCTCCATCCGGATGTCGGTGTCGTTGAGCTCGACGTTGGGGTCGTCCATCACGGGCCAGACCTGCACGGCGGCGAAGCTCGTCTGGCGCCGGCCCTGGTTGTCGAACGGGCTGATGCGCACCAACCGGTGGGTCCCCCGCTCGCTGGTCATCAACCCGTAGGCGTAGCGGCCACTGAGCGTGAACTCGGCCGACAGGATCCCGGCCTCGGTGCCCTCCGACACGGCGTCGACCCCGAACCGGAACCCACGTCGTTCAGCCCACCGCTCGTACATCCGCAGGAGCATCTCGCTCCAGTCCTGGGCGTCGACACCGCCGTCCTTGGCGTTGATCTGCACGATGGCGTCGCCCTGGTCGTGCTCCCCGGTGAAGAGGCTGCGCAGGTCCAGCTGGTCGAGGCCACGGCCGACCTCGGCCAGCCCGGCGGCGATCTCCGGCTCCTGCGACTCGTCGTCCTCCTCGCGGGCCAGGTCGTGGAGCACCTCGACGTCGTCGAGCGACGAGGCCAGCGCGTCGTAGGTGGCGAGGTCATCACGGATCGTGGCGTACTCCCCCGTCAGCGCCTTGGCCGCCTCGGCGTCGTCCCACAGGTCCGGGCGGCCCATCTCCGCCTCCAGCTCGGTCATCCGGCTGCGCAGCGCGTCGACGCGGAGGTACGTCTCTGCCTCGCCGAGACGCCGACGCATCTCGCGCAGGTCGTCGGTGAAGTCACGCATGTTGTTCAGCCGCCCCAGTCAGGTGCGGCCGTGGCACATCTTGAACTTCTTGCCCGACCCGCAGGGGCACGGCGCGTTGCGCGGCGTCTTGGACCACTCGTCCTTGACGACGGTCTCCTGCTTGGCAGCCGGGCGAGCCGCTTGGCGGGCGGTGGTTGCGGTCTGCGGGATGGCCGTCGGCGACGGTGCGGCGGCGGGCTGCCGGAGCCTCGCCGTCGGCGATCGCACTCGCCGCGGCGGTCTGGAACCCGGAGGCGACCTGGTCGTCGGCGGACGTCTGCTGCACGTTCTGCACCGGCGCCGCAGGGGTCGGGTCGTTGCGCACGACCTGCACGTGCATGACGTAGCGCACGAAGTCCTGGGCGATGCCCTTCATCATCGACCCGAACATCTCGTAGCCCTCGCGCTGCCACTCGGTGAGCGGGTCCTTCTGGCCCATCGCCCGGAGGTTGATGCCCTCCTTGAGGTAGTCCATCTCCTCGAGGTGCTCGCGCCAGCGCTGGTCGATGATCCGCAGCATCACCTGGCGCTCGACCTCGCGCATGACCTTCTCGCCGAGCTCGGCCTCGCGCTGCTCGTAGTGCGCCGTGGCGTCGGCCATGACGACGTCGTACATCTCGTCCGTGTCGCGGCAGCCGCCGAGCTGCTCCTCGCTGATCGTCGACGGCCAGAACGTCTTCAGCTCCTTGGTCAGGCCGTCGAGGTCCCACTCGTCCTGGGCGGCGCTGGCGCAGTGCGTCTCCAGCAGCGCGTTGACGGCCTCGGCGAGGTAGTCCATCGCCGCCGACTTGAGATCGACGCCCTCGAGGATCTGGTCACGGCGCGCATAGATGACCTTGCGCTGCTCGTTCATCACCTCGTCGTACTTGAGGACGTTCCTGCGGATCTCGGCGTTGCGCGTCTCGACGGTGGTCTGCGCCCGTTCGATGGCCTTGGTGACCATCTTGGCCTCGATGGCCTCGTCGTCGGGGAGCGCCTTGTTCATGACGTACGACAGCGCACCCGTGGCGAACAGCCGCATCAGCTCGTCGTCGAGACTGAGGTAGAAGCGGCTCTCGCCGGGGTCGCCCTGGCGCCCCGACCGGCCACGCAGCTGGTTGTCGATGCGTCGTGACTCGTGGCGCTCGGACCCGATGACGTACAGGCCGCCGAGCTCGCGCACGGTGGCGCCCTCCGCCGTGCACTCCTCGCGGAACGTGGCCACCAACTCGTCGTACCGGGTCAGCGCCTTCGCCCGCGCCTCGCTGGAAGTCTTCCGGCATCTGCTCCAGCGGCTGTGGCAGGGCGAACGTGTCGACCATCACCTCTGCCTCGTGGCCTTCCTTGAGCACCTCGTGGCGAGCCAGCAGCTCGGGGTTGCCCCCGAGGATGATGTCGACGCCGCGGCCGGCCATGTTGGTGGCCACGGTGACGCTGTGCAGCCGGCCGGCCTGGGCGACGATCAGCGCCTCCCGCGTGTGCTGCTTGGCGTTGAGGACCTCGTGGGGGATGCCCCGCTGGTCGAGCTGGCGCGACAGGTACTCGCTCTTCTCGACGCTGACCGTGCCGACGAGCACGGGTTGGCCCTTGGCGTGGCGCTCGGCGATGTCCTCGGCCACGGCGTCGAACTTGGACACCTCGCCCTTGTAGATGAGGTCGGCTTGATCGGCCCGATCGACGGGCACGTTGGTCGGGATCGGCACGACGCCCAGGCCGTAGGTGTTCATCAGCTCGGCCGCCTCGGTGGCGGCCGTGCCGGTCATCCCGGACAGCTTGTCGTACATGCGGAAGTAGTTCTGCAGCGTGATCGTGGCGAGGGTCTGGTTCTCCTCCTTGATCTTCACGCCCTCTTTGGCCTCGACGGCCTGGTGGATGCCCTCGCTCCAGCGGCGGCCCTCCAGGATGCGGCCGGTGAACTCGTCGACGATCTTCACCTCGCCGTTCTGGATGATGTAGTCCTTGTCCCGCTTGTAGAGCTCCTTGGCCTTCAACGCCACGTGCATCTGGTGGACGAGGTTCTGCTGCACCTCGTCGTAGATGTTCTCGACGCCGAGCGCCGCCTCGACCTTGTCGATGCCGGCCTCCAGCGGGACGACGACCCGCTTGTCCTCCTCCACCTCGTAGTCCTCGTCGCGCTTCAGCGAGCGGACGATCGAGGCGAAGCGGTAGTACAGCTTGGCGGCGTCGGCCACCCGACCGGAGATGATCAGCGGGGTCCGGGCCTCGTCGATGAGGATCGAGTCGACCTCGTCAACGATGGCGTAGTTGTGGCCACGCTGCGTCTTGTCGACGAGCTTCCCAGCCATGTTGTCGCGCAGGTAGTCGAAGCCGAACTCGTTGTTCGTGCCGTAGGTGATGTCGGCGGCGTACTGCGAACGCTTCTCGGCCGGGGAAGACATGAACCCCGGGATGATCAGTCCGATCTGCAGCCCGAGGAACCGATGGATGCGGCCCATCCACTCGGCGTCGCGACGCGGCCAGGTAGTCGTTGACGGTGACGAGGTGGACACCCTTGCCCCCGACGCCGTTGAGGTAGGCCGGCAGCGTCGAGACGAGCGTCTTGCCCTCGCCGGTCTTCATCTCGGCCACCCACCCGAAGTGCAACGCCGCGCCGCCCATCAACTGGACGTCGAAGTGACGCTGTCCGATCGTCCTGGTGGCGGCCTCGCGCACGACGGCGAACGCCTCGATGGCGATGTCGTCGAGCTCGGCGCCGTTGGCGAGGCGCTGGCGGAACTCACCGGTCTTGGCCTGCAGTTGCTCGTTCGACAACCGATGCAGCTCTGGCTCGAGGCTGTTGATGTCGGGCACCATGCCCTGCAGTGCCTTGAGCTTCTTGCCTTCGCCGGCGCGGAGGATGCGATCGAGGATGCCCATGCGGGGTTCGAGCCTACCGCCTGCCCGTGATGGCGCTCCGGCCGGTCAGGGCCTCGTCAACTCGGGAATGCGACGACGCAGAGCAGATTCGTATCGGTCTCCTGGCGCCCGGCGCACGTGTCGCCGTATGCCTCATATTCGGAGCCGAACTCCGACTGGCCATACAGGTCGTCGCATGACTCCATGTCGCCGTCGTAGCACTCCTGAGCCAGCCGATCGAGCTCCGGATCGTTGCCGAGACCAACCGGCTCCTGCCCGGGCGGCGGGATCTCCCCGAGGTCGGGCAGGGTGATGTCGGGGATCGAGAAGTCCGTGATGTCGGGCAGCGTGAAGACCGGGATCGTGACGTCCGGGATCGTGACGTCCGGGATCGTGACGTCCGGGCCGGTGACGTCGGGGACGGTGACATCGGGGACGGTCGCGTCCGTCGGCAGGGAAGCCAGCGACTCGCCGTCATCGTCGTCACGCGTCAGGAAGAAGGCGCCGACGCCGATGACGGCGAGGGCGGCCACGACGATCCCGATGATCAGGCCGGTGTTCGACCCACCTGATTGCGGGGGCTCTCCCCCGGGCGAATACGCCGGTGGCCCCAGCGGTCCGGCGCCGGGCGGCGGGGGTGGACCGGCCGGCCGAGGTGGGGTCGGCACGCTGTCCGGGCGGCGGAGGGGGGAACACGGTGCCGCCCGCATCGCTCACGAGATCCGCCGAGTGTCGAACCGCATGGCGGAACCGTAGGGCGCCGTCAGGCGACCTGCTCGACGGGGCGACCTCCCGCCGGCGTGGCGGCGACTGCGGCGAGGAGGACGTCGGTGGCGCCGGCTCGGCGCAACGCCGTTGCCGCGGCGGCCAGCGTGGCGCCTGTCGTGACCACGTCGTCGACGACCAGGAGGCGCGCCGCCGGCACGCGCGGATGGGCACGAAACGCCGGGCCACGAAGACGTGCCGCCCGACCGAGGCCGGTCTGGACCGCCGCCCGCTGGTCACGCTCGAGCAACCGCCGACAGGGCACCCCGAGTTGGCGGGCGACGTGGCGAGCCACCAGCTCCGCCTGGTCGAAGCCCCGTGCGGCCCGCCGGCGGCGACTCGTGGGCGCCCACGTCACCACATCGACGCGCTGACCGGAGCGGGCCAGCCGGTTGACGAGCAGCCCGGCGAGGTGGCCGGCAACGGCACGGCGGTTGCGGTACTTGAACCCGAGCAGCACGTCCCGCGCCCGGCCACTGAACGGGACGGCGACGAGCACGCCCGGCGCTGGCGGGTCGAAGCGGGCAACGAGGGCGAAGCGGCAGGTGCGGCACAGCGGGGCGCCCGGGGCGTCACATCCGGCGCAGCGGGTGGCGAGGAGCATGGCTCGATCATGATGGAGGGGTGTCAGAGGCCCGCCGTACTGCGTCCGAGGGTTTCCCGCGCCCCCTCCGGGACGCAAGACCTCCGGTGCGGCGAAAGCCTCGGGTCTAGATCGTGACGATTCGCCTGCCGGACCCGTGCCTGGTCGTGATGGTCGGGGTGGCGGGATCGGGCAAGTCGAGCTGGGCCGGCACCTGGTTCGAGCGGTCGGCGATCGTGTCCTGGGACGACCTGCGAGCCGTCGTGGGGCGGCACCGCCACGACCTGCGGGCCAGCGCCGACGCGCTCGAAGTGCTGGAGCTGATCGTCACCAAGCGGCTCGCGAGGCGTCTGCTCACGGTGGTCGACTCGACCGCCCTCGAGCCCACCTTCCGGGCCCGGATGCGCGCACTGGCGGAGCAGGCTCACGTGCCATGCCACGCCGTGCTCGTCGACACACCCGAGCGGGAGTGCCGCGCCCGCAACCGTGGGCGGCGCGAGGCGGTGCCCTCGTCCTTGGTGACGAGCCAGCTCAGGGCGATGCCCGCTGCCGTCGCGGCGATCGACGGCGAACGCTTCGAGGCCGTCCACCGTGCCGAGCAGGACGAGCCGGTCGTCGTCGTCCCCGCCGCTCTCTACGACACGCCGCTCGCCGCCCGCCGCCAGGAGGAGGAACCCATGGCCTTGCGCTTCGGTCTTCAGATCGGACGGTTCACGTGGCCGGGCGGCCCGGCGGAGACCGCCGGTCGGCTCGGCGCCATCGCCCGGCGAGCCGAAGAGGTCGGCTTCTCGTCGATCTCCGTGATGGACCACTTCCTGCAGATCCCGAGCGTCGGGCGCGAGTGGGAAGACATGCTGGAGAGCACGGCGACACTCGGTTATCTGGCCGCCTGCACGACGTCGGCTCGGCTCGGGACGCTCGTCACCGGGATCACGTACCGCAACATCGCCCACGTGGCCAAGATCGTCGCCACGCTGGACGTGCTGTCGGGCGGACGGGCATTCTGCGGTCTCGGCGTCGCCTGGTACCGGCGCGAGCACGAGCTGTACGGCTGGGAGTTCCCGCCCGTGGCCGAGCGCTTCGAACGGCTGGACGACGCCCTCGAGCTGCTCCCGCTGATGTGGGGCAAGGGCACACCGCCGTTCGACGGCCGGCACACCACCATCCCCGCCGCCACGTGCTACCCCCGCCCGCTGCAGGAGCACGTCCCGATCCTCGTCGGCGGCTCGGGCGAGCAGCGCACCTTGCGGCTCGTCGCCAGGCACGCCGACGCCTGCAACCTGTTCGGCGGTCCTGCCGTCGTGCGGCACAAGGTCGAGGTCCTCCACCGGCACTGCGATGCCGAGGGGCGCGATCCCGCCGACGTGACGGTCACCAACCTCTCCGAGGCCGCCGTGCTCGGCGGATCGGCGTCGGTGACGGAGCGCTACGACGACGTCGTCGCCACCGTCGAGGAGCACGTCGGGCGGTACCGGGCGTGGGCCGAGGCCGGGGTGCATGAAGCGATCGTCGCCCTCCACCTCGACGGCACCACGGACCAGCTCGACGCGTTCGCCCCCGTGATCGACGCCTTCCGCGCCTGACCTGGCAGCAGGGCGTCCGAGTGTCAGAGGTCGTGAAATCGACCGCCAGCACTCGGATGCGGTCCAACACTCGGACCGGTCGAGCTCTAGTAGCGGTAGTGCTCGGGCTTGAACGGGCCCTCCGGGTTGACGCCCAGGTACTCCGCTTGCTCGTCCGTCAACCTCGTGAGCTTGACGCCGAGGGCGTCGAGGTGCAGCTCGGCGACCTTCTCGTCGAGGTGCTTGGGCAGCACGTAGACGCCCACGGGATAGCGCTCGGTGAACCCGAACAGCTCCATCTGGGCGATCACCTGGTTGGAGAACGAGCAGCTCATCACGAAGCTCGGGTGCCCGGTCGCGCATCCCAGGTTCACCAGCCGGCCTTCGGCCAGCACGATGACCTGGTGGCCGTCAGGGAACCGCCACACGTCGGTGCCCGGCTTGAGCTGGTCGCGCGTCGCGCCCGACCGGGCCAGGCCGGCCATGTCGATCTCGTTGTCGAAGTGGCCGATGTTGCAGACGACGGCGTTGTGCTTCATCGCCAGCATGTGTTCGGTCGTGATGATGTCGGCGTTGCCCGTGGCGCTGACGAAGACGTCGGCCGTGCCGACGACCTCCGCCAACGTCGTGACCTGGTAGCCCTCCATCGCCGCCTGCAGGGCGTTGATCGGGTCGATCTCCGTGACGATGACGCGACAGCCCTGCCCGCGCAGGCTCTGGGCGCACCCCTTGCCGACGTCGCCGTAGCCGCACACCACGGCCACCTTGCCGCCGAGCATCATGTCGGTGGCCCGGTTCAATGCGTCGACCAGCGAGTGGCGGCACCCATAGAGGTTGTCGAACTTCGACTTGGTGACGGAGTCGTTGACGTTGATCGCCGGGAACAGCAGCTCACCCTCGGCGTGCATCTTGTACAACCGCTTGACGCCGGTCGTCGTCTCCTCGGTGACCCCCTTGATCGCCGCCGCCATGCGCGTCCACTTGCCAGGGTCAGTCCGCAGCGAGCGCTGCAGCAGGCCGAGCACGATGGCCAGCTCCGGGTTCGAGGCACTGGTCGGGTCAGGGACCTCGCCGGCCTTCTCGTAGTCGACGCCTTTGTGCATCAGCAGCGTGGCGTCGCCGCCATCATCGAGGATCATGTTCGCCTGGTTCGACTCGGGCCAGGTCATCATCTGCTCGGTGCACCACCAGTACTCCTCGAGCGTCTCGCCCTTCCAGGCGTACACGGGCACGCCCTGCGGGTCCTCGGGCGTGCCGTGCGGCCCGACCACGACGGCGGCCGCGGCGTGGTCCTGCGTCGAGAAGATGTTGCAGCTGGCCCACCGGACCTCGGCGCCGAGCTCGATGAGCGTCTCGATCAGCACGGCCGTCTGGATGGTCATGTGCAGCGACCCGGAGATGCGGGCGCCGGCCAGCGGCTTCGACGGGCCGAACTCGGCGCGCAGCGCCCGCAGGCCGGGCATCTCGTGCTCGGCCAGCAGGATCTCCTTGCGCCCGAAGGGGGCCAGCGACAGGTCGGCCACCCGGTAGTCGCGGCGCGCGGCAAGGGTTGCGGGAAGGGTCATCAATGTCTCCTCAACGATGGCGCCCGTCGGGCGCTGGGGCTGGAGGCGGGCCGGGGCCTGCTGGCACCGATCGGGTCAGCCCGTCGCAGCAACGGAGGATACCGTGAGCGCCTTCGCCGGCCGCATTCAGAACGTCGGCTGGAGGTGTTCGTTGTCGATGCGCGACTGCAGGCGGGTCGCTTCGGTGTCGTCCACCGCCCGGGCCTCGTCGATGAGCATCACCGGGATGCCGTCGCGGACTTCGTAGACGCGGCGCAGCCGCGGGTTGTAGAGCAGGTCCTCGTCGGCCAGGTAGTACAGCGGCCCCTTGTCCTCTGGACAGGCGAGGATCTCCAACAGGGCGGGGTCGAGGGCGGCCATCTCCATGCTCCTTCTGGGGGGTTCACGCGCTGGTGATCAGACCGAGGACCTCGGCGACCCGGGCATCGCACTCCTCGCGGCTCTCGGCTTCGAGGTTGAGGCGCAGCAGCGGTTCGGTGTTCGACGGGCGCAGGTTGAACCACCAGGGCCCACAGTCGACCGTCAGCCCGTCGAGGCGGTCCTGTGGGAACGACGAGTACCGCGCCGCGACATGCGCCGTCACCGCCTCCTGATCGCCGACCTGCGTGTTGATCTCCCCGCTCTGGAAGTAGCGCTCGTACGGCTTGCGGACGATCGACAGCGCCTGCTCGACGCGGGACAGTTCGGCGAGCAGCAGCACCGACGCGATGAGGCCGCTGTCGGCCCGGTAGTTGCGGGCGAAGTAGTAGTGGGCCGAGTGCTCGCCGCCGAATATCGCGCGCCGGTGTCGAGCATCACCTGCTTGATGAACGAGTGCCCCACCTTCGTGCGCACCGGCACGCCGCCGTGCTCGCGGATCACCTCCGGCACGGCCCGGGAGCAGATGAGGTTGTGCAGCACCGTCGCTCCGGGGCTGTCGCGCAGCACGACGACGGCGAGCATCGCCGTGGTCGTCGACCCCGACAGCCCGATGCCGTTCTCGTCGACGACGAAGACACGATCGGCATCGCCATCGAAGGCCAGCCCGACGTCGAACCCGCCAGTGACGACCCGCGCCCGCAGGTCGCGCTGGTTGGCCGGCTGCAGCGGGTCGGCCGGGTGGTTGGGGAACGTGCCGTCCAACTCCGGGTACATCACCTCCAGCTCGATCGACGGCAGCCGCTCGAACACGGCGGGGACGACGAGCCCACCCATCCCGTTGGCCGTGTCGGCGACCACCCGCATCGGGCGCAGACGCTGCGGGTCGATGAACGACACGACGTGGTCGACGAACGGCGGCAGCAGGTCGCGCTCGGACCGTTGCCCACGGGCGACCGACGCGGCCGGCCCGCGTCCGGCCAGCACGCCCTCGGCGATCGCCGTGATCTCTCGGAAGCCGGTGTCGATGCCGACCGGACGCGCACCGGCGAGGCACAGCTTGATGCCGTTGTACTCGGCGGGGTTGTGCGACGCCGTGAACATCGCGCCGGGGCGGTCGAGCGACCCGGCGGCGAAGTAGAGCAGATCCGAGGACGCCAGGCCGATGTCGACGACGTCGACACCCTGTTCCAGCGCGCCCTCGGTGAAGGCGGCGACGAGCTCGGGGCCGGACGGGCGCATGTCGCGGGCGACGACGATCGAGTCGGACGCCGCGAAGCGGGCGAAGGCGACGCCGACGGCATGCGCCACCCGACCATCGAGCTGGTCGGGGACGACGCCGCGGATGTCGTAGGCCTTGACGATCTCGTCGAGCACGGACATGCGGGCGATCAGGCTACTGGGCGCCCGGCGGACCGTTCCCGAGTTCTGGTGGGGCGAAGGTCGGCGGCTCGTGCGGCGGCTCCTGCCCTGGCTCGTGCAGGTGGCTCGCCGGCGCCACCGGCGGTGGCCGGCACCGCGTCGTCGAAGCTCACGTCGCCGCGCACGCGCCAGACGATCAGCAGCCCGATGCCGACGATCGTCAGCAGGTAGAAGAACAGATCGGAGCGGCTCGCCTCGTAATGCAGTCGCACCTCGGTCTCGGTCGGCACGACGACCATCAGGTTGGGTGCGATGCGGTACGGGCCCTTCGGCACCGTCGACCTGCCAGTTCGGGAAGTAGCTGACCTTGACGAGGACCGGGACGCCGACCTCGTCGACGCGGAACGACAGCTCCTGCTCCCCCATCTGCACGTCGGTGACCTCGACGGATGGCAGCTCCACGGCCTCGACGGGTTGCTGCGGGACGACGATGTCGACCTGCTTGCCCCGTGTGTCGACGTCCTCGCCGGTGCGGGTCGGGTCGGGCACGAGCCGTGTCTCGTCGACGACGACGTCGATGCGCTGCCAGTCCTCCGGACCATCGTCGGCGGGGATCGCCGCCCACTCCTGCGGCTGCTGGAACCAGCTGGTGCCGAGCTCCAGGTTGCGCTCGCGCTGGTCGCCATCCCGGCGGTTGACGACGACGGGCTGCACATCGAGCGGCACGACGATCTCCGAGTCGGCCACCTCGTAGATCTCCCACGGGCCGCTGCTGGCGACCAGCTCGAGCTCCGGCTGGGCGGCGGCCTCCCGCTTGGCCTCGGGCGTGCGGACCATCGTGTATCGCACACCGAGGTCCTGCAGGTGGGGGACGCCTACGGAGGCGTCGTTGTTGACGTAGCGCAGCTCGCGCACCGGGTTGGAGCTCTGCTTGGACATCGCCGCCGTCGTCAGGAAGTGGTACGGCGTCGTGCCGGACGCCTCGAAGAACAGGCCCTCCATCGAGGACATGCAGCCGTCGGTCCAGTGCGGCAGCAGCATCAGGGCCATCGTCGTGCCGTACTGCCCGTTCTCCTCGTTGTTCTCCCAGGTCACCCGGCCGCACCCGTTCGTCTCGCCGAGCTCGTCCATCGTCTCGACGACGTCGTAGTACTCCGGGTACTGGGCCCGGCCCTCGTAGCCCGCGAAGTTGTAGCGGGACCACCCGTCGCCCTGGGCGTCGGCGCCGTCGGGCGTCTTGCGGAGCGGTCCCCACGCGTAGACGACCTTGTCGTGGAACAGACGGCGGCCGTCGCCGGGCAGGACCTCGAACATGAACCCGAGGACGACGAGCACCGACAGGCCGACGACGCCGACCGTCACCGACCCCGCGAGCCAGCCCGGCGTCTCGCGGACCGGGCGGTTGCGCCACGCGTTGACGAGGAACCCGGCGACCTCGACGATGCCGATCATCATCAGCAGGTAGCGCACGAAGTACAGCAGCGGCAGCAGGCGGGGGTTCCACAGCAGGCCGATGATCGGCAAGCTGTCCTGCGTGGCGTAGACGCCGGCGACGGTGAGCAGCCCGATGATGCCGAGCGCCGTGCCGTTGGCGTGGCGGCGGGCCACGCAGGCGACGAACCCGATGATCGCCAAGCCGGTCACGAGGAAGTCGAGCGGCGCCGTGAGGGGGAAGAACATGTCGTAGAACGAGTCGTCCGGGCCCTCGGGTCGGGCGCCGTACTTCATGTCCGTCATGTAGTCGTGGTTGGACAGGAACGGGCCGATCCAGAACGCCGACAGCAGGACGACGCCGACGCCGACGCTCAGGCCGTACTTGAAGCGCCGCCAGCCGTCCGTGTTGACGAGCACGATGACCGCCGCGCCGACGGCCATGTAGAGGGCGACGATGCCGTGGCTGACGACGGAGAGGGCCAGCACGATCGCCGCCCAGCTGCGGTACTTGCCGGTCTGCATGCCGTTGGCCAGCAGACCGAGGCCGAGGATGCCGAGGCTCAGCGCGATGGAGAAGGAGAACTCGCCGGCCATCGTCGACTTCAGGTTGCCCCCGTAGATGCTGAAGCTCTCGTCGAGGGCGAAACACAGGCCGGCGAAGGCGAAGAGCTCGGGGATCGGGTAGCGGAAGCGGGCCAGGCGCCCGAAGGCCCAGCAGCACAGCGGCAGCGTCACGATGCCGGAGATGGCGACGAGCTTGAACGCCACGCCGTACGGCAGGATCGTGTCGAGCGCCACGATGGCCAGCGCCGGCACGACCATGTAGAAGCGGTAGGCCGGCATGCCGGCGTACCAGTCCATGCTCCAGCCGGTCAGCTGGAAGTTCGGCAGCAGGTGGTCGCGCAGGTAGGCCGGGCCCCACACGTGGGCGCCCATGTCGCCGCCGGTCGGCGTGGTCCGGTCGAAGATCAGGTCGGCGCCCGGGTTGATCGGGTTGAAGTGGACGACGTTCATCACGACCACCGTCGTGATGACCAGCGACATCGTCGTGACGACGACCCGCACCACCCGTTCCGTCGGCCATGGCTGCTGGGCCCACCGCACGGGCCGCCGCACGATGCGGCGGCCGGCTCGGGCGGCGAATGACGGTCGCCGCTCGCCCGGCGGTGGCAGATCATCGGAGTCGTCGACGGACTGATCGGCGCGGTCGGCGGCGGGCGGCGTGTCGATCACGGCCACGTCACCCCGGCGGGCGGCGCCCGCCTGCTCGGCGTCGTCGGGCGCCGGGCGCTCCGTCTGATCACTCATACGCAACCCGAGATCATGCCAGCCATGGCGTCGGATGCGCCGTCACCGCACGGCGAGGAGCAGCCCGGTCGCGTTGAACGCGACGTGGGTCACGATGGACATCCCCAGTCGGCCGGTGACGAGCAAGCAGGCCCCGGCGACGAGCCCGAACGTGAACAGCCCGGGGTACTCGACCGGGCGGAAGTGGATGACGGCGAACCACGCGGCGGCGGCCACCAGCGCTACGACATGGTCGACGCGGGAGGCGAAGGAGGACTGCAGGAGGCCGCGGTAGACGAGCTCCTCGACGATCGGGGCGCAGATGCACACCATCACGACGAGCAGCACCATGGTGGCGCCTCCGGCGCGGTCGACGAGGCGCTCGGCGTTGTCCGAGAGCTCCTCCTCGGAGAACGTCGACGGCCAGAGGCGGGACAGGGGCAGGTAGACGAGCGGCACGAGGACGAGCTGGGTGAGCACGCCGATCGGTGCGCCGACGAGGTCGACCGGCCGGAACCGCACCCGATAGTCCTCGATGACGTTGCCCGTCCCCGAGCGCCTGGAGGCCCACCACAGACCGGCCAGGTAGGCCGCCCACGTCGCCGCGAGGGCGACGAACAGGGTCGGGATGGCGACATCGTCGACGTCCTCGGCGCCCGACAGCCCGAGCACGAGCACCGAGATCAGCTGGCCGACGACGAAGGCGCCGACCCACGTGACGACGGCGACGGGCACATCGATCGGTCGACCGGCGTCTCGCACCGCCGCTCGCGTCACGTCGACCCGCACCGAAGGCACTGTATCGACGAGATCCGATCCGATGAGCTTCAGCCGGCGCGCGAGCACCTCGGCGAGCTGGCGGCGGTCGCCGAGGCGCCACCCCAGGGGGACCGACAGGCGTGCGGCGTGCCTGCGACAGAGGTCATAGGCGTGCGGATCGCGGGAGTCGGCGAGCTCGTCGAGCCAGACCTGGGAGCGGCCGTACTCGTACGTCAGCGTCACGCCGGCGCGCTCCGCACATCCTGGCCGTGAGCACTGGCGGAGCAACACGGACACGGCGCCGAACAGTACGAGACGTCCCCGTTCCAGCGGTGGACCACCGGCCGGTCGCGAAGGCGGGGATGGATCGTGAGAGCGTGGTGAGAGCAGGTCGGACGAGGCCATTCCGACGAGCCGCGACCGCTACGGCGCCGTAGCATGGATCCATGAGCAACCTGCCGCCGCCACCCCCTCCGCCGCCTCCGGGCCGCGGGCGCGGCCCGCAGCGTCCTCCCTCAGGTGACCAACGTCCGAACCCGTCCGGCGGTGGTGGTGGTGGTGGCGAGGGTAGTCGCCGGCCCAGGGAGCTGGCCACGCTGGACGATGTGGGTGCTGCTGGGCGTCGTTGCCCTCGCCGCTCATGCTGCCGTCCTTCTGGCCCAGCGACGCCGGGGAGAAGCTGACCTACACCCAGTTCATCGCCCAGGTCCGTGAGGGCAACGTCGAGTCGGTCGTCATCAGCAACAACTCCAACACCATCACCGGCGAGTTGGAGGACGGCACGGAGTTCACGACCACCGGCGGCGGTGACCGCGGGGTGTCGGAGGCCGACGAGGAGCTGCTCAAGGAGAACCAGGTCGAGTACACGTTCAAGACCGAGGGCACCAACTGGCTGGTCAACATCGCCGGTCTGCTGCTGCCGGTGCTGCTGATCATCGGCTTCTTCGTCTGGATGCAGCGGCGCGCCGCTGGCCAGATGGGCAACGTCATGTCCATCGGTCGCAGCCGGGCGAAGGCGTACACGACGGACAAGCCGTCGACGACGTTCGCCGACATCGCCGGCTACGAGGGCGTCAAGCAGGAGATCACCGAGGTCGTCGACTTCCTGCGGATGCCCGATCGGTTCCGGGAGATCGGCGCCCGAGTGCCCAAGGGCATGCTGCTCGTCGGGCCGCCTGGCACCGGCAAGACGCTGTTCGCCCGTGCTGTGGCCGGCGAGGCCGGCGTCGGCTTCCTGTCCGTGACCGGGTCGGACTTCATGGAGATGTTCGTGGGTGTCGGCGCCAGCCGCGTCCGCGACCTCTTCCAGCAGGCCCGCCGCATGGGCCGGGCGATCATCTTCATCGACGAGATCGATTCGATCGGCCGCAAGCGCGGGGCCGGGCTCGGCGGTGGCCACGACGAGCGCGAGCAGACGCTCAACCAGATGCTCTCGGAGATGGACGGGTTCGAGACCTCGGAGGGCATCGTCATCCTGGCCGCCACCAACCGACCCGACATCCTCGATCCTGCATTGCTGCGCCCCGGCCGCTTCGACCGCAGCATCGTGGTGCCGCTGCCCGAGTTCTCCGAGCGGCGGGCGATCCTCGACGTGCACTCGCGTGACAAGCGGATCGGCGCCGACGTCGATCTCGACGTCATGGCCGCGGCCACGCCCGGCATGTCCGGTGCCGACCTCGCCAACCTCGTCAACGAGGCGGCGCTGGTCGCCGTGCGCCGCGGCGCGAAGGAGATCGAGCGCATCGACTTCGAGAACGCCCGCGACCGGGTCGTGCTCGGCGCCCGGCGCGAGAGCCTGGTGCTATCGGCCGAGGAGAAGCGGGCCACCGCCTACCACGAGGGCGGCCACGCCCTGCTGGCCACCGTGCTCCCCAACGGCGACCCGCTGCACAAGGTGACGATCCTGCCCCGCGGCATGGCGCTGGGCGTCACGTGGAGCCTGCCGCAGGAGCGCCACACGTACTCCAAGGAGTTCTTCGAGGACACGATCTGCAAGGCGATGGGTGGGCGAGTGGCCGAGAAGATCGTCTTCGACCACGTCAACAGCGGCGCGGCCAACGACCTCGAGCAGGCCACCAGCATCGCCCGGCGGATGGTGCGCGAGTGGGGCATGAGCGACCGGGTGGGCCCGATGGCGTGGAGCAGCGGCGGGCAGACCGTCTTCCTCGGCGAGGACCTCATGACCGGCGGTCGCGAATACAGCGACGACACGGCCAAGCTGCTCGACGAGGAGGTCGCCCGCATCCTCACCGACCAGGAGCAGCGGGCCCTCGAGCTGCTCACCAAGCACCGGCGCGGCCTCGAGCTGATCGCCGAAGCACTGTTGGAGCGCGAGACCATCGATGGCCGCGAGGTCGCCAACCTCATCCAGCAAGGGCTCGCCGAGTCCGGCGACACGGAGAGGTTCCGGGGCAACGTGCTCGACCCGGAGTCCGACGCCGAGGCAGCGACCGGCGTCCACCACCAGCGCGAAACCTGAGCGCCCGGCGATCTGTGAGCAGAGCGGGCGGACCGCCGCCCCGGTCGCTCACCGATCGCCGTTGTGCCCCGGACGCTGACACCCTCGTTTTACGGTCACCGGCATGCCGGACAACGCGATCACCGCCGTTGCCGAGCTTGCAGCCGCTCAGCATCGAGCGTTCTCCCGTCGCCAGGCTGCCGACCTGAACTTTGGCCGTCGGCGGATCGCCACGGCGATCCGTGCGGGGTGGCTCACCGAGCCGATCCCCGGCGTGCTCCTGATCGCCGGCTCGCCGACCACATGGCAGCAGCGTCTGATGCTCATCACCCTCGGCGCCAACGGGCACGCCGTCGCCTCCCATCGCGCCGCCGCCCGCCTCCACCGGCTCGACGGCTTCGACCACGCGGGGATGGCCATCGTCGAGGCCAGCGTGACCCGATCGTTCCGTCTCACGTTTCCCGATGCGGTGTTCCATCACGTCACGCCTCTCGAGGCCTGCGACATCACGGCGGTGGACGGCATCGCTTGTACGACCATCGCTCGCACCCTCGCCGACTTGGGCTCGGTGATGCGTGACCGGAAGCGCATCGGGCGGGCGATGACTGACGCCCGCCGGCGCCGCGTCGACCTCGAGCAGTTGCGGGCGACAGCTGAGCGGCTCCATCGGCCCGGGCAGCGCGGCACCGGCGTCCTGCTGCGGTTGCTCGATGCCGTCCCGTTCGAAGGCACAGTCCCGGCCACGTGGTTCGAGGAGCTCCTCGCTCGGTGCCTCGACGACCGGGGGTTGCCGACCATCGTTCCGCAGTACCCGATCGTCGGGGACGACGGCCGGGTGGTCGCCAAGACGGACATCGGCATCCCGTCCGTCAAGCTCGGCTTGGAGGCGCACAGCCGGAGGTTCCACTTCGGGCCGATCGCCGAGCCCCTTGACGAGGAACGCGACCTGGCCGCCGCAGCATGCGGATGGGAGCTGCTCTACCTCGGCTGGTACGCGGCGCGGCGGCCGGAGGAGGTCGTCGCCGTCGTCAAGAGCGTCGTCCGCGCCCGCCAGGGCGACCGCGTCGGAGATCGGTGAGTAGAGCCGACTCACACCCGCACGCTGGACTCACAGATCTCGGCGTTCGGGATGCTGGCGGGCGGCGGCGACGGTGGACCAGAGGTCGGCGGCGGTGACGGGGCCGAGCACGCTGGCCCGGACCACGCCGTCGGCGTCGGCCACGATCACGGTCGGCACGGCGTCGATGCGGTAGCGGGCGTGCCGTCGCCGGTCGGTGCCGTACTCGACCTCGGCAACGGCCACGTCGTCGCTGGCCAGCGCCGCCGCCTTCGCCGCCACGTCGGCGCACGTGTGGCACGTCGTCGACGTGAACACGACGACCAGCCACGCCGCGTCGGGATGGTCGAAGTCCCGGCGGTCGACCTGCGCCGGCACGGTGCCCGTCGATTGGGTCGGCGGATCGGGACGCCGACGGCGGGCGACGAGGGCCACGGCAACGGCCACGGCGACGATGACGGCGGCGATCAGCAGCCGATCCATGGCGCTCAGCCGGGCGCCGGCAGGGCCCACGACCCGACGCGCCCGATGGCGCCGGGCTCTCGGGGCAGCGAGCGCTCGACGAACACGCGCGACGTCGACCGGATGATCAGCGGGTTGTCCACCACGTCCTGCTCGACGAGGGGGATCGTGATCAGCCCGCCAGAGGGCAGGGCGATCTCGGCCAACGACGGCACCGTGACGATCCCGGCTGGCGTCACCGCTTCCACCGTGACGATGGCGTCGGCGCCGTCGATGTTGTAGACGACCAGCGCGTCCTCGGTCGGCTCGCCGGGACCGATGGCCGTCATCCAGGTGTTGGCCACGAGGCCGTCCTCCGGGCGTGACACTCCGCCGAGCACCACCGACGTCGTCGGGATGTCCTCGATCGTGCGGGTGACGACCCGCTCCACGACGATCGACTGCGAGAAGTCGGTCGTGGCGAACACCACGGCATGGCGACCATCCACGAGGCTCGTCACGTCGTCGGACGTGTACGTCACGACCTGGCGGGCCGGTACGACGATGGGATCGATCAGGTCGGTGCCGTCGGCGATCCCGAGGAACGTGGGCTGCACCTCGACGTCGTTCTCGGTGGGGTTGTAGAGGCTGTAGCGCTCCGTCACGCCGGGGCCCTTGTCGCCGTTGGCGAACCACCATTGCGACCGTAAGGCAGGCGCCGCCAGCGCCATGCCGTACCCGAGCCGTCCACCGCTCATGTAGACCTGCCCGCGCCCGACGACCAGCTCGCCGAAGGTGGCCTCGACCTTGACGGCGACCTCGGCCTCGTCCCGGGCGGCGATCGACGCCATGTCGATGACCTGGACGGAACGGGCAGGGACCGGCATGCCCTGCAGGTTCTGCGGTTCCCGCGAGCCGGATGCGGTGGCGAACCCGACGTCGACGATGGCCACCTGATCGGAGGGGTTCGTCAGCACGAGCTGCTCGACGCTGCCTCCGGCCGTGAAGCCCTCGGCCAGGTACCACGATTCCGCCGTGTCCGTGGTGCAGGGTGCGACCGAGACGCCGACGGTCTCCCCCGCTGGGTGGACGGCGCGCTGCTCGACGAGCCCACCCCCGCCGTCGATCTCCACCATGGCACTGACGTACGGCGCCGTGATGGCGGCCGCCGCGTCGACGGTCACGCTGTCCGTGGGCGGCACCGTGATCGCCTGCTCGACGGCCTGACCTGCCGCCGCCAGCAGCGTCACCCGGGCGGTCATCTCCTCCGTCCCGGGGTTGGCGACGACGAAGGTGCCGCCGACGTTGGGCTCGCCGGTCGCCGGCACGCCCGGGCAGAACCACGTGCTCGTCAGCCCGCCGGCGGGCGGCGCCGACGGCATCCAGGGCTGGCTGATCGCGGCGAACTGCGCCTCCACCGCCGGCGGGGTGTCCCTGGCGGCGAAGCCGATGGCGGCCAACGCCCCCGTCGACACGACGAGCATGGGGATGCGTCGGACGATCACGGCGGTGGACCGCCCGGCGTCTCGACCGCCGTGTCGGCGGGCGCCGAATCGACGGTGGAGGGTGTCGGCGGGCGATCGACCTCGGCCGCCTCGGCGGCGACGAGCTCGTCGATCCAGCCGCCGAACCCGGACGGCAGAGGTGGTGGCGGTGGTGGCAGGCCGGCACCTGGCTCGGCATCGAGGTCGATCAGCGTCTCGTCACGGGCACGCGTCATGCGCAGCCGGTCCGGCACTGACAGCCGGCTGGCGGCGACGAGCGCGGCGACCCACAGGGCGGCCTGCACGACGAGCCACACCGTCCGCCCCGAGGGGCTCCGGTAGTCCAGCTCGGAGGCGCCGGAGGCGGCCACGTCGTAGGCGGTGGCGACGCCGAAGCCGGGACGCCCGGCGACCTCCTGCCCTGCCACCCGCAACGCCCATGCCGGGTCGAGCGGCGTCCCGAAATGGACGACGCCGGGGGTCAGCTCGCCGGCCGCCGCCCGCGCCTGTTCGGCCCCCTGCAGCACCGGCGTGGCGCCGGCCGTCTCGACGCCGACCAGCGCGTCGACCGTTTCGACGCCCGACGCCTCGGCCAGCGGCGCAGTGAGCAGCGCCGTGGTCGGGATGGCGGCCTGGTTGTCGAAGCGGGCGAACGTCGCCGCGGTGAAGCGTCCTCGAGAGGTCGAGCTGGTCGCCGAAGGCGGCGAGCAACCCGGTGGGAACGGGCAGCGGGTCCTCCGCCGTCGAGTTGACGCCGTCGACGATCGGGACGACGACGTACCGAACGTCGAACGGCGCCAGCAGGCGGCCGCCTCGACGCGTTGCCGATGACGCGATCTGCCGCACGGCCGCCAGGAGGTCGTCGTCGGCCGGCTGATCGGGCACCGCCCAGCGATCACGGAGGTCGCTCGAACCGTCATCGACGAGCGCCATCGCCACGCCATCGCCAACGTCGGTCGACGGGAACGGGATGAGGCGGGGGTCACCGATGTAGAGCACGCGATAGTCGCCGACCTCGGCGGGGTCGTCGAGTGGGCCCTCGACGAGCTCGATCGGTGCTCAGCCGCGGCAGGAACCAGGAGCCGTCGAGCACGGTGAGGACGGCCGGCGTCAGTCCGACGACGACGGCGACGACGGAGAGCACGCCGAGTGGCTGGCGCCAGCCGAACGTCCGCCCGGCGACGTCGGCGCTGAAGGAGGCCACGGCGGACGCTGCCGACAGAGCAAGGCCGAGCGCCACCGGGACGAGCAGCAGCCCACTGTCGGGCACGGCGAACGGCAGCGCATCGCGGTCCTGCAGCACGGCCAGGGCGAGGAACACGGTGATCAACCCGGCAGCTCGGGCGGCCCACGTCAACCGCCACGCCCGGGAGATGGCGAGGGCGGCGAGCGCCGGCGCGTACAGGGCCAGCGCCAAGACCTCGAACCGGGCCTGGCCGATGGCCATCGTGGCGGTGTCGACCAGCCCTCGCCCACTCGGCCCGGCGAGGGGCGCGGCGGTGAGGTCCGCCCACGACCAGGTCAACGACCACGGCAGGTTGAGCAGCCAGCCGCCGGCCAGCGCGACCAGTCCCAGGCCGACGAGCCAGCCTGCGGTGCGCAGCCCGCCGCCGACGGCCAGCGTCGTGAGCCCGAGCACGAGCACGACCAGGAGCAGGATCAACAGCACGGCGGGTGCCATCGCGATCGCCACGGCGGTCACGACCAGCAGCAGCGCGGTGCGCCGCACACGCTCGCGCACCGACAGCGCAATGACCCCGTCGACGAGATCGTCGCCGGCGGCCGCCGGATCGGCCGTCCCGATGCCAACGGCGAGGCGCAGCAGCTGGATGAACCACGGCACGGCGGCGTAGGCGACGAGCGCCGAGAGGCGACCGGTCGACATGATCCCCGGGACCAGCGGGATGGCGGCGTACACGGCGAGCACCGTGATGCGGGCGCGGTTCCTCGGGTACACCGTCGCCAATCGCCACGCCCCCCACGCTGCCAAGGACGACGAGACCGACGACGAGGACCGTGAGGCCGAGACCCATGCGGAAGAGCCACAGCACACTGCCGAGCGACAGCACCATCCACCCCGTCGGGTTGGCGACGGTGTTGCCGAGTCCGCCGGGGTTCCATGCCGTGGCGTAGTCGCCGGCGAGGTCCCTGGCACTGTCGGGCAGCGGCAGGAACTCGCCCACCGTCGGTACCCGCGAGTCGATCAGCGTGCGGCTGGCGACGATGATGCCGACGAACACGAGGATCCACGCGACGGTGACGGCGAGCGAGCTCTCTCGCCATCGGCGGACGTTGGTCTCCGCGCCGATGTACGTCTCGGTGTCGCGGGACCGGCGGAACGACGTCAGCCGGGCACTGCCGCGGTTCTGCAGATCGAGGATCTCGGCGTCGCCGACCCGCCTGATCTTGGCAATCGCGCCGCGGCGGGCGAGCAGCGCCGGCGTCCTCGGCAGCAGCCCGAGCAGCGCCCGAACGGACGCCCACGCCTCGCCGAGGCGTCCCGTGAACAGCCCGACGACGAGCTCGGCGGCCGTCAGCACCAGCATCTCCAGCGACCGGACGGGCAGGCGGGTGCCGCCGGTCAGCGTGGTCACCGAGCGCATGCGGTGGCGGGCCCGCAGCAGATCGTGGTGCAGCTCGGGCCGCCGCACCTCGAGCTCCTCGCGGTGGCGGACACGGGCCTGCGGCGCGACGACGACGCGTGCGCCACTCAGGTGGACGCGCCAGCACAGGTCGATGTCGTCGCCGTGGAACGTGATCGACGGGTCGAACCCGCCGAGCGATCGGAAGAGATCGGCGCGCACCAGGAGGCACGCCGACGGCACGGCGAAGACGTCGCGGACGGCGTCGTGCTGCTCCTGGTCGTACTCGCCGGGCTCGGTGATCGGGTCGACCTCCCCGAAGCGGTCGAGACCGAGCCCGACGTGCTGCAGCACAGCGGGGTCGTCCCAGGAGACGAGCTTGGGCCCGACGACGCCGGCGTTGGAGCGGTACAGCTCCTCGACCAGCATGCGGACGGCGTCATGGTCGAGGGCGACGTCGTCATGGCAGAAGCAGAAGAAGCCGCTGTCACCCTCGACGAGGCGCATGACCTCGTTGGCCGCCGCGCCATAGCCGGGGTTGGCGCCGAGGTCGCGGATGAAGGCGTCCGGCAGGCGGGCCAGGATGCGTTCGCGCAGACCCTCGTCGTCGCCGAGGCTCGTCGTGAGTAGGAACAGCGTGCTCAGGTTGGGGTAGTCCTGGGCGACGAGGGAGCTGAGCGTTTCCTCGAACCACGGGCCGGGGGCGTGGACGACGACGACCGCCACCACGGGTGGCGCGAGCGGGACGTCGGTTTCCACGGAGGTGCGAGGCTATCGGCCCCCGCTCGACGGCCATCGTCACCGGATCGTCACACGAGTGCTTGCAAAAGTTAGCACCATGCGATATGCTGTGTTCAGTTCGAGATCACCCCCACCCCCCGACCACCCCAACAATGCAAACGGAGCACCCAATGCCCACCTTCCCGTCTTTCAACCTCTCCGATGTCGACTGGTCCAAGCTCGACCTGTCGAAGCTCGAACTGCCCAAGTTCGAGGTGCCGAAGTTCGATCTGCCGAAGTTCGACCTGCCGAAGTTCGACCTGCCGGAGCTGCCGAACGTCGACCTGCCGTCGGCCGAGCAGGTCGCCGGCTTCGTCCGTGACGCCGCCTACGTCGGCGTCGGTTTCGCCGTCATGACGGCCGAGCGCGTGCAGGAGCTGCAGAAGCAGGTCGCCGAGCTGCTGAAGACGCAGCTCGAGCGCGTTCGCACCGCCGTCTGAGCGGCGACTCCACCTCCCCCTCATCCCCCCGAACGCGTGCGGCGGGGCAGCCACGGCTGCCCCGCCGTGTCGCGTAGCGCCAGGTAACCTCGGGGCCTCGTGTCCTCCTCGGCGACCACTCGCACCCCGCTCCCCGAGGGCACTGTCCCGGTCGCCGCCGCGCTGCTCATCGGCGGCGTCGCCACGTATGCCTTCTTCAAGGTCGGCACGTGGGCCGTCGGCGGGGCCGACGAGTTCACCCCGATCTCGTCCCTGTGGTTCGCCACGTTCGCCCTCGCGCCCGGCTTCTTCCTCCCCTTGGAGCAGGAGCTCGGACGGGCCCTGGCGCACCGGCGGGCCGTCGGCGAGGGCGGCCGTCCGGTGGTCAGCAAGGTCTTCAGGCTGAGCCTCGTCCTCGTGGCCGTCGTGGTCATCGCCATCCTGGCCGTCAGCCCGTTCCTCGCCAGCAACTACTTCGACGGCGACTGGGTGATGGTCGTCGCCCTGATCGTCGCCTTCGTCGCGTACGCACCGGCCCACCTCGCCCGCGGCGTCTGTTCGGGCTCCGGTCGGTTCCGGCAGTACGCCGTCGTCATGGGGACCGATGGCGTGGTCCGCATCGTGCTGTGCGTGACGCTGGCGCTGCTCGGCATCCAGGCCGTCGGCCCGTACGGGTTCGCCGTCGGCCTGGCGCCGCTGGTCGGGGTCGGGTACGTGTACTCGCGCGGCAGTCTGCGCACCGACCCGGGCCCCGATGCGACGTGGAGCGAGGTGACGCCGAACCTCGGCTGGCTGCTCCTCGGTTCGGTCTTCGCTGCCTCCCTGTTGAACGCCGGCCCGATCGCCACGACGCTGCTCGCCGAGCCCGACCAGGACGCCCAGGTCACGCAGTTCGCCTACGGCGTGCTGCTGGCCCGCATCCCGCTGTTCATGTTCCAAGCCGTGCAGGCCGCGCTGCTGCCGCGCCTCAGCCGCCTCGCCGCCACGGGCGAGTTCGGCGAGTTCCTCGGCGGGCTGCGCCGGCTGATGATCGTCGTCGCCGCGGTCGGCGTCGTTGGGACACTCGGGGCCCTCACGGTGGGACCGTTCGGGATCGAGCTCGTCTACGGCGCCGAGCTGACCGGGCGCTACGCTGGCGATGCTGGCGCTGGGGAGCGCGCTGTACATGGTGGCGCTGGCGCTGGCCCAAGGCGTCATCGCCCTCAAGGGTCACGCCCTCGTGGCGCTCGGTTGGGCCGTGGGTGTCGTCGTCTTCCTCCTCGGCACGTGGTTGTCCAGCGACGATCTGTTCCGGCGCGTCGAGATCGGCCTGCTGCTGTCGTCGCTGGCCGCCGCTGTGCGTTCGCCGTGGCCCTCCGGCACCGGCTCGCCGTCGGCGCCAGGCCCGACGCGGAGTCGATGATGGAAGCGATGACCGACATGCCGCTGGAGTCGTGAGCGACGGAGTCGTCTACTCCAACGTGATGCCGGCCTTCTTGGCCTCGTGGTGGAGGTCGTGGTCGACCATCATCTTGACGAGGCTCGGGAAGTCGACCTCTGGTTGCCAGCCCAGCACCGTGCGTGCCTTGGTGGCGTCGCCGATCAACAGGTCGACCTCCGCCGGGCGGTAGAACTTCGGGTCCTGGCGCACGAACGGCGACCAGTCCTCGATCCCCACCTCGGCGAACGCCCGGGTGACGAACTCCTCCACGCTGTGCGTCTCCCCCGTCGCCACCACGTAGTCATCCGGTTCGTCCTGCTGCAACATCAACCACATCGCCCGCACGTAGTCCCCGGCGTAACCCCAGTCCCGCTTGGTGTCCATCGTCCCCATCACCAACTCGTGCTGCAACCCCAACTTGATGCGGGCCACTGCATTGGACACCTTGCGCGGCAGGAACTCGATGCCCCGCCGCGGCCCCTCGTGGTTGAACAAGATCCCACTACAGGCGTACAGGCCATACGACTCCCGATAGTTCACCGTGATGTCATGGCCGAACACCTTGGCGCACCCATACGGCGACCGCGGATGGAACGCCGTCCGCTCGTTCTGCGGCGACTCCCGCACCTTCCCGAACATCTCCGAGCTCGACGCCTGATAGAAGCGGATCGGATTGTTCTGCGTCCCCGCCACCATGCGGATCGCCTCCAACATCCGCAACACCCCGAGCCCCGTCGTGTTGGCCGTCAACTCCGCCTGACTGAAACTCAACGCCACGAAACTGATGGCCCCCAAGTTGTACACCTCGTCGGGCTGGGACACCTCCAACGCCGCCACCAACGACGGCAGATCAGCCAGATCCCCTGGCACCAACTCGACGAACGGCATCTGCTCGACCACCTGCACGGCCTTCGGGTTGTTCTGCCCTTTGACCATCCCGTACACGTCGTAGCCCTGATCGTGCAAGAACTCCGCCAGATGCTGACCATCCTGACCGGTGATCCCAGTGATGAATGCTCGAGGCACGTTGTCTTGCTCCAACTCGGTCGGCGGTGGGTCGCTGGCGGCGGGGCGAGCTTAGGGTCCCGGTACGCTCCTGACGCCGCATGGACCAGGTTCGCCTTGCCCTCGACGTCGGGCCCTTGTACGGCCACCGGACCGGCATCGGGGCGGCCGTGGCCGAACTCACCGCGGCGCTCGACGCCCAACCCGGCGTCGACGTCACCCCGTACCTGGTCAGCTTCCGGGCGCGCCCCGTCCCACCCGTCCGCCGTCTCCCGCTCCCGGCCACGGTGGCGCATCGGCTGTGGGCCGTCGGCAGCCGGCCGCGCGTCGATCGATGGCTCCCTGGCGTCGACGTCGTGCACGGCGCCAACTACGTCGTGCCGCCCAGTCGACGACCGCGGGTCGTCTCCGTCCACGACTGCTGGTTCCTCGCCAACCCCGAACGGGCCAGCCCGACGGTGCGCCGTGCCGGCGAGGTTCTTCGGCGGAGCGTGCGCGACGGCGCCACCGTCCACGCCTCGAGCGCGGCGACCGCCGACGCCGTTCGGCTGCTCCTGGGCACTGACCGCGTCGAGTCGATCCACCTCGGGCCCCTCGCCGTGCCGGCCGCCCCACGGGAGGATTCCGGGTGGCCGAGCACCAGCCTCGACCTGTTCGGTACTCCGTTCGTCCTCGCCCTCGGTACCCAGGAGCGGCGCAAGAACCTGCCCCACCTGGTGACCTCGTTCGGGCGGGCCGGTCTCGGCGACACGCTGCTCGTGCTCGCCGGCACCGACGGCGACGACACCCCGGCCGTCCATGACGCCGTGCTCGGGCTGCCCGAGCCGTTCCGCCGGCGCGTGCGGATCGTCGGGACCGTCGACGAGGACACCAAGGCCTGGCTGCTCCACCACGCGATTGCGTTGGCCTACCCGTCGCTCGACGAGGGGTTCGGGTTCCCGATCCTCGAGGCGCAGTCGGTGGGCGTGCCGGTCGTCGCCACACGCGCCGGCTCGATCCCCGAGATCGCCGGTGGCGGGGCCGAGCTGGTGTCGCTCGGCGACGTCGACGCGCTGGCCGGCGCGCTGGCCCGCGTCGTCGACGACGAGGACCGGCGGCGCGAGCTGGTCGCCGCCGGGCGGGCCAACCTGGCGCGGTTCTCGTGGTCGGCCACGGCGGACGCCCTGGTCCGCCTGTACCGACGAGTCAAGGAGGACGGGTGACGGACACGGCGTTCCCCGGCCACGCACGCCGTTGCTGGCCACTCGCTCGCTGGCGCTCGCTCGCTCGCAGAGTCGACAGGGTGCACCAGTGACCGACTTAGTTGTGCTTGCGGGTGGCGTCGGCGCGCGCTTCCTGCGCGGTGTCGTGCAGGTCGTCGACCCACGAAATGTCGTCGCCGTCGTCAACACCGGCGACGACACGGTGCTGCACGGCTTGTCCATCTCCCCCGACTTCGACACGATCACCTACACCCTCGCCGGCGCCATCGACCCGGCGCGCGGGTGGGGCCTCGCCGATGAGACGTGGCAGGCGATGGCCGCACTCGAGCGCTTCGCCGGAGTACGACCGGAGACATCGAGCGCTGCGCCGACGTGGTTCAACTTGGGCGATCGCGATCTGGCCACCCACCTGTACCGCACGGCGCGACTGGCCGAGGGCGGGCGACCCACCGTTGTCGCCGACGAAATCCGGCGGGCGTGGGGCATCGAGGTGCGACTGCTGCCGATGTCCGACGACGTCACGGCCACGAGGATCCGCCTGCGCGACGGCGAGACGGTGTCGTTCCAGGACTACTTCGTCCGCCTGCGCCACGCCGTGCCGGTCGCCAGCGTCGAGCTGGCCGTCGGACGAGCGACGAAGGAGGTGATGAGCGAGCTGCACGCCGCCGATGTCGTGGCCATCGCGCCGTCGAACCCGCTCGTGTCGATCGGACCGATCCGCGCCCTGCACGGTGTCGACGAGCTGCTGGCCGCCCGCCGCGACTCCGTCGTCGCCGTGTCGCCCATCGTCGGCGGCGCGGCGCTGAAGGGACCGGCCGACCGGATGCTCGTCGAGCTGGGCCACGAACCATCAGTCGTCGGCGTCGCCCGCCTGTACGCGCCGATCGCCGCTGCGCTCGTGATCGACCCCGTCGACGCCGAACTGGCCACGCACGTGCAAGCGGCCGGCATGCGGCCCATCGTCACCCCCTCCGTGATGACGGATCCCGAGGCGGCCGCGCGGCTGGCCCGGGCCACCCTGGCGGCCGCGCGCTGACGGATCTGGGCGCGTTTTTCGCGACTGTCGCGAAGAACGGCACCCAGTTCGTCGAGTGGGAAGGATCGCGCCCAGATGTACGCGGCGCGACGGGTTCAGCGCAGCGCGCTCAACCCTTCTTCGAGGGTCGTCCAGGGGGACCAGGCGAGGTGGATGCGGGCGCGCACCGGGGAGGCGGCGAAGCGGATCAGCTCGTCGGGTCGGGCCGGCGCGAACGTGGGCGCCGGACCACCGGGGGCGACCATCGACCACAGGTCGCGCAGCGAGGTCTGCACGCCCGTGGCGACGTTGACGACGAGTCCGCTCCCCCGCCGCCCCGATCGCACCAGCGCGTCGACGACGTCGTCGACGAACACGAAGTCGCGCGTCTGGCGACCGTCGCCGCTGAGCCGCGGCCCCTCGTTGCGCCGGGCGGCGTCCAGCGCAGCGGCGACGACACCTCCATCCGATCGCTGGCGCGGGCCATAGACGGTCGCCGTGGCCAAGGCCGTGAACTCGATCCCCCACGTGGCGCGGTAGGCGCTGAGCAGCTCGACGACCGCCTTGGCCACCACTCCGCGGACGCCGCGCGGTGCCGAGCGCGCCCTCCTTCACCGGGAGGTCGCGGGCCGCCGGGTGACCGTAGAGCGACGTCGCAGGGAGGGCCACGATCACCTTCGTCACGCCGTTGCGCCGGGCCGCTTCGAGCACTCCGAGCATCGACGTGAACGACCGCCCGAGGGCCATCGGCGCGGCATCGTGGCGAGGCAACACCGCGAGGTGGTAGATCTCCCGCGGGCGGCGCAAGGCGATGAGGTCGGCCAGGCTCTCGCTCCCGGCGTCGAGGGTGTGGATGCGCAGCTCGCTCGACACGCCCGTGGCGACCGATGCCCGTGCTTCGGCCAGGTTGGCCAACGAGCCGGTGGACAGATCGTCGACCACATCGACCGCCTCCCCCTCGGCGATCAGCCGGTCGACGAGGTGCGAGCCGATGAAGCCGGCGCCGCCGATCACGAGCACGCCACCCATCCCGGTGCCGCCCTCGTCGACCTCCGCCGGCTCGGGACGACCGGTGGGCTCGTCAGTCAGCGGGGACCCGGACGTCGTGGAGCTGCTCACGGTCGCCAATCTTGGCGTCAGCACCGATGACCGCGCGACTGACGTGGGCGTCCCGGCCGACCGTGCCGGCGACGATCGACGCATCGACGACGGCGCCCGGGCCGATGTCGGCGCCGGCGAGCAGCACCGAGCCGGTGACGGCGGCACCTTCGGCGACCTGCGCGCGGCGGTCGACGACGCTGCGCGTGATGGTCGCGGTGGGGGCGATGACGGCGCCGCGGGCGATGGCCACGACCGTCTCCGCCCGTCGCCCGTCGATGAGGTCGAGGTTGGCCCGCAGGTACGCATCGGGCCGCCCGGCGTCGATCCAGTAGTCCTCCGTCACGAGGGCGTGGAAACGGCCATCGGCAGCGACGAGCGGGAACGTGTCGCGCTCGATCGAAACTGGCCGGCCCGGTGGGATGCGCTGGAGCACGCTCGGCTCGAACACGTAGGTGCCGGCGTTGATCAGGTTGCTCGGCTCCGTTCCCGGCGGCGGCTTCTCGACGAAGCGCAGGATGCGTCCGTCGTCGTCCTGCTCGACGACGCCGTACGCCGAGGGATCCTCGACCGGGATCAGATGGATCGTGGCCTCGGCGCCCGCAGAGCGGTGGGTGGCGACGAGCGCTCCCACGTCGAGATCGGTGAGCACGTCCCCATTGGCCACGACCAAGGTGTCGTCGATGCCGCTGTGGTCGGCGGCGAAGCGGATCGCTCCGGCCGTGTCGAGGGGCTCCGACTCGATGGCGTAGTCCAGGGTCACGCCACCGCAGCGACCATCGGGGAACGCCTGCACGAAGGGTTCGGGCAGGAAGCCGAGGGCCAGCGTCACACCGTCCACCCCGCCCGCCTCGAGGCGGGCGATCAGGCGGGCGATGAGGGGCACGTGGGCGATCGGCAGCATCGACTTCGGCACCGTGTTCGTCAGGGGGCGCAGGCGGGTGCCGAAGCCGCCGACGAGGACGACGGCGCGCATCAGCCGGTGGGCGGCGTCGTCGAGTCCGTCGTGCCGGCGGTCGTCGTGGCGGTGACGGGTTCGATCGTGCCACCTGGCGTGACCGTCTCGCTCGGCGCCACCGTGCCGCCGGGCGACACCGTCTCACCGGGCGGGACCGAGCCGCCGGGCACCGACGTCGGCACCGGCGAATTGTCGTCCGCAGCGCCGAGCTCGGGCAGCTGGGCGGCCCACGGCGGCATCGTGACCTCGGTCCCCTTGGGCTGGAAGGCGATCGAGAACACCATGCTGTTGCGGTCGACGCGGATGTCGTCGAAGTTCGAGACGTACGTCGTGCCGGCGCCCGTGTCGGCGAAGTTGTCCCACACGATGACCTTCACCTCGCCCTCCTCGCCGTCGCACATCGTCTCGCCCTCGACGTACTCCTTGCCGCCCTGCTCGTCGGGGAACTTGATGGAGGTGTCCGTCAGCTCGACGTCGTAGACGTCGAGGAAGAGTCCGAGCGTGGCCCGCTTGCCGACGGCCGCCGACGTGTACGGGTGCCAGTGGATGACGCCGTCGTCGTGGGAGTGCACGCCGGTGCGCAGGAAGGCCGAGCTGATCAGCTGGCCATTGGCGTCCGTCTCCTCCTTGGCGCCGGCCAGCTGGGTGAACCCCTCCTCGTCGCACAGGCTGAAGCCGTAGGCGGCGTGCCAGTGATCCTCGATCGTCGGCGGCGACGCGTCGGCGGCCGGCTGGGACTGCCGGGCGTACACGACGGTGCCGAGGCCGATGACGCAGACGGCGAGGACGATCAGCGGGAACAGCGTTCCGCCCTGGAAGCGGACCCGTTTGCCCTTGCCCTTCTGGGCCAGGCGGGCCGCCCGCTTGGTCGACGATGAGGACACCACGAGGGCGAGAGCCTACCGGTCGCGTCCCTCGGAAAGACCGTCGGCTCAGCGGCCGGCGAGCTCGATCACGAGCCGCTCGTACGCCTCGGCGACGGCGGCCGGCGACGCCGCGCCAAGCACCCACGCCCGTCCCCGCCGCCCCATCTCGAGCGCCCCTGGGGGGTCGCCGACGAGCGCCGCGACGGCCTCGACGAACCGGTCGGGATCGTCAGGTGGGACGGCGATCCCGGCGCCTGACGCAGCGAGCATGCGGGGCACCTCGGTCCCGGCGTCGATGGCGGCGACGACCGGTCGTCCGGCGGCGAGGATCGAGTAGGTCTTGGACGGGACGCTGACGCGTCCCAGTCCGCGGCGCAGCGGCACGGTGTGCACGTCGCCGGTCGCCAGCAGCTCGGGGAGGCGCTCCTCCGGGACGTACCCGGCGAAGCGGATGTTGGGCAGCCCGGCGGCACGTCGCTCCAGCTCCTCGCGGGCCGAACCGTCGCCGTTGATCAGCACCGTCACAGCCGGCTGCCGGCGGGCAACCTCGACGAGCAGTTCCAGCGACTGGGAGTACCCGACGTTGCCGGCGTACAGCACCACCGGCTCCTCCCCGATACCGAGCGCCGCCCGGTGCGCCGTCATGCGGTCGGCCGGCCGGATCTCCTCCGTGTCGACGAAGTTGGGGATCGTGCGGACGCGCTGGCGGCGACCAGTGGCAGCTTGGCGGTGACGTTGGCCCGCAGGTCGTCGGAGAGCACAGTCACGGCGTCGGCCAGTCGGTACGTCAACCGTTCGAGCCAGGATGCGGCGGCGATGATCCGGCGATCGGTGATGGCGCCGGTCTCGACGGCGGCGTCCGGGAACACGTCCTGGATGTTGAACACGAGTGGCGCCCGGTGGCTCCACGCCACGAGTCGACCCGTCAACCCCAACGTCAGCGGCGGCGACATGGCGACCACCGCGTCGGCGCGGCGGAACCAGCCACCGGCGCCCAGCCCAGCCCACGCTGCCAGCAGCGAGAACCCGGCGAACCCGACGGCCCGCCGCAACAGGCGGCGCGACCCCGGGAAGGGGTGGACGCGACGGACCGAGCCCCACGGCACGCGCTCCCGGCGGGTCAGACGCCCCGTCCAACCGTCCTCGATGGCGTGGGCGCGGTACCACGGCAGCGCGGCGACGACGTGCAGCTCGTGGCCGCGGGCGGCCAGCTCGTGCACGATGCGCGTCAGCACGCGTCCGGTGGGGGCGGTGTCGGGGGCGAAGTGCGGCGCCAGCACGACGATCCGCAGAGAGGTCGGTGGTTGCGTCGTGGTCACCGACGCGCCTCGAGGGCGAGGCGGTAGGCCTCGGCCAAACGGGCGCCGGACCCGCTCGTCGTGAACCAGGCGGCGCGTCGCCGCCCGGCGGCGATCAGCTCGTCGCGGCGCGATGCCACTTCGTCGAGCGCAGTGGCCCACGCGTCGAGCTCGAGCGGGCGCACGACGGCGGCGTCACCGGCGACTTCGGGCAGCGCCGCCCGGTCGCTGCACACCACCGGGGTGCCGCAGCATCATGGCCTCCAGCACGGGAGCACCGAAGCCCTCGTACTCGGACGGGAACACCAGCGCGTCGGCGGCGGCGATGAAGCCGTCACGGTCGGCGTCGCTCGACGCGGCCAGGGCGGATCACCCTGGCTCCGAGACGGAGGCGCTCGATCGACGCGGCGACGTCCTGCTCGGCGAGGCCCGGCTGACCCGAGCAGGACGAGCACGAGGTCCGGATCGTCCCACGGGCCGGCGAGGAGGTCGAACAGCAGGCGGTGGTTCTTGTGCGGGTGGGTGACGGCCGGGTAGACGAGCAAACGTCGCTCGCCGAGGTGGTAGCGGCGCCGCAACGACGCCTCGTCGGTCCACGCTCCCGGCTCGTCGACGCCGTGGGGGACGACGACGATGCGGGCGAGGTCGGTGCCGAAGGCTTCGGCGACGGTGTCCCGCACGTAGCGGCTCGGCACGGCCACGACGTCCGCCTTGTGCACGGAGCGGGGCAGCACGACCTGGAGGTACCGGCGCTTCGACGCCGTCAGGTACTCCGGGTAGGTGCGGTACTGCAGGTCGTGCACGGTGAGCACGATCGGGCCAGGCGAGCGCAGGGGCACCGTGCCCCCGCCGTGGTGCACCACGTCGACCCCGGTCAGCCGGTGGGGCAGCCACGTCGCCTCGGAGAGCACCCGGCGACTGCGTCGGCGGGCGTCGAGGGAGGCCACGACGAGCTCGTGCTGCGCCGCCAGGTCGCGGTGGGCGGCGGCGAAGCCGGGCAGCACGAAGAGCTTGGCGTGCACCTCCGGCGCCGCCTCGTGGAGGCCGACGAGCTGGCGGGCGAGGTACTCCTCGGAACCGCCGACGGCCCCCGGCAGGCACCACAACAGGTTGACGCACGACGACGATCGGGTCGAACGCATATCCACCGAGCACCTCCCGGTACGCGGCCAGCGTGGCGGCGGCCGTGGCGTCCCACGTGAGCTGTGCGGCGCGGGCACGGCCGGCCTCCGCCAGCTCGGCGCCTGCGGCGTTCGGCGTCGTCGAGCCCGGCGGCGATGGCATCGACGTCGAGCGGGTCGACGAGCACTGCCGCGCCGCCGGCCACCTCCTCGGTCGACGTCCCGGCGCTGGTCACCACCGGCGTGCCCTGGGCCATCGCCTCGGCGACGGGCAGGCCGAACCCCTCCCGTTCGCTCGGGTAGGCGAAGACGAGTCGCCGCCGCGTAGAGCGCCGGCAGGTCGCGGCCGGGCACGAAGCCGAGGAACCGCACGTCGCCGGCGAGGTCATGCGCGTCTCCCCACCCGTCTGGACCGACCACGATCAGCGGCAGGGGATCCGCCATGCGGCGGACGGCGTCGGCCAGCCGGTGGCAGGTTCTTGCGCGGCTCGCGGCGTGCCGACGAACAGGGCGAAGCGGGCGGGGAGGTGGTAGCGGCGCCGGACGTCGGCGACGTCACGATCGGCGGCAGGGGCGCCGGCGACGCCGAGTGGCACGACGCGGATGCGTCGGCCGTCGATGCCGGCCGCCTCAGGTCATCGCGGCTGGTCCGGCTGGGGGTCAGCACGAGCCGGGCTGGTGTCGCGGGTGACGGCGAGGCTGCGCCGCATGACACGTGCGCCCTGGCGGCTGTAGCGACCGGGTTCGTGGATGAAGTCGACGTCGTGCGAACGTCACGACGAGGGGCGCCGCCGTCGCGCACGGCACGATGACCGGTGGCGTGGGTGACGTCGACGCGGCCGGTGACCCGCTCCACGCGAGGGTCGGCGGAGTCGCAGCCACGCTTCGTAGAGCAGCGGTCCGCTGATCGCCAGCTGGGCAACGGGGATCGGCGACCGCCATGCCGCCGGCGGTGGCCGCCGGTGCCGGCCGGCGACGCCGACCAGCGTGACGTCGGGGCGGGGCGCCAGGCGCCGGGCCACCTCGATGGCCGCGACCGCCGTGCCGCCGGGCGTGTCGTGCCAGCACTGCTCCAAGGTGTAGGCGACACGCATGGCGCCCATGATGGCAAGCCCACCCGTAGCATCGCCGCCATGGCCGATGCCCAGACGCCCACTCCGCTGTCCGGGACGCGCGTCGTGGTCACGGGGGGCGCCGGGTTCGTCGGTCGGCGTGTCGTCGCCCGGCTCGTCGAGCGCGGCGCTGACGTCGTCGCGCCGCGCCACGCCGAGTACGACCTGACCGTGCCCGGGGCGGCCGAGCAGCTGCTCGCCGATCACCGGCCGTCGACGGTCATCCACCTCGCCGCCCGCGTCGGCGGGATCGGTTACAACCAGGCCGAGCCGGCACCCCTGTACCTGGCCAACCTGCTGATGGGCACGCACCTCATCGAGGCCGCCCGCCATGCCGAGTCGGTCGACCGCACCGTGCTGCTCGGCACGGTCTGCTCGTACCCCAAGTTCACGCCGGTGCCGTTCCGGGAGGACAGCCTGTGGGACGGCTATCCGGAGGAGACGAACGCGCCCTACGGGCTGGCCAAGAAGGCTCACCTCGTCCACGCCCAGGTCAACGCCGCGCAGTACGGCCAGCGGTTCGCCTACCTCATCCCGACCAACCTCTACGGCCCGGGCGACAAGTTCCACCCGAGCGTGTCGCACGTGATCCCGGCGTTGATCAAGAAGTGCGTCGACGCCATGGAGGCCGGCGAGGAGAAGGTCGACGTGTGGGGCACCGGCAGGGCCAGCCGCGAGTACCTCTACGTCGACGACGCCGCGGAGGCCATCGTGCTGGCCGCCGAGCTCGAACCGCCGGACGGCGAGGTCGAGCCGATCAACCTCGGCACCGACCACGAGGTGACGATCCGCGAGACGGTGGAGACGATCGCCCGCCTCGTCGGGTTCGACGGCGAGCTGCGCTGGGACCCGGCCAAGCCGGACGGCCAGCCCCGCCGCCGCGTCGACGCGTCGCGGGCCGAGCAGCGCCTCGGCTGGCGAGCCGGCACCCCGTTCGAGGACGGCCTCCGGGCAACCATCGACTGGTACCTCGCCCACCGCGCCGACGCCGAACGCCCCCCCTCCTGACGATCCGAGTGTTCAAGCGCGTCCGAGCGCTGGACGTCGGTTTCCGCCACCTCCGACACTCCGACGCGCTCCAACACTCGGATCAGGTGCAGGATCCGGTGCGCTCCACGCCGTCGAGTTGTTCGAGCAGCAGCGTGCCGGCGACGTTCATGAAGTCGTGCTCGGTGACGATGCCGACGAGGTGCTCGTCGACGACGACGGGCAGCGCGCCGATGCCGAACGAGCGCATCAGCTCGAGCGCCCGCAGCGGCGCCAGGTCGGGCGGCACGCACACCGGCTCGCGCTTCATCACGTCGGCCACCGTCAGCTCACCGAGACCGGACCCGGCGCCCTTGGCAAAGAGCCGCAGGATCGTGCGGTACGAGACCAGGCCGACGAGCCGGTGGGCGGCGTCCTCGACGAGGACCTGGCGGATGCGGTGCCAGTCCATCAGGTTGGCCGCCAGCTCGACCGGGTCCTCCTCGGCCACGCTGACGAGGTCGGTCGTCATCAGCTGCTCGACGGTCAGGAAGTTGTGCCGCCATTGCCCGCCCTCGTCGAGGCTGGCCGGCGTCCACTCGGAGACCGGCGAGCCGGCCCGCTGGCGGGCGACCATCGCCGCGGTGAGGCTGTTCAGGCGTTGGCCCTCGGTCCCCTGGTGGCGCATCGCGCCGAGCGAGCCGAGCACCCAGCGCGACCCGGTGTACCCCGACTGCACCCGCCGCTCGATGACGCCGAGGTAGCGGGTGCGATCCTGCTCCGACACCCCGACGGACTCCAGGCCCTCGGCGGCCAGCGGCAGCATGACGTCGAGGGCCAGCGCGGCGGCGGAGCGCTCCGTCCCGTCGAGCCAGGTCTGCTGGGCGCCGAGCCCCTGGCGGGCGGCCGCCACGAAGTTCGTGCGGGCATTCTCGAACGGCATCATCCGGTTGACCTCCGGATGCCGGGCGCCGATCGCCCGCATCAGGCCCAGCCACAGCGCGGCGTTGGCCACCTCGTCGACGACGGTCGGCCCGGATGGCAGCACGCGGTTCTCGATGCGCAAGTGCGGCACGCCGTCGGTGATCCCGTAGCAGCCGCGATTCCACCGCCACACCGTGCCCGTGTGCAGCCGCAGCGCCGGGAGCGTCGGGATGCGGCCGTCGGCGAGCACGGCGAACGGGTCCTCGTAGTCGTCGGGCGCGAGGACCGGACGGAAGCGCGTGATGTCCTCGCGGTGCAGCTCGGTGATCGACGTGGTGACCCAGTCGTTGCCGAACGTGACGCGGGCGCTGCGGTCGCGCATGTGCGGTCCGGGCCGGCGGGTGTCGACCGACTGCTCGAACAGCGCGATGCGGGTCTCCGCCCACAGCCGCTTGCCGAACAGCACCGGTGAGTTGGTGGCGCACGCCAGCACCGGGCCGGCCAGCAGCTGGGCGATGTTGTACAGGTTGACGAACTCGTCGGGCGTGACCTGCAGGTGGACCTGGAAGCTGGCGTTGCAGGCCTCGGCCATCACGGAGTCCTGGCGCACGCGCAGTTCATCGGTGCCCTTGATGTGCAGCTCGTAGGCCTCGCCGCGCAGGTTCATCAACGCCGCGTTGAGCGCCAGGTACCGCGGGTTGGGGACCATGTTCTCCATCGACAGGTCGCCCTTGCGGATGGTCGGCAGGATCCCGGCCAGCACGACGTGCAGACCGCCGGCGGCGGCGACGGCGCGGGCGACGGCGAGCAGTTGATCGAGCTGCGCTTCCAGCAGGCTCAGGCAGTCACCCGTGAAGACCTGCGGGTCGAGGTTGAGCTCCAGGTTGAACGCACCGACCTCGGTGGTGAAGTGACCGTCGCCGATGTCGGCGAGCATGGCCAGCGCCCGCGGTGATGGCCGCCACGAGCCGTCGACGAGGAACATCTCCTGCTCGGCGCCGATGCGCGTGATGTCGGTCTCGAACATCCGCTCGGCCAGGAGGTGCTCCAGCGCCTGTAGGTCGCGCAGCATCCAGCGGATGGCGGTCTGTCGGTCCGTGCTGTTCTGGGCCGTCTGCGTGCCCATCTCAGGCCAGGTCGTCCAGGTACCGGGGCAACATCGCCCGCCACAGCGGCCAGTCGTGCGGCCACTCCTCGCCCCACGAGTCGACGCGGTTCGGGATGTCCTTGTCCCCGAGCAGGCGGGCGACCATCCACGACTCGCTGATGTCCTCGTTGGCCCCCTCGCCGCTGGCCAGCACGACGAACCGCTGGCGCAGGCGGTCGAGCGCCTCACCATCGAGCTCGGGCACGAAGTGCAACGGCGACGAGACGGCAAAGTCCTCGCCGAGCGGCCCGTCGTAGAAACGGCGAAGGTCGTAGGTCCCGCTCATGCAGATCGCCGCCTTGAAGACATCAGGGAACCGGCACACGCAGGTCAGGGCGTTGAACGCCCCGATCGACGAACCGGCGGCGACCACCTCGATGTCCGCCGACTGGCAGTCGGCGCGGATCGCCGGCACGACCTCGTGGCGCAGGAACTCGAAGAACTGGCGCTGGATCCAGGCCTGCCGCCCGCTGTCACCCTCCCTGGCCAGTAGCACGCGCCCATTGACGCTGTCCACGGAGTACAGCTTGACGCCGTCCGGCACCGATCAGCTCGGCGCAGGCGTCGACGAGGTGGAAGCGCTCGATCTCCTCGGCATCGCCGCCGGCGGTGGGGAACACGAGCACGGGGGTGCCGAAGGACCCCCAGCGGACGAGATCGACCTCCCGCTCGACGCGCTCCGAGCTCCAGTGGGACGACGTCTTCGGCAGCACCGACATCACGCCACCGATGCCGTTTCGTGGCGCCACCGCTGGATGCGACCCCAGAACAGGTCGGTGAACTCATCGATCTCGTGGGCCGGGAACAGGGTGGCAACCTTCTGGCGGACGGCGTCGTAGGCCGTCTCGGTGGCGAAGAAGTCCCAGACGACCTGGTCGAGGTGGGCCAGGTGCGTGGCACAGAACGACTCGAACTCGGCGGTCTGCAAGCGCTGACGGGCGATCGCCGCGTACGCCGCCAGCTTCTCGGCGTACGGCGCGTCGGCGTCGGCGATCTCGAAGTACGGCCGCCAATCCAGGTTGATCGGCATCGGCCGTTTGGTGGCGGCGCAGAAGATCGACCAGCGCAGGTTCGCCGCGACGAGCCACGGGAAGTGGTAGTGCAACGACGTCACCTGCGAGTCGGGGCAGGCGTTGGCGAAGTCGATCGGACACCACGTGTCGCCCTGGCGCAACGCCTCGCAGGAGTTGAACTCCCAGCCGAAGAAGGAGTTGATGGTCAGCGTGGTGTCGACGAGCGTCTGGCGTTGGTCGTCCGGGACGCCGCCGTCGTCCATCGTGTACCGGTCGTGCAGCGGCGCCGACGGGTCGTAGCGCACGAGGCGGGTCTGTGGCCCGAACCCGATGCAGCGCACGAACAGGTCGTGCGGCTCGACGGCTCGCTGCAGGTGCAACAGGTACGTCCCGCTGTCGTCGTAGGCGCGGTGCAGGGCGGCGCCGTCGTCGACACGGCTGACGCCGGCCCAACCGCCGCCGTCGTACGGCTTGGCGAACAGCGGGTACCCGACGGCGGCGCCGACCTCCTCGAGGTCGAAGAGCCTGGCGTACCTCGAGAGCGTGATCGCCAGGTCAGGTTTGAACTCGTAGTCCTTGGGCGGGACGATCCACGTGGCGGGGATCGGCATGCCGAGGCGCATCATGGCGCAGTACGACGTGTGCTTCTCCATCGACTGGATGGCCCACGGGTTGTTGAACACATACAGCCCGTCCATCACGACGGCCTTCTTGATCCACTCGCGGCTCGTCGTGTACCAGTGCGTCAGGCGGTCGACGACGAGGTCGTACTGCGTCGGTTGGCGGAGGTCGAACGGCTCGATCGTCACCCGGTCGACCTCGAAGCGCACGGTGTCCCCGTCGATGGGCAGCGCCAGATCGAGGCGCCGCAACACCTCCTCGTAGCAGATCGGCCAGCACAGATCGGCCCCCAGGGAGAGTCCGATGCGGCGGTACACGTCACCCACGCTGGGGCAAACTAATGCTTACCGGCGAGGAGCCAGGGCAGGGCGAGGCCGAGGCTGTCCCGCCAGCACGCCCAGTTGTGCCCGTCGGGCGTCTCGACGAACCGGACGTCCATGCCAGTGCGCTTCGAGCACGGGCACGAGGCCGCGGTTCTCGCAGATCAGCGACTCGTACTCGCCGCAGCTGACGAACACCCGTTGCGCCACGGGCACGGGGTCGGCGAGGTAGTCCTGCACGAACTGGCGGACCGGGCGCCACAGCGGCTCGGGTCGCGGCCGGCATCCCGTCCCCGCGCCGGCGAAGGAGCCCGACTGCAGCAGCAGGCGGCCGAAGTAGTCCGGCGATCGCGCCGCCGCCGCCAGCGAGGCCACGGCCCCGAAGCTGGAGCCCATCAGGCATCGGTCGTCGGCGGTCGCCTGCAGCCCGAACTCGGCCTCGATCGACGGGACGAGCTCCGACGTGAGGAACTCGGCGTGGCGGGCGTCGGCGGCGTACTCCTGCAGCCGTTCGACCGGCTGCGAGAGGATGGCCACCGTCGGCGGCAGCTCGCCGCGGTGGATCAGGTTGTCGAGGACCGTCTTCACGCCGGCGTAGTGCAGGTAGTCGTGGCCGTCGTGGACGACGAGCAGCGGCGCCCGCCCGTCCCTCGTGAACCCGGCGGGCAGGTAGACCGTGGCCGTCGCCTGGCGACCGAGGGCGGCGCTCTCGACCGTGCGGTCCAGCAGCTCGCCCCCAGCCACGTTCGGGTCGTGCACGGCCCAGCTGGGCTCGACGTACCCGGCGGCCTGGCAGACAGAGTTGGCCCCGAACGGGTTGGACGCCCGCAGGCGGTTCAACGGATCCTCGACCAGGTGGGTGCCGAAGCTGTCGACGACCTCGAGCTTGTACTCGAGTCGAGAGCCTCGTGGCAGCTCGAGGGCCAGCAACCACCAGCCCGACTCGCCGAGTGGCGCGAACGCCAGGTCGGCTGGCAAGCCGACGCCGAAGTGGACCATCCGCACCTCGATCACCGGACCTCGATAGGCGAACGTGCAGGCCGACTCCTCGACGATGGGGAACGGGAGGCCGTCGGCGACGCGGGCGTCGAGGACCTCCGGCGTCAGGGCGGCGGATGGGGCGATCCGCCCCACCACGCTCAAGCGTGCACCTTGACCGTCCGCCCGACGTCGTCGAGCATCCCCCGCAGAACGTCGTAGTCCGGATGACGCATGCGGACCCAGGCGTTGGCCATGTAGCCGGCTTCGACCGGCTGGGTCGCCGTGCCGGCGGGTGGGAGGTGGGCGTCGATGACCCAGTCGCCGTGGCGCTGCTGGATGTCCTCGACGCCGTCGTACCCGGTGATCGTCCCGTCGCGGTCGGGCCGCAGGGCGACGATGCCGGCGGCGAACCGTCGTGACGGCTGTCGGGACACATGGCCATGAACGACGGCCATCGCCCACTCGCCGTAGATGTCGATGTCGTTCCCCGCGGCGTACAGGTCCCAGCACCGGACACCGGGCGGACGGCACCCGATCTCCGAGAAGTACAGGCCCTTGGGGCTGGCGAACCACTCCATGTGCGTCGCCGACGTGCCGATGTCGAGCGCATCGATGACGGCGCGGCCCATCTCCTTCAGCTCGTCGTACGAGGCTTCTCCATCGAGGCGATTGGTGGCCACGAACTGCGGCGAGATCCAGCGCGTGCGCATCGCCTCCAGCACGTTCGGGTAGTAGTGCGTGGCGAAGTCCATGGCCACCTGCCCGTCGATGCTGATCGTGTCGTAGAAGCCCTCGTGGCCCTCGACGAACTCCTCGACGGCGATCTCGGAGCCGTGGTCGACGCCGCTGCGGGCGATCGCTTCCTCCAGCTCGTCGGGCGCGTTGACCCGCTGCGCCCCTGAGGCACCGGCGCCCGCCGCCGGCTTGAGGACGAGCGGGAACCCGACCTCGGCGGCGAACCGCCGGACGTCGTCGCCCGAGCGGCCGGCGGTGGACGCCGCGCAACGGATGCCGGCCTGACGGAGGACCTCCTTCATCGCCGGCTTGTCACGACACAGGAAGGCGGTGCGCACGGACGTCCCGGGGATCCCGCACGCCTCGCGGACGCGCGCCGCAGCCATCACGTGGGCCTCGACGGTCGCCTCCAGCCGGTCGATCTCGAGGTGCCGCTGCAGGCCGCTGATGACCTCGTACAGCCGTCCTTCGTCGACGACCGACGGCACCTGCTCGTAGTGACTGAGCCAGTGGTTGACGTCGCCGTCGAGCCAGTCCTTCGGCCGCTCGCCGATCCCGATCACCGTGGCGCCGACCTCGTGCAGGGCGCGGGCGAACTGCTTCTGGTTGTCCGGGAAGCTCGGCTCGATCAACACCACGTGCACGACGGGCGGATGTTACGGCCCCGTCGTGTGGTCCGGCTGACGGTCCGCCCATGGCGAACGTCGTGTTCGTGGCGCCGTACGCGCTCGATGCGACCTCCCGCTTCATCCAGGCGGTCATCGATGTCCCGGGCGCCCGCGTCGGCCTGGTCAGCAGCGACCCGGTGGAGGCCTTCCCGGACGGGGTTCGATCGGGCCTCGTCGGGCACTGGCGGATCGCCGACTGCCTCGACACGGAGCAACTCTCCGGAGCCGTCGTCGCGCTCGGCGAGCACCTCGGCTCCGTCGACCGGCTGCTGGCCATCCTCGAGAACCTCCAGGTGCAGTTGGGGCAGGTGCGCGAGCAGCTCGGGATCGACGGGATGAGCGCGGCGGTGGCCGACAACTTCCGCGACAAGGCGCGGATGAAGGCGGTCTTCGAGGCCGCCGGGGTCCCGTGCGCGCGGAGCCGGAGGGTCGAGTCGGCCGAGGAGGTGCACGGGTTCGCCGAGGCCATCGGCTACCCATTCGTCGTCAAGCCGCTGGCCGGCGCCGGCGCCCGCAACACGTTCCGCATCGAGGATGGCGGGCAGCTGGACGCCTGGCTGGCCTCCGCTCCGCTGGGTGGCGGCCAGCCGGTGCTGCTGGAGGAGTTCGTGCGCGGCGACGAGCACTCGTTCGACAGCGTGGTCGTCGACGGGCGGCTCGTGTGGCACTCGATCAGCCGGTACCTGCCCAGCCCGCTCGACGTGCTGGAGCACCCGTGGATCCAGTGGTGCGTGCTGCTCCCGAGGGACATCGACGGCGGCGAGTACGCCGGGCTCGCCGAGTTGGCCCACCGCGCCGTCACCGCGCTCGGTCTGCGCACCGGGCTGTCGCACCTGGAGTGGTTCCGCCGGGCCGACGGCACCGACGCGGTGTCCGAGGTGGCCGCCCGCCCGCCGGGCGCCCAGTTCATGTCGCTGATGTCGTACGCCCACGACGTCGACATGTACGGAGTGTGGGCCCGCCTGGCGGTGGCCAACGACTTCCAGCCGCCACCGCGTCGGTACGCCGTCGGGGCGGCCTACCTCAGGGCCCAGGGGCTCGGGCGCACGATCGTCGCCGCCCACGGGCTCGACCGCATCAGCGAGACGACGACGGCACGCGTCGTCGAAGTGCACCTGCCGAGTCCCGGCGCCGTGCCGACCGGCACGTACGAGGGCGACGGCCACGTCGTCGTGCGCGATCCGAGCACGGCCGCCGTCGAGGACGCGCTGCGGGAGCTGATCACGACGATCCGGCTGGAATGCGGCTGATGGAGTGCGCCTGATGGATGTGGTCTTCCTCGGGCCCGGGTACCCCGGCGAGATGCCGCTGTTCACCCAGGGGTTGGCGGCCGTCGGTGCCCGGGTCATCGGCGTCGGGGACCAGCCCGTCGGCGCGCTCCCGGAGACGGCCCGGCGGGCGCTCAGCGAGTACGTGCAGATCGGGTCGTGGGCCGACGAGGACGGCGCCATCGGCACCGTCCTCCAGTCGTTACGGGGACGCAATGTCGACCTCGTCGAGACGCTCTGGGAGCCGACGGTCGTGCTCGCCGCCCGTCTGCGGGAAGCGATCGGCACACCCGGCATGACCGTCGAGCAGACCATCCCGTTCCGCGACAAGGGGCGCATGAAGGAGCTCCTCGATGCCGCGGGCATTCGCACGCCGCGCTCGGCGCGGGCATCGAGCGTGGCGGCGTGCCGCACGGCCGCCGACCGCATCGGCTATCCGATCATCGTCAAGCCGATCGCCGGCGCAGGTTCGCTCGACACGTACCGCGTCGAGCACGACGGCGAGCTCCACGATGTCCTGCCGCGCCTGCGGCACATCGCCGAGGTCAGCGTCGAGGAGTTCATCGACGGCGAGGAGTTCACGTACGACACCGTGTGCAGCGGTGGGCAGATCAGCTTCTACAACATCGCCGAGTACCGGCCGCGGCCGCTCGTCGGCAAGCAGGTCGAGTGGATCAGCCAGCAGGTGATCGCCCACCGCGACCCCGACGCCCCGGCGCTGGCCGCCGGTAAGGCGATGGGGGAAGCGGTGATCGCGGCGATGCGGTTCGGGAGCGGGTTCACCCACATGGAGTGGTACCTGACGGCGTCGGGTGAGGTCGTCTTCGGCGAGATCGGCGCCCGTGCCCCGGGCGCCAGGCTGACCGACCTGATGAACTACAGCTGCGACATCGACCTGTTCACCGGTTGGGCCGAGGCGGTGTGCCACGGGCGCTTCACGCAGCCGATCGAGCGCCGCTACAACGCGGCGATGGTCATCAAGCGGGCCCAGGGGCAGGGTCGGATCACCCACGTCGAGGGACTCGCCCACCTGATGGCGACGATGGGCGAGCACATCGTCAACGTCGATCTCCTCGGGATCGGGCAGCCCCGCCGCGACTGGCAGGCCACCGTGCTCTCCGACGGCATCGTCGTCGTCCGCCACCCGGACCTGGCGACCACGTACGAGCTCGCCGACCGCATCGGCAACGAACTGCAGATCTACGCCGCGTGACGATTCTGACGACAATTGATCTCGCTCAGCGAGATCAAGTCTCCTCAGAATCACGATCGACCACGCCGGCGGCGACCGCAGGGGCCCGGTAGGCGGCGGCCAGGCTGTCAATCGTCTCGTGGGCGTTGAGCCCGCTCGGGTTGGGGACGACCCACAGCTCCGCATCCCCGAGGCCGTCGGGCTGCGGACCGAGGGTGGCCTTCGGTGCGGCGAACGCTTGGCGGTAGGCGCTGACGCCGGCCACGGCGACGACCCGCGGCTGGTGCTCGTCGACAAACTGGCGCAGTCGGGGTCCGCCGGCCAGCAATTCCGCCGGCGTAGAGTTCGGATGCCCGCGGCGTCGCCCGCGCCACGAGGTTGGTGATGCCGATGCCGCGGTCGATGAGGTAGCGGCGGTCGTCGTCCGTGAACCCGGCGCCCCGGTCGATGTCCCGATCGATGACTCCTGGCCGCGCCGCAGCGCCGGGTAGAAGCGGTTGCCCGGGTGGGCGAAGTGGGTCGCCGTGGCCGCCGTCCACAGTCCCGGGTTGATGCCGACGAACAGCAGGCGTAGCCCGGGCCCGACGAGGTCAGGCACGGTGGCGTCGCGGAACGCCTCCAGCTCGGCGCGGGTGAAGCCCACGGGCCGGCAGGCTACGAGCCGGCCCGACGCGCCCGATCCGAGTGTCGAACGTCGGGAAGATCGACCTCCGGCACTCGGATGCGCTCCAACACTCGGATCTACGAGAGCTGGGCCAGGAGCTCCATCAGGGGGCCGTCGCGGAAGTCGCGCAGCGGGGGGAGGCCGGCGGCGCGCAGGACGGCGTTGTCGAGGACGCTGTTGGCCGGGCGGGGTGCCGGACGCGGCGGGTCGAGCTCGGCGGTGCTGATGGGGCGCACGAGGGCCGGATCGTGACCGTCGGCGCGCAGGATCTCGACGACGAACTCGTACCACGACACGGCGCCCTGGTTCGTCACGTGGTGCACGCCGGAGCGTCGATCGACGGCCAGCCGCCGCACGACAGGTGCGAGGTCGGCGGCGAATGTCGGGCACCCGCGCTGATCGTCGACGAACGCCAGCGCACCCGGCTCGCCGGCTCGCTCGGCGGCCAGGCGACGCACGAGGCTGACCATGTTCCAGCCGTGCGCGCCGCACAACCACGACGTGCGCACGATGGCCGCCGCCGCGCCGAGCTCGAACGCCTCGTGCTCGCCGCCGAGCTTCGACGCCCCGTACACCGAGCGGGGCGCCGTGGCGTCCCACTCGTGGTATGGACGATCGAGCGTGCCGTCGAAGACGTAGTCGGTCGACACGTGGACGAGGTGTGCTCCCGTGCGATGGCAGGCCTCCGCCACCCAGCGGACGGCGGCTGCGTTCGCCGCGTACGCCCGCTCGGGGTCACTCTCACAGGCGTCGACCGCCGTCCACGCCGCGCAATGGACGACGGCATCCGGGCACGTCGTCGTGATCAGACCGAGCACCGCATCGCGGTCGGTGACGTCCAGGGCGGCGTGACCGACGCCGATGACGTCGTCGCCCGCCGCGCGGCCCACCGCTACGACGGCGGAGCCGAGCTGTCCCTCCGCCCCCGTGACGAGCAACCGCACGTCAGCGCGATCCCCAGGCCGCGCCCTCGGCGACGGGCGCCCGGTCGCGCAGGGGTTCCCACCACTGCGGGTTGGCGGCGTACCAGTCGATCGTCTCGGCGATCCCGTTGTCCCACTCGATCTGCGGGTGCCAGTCGAGCTCGGTGCGGATCTTCGTCCAGTCGAGGACGTACCGCCGATCGTGACCGGGCCGGTCGGGGACGATCGTCTTCAGCGCCGCTGGCTTGCCGAGGTGCTCGAGGATGGTGTCGGCGATCTCTTCGATGCTGCGCTCGACCCCCGTACCGACGTGGTACGTCTCACCGACGCGCCCGCGATCGAGGATCAGCTCGATGGCGCGGCAGTGGTCGACGGCGTGGATCCACTCCCGGCGATTCGCCGTCGAGGCGTACAGCGGGAGCGGCTCGTCGCGCAGGGCCAGCGTCGTGAAGTATGGGATGACCTTCTCGGGGAACTGGTACGGGCCGTAGTTGTTGGCGCAGTTGGTCATCGTCACGGGCAGGTCCCACGTCTCGTGGTAGGCCCGCACGGCGTGATCGCCCCCGGCCTTGGAGGCGTTGTACGGCGTGCGCGGCCGGTACGGCGAGTCCTCGGTGAACATCTCGTCCGTGTCGAGCGCCAGATCGCCGTACACCTCGCACGTCGAGACGTGGTGGAAGCGCTCGACGCCGACGCGGCGAGCGGCCTCGCACAGGCCCTGCGTCCCGAGCACGTTGGTGCGGAAGAAGCGGCCGGGGTCGAGCACGGCGAGGCTGTTGTGCGACTCGGCAGCGAAGTTGACGACGACGTCGACCCGCTCGCGCTCGAGCACCCCGACGACGGTGTCGATGTCCCCGATGTCGGCCTGGACGAACGTGACGCCGTCGATGCCATCGAGGTTCTCCCGCACGCCGGCGTAGGTCAGGGCGTCGAGGGCGACGAGGTGGTCGGCGGCGTGCCGATCACGCCAGTAGCGCACGAAGTTCGAGCCGATGAACCCGGCCGCGCCGGTGACCAGCAGTCTCACGCGACCATCCCCTATTCGACGTCGATCTGGCAGTGATCACCGATCATCAGGCGCAGTGCCCGCGGTCGCCGCTGCGAACGGACGATCACCGCTTCCCGACCGATCAACGAGTCCTCCAGGCGAGGGATGTCCGACACCTCCGAGTCGTCCATCACGACGGAGTGCTCGATCTCGCTGTTGACGATCCGGCAGCCCGCTCCGATCGCCGAGAACGGCCCGATGAAGCTGTCCACGACGACCGTCCCCCGCCCGATCGCCGCCGGTCCGCGTATGGTCGAGTTGACGATCTCCGCCCCGGACTCGACCACGACGCGGCCGTCCAGCGTCGACGCCTCGTCCACCGATCCGTCGACCCGGGGCTCGAGCTTCTCCAGCAGCAGCCGGTTGGCCTCCAGCAGCGGCGTCAGCTTGCCGGTGTCGATCCACCACCCCGTCAGCAGCTCCGTGCGCACGAGGTGCCCCTGGTCGATGAGCCACTGGACGGCGTCGGTGATCTCGAGCTCACCGCGCGCCGAGGGCTCGATGGCCCGCACAGCATCGTGGATCGTCGGGTCGAACAGGTAGACCCCGACGAGGGCCAGGTCGGACATCGGGTGCGCCGGCTTCTCGACCAGCGCCACCACGTGCCCGGCGGCGTCGAGGGTGGCGATGCCGAAGCGGTGGGGGTCGGGGACCCGCTTGAGGAGGATCTGGGCGACGGGCGGATCGACCGTCGACCGAGCGTCCTCGAACGCCGCGACGAACGCACCGAGGTCCTGCTCCAGCAGGTTGTCACCGAGGTACATGACGAAGTCGTCGTCGCCCAGGAAGTCCCGGGCGATGAGCACGCAGTGGGCCAGCCCCAGCGGCGCCTCCTGCGGCAGGAACGTGAAGGACACCCCGAAGCGCGACCCGTCACCGAGTGCCTCGCGCACCTCGGGCGCCGTGTCGCCGACGATCACGCCGATCTCCTTGATACCCGCCTGGGCCATCGCTTCGATGCCGTAGAACAGGATCGGCGTGTTGGCCACGGGCACCAGCTGCTTGGCCCGCGTGTGGGTGATCGGCCGCAGTCGTGTGCCTGCCCCACCGGCCAGGATCAACGCCTTCATCGGTCGATCACCCGGGGACCGTCGTGGCGACGGTCGTCGGCGGCGGGCCGACGCCCCGGAAGTAGTCGAGGATCGGCTGCGCACCCTCACCGAGCTCGAGGACCGACTTGTCGTCGATCTCGACGCCGACGACGGGCAGCGAGTAGGTCTGCAGCCCCTCCTCGGCGGCCGCCTTGAGCGCGCCAGCCGCCTCGAGCGGATCCAGGCCCGGGTCGATGCGCACGGCGCTGGTGGCCGCCTCGAGCAGCCGGTTGAGCGAGAACGGGTCGGCCTGCACCTGAGCCAGCATCTTGCCCACGGCGAGACGGATGAAGTTCTGCTGGCGCTCGATGCGACCGATGTCGCCCGTGGGATCCGCCTCCCAGTCGCCGTCGATCCACTCCTCGTAGTGACGGCTACGGGCGTAGGCCAGGGCCATCGAGCCGTTGAGGTTCTGGCACCCGGGGTTCAGCCGCAGACCGGAGTTGAGGTCTTGGGCGAGGTGCATGGAGCAGACCTCGACCCCGCCGATCGCATCGACCAGCCGCTGGAAGCCGACGAAATCGACCTCGACGTAGTGCTGGATGGGGATGCCGAGGGCCTCGGTGACCGTCTGGGCCAGGACGTCGGGGCCGTCGTTGAACGCCGAGTTGATGCGGTTGGACTCGCCGCGCCCGGCGATCGGCACCCAGAGGTCGCGAGGGAGGCTGAGCAGGGACGCCCCGCCGCCCTTCTCACGGCGCAGGATCATGATCGTGTCGCTGCGGCTGCCGACGACGTCGCCGGCATCGCCGATCACTGCCGCGTTGGGGTCGTTCGGATCGACGTTCTGGCGGGAGTCGGAGCCGACGAGCAGGAAGTTCTCGGCCGGCGCATCGTTGGACGCCTCCTCCAGCACCTGCTCCAGCTCGGGGATCGTCTCGACGTCCTCCGACTGATCGCGGGCGGCGACCAGCACCCCGGCGCTGCCGACAGCTCCGACGAGCACGGCGAGGCCGAGGGCGAAGGCTCCGGGGGGACGGCGCAGCCGGCTGCGAGACACGAGCGGCCAGGCTAACGGCGAGGGTCTGCGCGAACCCGTCATACGGTGTGCAACCCCATCCGGGCGCGGTCAGCGGACGTGGATCACGTCGCCGGCGTCGACGCGGTGGGTGACGCCGCAGGCGTCGACGACGACGAGGCGACCATCTGCCTCGACGTCGGTGGCCGCGCCGTCGAGCACGCCGTCCGGGAGCTCGACATGGACATGCCGGCCGAGCGTCGCCAGGTGCTGGCGGTAGCGTTCGCCGACGTCGGCCGGGAGGCCGTCGTACGCGTCGAGCAGGGCGGCGAGGACGTCGAGCGGTTCGATCCCGTTGCCGAGCCGAGCGGCGCCGTCGGGCGCCCACCCGACGTTCAGCCCGAGCCCCACGACGACCGACCCGCCGGTGGACCGCTGGGCCAGGATGCCCCCCAGCTTGGCGTCGTCGAGCAGCACGTCGTTCGGCCACTTCAGCGCGGCCTGCACGCCCGCCACATCGGCCACTGCAGCGATCGCCGCGAGTCCGACGCGCCGCGTCAGCTCACCCGGTGGATCCGGCACGACGTGGAAGAGGATCGACACCAGGAGGTTGGCGCCCGGCGGCGCCTCCCAGCGGCGGTCGAGCCGCCCGCGGCCGGCCGTCTGGTGGTCGGCCACGAGCACGCTGCGACCCGGGCGCCGGTCTGCGGTCGCCAGCAGATCGTCATTGGTGCTCCCCGTCGACTCCACGTGCTCGACGATCCATCCGGCGGGCCATGACCGTCGACGTTGCGACGAGGTGGCATCCGATTCACCCACGCCACCTACATTGTCAGCCGTGTTGCAGAAGATCCTGATCGCCAACCGCGGTGAGATCGCGGTGCGGGTGATCCGTGCGGCGCGCGAGCTCGGCATCGCCTCGGTGGCCGTGTACTCCGAGTTGGATCGCGATGCGCTGCACGTGCGGCTGGCCGACGAGGCGTTCGCCCTCGGTGGGCAGACGGCGGCGGAGAGCTACCTCAGGATCGACGCCATCCAACATGCGATCCGCGAGAGCGGTGCCGACGGTGTGCACCCCGGCTATGGGTTCTTCAGCGAGAACGCCGACTTCGCGAGAGCGATCACGGACATGGGGGTCACGTTCATCGGTCCCCCGCCGGCCGCCATCGAGGAGATGGGCGACAAGGTGTCGAGCCGCAGGGCAGCCCTGCGCGGCGGCGCGCCGATCGTGCCCGGCACGACCGAGTTCGCCCAGTCGGCCGACGAGATCCGGGCCTTCGGTGACGAGCACGGCTGGCCCGTCGCCATCAAGGCCGCCTTCGGAGGTGGCGGCAGGGGCATGAAGGTGGTGCAGTCGGCGGCCGAGGTCGACGACGCGATGGCCAGCGCCCAACGCGAGGCGAAGAACTTCTTCGGTCGCGACGAGGTCTACGTCGAGCGGTATCTCACGTGGCCGCGCCACGTCGAGGTACAGGTCGTCGGCGACCAGCACGGCAACGTCGTGTGGGTCTCGACCCGTGACTGCTCCGCCCAGCGTCGCCACCAGAAGCTGATCGAGGAGGCGCCAGCGCCCGGCCTCCCTGCCGGCGTCGAGGATGCCATGGGCGAGGCTGCCGTCAAGGCGGCACGGGCCGTCGCGTACACCAACGCCGGCACCGTCGAGTTCATCTACCAGGACGGCGAGTTCTTCTTCCTGGAGATGAACACCCGGTTGCAGGTCGAGCACCCTGTGACCGAGGTGATCACGGGCATCGACCTCGTCGAGTGGCAGATCCGGGTGGCGTCCGGCGAGCCGCTGCCGATGACCCAGGACGAGGTGCGGGCCCAGCAACGTGGCCATGGCATCGAGGTCCGGATCAACGCCGAGAACCCGGCGGGCGGCGCGTTCCTGCCCTCCCCGGGCCGGATCACCCGGCTCGACCCGCCGGATGGGTTCGGGGTCCGTTTCGACAGCGGCTACGCAGAGGGCGACGAGGTCAGCCAGTACTACGACAACCTCGTGGGCAAGCTGATCGTGTGGGGCTGGGATCGACCGACGGCGATCGCCCGCACGATCCGGGCCCTCGAGGAGACGCGCGTCGAGGGGATCGCGACAACCATCCCGGCCGACCTCGCCATCCTCCGCCACCCCGATTTCGCCGCCGTCGAACACTCGACCAAGTGGGTCGAGGAGCGCCTCGACCTCTCGGCGCTCCCGGCCGCCACGGCGCCGCCCGAGACCACCGAGGAGGCCGAACCGCTCGTGCGCCGGCGGACGACCGTGGAGGTCAACGGCAAGCGATTCGACGTCAGCCTGTGGGTGCCGGAGTCGGCCGGGGCGCCGACAGCCGTTCCCACGGCCGGTGCGGCGAAGGCCCGCAAGCCGAGACGGGCCGCCGGGTCGGGAGGCGGTGGCGCCGCCGGGAGCGGCAGCGTGACGGTGCCGATGCAGGGCACCATCGTCAAGGTGCTCGTCGAAATCGGTCAGGAGGTCGAGATCGGCCAGGCCGTCGTCGTCCTCGAGGCGATGAAGATGGAGAACCAGATCGCCGCCGAGAAGGCGGGCACGGTGCGGGAGGTCAAGGTCGCCCCGGGCGACACCGTCGGCGGGGGCGATGTCGTGGTCGTGATCGAAGGCTGGTCGTGTCGTTCGAGGCGAACGCCCGGTCGGCACGCCGGCGCCTCGCGCCGGCGGCGCATACTAGCGCTATTCGGAGGCGTCGGCCAGCGCTTCGGACAGCGCCGGGTGGACGAGGAGGCTCTCGACGATGTCGCTGACCTTCAGGTTGGCCGTGACGGCGAGGGCGATCACCGAGATCAGCTCGGCGGCGTGACGACCGACGATCGAGCCGCCGAGCACGACGCCGGTCGCCGGGTCGGAGATGATCTTCACGAAACCTCGGGGGTCGTTGTTGATCATCGCCTTGGCGCTCGCCGTGAACGGCACCTTGGTCACCCGGATCTTGCGGCCGGAGGCGAACGCCTCGGCTTCGGCGAGGCCGACGTCGGCGATCTCCGGCTCGGTGAAGATGGCCGACGCCGCCTTGTCGTAGTCGAGGTGGCGGTGCTCGCGCGTGTGCAGCCCCATCAACCGTTCGGCCACCTTGCGCCCCTGCATCGCCGCCACCGACGAGAGGGGGAGCTTCCCGCTGACGTCGCCGGCGGCGTAGATGTGCGGCACGTTGGTGACGCAGTTGTGATCGATCGGGATGTAGCCGCCGGCATCGGTGGCGATCCCGGCCGCCTCCAGGTCGAGGCCGTCGCTGTTGGGCACCGATCCGATGGCCAGCACGGCGTGCGTCGACCGCACGACGCGACCGTCGTCGCAGCGGACGATGACGCCGTCGGCGCCGTCGCCGTCGGCGCGCTCGATGGCCGTGGCCCTCGCGCCCTTGAGGAGCTTGACGCCGCGCCGCAGGAAGTCGTCCTCCAGCACGGCGGCCACCTCGGGGTCCTTGCCCGGCAGCACCTGCTGGCGCGAGACGACGAGGGTCACCTGGGCGCCGAACGACGAGAACATGTGGACGAACTCGACGCCCGTGACGCCAGAGCCGATGACCGTGACGGACGCCGGGAACAGCTTCGGCGGGTAGCAGTCGCGGGTGGTGAGGATGCGATCACCGTCGGGGGTGCACCAGTCCGGAATGCGCGGACGCGAGCCGGTGGCCACCAGGGCGGTGTCGAACTCGAGGTGGTGGGTGCCGTCGATGCCCGTCACCTCGACCTCGTTCGGCCCGACGAAGCGGGCGACGCCTCGAACCAGGCGCACGTCCTGGCTCGTCAGCAACTGCGTCGTGCCGTGCTGGAGGTGTTCCTTGATCCCCTCGATGCGGGCCGACAAGAGCTCGGTGTCGACCTCGGCGACGGCCTGCTCGAGCCCCATCCCGGTCGACCGGCGGAGGAACGACATGGCCCCGCCCGTGGCGATCATCGTCTTCGAAGGGATGCAGTCCCAGAGGTGGGCGGCGCCACCGACGACGTCCCGCTCGACCATCGTGACTTGCGCGCCCAGCCGGGCGGCGTAGGTGGCCGCCGTGTTGCCCGCCGGGCCACCGCCGATGATCAGGAATCGTGTCGTCACGAGGCAAGGTTACGTGCGCGACGTGCGGGCCAAGGCCGTCGAAGAGATGCACGCTTGTGTCGCGTGCAACGACCTGTTTCGGTCGATTGGCGCGACACAAGCGGCGGGCGCACGGCCGTCCGGTACCGTGAACCTCCCGTGAGCGAGCCGACGACCGCCGAGGACGGCCTCACGTCGGACGGCGAACCGTCGGGGAGCGGGCTGGCCGCCGAGCGGGTCCGCCGCCAGGCCGAAGTCGACGACCTCCGCGCCGCCGGGCACGAGCCGTATCCGTATCGCTTCGATCGCACCCACACCGTCGCCGACGTGCGGGCGCAGTGGCCCGACCTGCCGCCGGGCACGGAGACCGACGACGAGGTCACCGTGGCCGGTCGGCTGCTGCTCAAGCGCGACACCGGCAAGCTGGTGTTCGCCACGATCGCCGATCGCGGCGTGGAGATCCAGCTGTTCATCTCCCGCGCCGTCATCGGCGACGAGGGGTTCGCCACCGTCAAGTCACTGGCCCGGGGCGACTGGGTCGGGGCCCACGGCACGATGATGACGACGCGCGCCGGCGAGCTCTCCATCAAGGTCGACCGGGTCGAGCTGTTGGCCAAGGCCATCCGACCGCTGCCGGACAAATGGCACGGGCTGGTCGATCCGGACACGCGCTTCCGCCAGCGCTACGCCGACCTCGTCGTCAACGCCGACGCTCGGCGGGCGTTCGAGATCCGCCACGAGGTGATCGCCAGCTTCCGGCGCACGCTGCACGCTCGCGGCTTCATCGAAGTCGAGACGCCCGTGCTGCACGCCGAGGCCGGCGGCGCCCACGCCCGGCCGTTCGTCACGCACTACCACACGCTGGACATGCCGATGTACCTGCGGATCGCCCTGGAGCTGCACCTCAAGCGGCTGATCGTCGGGGGCCTCGACCGTGTCTTCGAGATCGGCCGGGTGTTCCGCAACGAAGGGCTGTCGCCGCGTCACAACACCGAGTTCACGATGATGGAGTCCTACGAGGCGTATGCCGACGTGAACGACGTGATGGAGCTCACCGAGGAGCTCATCGTCACGGCCGCCCGGGACGCCCTCGGCACCACAGTGGTGAAGATCGGCGGCCGACCTGTGGACCTCGCCGAGCCGTGGCCCAAGCGACGCATGGTCGACCTCGTCAGCGAGGCCATCGGCGTCGAGGTCCACCCCTCGCAGCCCGTCGAGCGGCTGCGGGCGTTGGCCGAGGAGCACGGCCAACGGTGGGAGCCGCAATGGGGCTCCGGGCGGCTCGTCGAGGAGCTGTTCGGGGCCACCGTCGAGCGCGACATCGTGGCGCCGGTGTTCGTCACCGGGCACCCAGTGGAGATCTCGCCGCTGGCCCGCGTCGATCGCGCCGACCCGTTCCTGACGGAGCGCTTCGAGCTGTTCATCGATGCCCGGGAGATCGCCAACGGCTACAGCGAGCTCAACGATCCGGTCGAGCAGCGCTCGAGGTTCGAGGCCGAGGAGCGGGCGCGGGCCGCCGGCGACGCCGATCGCGGGTCGATCGACGAGGACTACCTGCGGGCCCTGGAGTATGGGTTGCCGCCGACCGGCGGCCTCGGCGTCGGGATGGACCGCCTCGTCATGCTCCTGGCCGGTGTCGACTCGATCCGCGACGTGATCCTCTTCCCGACGTTACGCCCGGAGCCGACATGACTCGGAGAGCCTGGGGCGCCGGGTTCACGACCGTCGCCGCCGACGGCACCACGCTCGACGCCTGGTTCCGCTGGCTCGGTTGGGGTGAAGACGGAGAACAGGCGCCCGAGAGCGTCGATCTGGCGCTGGCCGGCGGGGACCGCGGCGACCCGACACGGCGGGTGACGGAGCGACCGATCCGGCTGACGATCGACGTCGACGCGCCACCGACGTCCGCCGCCGACGTCTTCCTGCGCCTGCACCTGCTCTCCCACCGGCTGGCCGCGCCGCGCTCGCTCAACCTCGACGGCGTCTTCGGGCACCTGGCCACGGTGGCCTGGACCGACCTCGGCCCGATCCCGCCGGCCGACCTCGATGACGTCCGCCTCACGCTCGCGGCGAGGGCCGCCCGCTCGTCGTCCGCAGCCTCGACAAGTTCCCGCCGATGACCGACTACGTGATCCCTGCCGGCGTGCGGATCGCCGACCCCGCACGCGTCCGCCTCGGCGCCCACCTCGCCGAGGGCACGGTGGTGATGCACGAGGGGTTCTGCAACTTCAACGCCGGCACGCTCGGCACGTCGATGGTCGAGGGGCGGATCTCGCAGGGCGTCGTGGTCGGCGACGGTTCGGACATCGGCGGAGGGGCGTCGATCATGGGCACGTTGTCCGGCGGCGGGACCGAGCAGATCACGATCGGGGCGCGCTGCCTGCTCGGCGCCAACGCCGGCGTCGGGATCAGCCTCGGCGACGACTGCGTGGTGGAAGCCGGCCTGTACGTCACGGCCGGCACGCTCGTCAAGCTGCCCGACGGCGAGGTCGTCAAGGGCAAGGAGCTGTCGGGGATCAACGGGATGCTGTTCATCCGGCACAGCCAGACCGGCGCCATCGAGGCCCGCCCGCGCACCGGATCCTGGGGCGGCCTCAACCAAGCCCTCCACGCCGACCTGACCGTCGCGCCCATCGGTAACGTCGTCCCGTGACCGCCACGACCGCCACGACCACCGACCTGTCCGCCGCCGCCGAGGTCGTGGCGCTCGTCGACGGCGTCATCGGCACCGCCGTGCAACGGCTGAAGCAGGCCGGTGGCGCCGACGCCCAGCAGGTCCTCGCCTATGACCTGGCCCACGCCGCCTCGGCCGCAGCCACCGCCCGTGCCCTCCTCGAGTACGGGGCGAAGGGCGACGTCGAAGCCCGCCTCACGTGCGCCTACGCCGCCGACATGGTCCACGACCTGATCACCCGCCTCGCCGGCCGGGAGCCACTGTGGGGCGTCGAGACGGCGCCGCTGCGCGACGCCCACCCGTTCCTCGAACGCTTCCGCGACCCCGAGCTCCTCGCCTCGCTGGCCGAGACGCCGGGTCCGCGCCACCTCGATGGCGACATGGAGCTCGTGCAGGACACGTTCCGTTCCTTTGCCGCCAACGTCGTCGCTCCCCAGGCCGAGCACGTGCACCGCACGAACGCCGACGTGCCCGAGGACATCATCGCCGGCTTGGCCGAGATCGGCGCCTTCGGGCTGTCCGTGCCCACCGAGTACGGCGGGTTCAGCGAGGGCGGCGACCGCGAGTACCTGGCCATGGTCATCGCCACCGAGGAGCTCAGCAGGGCCAGCCTCGGCATCGGCGGGTCATTGATCACCCGCCCAGAGATCCTCACCCGCGCCCTCGTCAAGGGTGGGACCGAGGCCCAGAAGCTGGAGTGGCTCCCCAAGCTGGCGACGGCCGAGGTGCTGGCCGCCGTCGCCGTGACGGAGCCGGACTACGGCAGCGATGTGGCCGGCCTGAAGGTCACGGCGACCGCCGCCGAGGGTGCCGACGGCCGCCCCGGCTACGTCATCAACGGCGTCAAGACGTGGTGCACGTTCGGCGCCCGCGCCGACGTCCTGATGCTGCTCGCCCGCACCGACCCCGATCGAACCAAGTCCCACCGCGGCCTGAGCCTGTTCGTCGTGCCGAAGCCGCCGGCCGACGGCCACGGCTTCGAGTTCCGCCAGGACGACGGCGCGGCCGGGAGGACCGGGAAGATGGAGGGCCGCCCCATCGACACCATCGGCTACCGCGGCATGCACAGCTACGAGATCGCCCTCGAGGACTGGTGGGTGCCGGCCGACCACCTGATCGGCGAGGCCGACGGCCTCGGGCGCGGCTTCTACTACCAGATGGAGGGCTTCGAGAACGGCCGGTTGCAGACCGCCGCCCGGGCCGTCGGCGTCATGCAGGCTGCCTACGAGGAGGCCTTGGACTACGCCCGCAACCGCACCGTGTTCGGCTCGCCCATCGTCGACTACCAGCTGACGAGAGCGAAGCTCGGCCGAATGGCCGTGCTGATCCAGGCCGGTCGCCAGTTCGCCTACCACGTCGCCACCCTGATGGCCAACGGGCAGGGGACGATGGAAGCCAGCATGGTCAAGGCCTACGTCTGCAAGGCGGCGGAGTGGGTGACCCGCGAGGCCATGCAGATCCACGGCGGCTTCGGCTATGCCGAGGAGTACGCCGTGAGCCGGCTGTTCGTCGACGCCCGCGTGCTCTCGATCTTCGAGGGCGCCGACGAGATCCTGTGCCTGAAGGTGATCGCCCGCCGCCTCACAGGAGATTGAGGAGCGCGCAATCCGTTCCGGCCGGCCGTCTGGTCGGGTTACCGTGAGCGGGCATGTCGGCTCGGGTCGAGCACGTCACGCTGCACTGCCGCCAGCCCTCGACGCTGGCCGAGTTCTGGTCACACGTGCTGGGGTTCGTCGATGTCGCCGACCGCCAAGCGGGCGAGCACCTCGTGATCGTCGATCCGCGGGCCCGCCACCCGGGTCTGCGATTCGTCGCCGACTCGACGCGCTCTGGTATGCGCCTCGACCTGATGCCCGAGCGGGCGCGTGACGTCACCATCGACGAACTGCTGGCGCTCGGCGCGACGGTGGTCGACGACCGTCGCGGCTCGGATGGCGCAGGCACGGTGGTACTCGCCGACCCGGAGGGCAACGAGTTCTCCCTCGAGCGCTCGGCGGCGGAGCGCGGTCTCGACGCGGCCGTCGACAGGGGCGAGCAAGAGCTCCCGGCGGGCATCCACACGGCGTCGGAGCACGAGATGCTGTCGGGCATGCTCGATTGGTACCGAGCGGCCGTCCTGCGCAAGGTCGAGGGCATCTCGCCGGCCACCGCGCGGACGACGCCGGTGCGCTCGGGCACGACGATCGCCGGGCTGCTCAAACACCTCGCCCTGGTGGAGGACAGCTGGTTCGACGATCGTTTCGCGGGCTCGCCGGAACCCGAGCCCTGGGCGTCGGCGCCGTGGGACGACGATCGCGACTGGGAGTTCCACAGCGCCGTCGACGATCGGATGGATGAGCTGGTCGCCCTGTACGAGACGTCCTGTGACCGGTCGCGCCGCGCCGCTGCTGGCCACGATCTGGACGATCGAGCCACGAACGCACCGAGGCGGGCCTTCAACCTGCGGTTCGCCTACGTCCACCTGATCGAGGAGACCGCCCGCCACCTCGGCCACATGGACATCCTGCGCGAGTACCTGGACGGCTCGACCGGCGAGTGACGACGGTCGCCCGACCGACTCACCCGACGAGGTCGGCAAGGGTGCGGATGCGCTCGAATGGGGCGTCGGCGTGGTCGTCGTACGGGTCGAGGAGGATCGGGTGCAGGCCGGCGGCGGTCGCCCCGCCGACGTCCATCGTCACCGAGTCGCCGACGTAGGCGACCCGCCGGCGGGTGGCACCGGGGAAGTGCTCCGCGGCGTGATCGAAGATCGCCGGGTTCGGTTTGGCCACCCCGACCACGTGGCTGTCGATCACGCAGCGCACCGGCACGCCGTCACCGGCGCCGACCTGGCACACAGCGGATCGGCGCAACACGGCCTCGATCTGCCCGCTGGCGTTGGAGATCACCCCCAAGGGCACGTCGGCCTGCGCCCAGGCGCGGAGCGCGGCGACGTGCCCGGGGATCGGCCACCGCCAGAGGAGGGCGGTGCGGGTGTGCCCGAGCGCCACCGCGGCCTCCTCGACGTCCGGGCCGGCCACGCCGACCGACGACACGTACGCCCGGTCGTACTCGATCCAGTCGCGCTCCTCGGCGCCCTGTGCCGACTTGGCGGCCATCGCCGCATAGTGGGCGCGGCGATGGCGCTCGAGGTCCGGGTCGCCTCCGTAGTACTCGAGCAGCGGGCCGAGGACGGTGGGGTCGGGCAGGACGAGGACCCCGCCGGCGTCGAGCCAGATGGCGTCGAACCGCCGATCTCCCATCGTGTGGGGGTCACTCAGCCTGGTTGCAGGTCGGTGAGCTCAATCCCGCACTCCTCGAGGAAGCCCAGCACGTCGTTGGCGTCGGGGATGTCACCGCTTTCGATGTCGACCCGCTCGGCCAGGCAGTCGACCTGGTCGTCGGTCAACCCGAATCCCTCCAGGGCGTCGCGTATCGCTTCCTCGGCGTTCTCGGGGATCGAGAGGTTCTCGGGCACCGTGATGTCCGAGAGATCCGGGATCGAGAGATCTGGGATCGACACGTCGGGCAGCGTGATCTCCGGCCGGGTGATGTCGGGGATCGAGGCGTCGAGGCTGACGTCCGGCAGCGTCGTCACGTCGAGCGTCGAGACGTCCGGCTCGTCGTCGTCATCGCTGCTGCAGGCGGCGACACTGAGCGCGGCGACGGCGGCCACGATCACGGCACGTCGGATGGTCGGCACGATCGGCTCCTTGGGAGTTCGGAGCGCCTCACCGTACAGAAAGCGGTTGCGGGCGGCGCGTCACCTCGTCATTCCACGAGCGGCGGGGTCAACGTCTCCCGGAACAGCTCGTTGGTCCGCTCCCACGCCTCCAGCGAGTGCTCCGCCGAGTACACCTCGGGACGCGAGTCGTTGAAGAACGCATGGTCGGCCCCCTCGTGGACATGCAACGTGGCGTCCTTGCCGAGCTCCCGCAGCCTCCGCTCCAGGTCGGCGACCTGCTGCGGCCCGAAGAAGTCGTCGAGCTCGGCGTATTCGCCGACGACGACGGCATCGAGGCGCGACCAGTCGGGCTGGGCGATGTCCCACGGGATCAGCCCGTAGTACGCGGCGACGGCCTTGACATGGTCCGGCCGTTGGGTGGCCAGCACGAGCGCCAGCCCGCCGCCCATGCAGAAGCCGACGACGCCGACCCGTTCGTTGCCGGTGCGCTCGACGAGGAGGTCGACGGCCCCGGACATGTCCTTGGCCGCCTGGGCCATGTTCATCGCCATCATCATCTTGCCGGCGCCGTCGGGCTCGCTGGCCGTCGCGCCGTGGTACAGGTCGGGCGCCAGCGCTGTGAAGCCGGCGTCGCCGAACCGGTCGGTGACGTCGATGATGTGCGGCACCAGGCCCCACCACTCCTGGATGACGATGACCCCTGGCCCGCCACCGTCGGACAGGTAGCCGTCGCAGGTCCCACCGTTGCTGGCGAAGCTGACCATCTCACCCATTGCCCGCACCGTAGACCGCCCGATTGTGCGGTGACAAAGTCACCACTGTTCGCTCCATGCGGTATCAATTACGCTCCTCGCTGATGATCATTCCCGGCCAAGCCGTGCGACGACCGACACCAAGCGCTCGGCCACGTACCGCGACGACCTGGCCCACGTCTTCCACTCCTGGTCGGCGCAGGCCACGCTGGACCCCGTCGTCGTTGCCGGCGCGGAGGGCGCCCGTTTCTGGGACGACGCGGGGAACAGCTACCTCGACTTCTCCAGCCAGCTCGTCAACGTCAACATCGGGCACCAGCACCCGAAGCTGGTGGCGGCGATCAAGGAGCAGGCCGACCTGCTGTGCACGGTGGCGCCGTTCCACGCCAACGCGGCGCGCAGCGAGGCGGCCCGCCTGATCGTCGAGCTGGCCCCCGGCGACCTCGACATGGTGTTCTTCACCAACGGCGGTGCGGAAGCCACCGAGAACGCGCTGCGCATGGCCCGCCTGCACACGGGTCGCCACAAGGTGCTGACGATGTACCGCAGCTACCACGGCTCGACGGCCGGCTCGATCACGATGACCGGGGACCCGCGCCGCTGGGGCAGCGAGCCGGGGATCCCTGGTGTCGTCAAGTTCTGGGGCCCGTACACCTACCGGTCGGCCTTCCATGCCACCAACGACCCCGAGGAGTGCGAACGTGCGCTGACCCACCTCGCCGACGTGATCATGGTCGAGGGCGGGCACACCATCGCCGCCGTCATCCTGGAGCCGGTCGTCGGCACGAACGGCATCCTCGTCCCACCGGACGGCTACCTGCAGGGCGTCCGCGAGCTCTGCGATCGCCACGGCATCATGCTCATCGCCGACGAGGTGATGGCCGGGTTCGGGCGTTGCGGGGAGTGGTTCGCCGTCGACCGCTGGGGCGTCGCGCCGGACCTCATCTGCTTCGCCAAGGGCATCAACTCCGGCTACATCCCGCTCGGTGGCGTCGTCATCAGTCGGCGCATCGCCGACACGTTCGCCCAGCGCCCGTATCCCGGCGGCCTGACCTACTCCGGCCATCCCCTGGCCTGCGCGTCTGCGGCGGCCAGCATCGGGATCTTCAAGGAGGAGGGCATCATCGAGCACGCCCGGCACCTCGGCGACGACATCGTCGGCCCGGCGCTCGCCGACATGGCCGGCCGCCATCGTTCGATCGGCGAGGTGCGCGGGCTCGGTGTGTTCTGGGCCATCGAGCTCGTGCGTGACCAGGGGACGCGCCAGCCCCTCGTGCCATACAACGCCAGCGGTGCCGACGCCAAGCCGATGAACGACCTGGCGGCGGCGTGCAAGCAGCGCGGCCTCTGGCCGTTCACGCACTTCAACCGGCTGCACGTCGTGCCCCCGCTGACCATCAGCGATGACGACATGCGGGCAGGGCTGGCGATCATCGACGAGGCGCTCGACGTGGCCGACGAGGCGGTCGCCGTGGCCTGAGCGACGGCCGCTGGTTGAATCGAGGCGATGCACCGGCTGTTCCGCCACCCCGACCGGCCTGGACTGCCGGCGCAGTGGCAGGACATCCTCGCCGCCCGCTCGGCCCAGTGGGCGGTGCTCGACACCGAGGAGCGGACCCACCTCGGCGAGCTGGCCGACGACCTGCTGATCACCAAGCGGTGGGAGGCGGCCCGCGGGTTCGAGGTCACCGATGAAGTCCGCACGCTGATCGCCGCCCACGCCTCGCTCCTCATCCTGGCCCTCGATCCGGCGTCGTACGACCGGGTCGGCACGATCGTCGTGCGGGCGGGCGCCATGCGCCGTACCGCGCCGATGGCCGGGCCGGCGGCGGGCGTCGTCGTCGGCTCGCCTGGCGACGTCGACGGCGAGACCCACCACGGCGACGGCCCGATCATGGTGACGTGGAGCTCCGCGCGGCGGGAGGCGGCCAACCCGCGCCTCGGCCGCGACGTCGTGCTCCACGAGTTCGCCCACAAGCTGGACATGCGCGACGGCACGACGGACGGCACGCCGTGGATCGACGATCCGACGGCGCGGCAGCGCTGGATCGACGTGTGCACGGCGGAGTACCAGGCCGTCCGCATGGGCGAGGGGGGACGGTTACTGCGCCCGTACGCCGGCACCAATCCCGGCGAGTTCTTCGCCGTGGCCACCGAGGTCTTCTTCACTCGACCGCTGGAGATGGCGGTCCTCAAGCCAGATCTGTACGACGTCGTGCGCACGTACTACCGCCAGGATCCGGCGGAGCGCTGGCGGGCCTTGGCCCAGGCCGCCGCCCAGGGCGAGGGGTGAGCGCCGACCCGGCGTCACCCCGCGCCGAGGGACCTCATCGCCTCCTGCACCCGGTCGACGACATCGTCGTCGGGCACGCCGGACACGAGGACCATCGTCGTGCCGAACTTCCACACGGCGTCGGCGAAGCGCGGACGCGGCACGGCGAGGAGGGCGCTGAGGAGGCGTTCGCGCTCGGCTTCGCTCGGCGTGGTGGCGACGACGATGTCCCCGGTGGCGTCGGTGCCGCAGCGCTCCACTGCCACGTCGAGCCGCACGATCTCGTCCGTCCCCGCCAGGCCGGAGGGTGTCTGATCGGTGCTGCAGATCCGCAGACCAGCCTGTTCGAGGGCCTCGCCGATCTCGGTGCGACTGCGCTGGTCGACCTCCCGCGGCGAGCAAGCCAGTCCCGCCATCGCGGCGACGAGCAGCGCGAGGCCCCTGCGCATCACGGATGAGCGTATCCGGGGCCCCACCACGTGGTTACGGTCTCGGACGTGGACGACGCGCCGACGGCGCGAGGGCGGCCCCTCGGTGTCTTCGCCCTCGCGATGCTCAGCGTCGCCTACATCGCCAGCCTGAGCGGGACCCCGGCGCTCGCCGAGTACGGCTTCACGTCGCTGTTCTTCTACGCCGTCGCCATCGTCTTCCTGCTCGTCCCGACCGCCCTCGTGGCCGCCGAGCTGGCCACCGGCTGGCCACGCACCGGCGGCGTCTACGCGTGGGCCACGGTGGCGTTCGGTGACCGGGTCGGGTTCACGACCGTTTGGCTGCAGTGGTTCGCCGGTGTGATCGCCATGCCGGCGATCATGTCCGTGATCACCGTCAACGCGTCGTACATCATCGATCCACAGCTCGGGTCGAACCAGGTGTTCCTGTTCGTGGTCATCGTGCTGGCGATCTGGACGATGACACTCGTCGCGCTGCAAGGGGTGCGTGAGTCGGCATGGCTGACCAACGGCGGCGTCATCCTCGGCATCGTCGTTCCCGGCCTCGTCCTCGGCGTGGTCGGGTTGATCTACGTGCTGCAGGGCAAGCCCAGCCAGATCACGTTCCAGGCCGGCGACCTGATCCCCGACCTCACCAACGTGCAGACCCTCGTCCTGGCCAGCAGCGCCTTCCTCGTCTTCGCCGGGGCCGAGCAGTCGGCGGCCCATGCCGGCGACGTCGCCCGGCCCGGACGGGACTTCCCGCGGGCCATCCTGCTGGCGACGGTGATCGTCCTCGTGCTGATCGTCCCGACCACGCTGGCGATCGCCGCCGTCGTGCCGACCAAGCAGCTCAGCCTGATCGGCGGCCTGAGCCAGGCGTTCGCCGCCATGCTCGGCGTCTATGACCTGCAGTGGCTCGTGCGGGTGATGGCCGCACTGATCGTCGGCGGGCTCCTGATCCAGGTCCAGGCCCTGTTCGCCGGCCCCGTCCGTGGCGTGCTGGCGGCCGGGCAGCGGGGATCGCTGCCCCGCGCCCTGTGCTCGACGAACGCCGCGGGTATGCCGGTTCGCCTGCTCCTCCTCCAGGCCGGGGTGGGGACGGCGCTGGCCTCGCTGTTCCTGCTGCTGCCATCGGCGAACAGCGTGTTCTGGGTCTTCACGGCGTTGCAGACGCAGCTGCTCCTCGTGATGTACGTGCTGATGTACGCCACCGCCATCCGGCTGCGCCGCCGGCACCCCGAGACGAAGCGGGCGTTCATGATCCCCGGTGGCCTGCCGGGCGTGCTGATCGTCGCCTGCGTGGGCGCGCTGGCGTGCATCGCCGTCATCGTCATCAACCTGTTCCCGCCCGCCCAGCTCGCCGGCGCTGGCGAGTCGGTCGTCTACTCGACGGGGATGGTGGTCGCCATCATCGTGATCTGCCTGATCCCGATCGGGCTGTCCCGGCGGGCTCGCCCACCGTCGGCGCCATGACCCCGATGCCCGACGGCTGTTTGTGTCACCGCAGAGGTCGTGCGTCGACGTGTGCGGTGACACAGAACCCAGACCGAGATTGGAGGAGCCGCGATGACCCAGACCTATCGCACGCTGCAGTCGCCCCGACCGCTGTGGGAGTGCAGACCGTCGTGATCGACGCGCCGCCGATCAACCTGATCGGACCGGAGCTGGTCCACGACCTCGTGGCCGTGCTGAGCGAGCTGGAGTCCGACGAGTCCATCCGGGTCCTTGTGTTGGAGAGTGCCGACCCCGAGTACTTCGTGGCACACGTCGATCTGACGAAGGTCGCGGAGTACACGGCCGCGGCGGCCAAGGCAGGCGGGCCGGACGACGCCTCGCTCGGCATGTTGTGGCACAAGCTCAGCGAGCTGCCGGTGGTTTCGATCGCCAAGCTCCGCGGCCGTGCCCGTGGCGCGGGCAGCGAGCTGGCGCTGGCATGCGACATGCGGTTCGCCGCGCGGGAGAACGCTGTGCTGGGACTGCCCGAGATCGGCTTCGGTGTCGTCCCAGGGGCTGGCGGTGTGCAACACCTCTCCCGGCTGCTGGGAAGGGCCCGGGCGATGGAGGTCATCCTCGGCGCCGCCGACTTCGACGCCGATGCGGCCGAACGGTACGGCTGGATCAACAGAGCGCTGCCCGACGCCGAACTGGACGCGTTCGTGGCCGAGGTGGCGCAGCGCATCGCGTCGTTCCCGGCCGACGCGGTGCGCGCAACCAAGCAGGTGCTCAACGAACTGTCCCTGCCCGGTGCCGCCGCGATCCGTGCCGACGCCCGGCGGTTCCAACAGCTGGTCGGATCCGACACCGTAAGGGCGCGGGCGGCAACCCTGTTCGCAAGGGCCTGCAGACCCGCGGTCCGCTGGAACTCGACCTCGGCAAGCGGATTGGATCCTGTGACGGACGAACGATCCCCACGGCCCCGACGCGGCGTCCTGACGCTCGGTCAGTCCACCCGTGCAACTTGACCGGTGACCGCGCGGGCGTCGTCGGGGATCTCGCCGAACACGTCGACGAGGTCTCGGGTCGGTACGGGCTGCGTCGTCAGGTCGGCGGCGACGATGCGGTCGAGCCGGAACCATCGCCCGGCCCGTCTCCAGCGGCACCACGCCATCAGATACCACGACCCACGGGTGTGGGCGAACCCCAGCGGTTCGACCGGCCGGCGCCGCGTCTCGGTGCCGGTTGCGTCGGCGTAGTCGATGACGACGACGACCTGGCGGGCGACGGCCTCCTCGAGCACGTGCATCGCTCGTGACGGGCGGCGCGACGTCATCGGCCGCATCCAGATGCGCCCAGCGAGCGACACCACACCCGGCCGCCCCCCGGGTACCAGCGCGTCAAGGATCTTGGCCAGCGCCCGTCGACCGTCGGCGGCATACGGAGCGTCGCCCGTCAACGACATCAGCGTGGCGATGGCGATCGCCTCGCCCTGCGTGAAGGCGACGGGCGGCAGCGTCGCCGCCGGGTCGATGCGGTACCCACCACCACGGCCCCCTGTCCCGTAGATCGGCTGGCCGGCCTCCTGCAGGGCGGTGATGTCGCGCTTGACCGTGCGCGGCGTGACCTCGAACCGCGCCGCCAGCCACGAGCTGGTGCGCCCTGCGGGGCCAGCGGCGCGCAACGCCTCTGAGATGGCGAACAATCGGTCGGTGCGGTTCACGAGTCCAGAAACGGTGACAGCAGGGTGTCACCCAATGGCCGACATCATGGCAGCATGACACCCTCGACGCACACCGCGACCCGCATCGTGACCCTGAGCGACGGCCGGGTCGTGACCACCGACGTGACCGGCCCGGACAACGGGCCCGCCGTCGTGCTGTTCCAGGCCGCCCCAGGGTCGCGGCTGTTTCGACCCCGACCCGGACGTGACGGCGGCCGCCGGACTGCGGCTGGTGACGTTCGACCGCGCCGGCTACGGCGGGTCGACTCCGCTCGCCGATGGCGTGGTCCCCACCATCCCGCAGTACGCCGACGATGCGGCGGCGGTGCTCGACGATCTCGGCATCGACGACGCCACGCTCGTCGGGTGGTCGGCCGGCGGCCGTGTCGCCGCAGCGCTGGCGGCGCGCCGCCCCGGAGTGGCGCGGGAGGTGCTCATCGTCGCCACCCCGGCGCCCGACGAGGCTGTGCCGTGGATCCCCGAAGAGCAGCGCCAGGCCATCGAGATGATGAAGGCCGATCCGGGCGCCGCCGTCGGGCAGCTCGTCGCCATGCTCGGCGAGATGACGAGCGAGCCGGCGGCAGCCAGCGCGTTGGTCACCGCCGGACCGGCCGACGAAGCGACGCTCGCCGCCGACCCGGCGCTGCGCCGCCGCCTCGAGGCGATGCTCGACGAGGGGTTCACCCAAGGCCCGATCGGGCTGGCCCTCGACCTCGTGTCCTACACGGTCGCACCGTGGGGGTTCGATCCGGCATCGGTCGGCGCTCCGACGACGTGCATCTACGGCGCCGCCGACGGGATCGTGACACCGGCCCACGGTGAGTGGTGGGCGTCACGCATCCCGTCAGCCGAACTGCAGGTCGTCCCCGACGCCGGTCACCTCGTGATCACGACCGCATGGCAGCGCTTCTCGACGTCTGCGTGAGCACAGACGTCAGCCGCCCGACGTCTTCGCTCACACAGACCAAGGGCGGCGCCGGAGTTGCCGGACGCCCGACCTCTGTGTGAGCACAAACGTCAGCCGCCCGACGTCTTCGCTCACACAGACCAAGGGCGGCGCCGGAGTTGCCGGACGCCCGACCTCTGTGTGAGCACAAACGTCAGCCGCCCGACGTCTTCGCTCACACAGAACGGGGACGGGGCGGTCAGGCTCCGCCTTCCTCCAGGGTGACCTCGATCGGCTCGAAGGTCTCGCCGGTCGTGTCGATGTCGCCGACGAGGGCCAGCGCCGCCTCGATGAACTCGTTGGTATAGGCGCCCTCCGCCGGCGGGGCCGTGAGCACGGTGGTTCCTTCCAGGTTGGCGGTGTTCTGGGCGATCTCGACGGTGCGGTTCCATGCTTCCTCGTCGATGATGCCGATGCCATTGGGGGATGGCCAGATGAGCCTGTTGATCTCGTTCATCTGCCACAACTGGTGGCTGGTGCCGAGCTGCGAGCCGGCAGCCACGACGATGTCGCGGCAGGCCTCCGGGTCGTCGCGGCAGTACGCCCAGCCCTCGATGGAGGCAGCGAGGAAGCGAACGGCGATGTCGGCATAGGCCTCGTCGTCATCCAACCGTGTGGCGTCGGCCCAGATGGCGTCCTGCAGCATGCCGACGCCGACCTCCTCGTAGGACACCACGCTGAGCTCCTCCGGCGTGTACAGCTCACCAGTGGCGGGGTTCACTGACTCCAGCACCTGGGCGTACTCGTTGTAGGTCATCGCCTCGGCGGCGTCGATGTCGCCCGACAGCAGGCCTTGCATGTCGAACTGCTGTTGGACCAGGTTCACATCGGTGGCCGGATCGAGTCCGGCCTCGCTGAGCGCGGCGAAGATCTCGTACTCGTTGCCGAAGCCCCAGTTACCGATGTTCTTGCCGGCGAAGTCCTCCGGGGTGGTGATCCCAGCGTCGGCGAACGCGACCTGCAGCGTCCCGGAGCGCTGGAAGATCTGGGCGATGTTCCTGATCTCGGCACCCTGCTCGCGCGTCTGCAGCGCCTTGGGCACCCAGGCGATGGCGAAGTCGGCCTGCCCATCGGCGAGCACCTGCTGCGGCACGATGTCGACCCCGCCCTCGAGGATCTCGACGTTCAGGCAGCGGTCTTCGTAGAAGCCCTGATCGACGGCGGCCAGGTAGCCGCCGAACTGGGACTGGATGAACCATTGCAACTGCAACGACACGTCGTCAACCATTTCGCACTCGCCACCCTCGGCCGCCGTCGTCTCCGACCCGGCCGTCTCCCCGGTGGGCTCCGTGCTCTCGGGCGCGGCCGTCTCCGCCGCAGTGTCCTCGGTGGCTGCCGTCGTCGCCGTGTCCGCCGCCTCGTCGTCATCGTCGTCGCCGCACGACGCGACGACGAGCGCCAGCGTGAGGACGCCGGCCGCCCACGCCTTCGGTTGGTGTCTGCTGTGGATCCTCATGTGGTTCCTCCCCCGGGGCTGCCGCCCCTCTGATGTGTGGTGATGCTCTCCAAGACGATGGAGACCAGGTAGAACGCCAGCCCCAGCAGGCAGGCCCCGAGCACATAGGCCCAGGCAGCCGCCGTGTTGGCGGTGAGGTTCGAGGTGATGCGGCTACCGAGACCGTTCTGCGAGCCGCCGAAGTACTCCGACACGAAGGCGGTGATCACGGCCGCCGGTGCGGCGATCGTCAGCGCGGTGAACAGGTAGGGCACGGCGTTCGGGATGCGTGCCTTGGTCAGCACCTGGGACGGCGTGGCGGCATAGGAACGGAGCAGCTCGAGGTGGGTGGCCTCGACCTGCCGCAGCCCCTTGGCCACGTTGACGAGGACGATGAAGTACACGACGAGGGTGACCATCAGCCGGCGCGGGATCTCCGACGTGATGGCGAACATGTTGTTGAACACGGCCACGAGCACGAAGATCGGGATGGCGTTGAGGCCGATGGCGAGGGGCGACAGCATGTCGTTGAGCAGCCGGAAGCGCATCAGCAGGAAGCTGACGACGATCCCCAGCGCGGTGCCGAGGACGAGCCCGATCAGCGCGTTCGCACCGGAGACGGCGGCCGCCTCCCGGATCGAGGTGATGTTGTCAGTGAAGGCCGACCAGATGCTCGACGGCTTGGGCAGGAAGTACGGCTTCCAGTCGAACACGTTGACCGCCGCCTCCCACAAGGCGATGAAGGCGATCCCGAAGACCAGCGGCGGCCAGACCGCTCCGACGACCCGCCGGAGGCGCGACGCGTCATCGGTCGTTCACTCCATCGGTCTCCATCAGGCTCTCGTCGACCTCGTGGCCGCGCAGCGCCTCGCGCACCTCGGTGATCTTCTTGAAGAACGCGGCGTCCTCGCGGGTGGCGACGTCGCGGCGGTCGCCGAGGTCGATGTCGACGACGTGGATGATGCGGCCGGGCCGCGGTGACATGACGACGACCCGGTCGGAGAGGTACACGGCCTCGGGGATCGAGTGGGTGACGAAGATGACGCTGGTGCCGGTCTCGGCGCAGATGCGCAGCAGCTCGGCCTGCATGTGCTCACGCGTCATCTCGTCGAGGGCGCCGAACGGCTCGTCCATCAGGAGCAGCGGCGGGTGGGACGCCAGCGCTCTGGCGATCGCCACGCGCTGCTGCATCCCGCCCGAAAGCTGCCACGGCCGATGCTCGGCGAAGTCGTGCAGCTTGACGAGCCGCAACATCGCCATCGCCCGCTCCCGCCGGCGCGCTTTGTCCCACCCCTTCAGCTCGAGCGGCAGCTCGACGTTCTTCACCACGGTGCGCCAGTCGAACAGACCGGCCTGCTGGAACGCCATGCCGTACTCCTGGTCCAGCCGCGCCCTCGCCGCCGGATTGCCGTTGACCGTGATCGTGCCGGTCGTCGGCTCGATCAGGTTGGCGATCAGTCGCAGGAGCGTCGACTTCCCGCATCCGGAGGGGCCGATCAGGCTGACGAACTCCCCCATGCCGACGACGAGGTCGACGTCGACGAGCGCGTCGACCTGGCGCGTGGTCCCGCGGTTGAACACCTTGCCCGCTGCCGCCACGTCCACTGCGTTGTCCGTCATCCCGCGCCCTCACCCTTGCTCGCCAACCGGCGGTCGCTGCCGGTTGACCCCGAACTCGAACGCCGAGACCACGCCGACCATCGTGAGGCCGAGCACCGCCGCGCCCAGGAGCGCGGTGTACATCTTCGCGGGGTCGCCGGAGGCCTGCCGGGCGTACTCGATGATCAGCCGGCCGACGCCACCGCGCAGGCCCGTGGAGATCTCGGCGACGACGACGCCGATCACGGACGCCGTGGCGGCCAGCTTCAGCGCCGGAACCATCCGCGGCACGGCGGCCGGGAAGCGCAGCTTGCGCATCACCTGGGCGTTGCTGGCCGCAAAGCTGCGCATCAGCTCGAGCGACGTGGCCGATGCCGATTCGAGGCCACGCAATGTGCCGACGGCGACCGGGAAGAAGGCCAGGAACGCGCCGAGCACGGCGACCGACAGCCAACGGGGCCATTCCCACCCGCCGATCGAGACCCGCCCACCCCAGCTGACGACGAGCGGGGCGAGAGCGATCATCGGGACCGTCTGGGAGACGACCAGGTACGGCAGCAGCCCGCGGCGGACGACGCCGAAGCGGGCCATCACGGTGGCCAGGAGGATCCCGACGACGCTGCCGATGGCGAACCCGGCGACGGCCAGCCGGAAGGAGTACCACGCCCCTTCGAGGACGACCACCCAGATCGGTCGGTCAGAAGTCCGGCTCTCCGGGTCGAACAAGCGGCTGCCCATCTCCCACACGTGGGGCATGGCGATGTCGTTCGACCGCGGGAGGATCGACCATCCGAGGATCTCACCGCCGTTGTCCGGCCCGAGCAGCTTGTAGAGCTCCCACGCCGTGGCGACGAGCACGAGCGCGACGACGAACAGGGCGAGCTTGCGGATCAAGTCCAGTCAAGCCTTCGCAGCCGCCCGCTCGGCGAGTGCGGGGATGATGTGCTCGCCGTAGGCCTGGAGCGTGGCGTCCTTGGCGTCGTGCTGGAGGTAGATGGCGAACTGGTCGACGCCGAGGTCGCGCAGCTCGTGGAGGCGGCGGAGCTGCTCGCTGACCGGACCGAGGATGCAGAAGCGGTCGACGATCTCGTCGGGCACGAAGTCGGCGTGGACGTTGCCGGCCTGGCCGTGTTGGTTGTAGTCGTACCCTTGCCGGCCCTTGATGTACTCGGTCAGGGCGGCGGGGACGTCGGACGAGTCGCCGTAGCGCCCGACGATGTCGGCCACGTGGTTGCCGACCATGCCCCCGAACCAGCGGCACTGATTGCGCATGTGGTCGAGGTCGTCATCGACGTAGGCCGGTGCGGCGACGCAGATCGTGACGTCGTCCGGGTCGCGGCCGGCGGCCTCGGCGGCGGCTCGCACGGCCCTGATCGTCCACGCCGCGATCTGCGGATCGGCCAGCTGGAGGATGAACCCGTCGCCGACCTCGCCGGCGAGGGCCAAGGCCCGCGGCCCGTAGCCGGCGACCCACACCTCGAGCTCCGACCGTGTCACCCAGGGGAACGTGATCGACGAGCCCTTGTACTCGGCCGACCGACCGTTGGCCAGGTCGCGGATCACTCCGATGGACTGGCGCAGCGTGTCGATCGTCGTCGGCTTGCCGTTCGTGACCCGCACGGCGGAGTCCCCGCGGCCGATGCCGCAGACGGTGCGGTTGCCGTACATCTCGTTGAGCGTGGCGTACACGCTGGCCGTGACGGTCCAGTCGCGCGTCGCCGGGTTGGTGACCATCGGCCCGACGATGACCTTGCGTGTCTCGGCCAGGATCTGGCTGTAGATGACGTACGGCTCCTGCCACAGGATGTGGCTGTCGAAGGTCCACACGTGAGAGAAGCCGTACGCCTCCGCCCGCCTGGCAAGATCGACCACCCGCGCCGACGGCGGTGTGGTCTGCAGGACGACGCCGATGTCCATGCGTCAGCGGTTCTGCGGGAAGCCGAGGTCGACCTTGCTGGTGTGGGGGTCCGGCCAGCGGGAGGTGACGACCTTGCCGCGGGTGTAGAAGTTGATGCCCTCGGGCCCGTACATGTGGGTGTCCCCGAACAGGCTGGCCTTCCAACCTCCGAAGCTGTAGTAGCTGACGGGCACGGGGATCGGCACGTTGAGCCCGACCATGCCGACGTTGACGTCGAACTGGAACTGGCGGGCCGCCCCACCGTCGCGGGTGAAGATGGCCGTGCCGTTGCCGTAGGGATTGCTGTTGATCAGCTCGAGGCCCTCGTCGTACGAGTGCACCCGGACGACCGAGAGCACCGGGCCGAAGATCTCGTCGTCGTACACCTTCATCCCGGGCCGCACGTCGTCGAGCAGAGAGGGGTTGAGGAAGAAGCCGTCGGAGGAGGCACCTTGACGCCCGTCGATGACAACGGTCGCCCCCTCCGCGCCGGCTCCTTCCACATACCCCGCCACCTTGTCCCGGTGGACACCTGTGATCAGCGGGCCCATCTCGTTGTCGGGCTCGGTACCCGGCCCGACCTTCACCGAGGGGATCCGCTCGGCGATCTTGGCCACCAGGTCGTCGGCGATCGTGTCGACGGCCACCACCACGCTGATCGCCATGCAGCGTTCGCCGGCCGACCCGTAGCCGGCCGAGACGGCGGCGTCGGCGGCCATGTCGAGGTCGGCGTCGGGCAGCACGAGCATGTGGTTCTTGGCCCCGCCGAGCGCCTGCACCCGCTTGCCGTTGGCGGTGCCCGTCTCGTAGATGTACTTGGCGATCGGCGTCGAGCCGACGAAGCTGATCGCCGCCACGTCCGGGTGGTCGAGCAGGCGGTCGACGGCGACCTTGTCACCCTGCACGACGTTGAAGCAGCCCGGCGGCAACCCGGCCTTGGCCAGCAGCTCGGCCATCAGCAGCGAGGCCGACGGGTCCTTCTCGCTCGGCTTCAGCACGAACGTGTTGCCGCACGCCAGGGCATTGGAGAACATCCACATCGGCACCATCGCCGGGAAGTTGAACGGCGTGATGCCGGCCACCACGCCGAGCGGCTGGCGGATCGAGTACACGTCCACGCCGGTCGCCGCCTGCTCGCTGTAGCCGCCCTTCATGAGGTGCGGGATGCCGCAGGCGAACTCGATGTTCTCCAACCCGCGGGCGACCTCCCCGAGCGCGTCCGACAAGACCTTGCCGTGCTCGGCGGTCAGCAGCGAGGCGATCTCCTTGCGGTTGGCGTCGACCAGCTCGCGCATGTGGAACAGCACCTCGGCGCGGCGGCCGAGGCTCGTCGAGCGCCACCCGGGCAGGGCTCGCGTGGCGGCGGCGACGGCGGCGTCGACTTCGGCGTCGTTGGCGAAGTCGACACTCGCCGCGTGCTCCCCCGTCGCCGGGTTGAACACCGTGCCGGATCGGCCAGACGTCCCTTCGACGATCGATCCGTCGATCCAGTGCGAGATCTTGTGCATCGGTTCCTCAGTTCAGATAGTGCGACAGGCCGCGCTCGAGGTAGCGGCCGTGGCCCTTGCGGCCGGTGAAGGTGTCGTGTTCGACCACGACGGCGCCTCGGCTGAGCACGGTGTCGACCTTGCCGTCGACCGTGAACCCCTCGTACGCCGAGTGGTCCATGTTCATGTGGTGCTTACCGTCGATGCCGATCCTGGTCTGACCGTTGGGGTCCCAGACGAGGATGTCGGCGTCGGCGCCGGGGGCAATGATGCCCTTCGTCGGGAACAACCCGAACATGCGGGCAGGTGTCGTGCAGCACGTCTCGACCCACCGCTCGAGCGAGATCTCACCGTTGACGACGCCCTGGTAGATCAACTCCATGCGGTGCTCGATCCCGCCGATGCCGTTGGGGATCTTGGAGAAGTCACCGAGGCCCAGCTCCTTCTGCTCCTTGAAGCAGAACGGGCAGTGGTCGGTCGACACGACGGCCAGCTCGTTGAGCCGCAGGCCTTTCCAGAGGTCGGCGTGGTGGTGTTCGTGCTTGGACCGCAGCGGCGTCGAGCACACCCACTTGGCGCCCTCGAATCCCGGCTGGGCGAGCTGGTCCTCGATCGAGAGGTAGAGGTACTGCGGGCAGGTCTCGCCGAAGACGTTCTGACCGCGTGTGGCGCGCCTCGGCCAGCTCCTCGAGGGCCTGCGACGCCGACATGTGGACGACGTACAGCGGCACGTTGCCGGCGACCTTGGCCAGCTGGATGGCGCGGTTGGTGGCCTCGCCTTCGAGCTCGGCGGGCCGCGTGAAGGAGTGGAACTTGGGGTCGGTCTCGCCGCGGGCCAGCGCCTGGGCGATGAGCACGTCGATGGCGATGCCGTTCTCGGCATGCATCATCATCACGGCACCGGACTCGCCGGCGTTCTGCATGGCCCGCAGGATCTGTCCGTCGTCGGAGTAGAAGACCCCTGGGTAGGCCATGAACAGCTTGAAGCTGGTGATGCCCTCGTTGTCGACGAGGTACGTCATCGCCTTGAGGGCGTCGTCGTCGACGCCACCGATGATCATGTGGAAGCCGTAGTCGATGGCGCAGTTGCCGTCTGCCTTGGCATGCCACTCGGCGAGACCGTCCTGCACCCGCTCGCCCGTGCGTTGCACGGCGAAGTCGACGATCGTCGTGACGCCGCCCCACGCCGCGGCGATCGTCCCGGTCTCGAACGTGTCGGAGGCTGCGGTCCCGCCGAAGGGCAGCTCCATGTGCGTGTGCACGTCGACGCCGCCGGGCACGACGAACTTCCCTGTGGCATCGATCGTGCGGACCGGCGCGATCCCGATCGCCTCCGCCTGCCCGGGCGCGAGGACGGCGGCGATCGTCTCACCATCGATCAGCACGTCGGCGGCAATACGCCCACTCGGGCTGACGACCTCTCCGCCCGAGATGAGCGCGGTGGTCATGGGCGGTCAGCTCCTCTGCGAGCGACCGAGCGCCAGCGAGGGAGCGGCCAGCAACGGCCTGCGTGGCCGGGGAACGCAATGATGGTCATCACGATTCCACCAAGTCGTCATAGGCGTCGGGGCGGCGGTCGCGGTAGAAGGCCCAGCGGTCGCGGACGAGCTTGATCTTGTCCATGTCGAGGTCGCGGACGATCAGCTCCGGTTTGTAGGAGTCACCGACGTCGCCGACGAACTTGCCCTCCGGGTCGACGAAGTAGCTCTGGCCGTAGAAGTCGTTGTCGCCGATCTCCGCCTCGATGCCGACTCGGTTGATGGCGCCGACGTAGTACATGTTGGCGACCGCCGAGGCCGGCTGCTCGATGCGCCAGATGTATTCCGACAGGCCGCGGTGGGTCGCCGACGGGTTGAAGACGAGCTCCGCTCCGTTGAGGCCGAGCGCTCGCCATCCCTCGGGGAAGTGCCGGTCGTAGCAGATGTACACACCGACCTTGCCGACGGCGGTGTCGAAGATGGGGTACCCGCCGTTGCCGGGACGGAAGTAGAACTTCTCCCAGAAGCCCTTGACCTGCGGGATGTGCTGCTTGCGGTACTTGCCGAGGTACGTGCCGTCGGCGTCGATGACGGCGGCGGTGTTGTAGTACAGCCCGGCCTGCTCGATCTCGTACATCGGCAGGACGAGCACCACGCCGAGCTCCTTGGCCACCGATTGGAAGCGCTGCGTCGTCGGGCCATCGGGGATCGGCTCGGTGTAGGCGTAGTACTGGGTCTCCTGGACCTGGCAGAAGTACGGACCGTAGAACAGCTCCTGGAAGCACATGACCTGGGCCCCGTCGGCGGCGGCCTCGCGGGCGGCCTCCTCGTGCTTGTCGGTCATGGCGTCCTTGGTGCCGGCCCAATCGGTCTGCAGCAACGCTGCTCGCACGGTTCGCGCCACGTGGGTGCCCCCCTTTGATCGAGGTCGGTTCGCTCGGCGTGTGGACCGATCGTAATGTCACACCTGTACCTGGACAATAGAACGATTGTTACCGTACATTCTGCACCGTGGTCGAGGACATCGCCATCGAGATCGCCGCCGGCGGAACCGACGATCGCAGCGCGCGGCGCATCGCCGCGGCGATCGGCCGGCTGATCACCTCCGGCCAGCTCCCGGTCGGCAGCCGCCTGCCCACGGTGCGCGAACTGTCGCGGCGGCTCGGGGTGTCGCCGACCACCGTCAGCGAGGCGTGGCGGAGCCTCGCCGACGTCGGTGCCATCGAGGCCAGAGGTCGCAACGGCACGTACGTGCGGCCGCCGACCGGACCGGGAGGCCCCCGCCGATACCGCCGGATCACCGAGGGACCGGGGCACTTCGCTCTCGACCTCTCCCCCGGTACGCCCGATCCGGCCCTCCTCCCGGACCTCGGCCCGGTCGTCTCCCGCGTCGGCAAGCAGTCGTTGACGTCCAGCTACCTCGATCACCCGGTGCTGCCGGCGCTGGAGCACGAGTTGATCGCCTCCTGGCCGTTCGCGCCCGAAGCGGTGACGGTCGTCGACGGCGCGATGGACGCCCTCGATCGCGTCGCCGAGATCGTGCTGCGCCTCGGTGACCACGTCGTCGTCGAGCACCCCAGCTTTCCGCCACTCCTCGATCTGCTCGAGCAGATGGGTTGCGATGTGGTCGGCGTCGACGTCGACGACGATGGGCTGTCGGTCGACGGGCTGCGGTCGGCCCTGCAGGCGCGGCCCGCGGCGGCGCTGTTCCTCCAGCCGCGAGCGCAGAACCCGGCCGGCTCGGCGATGACGACGGAACGGGCGGCAGCGATCGCCGGGGTGCTCGCCGGCACGGCGACGATCGTCATCGAGGACGACCACGCCAACGACATCTCGAGCGCTCCGCTGGTCAGCCTGGGGCAGTGGCTGCCCGCCCGCACCGTGCACGTGCGGTCGTACTCCAAGAGCCACGGCCCGGACCTGCGGCTGGCGGCGGTCGGCGGTTCGGGTGACGTCGTGACGGCCGTCGCCAACCGTCGGCTGCTCGGTCCCGGGTGGTCGAGCCGGATCCTGCAGGCGCTCCTGCTCGAGTTGCTCTGCGATCCCGCCACGCCAGAGGTCATGTCGCGCGCCCGCGAGGCGTACACCCATCGACGCGCTGTCGTGTCAGACGTGCTGGCCGCCGAGGACGTGGCGACCACCGGCGGCGACGGCATCAACCTCTGGATGCGGGTCGGCGAGGAACGCTCGGCCACGGTGGCGCTCGCCGCCCGCGGCATCGGCGTGGCTCCCGGCGACCCGTTCCTCGTCCGCTCCGACGACGACCACCTCCGTGTGACGGTCGGCCTGATCACCGGCGGCGACGACCACCTCCTCGCCGTCGCCACCTCGCTCGCCGCCGCGGCCCACTCCCCCGTCCGCGCGACCCATCACCGCTGACACGGGGCGCATCTGGGCGCGTTCCTTCCCACCCGCCAATCTGGGTGCCGAAATTTCCGACAGTCGCGAAGGAACGCGCCCAGTTCCGCGCCGTCGCCCTACGGCAGGTTCCCGTCGCCGGGGATGGCGTCGAAGACGGTCAGCGTCCACGCCGATGACGCGGCACGATCGAGGCGGTTCCAGCAGCCGTTGCGTTGGGAGATGGCGGTGTGCTCGGACCACCGCTCCGGGAAGAGGGCCAGCAGTAGGGCCTGATTCACGGCATCGTGGGCCACGACGACCATGCGGTCGTGCTCGTGCTCGTGGAGCTCGGCCAAGCGTTGGAAGGCGGCGACGACTCGGCGCATGAAGTCGCGCCACGGCTCGACGCCGGGGGCCGCGTCGATGCTGCCGAACTCGGTGATCACGGCCTCCTTCACGTGGCCTGTCCACGGGCCGTAGTCGCGATCGAGCACGTCGTCGACGACGGTGACGTCGAGTCCCGCGGCCTGGGCCACGGGCGCGGCGGTCTGGACGGCCCGCTGCAGCGGGCTGGCGTACACGGCGGTCAACGGCACGCCGGCGAACAGCTGGCCGAGAGCCTCCGCCTCCGCCCGCCCCACCTCGTCGAGCGGGTCGTCCAGCAGCCCGTGCACCTCGTGCATGGCGTTGTGGGCCGTGTGCCCGTGGCGAACGACATAGAGCACCATCGCGCCGGGGCGGGCGACGCGTCGCGCTCAGCCGCCGGGTGGCGTGTAGGTCACGGTGCGCTGAGTCGCCGTATCGACCTCCTCGGGGGTCAGGAGCACGACCGTCTCGGCGGTGGCGCCCCCCGAGGCGCCCAGCGTCAGGGCGAGCGCGGCCGCCGCCGCGTTGTCCGGCAGATCGACGATGGCAAACACATCCGTGTCGCCGAAGGCGAAGTAGAACGACTCCAGCGTCCCCCCGACGCTCTCTGCAGCGGTGACGGCGACGGCGCGGCGAGCGGTTCCTCCTTGGGACATCACGCCCTTGATGCCGTCGAGCGTGTAGTTGACCTGCAGCAGGTACCTCGGCATGTCCCAACCTCCCTCGTGTGGTTACGCCAGCGTAGGCCCATTGCGCGAATGCGAGAGGCGCTGACGGGCTTCGGGGTCCACGTCCCGGAGGAGGTCGCTGGCTAGCGTCCGCGGCGTGACGCCGGGCGGTCGACGTGTCGTGCTGCTCGGTGTCGTGAGCGCCGCAGCAGTGGGCGCCGCGGCGGCCGGGTGGTTCTCGCCCTCCGCCAGCACAGCGACCGGAGCACCGCGAACGCCCCCAACGACGACCTTCGTGACCGCGCCAAACACGACCCCAGTGACCGCACCGACCGCGCCGCTGCCACCTCCGGCGCCGACCACGACCACGACCACGACGCATGACCGCAACCACGACCACCGCCACTGCCACGGCGCCAGCACCGATCCCGGGCGTCGTGCCGACCGCACCGCCGACGACGAGCGACCCCGATGCGCCGAGGTCGCTGAGCGTGCTGCTGACCGGCGACATCCTCACCGAGAACCCGGTGCTGGAGGCCGGTCAGCGGGGAGCCGCGGCGACCGGCGGCCGCTACGACTTCGGCCCGCTGTTCGCTCCGATCGCCCCGCTCGTGCAGTCGTTCGACCTGGCGATCTGTCAGATGGAGCTGCCGATCGGGCGGCCGGGCGAGGACCCGGGCGCCAAGGGCCGCTCACCGTTCGGCGGCAACCGCCTCCTGGCCCCGTACGAGATGGCCCCGAACCTCCAGGCGGCCGGGTTCGACCGGTGCACCACTGCCTCCAACCACAGCTACGACCTCGGCGACGCCGGCATCGCCTCGACCCTCGATGCCTTCGACGCCGTGGGCATCACGACCTCCGGCACGGCTCGCACCCCGGAGGAGCAGCCGCCGGCCGTGTTCGAGGCCCGCGGCATCCGCGTCTCCCACCTCTCGTACACCCGTCGCTCCAACACCGAGCTGCCGGCCGACGCCTGGCGCCTGGCCTACGCCGACGACGCCGCCGAAGTGGCCGCCGACGTCGCCCACGCCAGAGCAGCGGGGGCCGAGGTCGTCATCGTCAGCATCCACGTGTTCAAGGAGTTGACCGCCGAGCCGATCGCCGAGAACCGGGCCTTCGCCGAGGAGCTCACGGCGTCCGCCGACATCGACGCGCTCGTCCACCACGGCCCGCATGTCGTCCAGCCGTTGGAGGTCGTCAACGGCACGCCCGTGTGGTGGAGCATCGGCAACCTCCTGTCCGGGATGGCCCGCCCGGGCGCAAACGACCGCTACACCGACCCGCGCACCCGTGATGGCCTTGGTGCAGTCGTCCGTTTCACCGAGACCGGACCCGGGTCGTGGGACGTCGCGACGTCCTCGATCGTGCTGTGCAACGAGGCCGCCACGCGGATGATCTACGCCGGGGTCGCGGCGTTGCAGGATCCGGCGCTGCCCCCCGACCTCCGTGACCAACTGGGCGGTTGCGTCGAACGCACCCGTCAGACGGTCCCCGACGCCGGCTGAGGTCGAGGGCGGATCAGTACCCGCCCGCCAGCTTGCGGTGGTCCCAACTGACGACCCGCTCGACATCGATGACCACACCGACGCGCTTGCGAACCTGCGCCTCGAGGAACGGCCGCGCCTCGTCGCTGAGCGCCGCCTCGCCCTGGTACTTGACGGCCACGGCACGCCCGAGGGTGAAGAGCTCGTCGCCGTCCTCGACGAGGCGGGCGGTGCCGACGAGCTCGACGCCGCGCAGCTCGTCGTACGCCTCACCGCTCTCGTCGTACCGCCTCGACACGACTACATGATGCCGGTGCGCAGCAGCTCCGGCGCCATCTCGCACTCGGGTCGGATGACCGAGGACGGCGACCGCCCCTCCGGGCCGACGACGGAGGCCACCAACGAGACCGGCACGACATCGCACTCTCGCGACCACGGGTCGAGGGTCTGGGCGACCCGCTCCACGATGGCGTCGACCATCGCCACCGGCAATCGCCGCCCTCGCCCCGCGACCGCCCACACCGGCGTTCCGGCGAGACCGGCAACGGCGGCCAACACGGTCGACCCCGTCGCCGCCAGCACGCGCGTGGCGTCGAGCGCCTCGGCCTCCACGAGCACCACGTCGGCGGCCGCGGTGGCCACGGCCGCCGCTTCCATCGGCACGAGCTCACTCTCGATCTCGTAGCGCTCGAGGCGCTGCACGAACGACGAGCCCTGGTGGCCGGCGTCGAGGGCCAACACACGCACGTCGCCGCGCCGCACCAGGGCCTGGGCAGACATCGGTGGCCAGCCGACCGTCGCCACGGTCACGCCGTCGGGCAGCCCATCCACCAGTGCGTCGATCGTCGTGTCATCGGCGATCTCGTCGACCGCCGCCCGCGCCGCGGCCATCGGGTCGGCGCTGGTCAGCAACCGTGCGCAGAGCCACCACAGCGGACCGCACGTCGGGTGGCGCTCGACGATCCGCCGGCAGGCCACCACCAGTCCGGCCGGATCGAGCCCCAACCCGCGCAAGGCGCCCGCCGTCTCACGCACCAATGACTCGGCATCGGCGCCGCGGGCCCTGGCCACGTAGCGGAGACGCTCGATCGGATGCATCGAGTTGAGGGTACCGACTGGCGTTGGGGCTACCGTCCGTGGCCGTGGCCACGAACCCGCCGCCCGGCTTGTCGTTGGTGCCGCTGGGCGCGGAGGCCCGACCGCTGGAGGAGTGGCTGACGACGTTCCACTTGGCGACGGTCGCCCTCGACCCCTACACCAACGAGAGCTCGTGGATCCTCCCGACGGCGACGAGGATCCTCGAGGGCCTGCGGGGATCCGATGCACGCGTCAACTTCCTCGTGACCGCCGATGCACGCGACACGCGGGCGTTCCTCGGACCGCTGAGCGAGCAGTTCCTCGTGTTCATCGATCCGGACCGGCTGGCCGTCAAGTCGCTCGGGCTGGAGCAGCTCCCGGCCTTCGTGTTCATCCGGGTCGACGGCACCGTGCAGGCGGCCGCCGAGGGATGGAGCGCGCCGAGCTGGAGGGCCGTCGCCCACGCCATCGCCACCGCCACCGCGTGGCGCACGCCGGACATCCCGGTGCTCGGCGATCCGGGACCGTTCCACGGTTCGCCGGCCCTCGGCTGACCTCGATGGCGCTCCCCGCCGGCACAGGCGACCTGCCGATCGTCGGCATCCTCGAACCGTTGCGGGCCGCGCTGGAGGAGCGCCGGCGCGCCGTCGTGTCGGCTCCTCCCGGTGCCGGCAAGACGACGGTCGTGCCGTTGGCCCTGCTCGACGCGCCGTGGCTCGGCGGCGCCGGACGCATCGTCGTGCTCGAACCCCGCCGGCTGGCGACCAGGGCGGCGGCTCGACGGATGGCCGAGTTGGTCGCCTCGCCGGTCGGCGGGCTGGTCGGGTACCAGACGAGGGACGAGCGCCGCATCGGTGGCGGGACGAGGGTCGAGGTCGTGACCGAAGGTGTGCTGACGCGACGGCTGCAGCACGACCCCGCGCTCCCCGGCGTCGGGATGATCATCTTCGACGAGGTCCACGAACGCAACCTGACCACCGACCTGGGACTGGCGCTGACGTTGGACGCCGCCGCCGCGCTGCGTGACGACCTGCGGATCGTGGCCATGTCGGCGACCGCCGACACCGCGCAGTTCGCCCGCCTGCTCGGCGGGGCGGGACCGCCGGCGCCCGTGATCGAGGCGGCAGGTCGCACCCATCCGGTCGAGATCCGCTGGGTCCCTCGGCGCCCCAACGAGCGCCTGGAGCCGACGGTCATCGCCGCCGTGCAGCGGGCGTTGGCCGCTGAGGCGGGTGACATCCTCGTCTTCCTCCCCGGCATCGGTGAGATCAACCGCGTCGCCGACCAGCTGGCCGCGACGACCGACGGCGTCGGCATCCATCGCTTGGCGGGCGCCGTGAGCGCCGAGGAGCAGGACCTCGCGCTCCTGCCATCGCCACCCGGCCATCGGCGCGTCGTCCTGGCGACGGACATCGCCGAGACGTCGTTGACCGTCGAAGGCGTGCGGGTCGTCATCGACAGCGGCGTGGCCCGGACACCGCGCTTCGACTCGGGGACGGCGATGACGCGGCTGACGACCGTGTCGATCTCCAGGGACTCCGCCGACCAGCGCGCCGGGCGGGCAGGGCGAGTGGAGCCAGGCGTGGTGTACCGGTTGTGGAGCCGGATGGAGCACGGCACGCGGTCGGCCCATCGGTCCGCCGAGATCACCCAGGTCGACCTGGCCGGGCTGGCGTTGGAGCTGGCCGCCTGGGGCACACCGCCGGAGGAGCTTCCGTTCATCGACCAGCCGCCGCGGCGAGCCCTCGGCCAGGCCAGGCAGTTGCTCGTCCAGCTCGGCGCCCTCGACGAATCAGGCGCGATCACCGGGATCGGGCGGCAGATGGTCGACCTGCCGGTCCACCCTCGATTGGCCCGCATGATCGTCGAACGGCGGGACACCCTGGCGTGCGTCGTCGCCGCGGTGGTCGACGAGCGTGACGTCATTCGTGGCGGCCCGCAGGCGCCGGCCGACCTGGCCCTGCGGGTCCAGCTCGTGTGCGGGCAGACGGGCGACGAGCGGGCCGATCGTCGAGCCGTCGCCCGCGTCCACGACCACGCCGCCGACATCGCACGGCGTGCAGGCGTGACCTTCGCCCCCGCCGACGTCGACGCCGATGGCGCCGGGGCGGCGCTGCTCGTCGGGTTTCCCGACCGCCTCGCCGCCCGCCGCCGTCCCGGCCAGTTCCAGCTGCGCAACGGCAACGGGGCGTGGGTCGCCGACGACGACCCTCTGGCGACGGCCGACTTCGTCGTCGCTGCCGATCTCGACGGCCGGCGCGCCGGGGCCCGCATCCGACTCGGCGCCGCCGTCGACCGGACCGACATCACGTCGTTGTTGGCCGGGGTGATCGAGGATCGACGACTGGAGTGGGACGAGGGCGAGCTCGTCCTGCGCGTCGAGCGACGGCTCGATGCCCTGCGGCTGGGTGAGGAGCGGCGGCGACCGGAGCCGAGCGAGGAGGCGACGGCGGCCGTGGTCGCCCGCGTGCGGTCCACCAAGCTGGAGGCGCTTCCGTGGACGGCGGCGTCGCGACAACTGCAGGCGCGGGTCGCGCTGCTGCGTGACGTGCTCGGTGAGCCGTGGCCCGATCTGTCCGACGACGCCCTGCTGGCCACCCTCGACGACTGGCTGGCGCCCTTCCTGATCGGTGCGACCGGGCGTGCCGACCTCGATCGCCTCGACCTCGGCATCCTGCTGCGCAGCCGGCTGCCGTGGCCGGCCGGCAGCGACCTGGACACGTTGGCGCCGGCGTCATGGCGCCTGCCGACGGGCCGGGACGTCACCATCGACTACACGGCCGACCGCCCGACCGCCAGCGTCCGGGTGCAGGACGTCTTCGGCGTCCGCCGGCATCCGACCGTCGTGGGCGGCCGCGTGCCGTTGACGCTGGCGCTCCTCTCCCCCGCCGAACGGCCGATCCAGATCACCGCCGACCTGCCGGGCTTCTGGCGCGGGTCATGGATCGAGGTGCGCAAGGAGATGGCCGGTCGATACCCCAAGCACCGCTGGCCGGAGGACCCGAGCGGCGGGGGTCCCAGCGGAGAGGGCCGGATACCGTGAGCGTGATGGCCGAGCCGGACCACCCATTCACATACACCGAGCTGCTGCCGCTGGGTCCCGACGACACCCCGTACCGGTTGCTGACGACGGATGGCGTGTCGACTTTCGAGACGCCGGCCGGCACGTTCCTCCGGGTCGAGCCGGCGGCCATCACGGCGCTCACCGCGGCGGCGATGCGGGACATCGCCCACTTCCTGCGCTCGGACCACCTGGCCCAGCTGCGCAACGTCATCGACGACCCCGAGGCCAGCCACAACGACCGGTTCGTCGCCCTCGACCTGCTGCGGAACGCGTCGATCGCCGCCGGGGGCGTGCTGCCGATGTGCCAGGACACCGGCACGGCGATCATCAAGGGCAAGAAGGGGCAGTACGTGTTCACCGGCGGCGGCGACGAGGCGGCGATCGCCGAGGGCGTCCAGCAGACGTATCTGACGAGCCACCTGCGCTACAGCCAGTTGGCGCCGATCACGATGTACGAGGAGCACAACACGGGAACCAACCTGCCGGCGGAGATCAAGATCGCCGCCGTCGACGGCGACACCTACTCGTTCCTGTTCATCGCCAAGGGCGGCGGCAGCGCCAACAAGTCGTACCTGTACCAGGAGACCAAGGCACTGCTCAACGAGGCCACGCTGCTGCCCTGGATCTTCGACAAGCTGCAGAAGCTCGGCACGGCGGCCTGCCCGCCGTACCACCTGGCCGTCGTGATCGGCGGCACGTCCGCCGAGTTCGCCGTCGAGACGGCCAAGCTGGCCAGCACCCATTACCTCGACACCCTGCCGACAACGGGTTCAGCATCCGGCCATGGGTTCCGTGACGTCGAGCTGGAGGCCAAGGTGCTGGCACTGGCCCAGCGCACCGGCATCGGTGCGCAGTTCGGGGGCAAGTACTTCTGCCACGACGTGCGCATCGTCCGTCTCCCGCGGCACGGAGCGAGCTGCCCGGTGGCGATGGCCGTCTCCTGTTCGGCCGACCGCCAGGCCAAGGGCAAGATCACCCGCGACGGCGTGTTCCTCGAGCAGTTGGAGACCGACCCCGCCCAGTTCCTGCCCGAGGTCACCGACCACCTCGATGCCGCCGCACCGGCCGTGCACATCGACCTCCACCGCCCGATGCCCGAGATCCTCGCCGAGCTGTCCCGCTACCCGGTGCGCACGCGGGTCACGCTGACCGGGCCGATGATCGTCGCCCGGGACATCGCCCACGCCAAGATCAAGGAGCGCCTCGACGCCGGCGAGCCGATGCCCGACTACCTGCGCGACCATTGCGTGTACTACGCCGGGCCGGCCAAGACGCCGGAGGGTCACGCCTCGGGCTCGTTCGGCCCGACCACCGCCGGGCGGATGGACAGCTACGTCGATCAGTTCCAGGCCGCCGGCGGCTCGATGGTGATGCTGGCCAAGGGCAACCGGACGCGCCAGGTGACCGAAGCATGCGCCCGCCACGGCGGCTTCTATCTCGGATCGATCGGCGGCCCGGCGGCCCGACTGGCCCTCCACCACATCAAGCAGGTCGAGGTGCTCGAGTACGCCGAGCTGGGGATGGAGGCCGTGTGGAAGATCGACGTCGTCGACTTCCCTGCGTTCATCGTCGTCGACGACAAGGGCAACGACTTCTTCGAGCACGTTCGCCGAGAGGCCGAGGCCGTGCCGTTGACGATCGGCTGACCCGGCGCCGGCGGAGGCCCGCTCAGCACGCCGCGAGCACGCGCTCCCGGTCGGCCACGGCGGCCGCCGAGCGGACGCCCAGCAGCAGGTGAGTGACGATCCGGTGGTCGGCACCGGCCAGCGCCGTCGACGCGCACTCGGCGGCATCCGCGGCCACGCCCTCGGCGATCAACACCTCGCTGATCCACGGCCCGACGACGTCGGCGGGGAACTCGAACAGGTACTCGCCGAGGCCGGCGTCGCCCGCCACGCCGTCGACGAACGGGCAGGCCCGCCCGTCCCTCGGTACGGCACCGTCGGCGAGGAAATCGACGACGAGGCCGTCGAGGCACGGCGACACGGGGAACGCGGTGTGACCGACGCCCTGCCATGTCACGGCGACGGCGTCACCCAGCGCGGCGGCCAGCTCTCCGGCATGGCGGCCGGGCGTCGACGGATCGAACGAGGTGCCGATGACGACGACCGGGTCGGCGATCGCCGTTGCGTCGAGGGCGGAGATCACGGGCAAGGGGTCGGCCTCGGGCATCCCCTCGCACGTGCGGATGTCGACGTGGCTGAAGTCGGCGCAATAGATGGCGTGGTGGGCCGCGCCGAAGGCGTCCAGTGCATCGGGCTCCTCGCCCTCGGCGACGGGATAGCCCTCCAGCAGGAAGCTGGACAAGGCGGCCAATGTCGAGGCGTCACCGTCGGCGGCGTCCCGCAGGGCGTCGCCCACCAGCCCCCACGTCCACGTCTGGGACATGCTGCCGGCCATCAGGTCCTCGAGGTCGAAGCGATCGAGCACCGCGGGATCGCCGTCGAAGTGATCGGTCGGCAGGTCGCGGATCGTGGTCTCCAGCACCTCGCGCAGCGTGACGCTGTCGGGACCGGCGGCGCACTCGATGGTCGCGTCGCACAGCTCGTGGAACCGGGCGATCACGACCTCGAGCCCATCGGCCGCGTAGTCGGGCAGACCGTCGGCGGCCAGCGGACCCTCGGGGTCGCCGGCCCGCGGGTCGATGGCCCCATCGAGGACGAAGCGCCCCACGCCGTCGGGGTGGGCCATCGCGTACACCGCACCGAGGGCCGTCCCGTAGCTGTAGCCGACGTAGTCCAGCCGGTCGACGCCCAGGGCGACGCGGATCGAATCCATGTCGAGCGCTGAGTCGGCCGCACCAACCTGGGCCAGCAGGGCGGCGCCTGACGCGGCGATGCAACGCTCTGCCTCGGGAAGCTCGAACCCATCGAGCGGTCCGCAGTCGATCGCCGGGACCGAACGGCCGACGCCACGGGGGTCCCAGCCCACCGGGTAATGGGTGGCGAACAGATCGAACGGCAGCAGGTCGGTGAGGTACCACATCATCTCGATGCCGGATCCGCCGGGTCCGCCGGGGTTGAACAGCAGCGGCGACTGCCCACCCGTCAAGCCGGCGGGCCGCGACAGGGCGACCTCGATCTGCGTCCCGCCTGGATCGTCGTGGTCGAGCGGCGTGGTGACGAGGGCGCACTCCCAGTCGTCGGTCACCTCGGCCGGCACGTCCTGGCAGGGTCGCCACACCAGCGCCGAGGATGGTCCGCTGGGCGCCGTCGTCGTCGGCGCGGTCGAGGGCGGGGGCTCATCGGGCAGCATCGCCCGCTCGGTGCGCACGGGGGCAACGCCAGAGCACGACAGCGACGCGACGGCGATCAGCCCCCAAACCGCCGCGCCCCGGTTCATCAGCCGGCGAGCGTACCGCTCACTGGTGCACCATCGAGTCGTGCGTCGTGTTCGACACGTTCGAACCGCTGGGGCACCAGTGAGCGAAAGACCGCAATGCTGATTCGCTCGCTCGAAGACTCGCTCGCTCACTGGTGCACCATCGAGTCGTGCGTCGTGTTCGACACGTTCGAACCGCTGGGGCACCAGTGAGCGAAAAGACCGCAATGCTGATTCGCTCGCTCGAAGACTCGCTCGCTCACTGGTGCACCATCGAGTCGTGCGTCGTGTTCGACACGTTCGAACCGCTGGGGCACCAGTGAGCGAAAGACGGCAATGCTGATTCGCTCGCTCGAAGACTCGCTCGCTCATGCCAGCGCGACGAGGTCGAGCCAGCTCGGGCTGAAGTAGTCGACGTCGCCGTCGGGCATCAGCAGCACCTTGGTCGGGGCCAGGTGCTCGACGAACTCGGTGTCGTGGCTGACGAAGATGATCGCGCCCGGCCAGTCTCCGAGCGCGTCGGCCACCGACTGGCGGCTTCCCGGGTCGAGGTTGTTCGTCGGCTCGTCGAGCAGCAAGAGGTTGTTGCGACCGACCATCAGCATGGCCAGGGCCAGCTTCGTCTTCTCGCCGCCCGAGAGCGTGCCGGCCTCCTGGAAGACCTTCTCGCCGGACAGTCCGAACATGCCGAGCAGCCCGCGCAACTGCGTCTCCGTCAGCACGATGCCGGGCGGCACCTCCCGGCGGATGTTGTCGAGGAGCGTGTCGCCGACGCGCAGGTTGTCGTGCTCCTGGGCGTAGTAGCCGTCCGCGACCTGGTGGCCGAAGCTCACGGTGCCGTCGTCGGCGGCCAACTCGCCGGCCAGGATGCGCAGGAGGCTGGTCTTGCCGGCCCCGTTCAACCCGAGCACGAGCAATCGTTCACCCCGACCGAGGTCGAACGACACGTCGGTGAACACGGGCGGCCCGCCGTAGGACTTGGAGAGGCCGGCGACCTCGATGACGGTGCGGCCGGGCGTCGGCGGTTGCGGGAACCGCACCCGCAGCACCTTGGCGGCGCGCGGGGCGTCGACCTGCTCGGCGGCCAGGCGGTCGATGCGCTTCTCCATGCTGTGGGCCAGGGAGGCCTTGGTTGCCTTGGCGCCGAAGCGGTCGACGAACCGCTGCATGCGGGCGATCTCCTTGGCCTGCCGGGCGGCCAACCTGCCCTGGCGTTCCTCGTCGGCCGCCCGCGCCGTCACGTACTGCGAGTACGTGCCCTTGTACTCGACGAGATGGCCGACGCCGTCCTCGTCGGGGCGATCGAGGTGCAGCACGCGGGTGATCGCCTCGTCGAGCAGGTCGAGATCGTGGCTGATGACGAGGAGCGCCCCGCGGTAGCTGCGCAGGAACTGCATCAGCCACTCCTTGGCGTCGACGTCCAGGTGGTTGGTCGGTTCGTCGAGGCACAGCACGTCGCTCCCGGCGAAGAGGATGCGCGCCAGTTCGACGCGCCGCCGCTCGCCACCCGACAGCACCCCGATCGGCGACTCGACGCGATGCGGCCCGATGCCGAGGCCGGCGGCCATGGCCCGCGCCTCGCTGTCGGCGGCGTAGCCGCCGCTCGTCAAGAACAGCTCCTCGGCGCGCGTGTAGCGGGCGACGTTGCGCTCGTCGGGCAGTTCCTCCATGGCGATCCGCAGCTTCTCGAGGCGTTCGATCTGCTCGTCGACGCCGCGGCCGGACAGGACGTGGGTCACCGCGCTCCGGCTGTCGAGCACGCCGGCGATGCGAGGGTCCTGGGGCAGGTACCCGAACCCGCCCTTGCGCACGACCCGCCCGGCTGCCGGCTCGGCTTCGCCGCCGAGCACCCGGAACAAGCTCGTCTTGCCGGCCCCGTTGCGTCCGACGAGCCCGACCTTGTCGCGAGCCATCACGGTGAAGTCGGCCGACTCGACGACGAGCCGACCTCCGACCTCCACCGAGAGACCCTGCGCCTGCAGCACCAGACCAGGCTGGCAGGACTGGGCGAGCGAAGCGAGCCCGGGTTTCGACGCGCGCCCGCCTAGGAGCCCGGAAGGTTGAAGCGCCGTGACTCCAGGTCAGGCGCGGCAATCTCGTGAGCGACGCGGCCGAGGTCGACGATCTCCACGGCTGCGTTGCTCTCGAAGTGGGGCGTGCGGTCGTCGCCCGACGCGACCCAACCGATCTGGGCGCGGAGCGTCTCCAACGGCGTTCTGGGCGCGGAGAGTCCCATATTCGAGAACCTCCGCGCCCAGATAGCCGTTTGCAACAATTCCCGCCCAGTTCGCCGGCGCACGGTCGATCGCGTCGCGCGACAGGACCCACCACCTCTTCAAGAGCTCTTTGGCCACGACGCTGTCGGCACCACTCGGCGCTGCCGGCTTCTTGGCGGAACAACCTTCCGGAACACTAGGAGCCCGAGTCGTTGGTGAAGCGTGTCGGGAGGCAGTCGGCGACGTCGCCGTTGAGCGGCGCCCGGCCGAGCGCCTGGGAGATCATCGACACCAACTCCTGGCGGCCCTCGTCGCTGGGGTGGATGCCGTCGCCGCGCAGCAGGGAGTCGTCATCAGCCGTGCGCTCGGACCACTCCAGCACACGGACGTTGTCGTGCTGGCGGGCCAACGTGCGGATGACGTAGTTCACCTCGGCCTGGCGCTCCTCGTACTCGCTGACAGTCAGCAGCAGCACGGGGAGTGGCTCGAGCTCGTCGAGCATGTCGCCGAGAGCGTCGGCGAACGCTGGTGCGTTGCCGTTGTAGTTCGTCCCGAGCAGGATCACGACAGCATCCCAGCCAGCGTCCAGGCGGCGGTCGAGCACGGTGTGCCCGAACTCGATTGGGCTGCCGGTCTGGGCGTCGACCTCCACCGCCCAACCCATCGGCACGAGCCGATCGCACATCTCACCGGTGTACCGCTCGGCCGTCGCGGCGAGGATGGAGTCGCCGATCATCAGCACGCGGTTGCCCTCGGCGATCCGGCCGACGGGCTGCGTCGCCGGCCGCGAGCCTGAGTGTCCGGGTGCGGTCGACGACGTCGTCGTCGTTCGCCGTGACGGCGTCTGCTCGGTGGTCGTCGGGTCCGCGGAGGTCGCCGGCGCCGTGCCCGCACTGTCCGGCGACGAAAGTTCGCTCGGGAGCGCACCGACGTCGCCGACGGTGGATGCCGGTGCCGGAGGCGCCGCAGCCTGTCCCGATCCGCAGGCGACCAGGATCAGCGCCGCCAGCACGAAGAGGAGGGTTCGCCGGCCCATTTGGACCATTGAAGCGGCTCGGCCGGGACGTCGCACGCCACGGCAAGGGCGTCTTCAGGGCGAGGGACGACCGGCCCACAGCTCGTCACGGATCTCCACGAGCAGGGAGATCTCCGTCTCCTTCGTCAACGCCGGACCCTTGTACCGGTTGTAGGCCCTGATCACGAGGTACAGGAAGAAGGCCACGACGACGAAGCTGATGACCGCGTCGATGACGAGGCCGATCGAGATCGTCGCGTCCCCGATGTCGAAGCCGATCTCGGTGAAACTGGTCTTCCCGAAGATGGCGGCGATGATCGGGTTGATCACGCCGACGAGCACGGCATCGACGATCTTCTGGAAGTAGAGGGCCATCACCAAGCCGACGGCGATCGTGATGACGTCGCCCTTGTCGATGAAGTCGCGGAACTCGGCGAAGAACTTCCTCATGGCCCCGAGTCAAGCACAGGCCCCGCGGCGTCTTGCTGGACCGTGTCCCTCGTGACGTCCTCGAAGCGGTCGATGTCGCGCAGCGACGGGAACAGGAACCAGAACACGCCGACGACCCCGAGCGTGAGCACCCCGCCGAGCACAACGGCCGGGCCGAGGCCGAGCAACGTGCTGGCCACGCCGGACTCGAAGGCGCCGAGCTCGTTGGAGGCGCCGATGAACACGTTCTCCACCGCCATGACGCGGCCGCGCATGTGGTCCGGTGTGGCCAGCGGGACGAGGGTCGAGCGGATGATCACGCTGACGGCGTCGGCGCCCGCGAGGACGACGAGCGCGACGAAGGCGACGGCGTAGCTCGTCGTGGCACCGAGGACGATGGTGCCGACGCCGAACACGGTCACGACGGCGAACAGCGTGCGCCCAACCCGTCGTCGAATTGGCCGGATCGCCATCAGCGCGGTCAGGGCGACGGCGCCGATGCCGGGCGCCGCGCGCAGCCAGCCGTAGCCGACGTTGCCGACGCCAAGGCGGTCCTCGGCGATCGCCGGCAACAGCGCGACGGCACCGCCGAACAGGACGGCGAAGAGATCGAGGGCGATGGCGCCGAGCAGCACCGGACGGCTGCGGATGAAGCGGAGGCCCTCGAGGGCGTGGTGGAGGGAGGCCCGCTCGTCGGCTGGCGTGCGGTGCTGGCGTTGACGCAGGCGCAGGGTGGCGACGGTGAGCGCCGCCAGGCCGAAGCAACCGGCCGACGCCAGGTACGGCACCGTGGGGTCGACGTCGTAGAGGAAGCCACTGCTGGCCGGGCCGATGATGAGGCTGAACTGCCACGTCGCGGCGTACAACGCCATCAGGCGGGGCAGTCCGCCAGGCGGCGCGAGCAGCGGCGGCAGCGAGCGGAAGGAGGGAGCGACGAACGCCCGAGCCGTCCCGAACAGGGCGGCGATGAGAAAGAGCGGCACCGCGGAGGTCGGGTCGGTGGCGGCGTAGACGAAGAAGAGCGCCGACGTGATCACCTCGACGCACAGTCCGACGGCCGCCACCCGGCGCCGGTCGAAACGGTCGGCCGCCGACCCGGTGAGCGGGAGAAGGATCAGCGCAGGCAGGAACTCGACGAGCCCGAGCAGACCGAGGGCCAGCTCGCTGTCGGTGATGTCGAACAGCTGCTTGCCGAGCGCCGCCGCCTGCAGGAACATCCCGATCGATGACGCCGCGGCGGACACGAGGAACGTGGCCACCGAGCGGTCGTTCACGAGCTGTCGGCCCGAGGGGGCGAACGCAGGCGCGGCGGCTTCCACCGCCGGGCGACGGTAGCGGTCGTGCTACAACCGGGCGCCATGGGATCGCTCGCCGATGAGACCCGCTGGATGGACGCCGTCGACCAGGCGGCGTTGGTCGACAAGAGCGAGGTCACCGCTGGCGAGTTGCTGGAGGCGGCGATCGAGCGCATCGAACGCGACGACCCGGCGCTGAACGCGGTGGTCATCGAGTGGTTCGACCATGCCCGCGCCGTCGCCGACGATCCGCTGCTGCCGGCTGGACCGTTCCGCGGCGTGCCGTTCCTGCTCAAGGACCTGTCCACGATGTTCGCCGGCCAGACGATGTCCAACGGCAACGTGGCGTTGAAGGCGGCGGGGATCATCGACACGACGGACACGACGCTCGTCGCCCGCTACAAGGCGGCCGGGCTCGTGATCGCCGGCCGAACCAACAGCCCGGAGATGGGCAGCCTGCCGACCACGCAGCCGTTGGCCTGGGGCCCGACGCGCAACCCATGGGCGCCGGACCGGACGCCGGGCGGGTCGAGTGGCGGGGCGGCCGTCGCCGTGGCGGCCGGCTTGGTGCCGTTCGCCAACGCCTCCGACGGCGGCGGCAGCATCCGCATCCCGGCGTCGTGTTGCGGGCTCGTCGGGATGAAGCCGAGCCAGGGCCGCACCACCGCCGGACCGCTACGGGCGGAGGTCGCCCTCGGCGTCGAGCACTGCGTCAGCCGGACCGTGCGCGACAGCGCGGCGCTGCTCGACGCCACGCGTGGTCCCGGCGTCGGGGACACGGTGATCGCGCCGGAACCAGTGCGGCCGTACATCGACGAGGTCGGCGCCGAACCCGGACGGCTGCGCATCGGTCTGCTCGACGCCCACCCACGCGGAGAGTTGGTGCACGACGATTGCGTCGCCGCGGTGCGAGCGGCGGCCACGATGTTGGAGGGCCTCGGGCATCACGTCGAGGAGGACTGGCCCGCCGCCCTCGCCGATCCGACGGTGACCCTGCGGTTCATGGCGCTGTGGGCGACGCAGCTGGCCGTGGTCGCCCGCGGCTTTGCCGACAAGCTCGGGCGCGAGCTGATGGTCGACGACGTGGAGCCCGTCAATTGGGTCCAGATCGAACACGCCCACCATCTCAGCGCCGTCGACTTCGCGCTCGGCGCAGGCCGCCGGCCACGCGTTCCGACGCGGCGTGCAGCAGTGGTGGGCCGACGGGTGGGACCTGTTGCTGACCCCGACGTTGGCCGAGCCACCGCCGCTGCTGGAGGAGTTCGCCAGCAACCCGGACGAGCCGTCGGCGCCGATGCGCAGGGCCGGCCGGTTCTGCCCGTTCACCCCGCCGTTCAACATGAGCGGGCAACCGGCGATCAGCCTGCCCCTGCACTGGAACGCCGACGGCATCCCGATTGGCGTCCAGCTCGTGGCGGCGTACGGCCGTGAGGACATCCTTCTGCGTGTCGCCGCCCAGCTCGAATCGGCCCATCCGTGGGCCGCCCGCCACCCTGACCTCTGACACCTCCGACTCGCACTAGGGGCGCGGTGAGCGGTGAGCGCGCTCAGTGCGCTCACCGCTCACCTCGGCGGCGGACCAGCGCGGTGCGGTGAGAGATGAGGGCTTGGGCTCAGCGCGCTCACCGCTCACCGCGGCGGTTCGGGGGCCGGCGATCGCACGGCGATTTCTGCTGCAGATCGGGCCGTGGGGTGCCGATGAACCCTCCGACGACCTGTTGGGGAGGTCCGCACCGTCATGAAGTCGACCATCCATCTCGAGCGCCCGCCGACGCCGCCGCAAACGTCGGCGAGGCCCTCCACGCTGCGTCTCGGCCTCGTGGTCAGCAGCGTCGCCGCCCTCGCCGCCGTCGTCGTCCGCGCCCTCATCGACGTGCCGACGGTCCTCATCCTGATCCCCGTCGTCGTCGTCGGGTTCGCCCTCAGCTGGCACGCCGCCGGCCAGGCGACAGGAGACGACCAGCCGTAGGCTGCTGGCGCATGAAGGTGCGCATCGGCATCGGCCTCGGGACGCGCACGCGACTCCACGGACCCGAGCTCGGGCCCGTCGTCGACACGGTGGAGCGGCTCGGCTTCGACAGCCTCTGGTTCTCGGAGCGCATCACGGCCGAGGCACCGGATCCGGTCGTCGCCATGGCCTACGCCGCCGGCCGGACCAGCCGCCTCAAGTTCGGCATGAGCGTGCTCGTGCTCCCGGGACGCAACCCCGTCGTGCTGGCCAAGGAGCTCGCCACGCTGGCCGTGATGTCCGGTGGGCGCCTGTTGCCGGCGTTCGGCCTCGGCGTCGCCGACGGCGCCGAGCACCAGGCGTTCGGCGTCGAGCGAGCGGAGCGGGCCCGATGGTTCGACGAGGCGCTCGCCGTCATGCGGGCGTGCTGGAGGGACGACGTCGTCGACCACGACGGCGAGCGCTTCCACTACGAGGCCCTCAAGGTGCGCCCCCAGCCAGACCGGCTGGACGTGTGGCTCGGTGGCATCGCGCCGTCGGAGTTGCGCCGCGTCGGCCGCCTGGCCGATGGATGGTTGCCGTCGTTCGTCACGCCGGCCGATGCCGAGGCGGGCAGGGCCGTCGTCGAGCAGGTCGCCGCCGAGCACGACCGATCGATCGACGCCGACCACTACGGCGTGCTGATCCCCTACGCGCTCGGGGAGGTGCCCGACCTGCTGCTCGCCCAAGTCGCCCGCCGCCGACCCGACATCGACGATCCTTCGGCGCTCGTGCCTGCCGGTTGGGATGCGCTGGGTGACGCCATCAAACGGTTCGTCGACGTCGGCACGACGAAGTTCGTCGTGCTGCCGGTCGGCGAACCGCCCGACACCGAGGCGTGGCACGCCCACCTCACCGACGCCGCCGACGCGCTCCTCCCCCTGGAATCTGACTAGGCGTCGAGGGCGGCCATCGCCGCGTTGCGACCGGGGATGCCGGAGACGCCGCCCCCTCGGCGGGCACCGGCGCCGCAGATGAACACGTTCGGGTGCGCCGTCTCGACGCCCCAGCGCCCCTCGTCGGCGGCGTGCTCGGCGAACGGCCACTGCAGGTCGCGGTGGAAGATGTGCCCACCTGGCATCCCGAGGCGCTGTTCGATCTCCAGGGGCCCCATCACCTCGATGCACGCTGGCGTCAGCAGGCAGGCGCGGATCGGCTCGTCCAACACGGCGTCGAGTGACCCGATGACGGCATCGGCGGCCTCCTGCAGCCGAGCCGCTGGGTCGTCCCAGAACAGCCGCGCCGGCATGTGCAGGGCGAACAGCGTGAGCGTCTGGGCACCCTGCGCCCGCAACTCCGGCGACAGGATCGTCGGATCGGTCAACGAGTGGCAGTAGACCTCGCACGGCGGCAGCTCGGGGATGCGTCCCGCTTGCGCCTGCCGGTAGGCGCGATCGAGTTGGGCGTAGCCCTCGTTGACGTGGAACGTGCCGGCGAACGCCCGGTCCGACGGTACGGCAGCGTCGCGCAGGCGCGGCAGGTGGGACAGCAGCATGTTGATCTTCAGCTGCGCGCCCTCCGGCTGCGGTGCAGCCGCCGCCTCGCCGAGCAACTGTGCCAGCACGGCCGGAGCGACGTTGACGAACACCTGGCGGCCCTCGATGCTTGTGCCGTCGGCGGTCGTGACGACGGCCCGTCGGCCGTCGGTCTCCACCCTCACCACCTCGGCGGCGGTGCGCAGCCCGACCCCGCGGCGCCGGGCAGCGTCCGCCAGCTGGGACGACACGACGCCCATCCCGCCGACGGGAACGTCCCAGTGCCCGGTCCCCCGGCCGATGACGTGGTACAGGAAGCATCGGTTGGCGGCCAGCTCGTGGGCATGGGCGAACGTGCCGATCAGCAGCGTCCGTGAGGATGATCCCGCGCACCGTGTCATCCGTGAACCGCCGCTCCACCGTCTCGCCGAGCGGTCGCTCGAACAGCTCCTTCCACGCATCGTCGTCGGACACTCGGCGGCGAAACGCGCTGGCGCTGAGCAACGGCTCGGTCAGGGTCGGGAACACCCGCTCGGCCACCCCGGTCGTCAAGCCCCGGAACTCGTCCCATGCCGCGGCGTCGTCACCGAGGGCCCGCTGCGTCGCCGTCGGATCCTCGTCGTCGATCAGGATCCCGCTCGCGCCGGTCGGGGTGTACGAGGCCACGTGCCGCCGTCGCAACGTGATGTCGAGGCCGAGGTCGTCGACGATCGTCGACGGCAGCAGGCTGACCAGGTAGGCGTACTTCGACAGGACGGCGCCCTGACCTGGGAACACCTGCTCCGAGCGGACGGCACCACCGAGTGAGGCCGCGCGCTCGAGGACGATGACGGATCGTCCCGCCTCGGCGAGGTAGGCGGCGCACGTCAACCCGTTGTGCCCGCCGCCGATCACGATGGCATCGGCGTGCTCCATCAGGGGCTGGCCTGACGGAGGTGGTCGGCCCAGAGGACGGCGATGATCGTCATCGAGTCGACGATCTGGCCATCGAGGACCATCGCCAGCACGTCGGAGAAGGGAACGGTGCTCACACGGATCTGCTCGGTGTCGTCGGGCGTCGCCGACGCTGGGCTGAGGTCGTGGGCGAGGAACAGGTGGGCGGTCTCGTCGACGACGCTCTTCGATGTTGAGTAGGCGGTCACCGGGGTCAGCCGGCCGGCCCGGACGCCGATCTCCTCGGCCAACTCACGTTGCGCGGCGGCCTCGATCGACTCGCCGTCGTGAACCCCTCCGGTCGGCATCTCCCACGTCATCTGGCCCGGGATGTAGCGGAACTGCTGGACGAGCAGCACGTGCTCGTCGTCGGCGAACGGCAGCATCCCGACACACGGCGTGCAGCGCACGATGCCATACACGGTCGTGGCACCGGAGGGCAGCTCGACGATGTCCTCGTCCACGGCGATCCACGGGTTCTCGTAGGCCCGCCGGCGGCTGAGCCGACGCCACGGGATCGATGCACTCTCGTCCACGGCGACGATGTTTGCAGCCGCACACGCGAGGTCAGGCACGAGCGGTCTCGCCGGACGGCGCGTCGTCGGCGGACGTCCCAAGGCCCAGCAGGCGGGCGGCGGGAGCGGCCGCAAGGCCGTAGATCGTCACCGTGCCGACGATCACCAAGAACGTGGCTGGCAGCAGATCGTCGGCGCCGCTGATCCCTTGACTGGCCAGCGGAGCGGCGAACGTCGCCGCCGTCGACGCCGCGACGATGCCGCGAGGGTCCATCAGCCCGATGAACACCCGTTCACGGACGGTGAGGTTCGTGCGCACGGTGGCCACCGCCGCCACCAGCGGCCGGACGACCAAGATCAGGCCGGCCACAAGGGCCAGCGACGGCCACAGCACGGCGAGCACCGACGACGGGGTGACGGTGGCCGAGATCGAGATGAACAGCAGGCCGATGATCAATTGCACGATGGTCCGAAAGAACGGTCGGTCCTCGGGCGACCTGATCGCTGGCATGTTGGCCACGGCCACGCCCATCAAGATCGCGACGATCAATCCGGTGTCATCACGCAACGCGTTGCATGCCGCGGCGACGGCAACGACGGTGGCGATCGTCGCCTCGGTGGCCAGCACGCCGCGCAACTCGAGCTTCTCGAGCAGCAACCACAGCGCTGCGGTGCCCACCGCTCCGCCGAGCAGGCCAAGCCCGATGCTGGCGGCGAACTCGAACAGCTCCTGGCGCGGCCGGAAGCTGACGTCGTGGCTCAGCGCCTGGAACACGAGCGCCCCGATGGTGGCGCCGATGGGGTCGATGGTCGTGCCCTCCCACCCGAGGATCGCCGTCAGCCGACGGCCCGGGCGGGCCCGTTCCAACAGCGGACCAACGACCGTCGGGCCAGACACGATGAGGATCGCCCCCAGCATCAGCGCGGCCTGCGAGGAGAGCCCGAGCAGCAACCACGCCAACAGTCCCGCCCCCGCCCACGTGATCGGCACACCGCACACGATCAACCGTCGTACGACGCGGTGCCCGTGACCCTCGAGCTCCTTCACCCTGAGATCGAGGCCGCCCTCGAACAGGATGACCGCGACGGCCAGGCTCACCATCGGCGTGAATGCGTCCCCGAACAACCCGATCGGGTTGATCGTGCTGGTCAGCGCGCCGGCGACGAACCCGACCGGGAGCAGCACGACAATCGCCGGCAGGCGCAACGCCGTCGCCACGATCTGGCAGCCAACAGCCAGACCGAAGAGCAAGCCGAGCCCGACGAAAATCTCCGAACTCGTCATCTCCACTCCATCCTCCGCGGGTCTGCCTGCCACTGGATTCTTGCTCGATAGGCTCCGCGGTGGTGGCCCGTATGGCTGACGGGGACGCTCCGCCGGCGACCGACGTCATGTGGGTGCCCGGACGTGGTATGAGTGCGTGATTCACCGTCGAGGGGAGGCCTGCATGAGCTGGACGATGGAAGGTGAGTTCTTCGAGAACTGCTCGTGTGACGCGATCTGCCCGTGCACGTGGTCGAACATGGCCCGCCCGGCGACCTACGACGACTGCCGGTTCGCGATGGCGTTCCAGGTCGAGCGGGGCGAGATCGAGGGCACGGACGTGTCCGGACGGACGTTCGTACTCGTTGCCCAGACGCCGCGCCTCATGCCGGAGGGCAACTGGAAGCTTGGCGTGATCATCGACGATGACGCCAGCCAGGAACAGGTCGGTGCCCTCGGCCGGGTTCTCGGAGGCGAGCTCGGTGGCCCGCCGGCGGCGGTGGCCCCGTTCCTGGGCGAGTTCCTCGGTATCGAGCAGATGCCGATCACGATCACCAACGACGGTCGTCGTCACCATGTGCAGGCTGGCCAGGCCATTGACTACAGCGGTGAGAGGATGCTCACAGCGGACGGCGAGGCGGTGTCGCTGACGAACATCGTCGTGCACCCCGCCGGCCCGACGCTCGGTCTCGCTCCGGTGGAGCGGGTCGACAACAACGCGTTCGGCATTGGCTGGAGCGGCGAAGGCCGCAGCGGGTTCGCCAACAGGTTTGCCTGGTCGGCCTGATGGTTGACGTGGCGGGGGCGGTCCAGCCGCTTCCGCGGCGCGTGCGGCTGCCCGCGTCGGGGGTCATCCTGGTGACGCTGGCCGCGTTGGCCTGGGCGGCCACGATCGCGTGGGCGACCCGGCGGGACATGTCCGCGATGCCGGGCACGATGGGCCTGGGTCTGGGCGAGTTCGTCGCCGCGTGGGCGCTGATGATGGCGGCGATGATGTTGCCGTCGGTGTGGCCGTTCGTCGCGGTGTACGAGCGCACGATCCGGCTGCGCCGCGTCGCCCGCCTCGTCACGCTCGCTGGTGGGTATCTGCTGGCCTGGGCGCTGGTCGGTGTCGCGGCCTACGGCGTGGCATGGGTGTTCGGGGAGCTGGCCGCCGATCACCCCGGGCTGGCCCGCCTTGTGGCCGTGGCTGCCTTCGCCGCGCTCGGCGTCTACCAGCTGACGCCGCTCAAGTTCCGCTGCCTCAGCCACTGCCGTTCGCCGCTCGCCCACCTCCTGCACTACACGTCGTTCAGAGGTCCCCTCCGCGACGGCCGAGCCGGCGTCGAGCACGGCCTGTACTGCCTCGGGTGCTGCTGGGCACTGATGCTGGTGCTCCTCGCCTTCGGCGTGATGAACCTCACCGCCATGATCGGCGTGGCGGTGATCATCGCCGTGGAGAAATTGTGGCGCTTCGGTGAGACGTTCGCCCGGGTGGTCGGCGTGAGCGCACTCGTCTTCGCCGCTCTGGTCGGCATCGACCCGTCGCTGGCTCCGGGCCTCGACCCCGCCGTTGTCACCAACGACGACATGGAGATGGACCAGATGGGTGCGAAGGTCCTGGTGCCGGCGGAGGTGACTCCCTCATCTCACGGTGTCAGTGGTTCGGTGAGGTAGCGCTGGATGGCGGTGCCGTCGAGGTGGCGGAGACGTCGTCGTGGGCCTGGAACCGGCGCAGCCGGAGGCTGTTGGTGACGACGAAGACGCTGGAGAACGCCATCGCGGCGCCGGCGAGCATCGGGTTGAGGAGCCCGGCGGCGGCCAGCGGGAGGGCGGCGGTGTTGTAGGCGAACGCCCAGAACAGGTTGCCCTTGATCGTGGCCAGGGTGCGCCGGGAGAGGCGGATGGCGTCGACGGCGGCGCCGAGATCGCTGCGCACGAGGGTGAGGTCACTGGCCTCGATGGCGGCGTCGGTGCCGGCGCCCATGGCGAGGCCGAGGTCGGCTTGGGCGAGGGCGGCGGCGTCGTTGACACCGTCGCCGACCATCGCCACGACCCGCCCCTCGCCCTGGAGCCGGCGCACCACGTCGACCTTGTCGGCGGGCAGCACCTCGGAGATGACGTCGCTGGGGTCGATGCCGACCTCGCCGGCGATCGTCTCGGCGGCCCGACGGTTGTCACCGGTGAGCAGCAGCGGGCGCAGCCCGAGGCGGCGCAGCTCGTCGATCGCTGGAGCACTGGTCGGCTTGACCGTGTCGCCGACGATGATGACGCCGCGGGCCTGGCCGTCCCAGCCGACGAGGATCGGCGTGTGCCCGGCTGCTTCGGCGGTGTCCGTGGCCGAGCGCAGCGTTTCGTCGAGCGGCATCGACCAGTCGGCGAGGAATCGTGCGCGGCCGGCGACGACGGCGTGGCCATCAACCACGCCGGTGACGCCGAGACCCTGCGTGCTGGCGAAGCCCTCCACGGGGGCGAGTCGGACGCCGGCAGCGCGGGCGCCAGCAGCGATGGCCCGGGCGATCGGGTGCTCGGAGGCGTCCTCGATGGAGCCGGCGAGGCGCAGGAGCTCGTCGCGGTCGACTCCCGGGGCGGCGACGTCGATGAGGGTCATCACGCCGGTGGTGATGGTCCCGGTCTTGTCGAGCACGATCGTGTCGACGCGGCGGGTCGATTCGAGCACCTCGGGCCCTTTGATCAGCACGCCGAGCTGGGCGCCACGGCCGGTGCCGACCATGATCGCCGTCGGGGTGGCCAGTCCGAGGGCGCACGGGCAGGCGATGATCAGCACCGCGACGGCGGCGGTGAAGGCCACCGACGCCGGCTCGCCGGTGCCCAGCCAGAACCCGAGCGTCGCCACGGCCAGGGTGATGACGATGGGCACGAAGACCGCCGAGATGCGGTCGGCCAGGCGTTGCACCGGGGCCTTGCCGCTCTGGGCGTCCTGCACGAGCCGGGCGATCTGGGCCAGTTGGGTGTCGGCGCCGACCCGGGTGGCGCGCACGACGAGGCGGCCGCCGGCGTTGACCGTGGCCCCGGTGACGAAGTCGCCGGGGCCGACCTCGACCGGCACCGGCTCTCCGGTCAGCAGCGATGCGTCGATCGCCGACGCGCCGTCCTCGACGACGCCGTCGGTGGCGACCTTCTCGCCGGGGCGGACGACGAAGCGGTCACCAACAGCGAGCTGGTCGATGGCGATGCGTTCCTCGATGCCGTTGCGGACGACGGCGACGTCCTTGGCGCCGAGCTCGAGCAGGGCCTGTAGGGCGGCTCCGGAGCGCCGCTTGGCCCGCGCTTCGAAGTAGCGGCCGGCGAGGATGAACGTGGTCACCCCGGCGGCGACCTCGAGGTAGATCAGGCTGGCGCCCATGTCGCGCTCGGCGGTCCAGCTGAACCCGTGGGACACGCCGGTGATCCCGGCGTCACCGAGGAACAGGGCGTACAGCGACCACCCGAACGCGGCGAGCACGCCGAGGGAGATCAGGGTGTCCATGGTCGCGGTGGCGTGACGCAGGTTCAGCCAGGCGGCCCGGTGGAACGGCCATGCTCCCCAGGTGACGACCGGCGCGGCAAGGGTGAGCGACAGCCACTGCCAGTAGTCGAACTGCCACGCCGGCACCATTGCCAGCACGATCACCGGCACCGACAGGATCGCCGAGACCATCAGCCGGTCCCGCAGCGGCCTGGTCTCGTCGACGTCGACCGCATCGTGCTCGCCGTCGGCTGGCGTCGTGGTGGCCGGTTGGGATGGGCGTGCGGTGTAGCCGGCCGATTCGACTTGGGCGACGAGGTCGTCGATCGTCACGCCGTTGGTGGCGTGGACCTTGGCCTGCTCGGTGGCGTAGTTCACCGTCGCTGTCACGCCGTCGAGCTTGTTGAGACGCTTCTCGATACTGGCGGCGCACGATGCGCAGGTCATGCCGCCGATCATCAGATCGACCTCGACGGTTGGCGGGGCATCGCTGCGATGTCGGATGTCGGTCATCGGCGATCAGCTCCCGTGCTCGTCATGGCGGGCCGGCGGGTCGCCGCCCGGCGCCGTCGCGGCGGGGGCCGAGGCGGAGGCGATGACGTCGGCCGTGCGGACGTGCCCGTGGTGGGAGAAGTCGAAGAACAGCCCGTACGGGCCGGCGCTGGGGACCTCGACGGCGAAGCGGACCGACGGTCCGCCGGGTCCATCGGTGTCGTCGAGGGGGTGCACGTGGAGGTACGCCAGGTCGCCGTCGCGGATCGCCACGAGGTGACCGAGCGCCCCGAGGTAGGGGTCGAGGTCGGTGACCGGCTCGCCGTCGCGCGTGACATCGACGGTCAGCTCGGATTCGGTCCCGGCGACGAGCTCGCCGTCGAAGGTGACGTCGTAGCCGTCGACCTCGGCTTCGCTCGAGGCCTCGGGCAACGCAACGGGCCGGTGGTCCCCCGGCACGGTCAGATCGGCGCCCAGCGTGAGAGCGTCGGCGCCCGCTGCGGTGAAGTCGGCGAACACCCGGTACGAGCCGGGGGCCATCGCGGGCACGTCGACGCTCCACCGTCCGCCGTCGTCTCGGGTCGGGTGGACGTGGGCGTAGTGGGCAAGGTCTCGGCTGACCACGATCAGGTGGAGCGCCTTGTCATGCGCGACGTCGTACTCGGTGACAGGGCGGCCGTCGGGTCCCTCGATGGTCAGCTCAATGACGGCCGGCTCGTCGGCGGCGGCCACCGGCGTGTGCAGCTGCAGCATGTACCCGTCACGGCTCACGGCGAGACCGGCTGGCAGATCGGGCCCGCCGCCGGACGCCGTCCCCATGTCGCTGTGTCCGACCCCCGTGTCGTCGGAGGCGTCAGGCCCGAGCGCACCGCCGACCAGCGCACCGCCGGCGAGCGCCAACCCGAGCACGACGCCGAACGCCCCGAGCCGCCCCAGCGGCGAAGCCAGCAGCCGTCGCAGCGATCGCACGACGCCAGTATACCTCTAGGGGGTAAGGGTTTGCCAGGTCGGGTGGGTGTTCTGCAGGCGCGCTTCTTGATACCCCTGAGCGGTATGATCAGCAGTCGGTGAGGAGGCTCCGATGACGACGACACGCGGCTACACGATGCACAAGGACGACTACCTGCGGCGGCTGCGCCGCATCGAGGGTCAGGTCCGGGGGCTGCAGCGGATGGTCGCCGACGACGAGTACTGCATCGACATCCTCACCCAGGTCAGTGCCGCCACAAAGGCCCTGCAGAGCGTCGCCGTCGGCCTGCTCGACGAACACCTCCGCCACTGCGTCACCGGCGCGGCGGTCGCCGAAGGTGAGGACGAGGCCGGCCGGCTCATCGACGAAGCGACCAACGCCATCGAACGCCTCGTCAAGTCCTAACCGCGGCCCTCGGCGACTGGGTCGTCGACGCCGTCCGCGGATCCCTGATTCGCTGCTCGGGCCGGGGAAGACTGCGCGTGGTGTCGTCGGAATCGGAACCGGCCGAGACGAAGGAGGTCGGCAGGGTCGAGTCGCGCTGGCCGCCCGCCGCCGCCGTGCTGGTGTTCGTTGCATTGAACGCAGGGTTGCGGCTTTGGCTGCCGGCCGAGAATGTGATCGGCGTCCCGTGGCTGGCCCCGTTGATCGAGCTCCTGCTGCTCGGCGCCTTGGTGGCGAGCGACCCGCTCGGTGTCGACCGGCGCTCGCGATGGCTGCGGCGGGTGGAGATCGCTCTTGTCCTGCTGATGGTGGCCGCGGCCCTGTGGGCCCCGGTGATCCTCACCGATCACCTCATCGAGGGGTCGCCGCACACGAACTCGGCCGGGTACCTACTGGCCTCGGGGGCGCTCGTGTTGGTCGGCAACAACCTGGCCTTCGCGCTCGTCTACTGGGAGTTCGACTCGGGTGGACCGTTGGCGCGCCTCGAACATACGGCCCGGTATCCAGAGTTGGCGTTCCCCCAGCAGATCAACCCCGACCTCGCGCCGCCGGGTTGGCGCCCGACGTTCGTCGACTACTTGTATCTCGGCTTCACCAACAGCACGGCGTTCAGCCCGACCGATGTGATGCCGCTCGTGCCGTGGGCCAAGTCGGCGATGGCGGTGCAGGCGACGGTGTCGCTCGTGGTCATCGGTCTGGTCGTGGCACGCGCGGTGAACGTCCTCACGTAGGGCGACATCGCCGACCTCGCCGCTCAGCCGGCGAGGGCAACCTCGCACTCGTTGCCGTTGAGCGTCGGGCTGGCGGTCGGGGCGATGGCGATCCCCACCTGCGACCCGCCGCGGCAGCGGTTTCCAGCGGCCTCGCCGGCGGACGTTTCGGCGTACACGATCGCCGCGTCTGTGATCCCGTCGAGCTCGTTGCCGACCAGCCGGGGCGCTGCCGTCCCGGCCCACTGGCCACCGATGCGGTGCTCGAGGATGCGGTTGTCGGACACCGTTCCGGCTGCCCCCTCGAGGTAGGTGAGCCCGTACTCGCCGCCGCGCGTTCGTTGGCCGTGAGCTCCGGATGACCCATGCCGGCGACCCGAATCGCCGAGCTGACGCTGCCGGTCACCGTGTTGCCGCTCGCCGCACCGGCTGCCTGCTCGGCAAACAACATCCCGACGCGCTGGCTCTCGCTGACCTGGTTCCCGGTCAGCTCCGGCGTCGCTGACCCGCCGACCTGGACTCCAACATCGTGCCCTGTGATGATGTTGAGGCTGGCCCGACCGGAAGCGGTCTCGAGGAAGCTCAAGCCGACGTCGCCGGCACCCTCGATGGTGTTGCCCTCGACGACCGGAGCCGCCGAGCCGGCCACCTCGATGCCGACAGGCGTTCCCGGCGCTGATGCGATTGCCACGAACGACTCCCGAGCTCGACCCGGCAAAGCTGATTCCAACCCGGCCAGCCACGCCGATCACGTTGTCGACGGCGTTGACCTGGGCCGCTCCTCCGGCCTGGATGCCGACCTGATTCTCCTCGAAGGTGTTGCCGTTGACCGCGGCAGAGGAGGTCTCACTGACCAGAACTCCGACATCGGCCGCGACATCACCGGCGTCAGCGCGTTCGCCTGACCGCACACGGAGACCGGCCCAGCCCCGACGCCGAGGACTGGGCGCGTACCACCGAGCGCCAGAGCGGTTCGTAGTGGCCCGACTACGCCTCCTGGCTGGCCCGCGGTCCGGACACTCCAAGCGCGCCCCGAGGACGCTCATTCTGGATGCGGGGTGGCTTCTGGTGATCGGCCGAGCCTCGGCGTCGCCCTGGGCCGACCATTGAAGGGGCGGCCACGCTCCCCCAGCCGGGCCAGGAGCTGTACACCATCACCCTGACGAACAACGGAACCGCACCGACGACCGGCCAGATGAATATCGAGATCGAGGTGTCCATCGTGAGCGGCGCAGGCAATTTCGGGTCGTCGCCGGTCTCGTCGCCCGGCTTCACGTTCATCGGAATCGCTCCGATCGGCGGGGCAGGGGATCAGCCTGGGATACAACTCGAACCGGGTTCGTCCTGGCCGTCGGCGCCTCCACCATCACACGCTCGGCCTGCAATGGGCTGGTATTGACGGCGGCAGCGGGACGCACGGTGTCGCCCTGTACGGGTGCGGAGAGCCATCGACACTGCGAGCGATCGTCTCGGCGTCGCCCTGTACGGGCGCGCCAGCGGGGATCGCCTCGGCGTGTCGTGGCCGCCCGTGTGCAGATCGTGTTGGCGGCCGACAGCGGTCGATCCCGCGACCGTGGCCCGTGGGCGTGGTCGGCGGCGCTGAGGACGCTTCAGGACGGGCTCAGCGGCAAAGAAATTCCTGCTCACGACTTGTGACTCGTACACCTGTTCGATAGAATTGGGTGCATGGGGACAGCCCACCTCGAAGCCCTCGACACGACCATCAACGAACTCCTCGACCTCGACCCCGCCGACCTCACCGACAGCGAACTCCACGAGTTGGTCGTCGGCCTGCAACGCCACAACTCCCGGCTCGCCGCCGTGCGGGCCCAATGGATCTCGGCCTGGGACGCCCGCATCGTGTGGGCCGACGACGGCAGCCGCACCCCCGCCGCCCGCCTGGCCCGAGAAGCCTCCCTGTCGGTGAGATCGGCGAAGACCGAGGTCCGCCGGGCCCGCGCCCTGCGGTCGATGCCGCACACCGCCGCCGCCGTATCCAACGGGTCGCTGTCGACGGATCATGTCGACCTGCTGGCCCGCGCCAACACGGGATCCCGCAGCGACTGGTTCACCAACCATGAACAGACCCTCGTCGAGCAATGTCAGGTGCTGCGCTACGCCGACTGCTCACCGGATGGTCGAGTACTGGCGTCAACGGGCCGACGCCGAAGCCACCGCAGACGAAGCCCAACGCCTCCACGAGAGCCGGGGCTGTTCGGCCGCCACGACCCTCGACGGGATGGTCGACGTGCGGGCCCTGCTCGACCCGATCGGTGGGGCCAGCTTCCTCAACGAACTCGAACGCCTCCAACGGCTCCTCGACCTGCAGGACAAGCAGGCCGGCACGATCCGCACCGTCCGTCAGCGGCGGGCCGACGCCCTCGCCGAGATGGCCGCACGCTCCCGCACCGCCCACGAGGGCGGGTTGCGGCCGCGACCGCTGATCACCGTGCTCGTCGGTGAAGCCACCCTCGAGCACTTGTGCCAGTTGGCCTGCGGCACCGTGATCGCCCCCGGTCTCATCGTCCCGTTGCTCTCCACAGCCGACATCGAACGGGTCGTCTTCGACGGACCCGACCGGGTCATCGGGGTGTCCCGCAAACGGCGCTTCACTGGGGCCTTGCGGCGGGCGATCGAAGTGCGTGACCGGCACTGCCGACACCCCTCCGGTTGCGACGAGCCCGCCGACACCTGCGACGTCGACCACATCACCCCCCACAGCCAAGGCGGCCCCACCAGCCAGGACAACGGCACACTCGAATGCCGCCCCCACAACCGGGACGCCACCAAGCACAACGCCAAACCCAAAACCACCACCACCACCACCACCACCAGACGACCGCCCCCGACCGACATCCGACCCCGGCGCCGACCAACCCGACGAGCGGCCACCACCAGAAGCGTGCTGAGTCGCCACGTCAAATGTCGAGCCACTCGAGCCACTCGAAAGCTCGGCGGTGGCCGCTTCGAACCGCAAGAACTCGAGGAGACCAGGCGGTTGGATCCCACATTCCACCAGGACCAGTTCAGTAGCTTGCCGGCGTGGCTGACACGTTCATCGAAACCCCGGCGGAACCCGCACACGACCGCAGTCAGATCGTCGCCGCGATCCTCCTCGGAATCGCCGCGACGTTGACAGCGATTGCCGCCTACAACGCCGCCCTCACGGACGGCGATGCGCTCCAGGGCTACACCAACTCAACCCGCTCCCTCAACGACGCCAACGCGTTCTACGCCCAGGGCAACACGACGGCCTCGTCGGACCAAGCGCTGTTCGTGGAATACGCCAACGCGAGTTTCGCCGGCGAATCCGACCGCGCCGAGTACCTCCTCACGCTCATGCGACCAGAGCTGGCCGAGGCCGTCGCCTGGTGGGAAGCCACGGACGAGGCGGTCACACCGTTCGACGACCTCGAGGGCAACCCGTACACGATCGCTGAATTCGATCAGGCCAGGGAACTCGAGGAGCAGGCGCAAGCGGAGTTCGACGAGGCCGTCGACAAGGACGAGCAAGGCGACGAGTTCGAACTGGCCACGGTGTTCTTCGCCCTCAGCTTGTTCTTTGGCGGAATCGCGACGCTCCTCGCCAAGCGAGCCGTGACCACCGGGCTGCTGCTCGTCTCCGTCCTCTCGCTCGCCGTAGGGTCGGTCGTCCTGGTTCGGGCGTTCTGACCCGCCGCTGCCCGAGGAGGCTGTGGCCGTCGGTCACGGCACCTCGATGACCGTGCTGACAGCAGCCGTGTTGCCGCCGTAGTCGGTGACCGATAGCTCGACGAGCAGCGGTGTACCGGGGTCGAGCCGCTCGAAGTTGTATTGCAGGTTCGAAAGGTCGGCAAAGAGGCCGACGTCCGTGGTTGGAGTCCACGTCTGATTGCCCTCGGTGTCGATGGTGAGAACTCGCGGCACGATGAGCCCGGCGGGGTCGGCTGTCATCTCTCCGTACGTGCCTGAATCGGGCTCGATTGCGAAGTATGTCTCGTCGGTCACGTTGTAGTCGCTGTCGACCACGATGCTCAGCAGCACGTCCTGCAACGTCTCCCCGCTGACGTCGTCGGGCGAGAAGTACGCCATGGGCACTTCGAGGCTGAACCCACCGCTCTCGTCGTCGTTGCTGAGTGAGATGTAGGCCGTCGCGGTGTCCTCACCGTCGGTGATGTGCAGGACAGTGAGGTCGTAAAACCCGGTGACGAGACCCGACCCGTCGTCGGCGATGTGCGCGGTCTCGTCGCCGAAGAAGGTGGTCGAGCCGTCCTCGTTCTCGACGCCGTAGCGGATGGTGGCGCCAGACAGGTTGTCGACGGAGGCCGGCTCGACCGTGCCGGCCATGTCGAGCCCATCGTCGTTGATCGTGATATCGCCTTCGTCGGTCGTGAACGCGGGCAGTTCCGTCGGCGGAATGGCCTCGCCGGTCACGAAGTAAGCGTCGAGGAACTCGAGCCAGCCACTCGCGTTGTCAGGGATGTCTTGATAGGACGCGTCCAGGTAGTCCAACGACGGCGGGAAGTAGATCGATAGTCCCGAGAAGTGGGGGGCATCGGGGCCGGACGCCTTGTGGACAACCAGGTCGTTCAGGGCACGCTGCACGGCGTCGGCAGGGTCCGAGACGTCGAGGGCTTCCACGCCGATCGTCGCTGCCAGCGTTCCGAGGTCGGTCATGAAGGTGTCCTGCGACGGGTCTGGGTTCTTGCCGTAGCCAGGGTTCGCCTTCAACGTGCGACCGACCTCCGGCGCCACTGTGGCAGCGCGGTCCACGAGGGCTGAGGTGAACGTGGCCATCGCCTCGTCGAGTGCCGACATCTGGGTCAGGTCGAGCAGCGCCAACGTGCCGTCGGTGTCGTCATCGGCCAGGTAGCTGTCCACGAAGGCTGTGCCGACACCGTCTGCGGTGGCGTTCGGGTCGTCCGCGAGCACCTGGAGGGAGTGATAATCCCAGCCGTGGCCCGGTTCCAGTTCCGAGCTGGCCACCATCCGGTCGGCGAGCGGGGCAATGGTGGTGGCCACCTCGTAGGTCGCCATGAGACAGGCGTCGAGACCGAGCAAGTCGAGTCGATCGACGCCGGCGTCGGCGAGGCCGGTCGCGACGGCGCTTTGAATCTCCGCGAGGTCCATGGTGCTGCCGTCGGCGCTCTCGTCGGAACCGACCCCCGGCCACGAGGCGCCGTGGTCATTGAGGATCACCGCGTAATGCGCAGCTGGGAACGACTTGATCCCCTCGGTGATGAACGCGGCGAGGGTCGCCGGGTCGCTCATATCGGTCGGACCCAAGTCCTGGAGCACTTCGGCGTGACCCGGGAGGATGTGCAGGACCTTGGCGCCGACCCAGTCGCCCAGGTCGAGAACCGGAGCCTCGCCATAGTCGGGCGACCGGTCCACCATCGCCACGATGTCGAGATTGTCGTTGGACCCGACAGCGCCCATCTCGTTGACGTCGTCCATCATGAACGGCTCGAGGTCGGTATCGGCCATGTGGTACTGCAAGACCGTCCACCCGCCATCGCTGATTGAAGGCTGGTCCTGCGCGGTGGTGCTCGTGCTCGGCGCGGCATCGTCGCCGGAACCGCTGCAGGCGGCGCCCGCCACCGCGGCCAGCACGACAAGCAGCGGCCATCGTGTCCGCATTCTCCGCACAGTCCGCCTCTCCCTCGATGCCCGTCGCCGCGTACCCTACCCGCCGGCACGCGATCGCCCCAGTCGCCGTCACACTCAGCTTCGTGATGACGGGCTGCCGGCGGGTTGAGTCCCGCGCGGTGGTGTCAGTGTAACGAGGCGTCGTTGTGACGGTCATCTCGTCAGCCGTGAGCTGTTCGGTGGTTGCCGTGCAGGTTGGGGTTCATCTATAGATCAGATTTCTGGTGGTTGTCAACGACTCCTTTCAGTCAATTCTGATGAGGGGCGTGCGCGTCTGACCGATGCCACGACGAGGTGGCGCCGGTAGCTGCGACGGAGAGCGTGCCGGTCAGTCGTTGGCGGCCTCGATCGCTGCTCTTGGGTCGGTTGGGGAGGTGTCGTGGTGGCGGGGCTTGGCCAGGCTCTCGGCGCTCATGTAGCGCCGGGCGATCGCCCACTCGTCGGTCTGCTCGGCCAACAGGGCGCCAACGAGACGAACGACGGCGGCCCGGTTGGGGAAGATCCCCACGACGTCGGTGCGCCGGCGGATCTCCTTGTTGAGTCGTTCTTATCCCGCTGCCGGACACGGCCGTGATTATCACGCGCGCCGGGAGCGTCGTTGACCCGGCGTTTCCGGGCGCTCGCCGGAGCCTGCGCCAGCGGGATTCGGGCAGTGCATTCGGGGCCGAAGTCATGCGGCCCCGGGAGCCGGAGGTCTGTGTTGCTGCTGAGTGGCTTCGACGGCCGCCGTAGACCTTGGCGCATCCGCCCGGGTGATGGGAACGTAGGCGGCGACGAAGCCCTGCCGCCAGCTGGGATAGCGCAGCGTCCACCCGAGCTCCCGCTTGGCCTTCGCGTTGGAGGCACCGCGAGACTCAGTTCCCAACATCACCGCAAACTCACCAGCGATCAGCCGGGCCAGCCAACGGGGAACGTGGCGGGGCGGCTTGGCGCCGAGCACGTCAGCGAGCACCGGCAACCACTCCCGCACCGGAGCGGGCTCGTCGTCGACGATGTTGTAGATACCGGTCACGTCGTGTTCGAGCGCCAGCACTGTCGCACCGGCAGCGTCGTCGACGTGGATGAACGAGGTGACACCGGCGCCGTCGCCCACGATCGGGAACTGCCGCTTGCGGACGGGTGCGACCACCGCGTCGTTGGCCGCGCCGTAGAAGCCGCCGTAGCGGAGCGCCGTCCCGCCGGCGTCAGTAACTGCCTGCTCGAGATAGCGCATCGCCGCGTTGGTCTCGCGCGTCGCTGGCACCGGGGTGGGGTCGAGTGGATCGTCCTCAGTCTTGACCGGCCCGCCATCGCGGGCGTTCCGGGCGGTAGCGAAGCTCTGCGCGACGAAGCGGCGAACCCCCGCTTCGCGGGCGGCGGCCAACAGCGCGTCGGTACCCTCGGTCCGCAGCCTGTTGGTCTGCGCGAAGGTGCGATCGAGATTCCTCGAGAAACGGACATTCGCCAACGCGGTGGCCTCATGCACGATCGCGTCGGGCTCGGTTTCCAGGATCGCCTTTCGCGCCGCCTGCGGGTCGAGCAAATCGAGCGTCATCGGCTCCGCTCCCAGCGCCCGTACACGTTCCGCGTTCGCAGGCGACTTGGAGGTGCCGATCACCTCATGCCCTCGGTCGATCAACTGGTGAAGGAGCCGGGTGCCGATCGCACCGCTCGCCCCAGCAACGAAAACTCGCATCGTGTGCTCCTCTCGGTATCGGTTTGGTTCCAACCTTCTGGTCAAGCCATCCGGGGCCCGACACAGGTCCGCGATGCCCGCACGACGGGTCAGGGGGGCGTCGGCGAGGAACCCGTCACCGAGGCGGGCGGCGCAATCGACGGCGCGCTCGGCGGTGCCGCCGACCCACACCTCCACCGGTTCGGGCGGGACGGGCGACACGACCGCCTCGTGTACTCGATAGCGACCGTCGGCGGTCACGGTCTCGCCGGCGAGGAGACGGCGGATGATGTCCAGACCGGCCTCGAAGCGGGACGGGCGCCGGGAGTGGTCGACGCCCATCCCGGCGAACTGCTGCTCGCCCCCACCGATGGCGTACGGGAGGATGAACCGACCGGGCGCGAGCGACGCCAGCGTGCCGGGGACGTGTTTGTCGCCGACGAACAGAGAATCGAGATCGGCCTCCCAGGCCGCCCACGCCCGCTCGACCAGCCATCCGGCGGCCTGCCGCACGCCGTCGACGATGACGGAGGTGCGCAGGGAGGCGCCGACCCGCATGGCGTCCACCGATCTAGTCGTCCAGGCTGCCCATGGACAGGTTGACGCTGGTTCCGGTCATCCCGCTCGCCTTGTCGGAAGCCATGAACACCGCCACGTTTGCCGTCTCGGCGAGCGTCATGAGTCGTTGCGTGTGGGTCCTGCTGCCGAGCGTCTCTTGGAACTGTTCCCAGGTCATTCCCGATGTGGCGCGAGTCTCGTAGCCGTTCTTGATCGCGTGTGTCTCCGGCATTGCGTGTGGTCGCAGACCGACCACGCGAATGCCGTGAGGTGCGAGCTCGGCGGAGAGCTCTCGAGTGAGTGCCTCCTTGGCGGCCTGCGCCGGACCGTAGCCTCCCGCCAGTGGGAAGCCCGTCCGCGAGTGGAGGGTGGTGACGGTCATGATCACCCCCGATCCGTTCGGGATCATGTGCCTTGCGGCCAGGCGTGCGGTCACGAAGTACGGCGTAACGAGGGTCGTGATCGGCAGGGAGAAGTGCTCGACATCGAGCTCGGTCAGAGGGACATACAGAACGTTCGTACTCGGGATGCCGACCGCGTTGAACGAGATGTCGACGCGGCCTGCCGTGTCGATCACGGACTGCAGATGCTCGTCCACAGCCTGTTCGTCGAGGGCATCGGCCTCCGCCGCCTCGGCGGATCCGCCGGCGGCAACGATGTCCTTGGCGACCACTTCGACCGGTGCCAGGTTGCGCCCGGTGAGAAAGAGGTTGGCCCCTTCAGTCGCGAAGGCGCGTGCGACAGCACCGCCGACCGCGCCTCCGGCTCCGTAGATCACCGCAACCTTGTCCTTCAGGATCATCTCCGGTTCCTTTCTGTGTCCGGGCGCCCGCATTCGCGCACCTCATGAATTCAGACCGACGGCTGAGCGCATCAGCGGTGGCTGCCTCGCCAGCCGTCGACATCGGGATCGTCGCAGCCGTCGATGATGTAGACGCCACGACGGTGGGAAAGTGGGCGCCGACCAACCCACTGATTCGCATGGCACGACTCTGTGTCCGGAAAGGCTGATTCGCATCAGAGGTGACCCGAACCTCGCCCCTAATGTTCTTGCCCGGCCCGACAGGGGCGCGGCGGCCATCAACCGCCCAGTTCGCCCCTCGGCCGGCGTCAATACAGGGCATCGAAGTCTCGGTCCTCTGTGGGAGGGTCGCGGCATGTCGTCGCGTCGAATAGCCGTCTGCCTCGAGGTCACCCCGCAGCAGACCTTCGCCTCCGCGCTCGACTGGCCTGGCTGGTGCCGCGCCGGCCGCGACGAGGGTGCCGCACTGGAGGCGCTGAGGAGCTACGCCGAGCGATACGCGCCGGTGGCCGAGGAGGCCGGGGTCAGTTTGCCGTCCACGGTCGGCTTCGAGGTCGTCGAGCGCGTGCCCGGCGGGTCCGCGACGACGTTCGCCGCTCCCGAGTGCCGCCGCCCGTTCCCGCAAGTGACCGCCGAGGCCGAGCGAGCGACGGTGACCCCGGCCGCAGCCCGGCGCCTGGTCGGCCTGGTCACCGCAGTTTGGGCGACCTTCGACGAGGTCGCCGCCGCGTCACCGGCCGAGCTGCGCAAGGGCCCGCGGGGTGGCGGCCGGGACCGGGACAAGCTGATCGATCACGTGATCGGCGCCGAGACGGCCTACGCCCGCAAGGTCGGGGTGAAGCTCAAGCAGCCGGCCATCGACGACCTCGCCGCGATCGAGGAGCTGCGCGAGGCGATCGCCGCCGTGGTGGGTGCCCCTTCGGACGGCTCACCCGTCGTACCCAACGGCTGGACCACGCGCTACGCGGCCCGCCGGATCGCCTGGCACGGCCTCGAACATGCCTGGGAGATGCAGGATCGAGCGGAGAGCGCAGTGGTCCAGCCAGGGCGGACCAGCCCGGCCTCGTAGGCGAACACGGTGAACAACGTCGGCGAGCCGCATGCGGAGAACCCCAAGTCGGGTTCGATAGGGATAGGGGCCGCTGGCGAACCGAGGAGACCAAGCGGAGGCGGTTGATCCCCGGCCGGCATCGCGAGTCGATTGAGCCGCCGATGGCTCGGCCACATCGGCGTTTTCTCGGAGGAAGCTCACGACCTATGGATCGCCTGCACCGGATGTTGTCGATCGGGGCTCCGGCTGGCATTCGTGCCGTCAACGGTCAGCGGGCCCCGTAAGTCGTCGTGTTGGCGTCGTCGGAGTCAAGCCAAGCCTCGAACGTCGGACCGGCAAGGGTGGCGTGCAGGTTGGCCAGCAGGCTGCCGTCCTCCCAGATCTTGTCGTCGGGGTCGCTGGGGTCGGTGACGCCCTGGATCCGCAGCGAGGTGCCGCGGCGGGCCACGAACAGCTGGGCCAGGTCGACCAGGTTCTCCTCCCGGGGACCAGAGATCTCGGGTAACGGTGGCTCGGAGCGTGCCTGTGACGCCGCCCATGCGGGGATCTGCGGCCAGTGGTGCGACCTGCTCCCGGTGTAGGAGCCGTTGCCCGGGGCATCCTGGATCGCGGTCGGTCGCAGACCGTCAGCTGATAGCGAACCCACTCGAGGGCGCCGGGAGCGTCCGGCCGGCAGCTCCCAGCGTGTCTTGGTTTGTGCGGCCTGTCGTAGTGCGACGGCCCCGTCCGAGTGAGTGCCGCCGTGCGGGGCAGCCCCTACGTCAGCGGGCGTATGCCGAATCTAAACGCTCGTCGGACGACAAGCGCACCCTGGTGCGATCACGCTGTACTGCATGACCACCACCACCGGCCCCCGACGTGCATCCCTTCGCTCGATACCAACGGCTGTCAAGGTGAACACGTTGGCGATGGTCGTCGCCATCGTGGCGATCATCTGGCAGATCGCGGCCGGTGTCGACTACCCGACCGTGCCTCCGGGCCCGATCATCCTCGGCGTCGCCGTCGTCGTTGTGCTGTTCGCGCGGGCGACATGGGCGCGCATCGTCGGCGTCGTGGTCCCGCTCTTTCTCCTTGTCGGAGGCACCATCGCCAGCGTGGCTGAGAACGACAACGCGCTACGACATCCGGGCGACGCCTCCCCGTTCGTCGCGACCGTCGTCCAGTTGGCGGCGGTCGCCATCGCACTGGTGGCGGGCATTGTGGCGTTCCGTGACCGTCGATCCTGACCGCAACCCTTCCAACTTCCGGAGGTGGAATGACCGACAGCATCCCAGCGGCGGCGCCGATCACCGACGCCGCGCCAGAACCGCCACCGCACAACGCATCCCCGTCCCTTCCTGAGTGGTGGCGGCAGTCGCCGAGTGTGCTTGCTTCGGGCGGAACCGGCTTCTTGCTCCTGGAGCGCGATGCTCAGGTCGCCGCGTTGCAGGCATTGACTGACTCGGCGCGGAGCGGAGTCGGGCGGTTCGTCGTCATCGAGGGAAGCGCCGGCATCGGCAAGACCCGCCTGCTCGCCGAGGGGCGGGCGATTGCCGGCTCGGCGGGGATGCGAGTGCTCGCCGCCCGCGGCGGCGAGTTGGAGGGCGAGTTTGCGTACGGGATCGTCCGTCAGCTGTTCGAGCCGCTGCTGGCGTCCGCCTCTCCGGATCTCCGCGCGGAGCTGCTCTCAGGGCCCGCCCGACTTGTGGAGCCGCTGTTCGGAGCCTCGCAGCTCGCCGCCTCGCAGGACGCGCCCGCAGAGGGCTCCTTCGCGATCCTTCACGGCCTCTACTGGCTCGCCGCCAACGTGGCCTTTCAACGGCCGACGATTCTGGCGATCGATGATCTGCACTGGGCGGACACCGCGTCCTTGCGGTGGCTGCTCTACTTGACGCGAAGGCTCGAGGGGGTGCCTCTCCTCGTCGCCGCCGGGACGCGGCCGCCGGAGGGAGAGGGGAGCAATCCCACGCTGGTCGCAGAGCTCATCGCCGATCCGGAGGCCACCCCGATTCGCCCCGAACCGCTTGGGCGTGCCTCGATCACAGTGCTCGCGCGTGAGCTGCATGGTCTGGAACCGGACGCGGCCTTCTGCGCCGCCGTCGAGACGGCGACCGGCGGGAATCCGCTGTTCATCGGCGCGTTGCTCGACGCGGTTGCACGGGATGGATCCCGCCCGACCGCCGAGCACGTGCCCCGCCTGTTGGAGATCGGAGCGCAGGGTGTCTCGCGCCGTCGGGCTTCGCCTCGTCCGCCTACCCCAACCGGCACTTGCCCTGCTCCGCGCGGCGTCGATCCTCGGCGACGGGACCGCGCTACGTCATGCGGCCGCGCTCGCCGGCGTGGAAGTAAGCGAGCTTGGTCCGGCCGCCGCCACCCTCGTTCGGCGTGACCTGCTTCGTCGCGCGGATCCGCTCGAGTTCTTCCATCCCGTCGTGCGCAGCGCCGTCCACGAGACGCTCGATGTGGTCGAACGAGACGCCGCGCATCGCATGGCCGCCGGGCTGCTGCTGCAGGCCGGTGCACCGCTCGAGAGTGCGGCGGGGCACCTCCTGCGCGTCGCCCCACGGGCCGACTCGTTCGTGGTCTCGACGCTTCGCCAAGCGGCCGAGCGCTCGCTCGCCCAGGGCGCAGCCGAGGCCGCGGTGCGATATCTCACCCGCGCCCTCGACGAGCAGATTGATCCGGCCGAGCGTGCGGAGGTGCTCGTCGAGCTCGGCGTTGCGGAGCGGCGGACGAACGGCCCGGCAGCGGCCGAGCACCTGCGCGCCGGTGTCGAGCTCCTCGCCGACCGGTCGCGGCACTGCGCGGTCGCGCTCGAACTCGGCCGCGCGTTCTGGTTCACGGACCGGATCGCGGATGCCCTAGCAGTCTTCCAGCAGGCGGTTGACGAGATGGATCGGGGGCGCGATCCGGACCTCTACGAGCTGCTCGTAGGAGAGCTGATCAGCTCGGCGTGGTGGGACCCGCAGACCTATCCGATCGCCGAAGCAGCGATCGGCGAGCTCGACCTGGATGCGCTGCACGGAGGCCTCGGCAGCGAGATCCTGCTCGGGACAATGGCGCACTACCAGTACCGGCTGGGGCTGCACCGCGAGCTGGCGATCGACCTCGCCCGCCGTGCGCTCGCGCCCGGGAACCTGTTGGCGAGCGGGTCGATCGCGTTCTATTACGCGGTGAATGTGCTCCCTCGGTCCGGGTTGCTCGACGAGGCGGTTTCCATCTTCGACCAGGCCGTCGCTCAGGCCCGCCGGCGTGGCGACGTCTTCAACGTCGCGTTCATGTTGATGTGGCGCGGCCACTGTCAGACCCGTCGCGGCGATCTTCGAGCAGCGGTCGCCGATCTGCGGGAGGCGATCGATCTCTGCGTCGCCCACGGCATGCTCGTCGCCTGGCCCTACAACATCGGGTTCCTGGCGCAGGCGTTGCTGGAGCAGGGGGAGGCGGACGAGGCGGCACGAGTCGATCGAGGAGGGTGACTTCCCGGAGCAGCTCCCGCTCGACCAGGTCCACCTCGTCTGGTTTCGGCTCAGCCGTGGCCGTCTGCGAATCGAGACCGGAAGCCCCGAGCGGGGAGTCGCGGAACTGCTCCAGGTTGGCGAGACCGTTCGGCTGGTCCCGTTCGACAATCCAAGCGGCGTGCCATGGCGGAGGTGGGCCGCCGAAGGCCTTCGACGTCTCGACCGTAACGACGAAGCGCGTGCGCTCGCCGACGAAGAGCTCGCGCTCGCTCGACGTTGGGGTGACCCGTACGCGATCGGCGGCTCCCTGCGCGTGCTCGGGCTCATTGAGAGCGGCACGACAGGGATCGAGCTGCTCCAGGAGGCGGTCGAGGTGCTCGCAGGCTCGGAAGCTCGGCTCGAGCACGCCCGCGCCCTCGTCGACCTCGGCGCCGCGCTGCGCCGCGCCAACCGAGAGGACCGAGGCACGCGAACGGCTCGAAGACGGCGTCGACCTCGCCCGAAGGCTCGGAGCGTTCGGGCTCGCCGAGCGGGCGAACGAAGAGATCGCCGCCACCGGCGCGAGACCGCGAAAGGTCATCCAGACGGGGCTCGACGCACTCACCGCCAGCGAGCGGCACGTCGCACAGCTCGCGGCCGACGGGATGAGCAACAAAGAGATCGCGCAAACGCTGTTCGTCACGATCAAGACGATCGAGGTGCACCTGAGCCACGCCTACCGCAAGCTCGAGATCGGCTCCCGCGCACAGCTCCATGAGGCCCTCCTGACTCCCGCACCGAGCTCGGCGCCCACCTCCTTCTAGTCGCCCCCAACGACAGGCCGGCGAAGAACATTAGGGGCGAGGTTGGGGTCACCTCCGATGCGAACCAGCTCTACCCGACGCACAGTCGCGCCATCAATGAGGAGGGCTTTATGACGATCGCAGGCAGTGCAGTTCTGGTGACCGGGGCCAATCGGGGCATCGGACAGGCGCTGGTCGAGGAAGCGTTGATGAGGGGCGCGAAGCGGGTGTACGCCGGTACGCGCCAACCGTTGACCCACTCGGATGGGCGGGTCGCGCCCCTGACCTTGGACGTGACCAACGCGGCGCAGATTCAAGCCGCCGTCGAGAGCGTCGAGTCGCTCGACATCCTCGTCAACAACGCCGGGGTGGCGCTGTATGACGACTTGAGCGATCGGGCGGTGCTCGAACGGCACCTCGCCGTCAACCTCTTCGGCACCTATGGCGTGACCCAGGCCTTCTTGCCGTTGCTCACTCGTTCTCGAGGAGCGATCGTCAATGTGCTGTCGGACACGGCGTTTGCCGCCTTCCCGCTGATCCCGGCCTACTCGATCTCCAAGGCGGCCGCGTTCAACCTGACCCAATCGCTGCGCGCCCTGTTGGCCGGACGGGGCATGCGGGTCCATGCCGTCGTGGCCGGCCCTGTGGACACCGACATGACACGAGGCGTCGACTTCCCGAAGGCCTCTCCGGAGTCCGTCGCACGAGCCATCTTCGACGGAGTGGACAACGGGGACGAGGACATCTTCCCCGATCCGAAGTCGGCGTCGATGGCCGAGAGCTGGCGCAGCAGCCCGGCCAAGGCGCTCGAACGCCAGTATGCGGCGCTCATCGAAGCACAGCCGGTCAGTCATGAGTGACTTGTCGGACAGGACCACGATCGTCGTCGGCGCCAGCCGGGGCTTGGGGCGGGGGATCGCTCGGACGTTCGCCGAGGCCGGTGCTCCAGTGGTCGCGGTCGCCCGGAGCGGGCCGGCACTTGCCGAGCTGGCCGCCACCCGCGCCAACATCCGCACCGAAGTCGCGGACGCGGCCGACGAGACGGTGGCGCAGCGCGTGCTGGACCGCTACGAGCCGCAGGTTGTCATCCTGGTCGCGGGAGCGAACCCGGTGATGCGTCCCCTCCAGGAACAGAACTTGGGAGACGTTCTCACTCAACTGGCACACCGACGTCAAGATCGCGTTCACCTGGCTCCGCGAGGCCCTGCTCAAGCCGCTACCGCCCGGCAGCCGGGTGGTGGTGGTGAGCAGCGGAGCCGCGATCAACGGATCACCGGCCAGCGGAGGGTACGCCGGGGCCAAGGCCACCCAACGGTTCATCGCCGGATACGCCCAGGAAGAGTCGTGCCGAGCCGGGCTTGGCATCACCGTCACCGCAGTGATGCCCAGGATGACTCCGTTCGGAGATGTCGGTAGGCGCGGGATCCGCGCCTACGCCACCCGCAGCGGACAGACCGAGGAGGCATACCTGCGGCAGCTGGGAGACCCGTTGACTCCGGAAATCGCCGGGTCCGCCCTCGTCGACCTGATCCTCGCCGACCCGGCCACCACCGACCCCGGATACCTGCTCACCGGCGCCGGGCTGCAGAAGCTTCCGTGAACACCGGCGCGGGAGCGAGTGTCCACAGGTCCCCGGCGCGAGTCCATCGGGGCGTGGCCCTGGCTGTGTTGTGCCTGGCTGCGTTCATCATCAACCTTGACACGACGATCGTGAACATCGCCCTCCCGTCGTTGGTGCGACAGCTCGACGCATCGACCCGGGAGCTGCAGTGGGTCGTCGACGCGTACACCCTCACCTTTGCCGCGTTGGTGCTGGCGGCCGGCAGCCTCGGCGACCGCTACGGCCGCAAGGGCGCCCTGCTCACCGGGCTCGTGGTGTTCGGGAGCGCGACGGGTGTCGGCGGGCTCGTCGACAGCTCGGGCGCGCTGATCGCGGTGCGGGCGGTGATGGGCGTCGGCGCAGCGCTGATCTTCCCCGCCACCCTGGCGATCATCTCCAACCTGTACACCGAGCGGGTCGAGCGGGCCCGGGCGATCGGGCTGTGGGGGGCGATGACCGGGCTCGGGGTCGCCCTGGGACCGATCACCGGCGGCTGGCTGCTCGAGCACTTCTGGTGGGGCAGCGTCTTCGTCGCCATGGCACCCGTGGCCGCGGTGACGTTCCTCGGTGGCGTCTTGTTCGTGCCGACCTCCCGAGACCCGGCCACCCCACCGGTCGATGTCGGCGGTCTCGCCCTGTCCACCGTCGCCATCGGCACCTTGGTGTTCACCATCATCGAGGCCCCCGAGCGGGGCTGGACCGCCCCGGCGACACTCGGCGGCTTCGCGTCTCACCGCCACCGCGACGGCCGTGTTCGTCGCCTGGGAACGTCGCCGGGCGCACCCGATGCTGGACGTGTCGCTGTTCCGCAACCTGCGGTTCTCCGCCGCCAGCGGCTCGATCATGACCATCTTCTTCGCCCTCGCCGGGTTCGTGTTTCTCATCACCCAGTACTTCCAGTTCCTCAAGGGCTACGGCCCGTTCAGCACCGGACTGCGGATCCTGCCCGTCGCCACCTGCATCGCCCTCGGCTCGGTGGTCGGAGTGCGGCTCTCGGTCACCGTCGGCAACAAAGCCGTCGTCGCCACCGGACTCGCCCTTGTCGGCATCTCCTTCGCCTGGGTGTCCACGGCCAGCACCGCCACCCCGTACATCGAGATCGTCGGCCAGATGGTCCTCGCCGGCGTCGGCATGGGCCTCACCACCGCCCCCGCCACCGAGGCGATCATGGGCGTCGTCCCCAAGGAGAAGGCCGGCGTCGGCTCCGCCGTCAACGACGCCACCCGCGAGCTCGGCGCCACCCTCGGCGTCGCCATCATCGGCAGCGTCTACGCATCCCGCTACGCCTCCGGCATCCAAGACGCCGCCGGCTCGCTGCCCGCACCCGCCCTCGACACCGCCACCGACTCCATCGGCGCCGCCCTCACCGTCGCCGGCCAACTCGGCCCCGCCGGTCAGCCGCTGCTCGAAGCCTCCCAGGCCGCGTTTTTCGACGGCTTCCAGCTCGGCTGCCTCGTCGCCGCCAGTGTCCTCATCGCCGGCGCCGCCTTCGCCGCCCTCTTCCTGCCGTCCCGCCCCACCCTCATCACGACACCCGAACCCCAGCCTGAACCCGCACCCGCCCTCGAAACCGCAAGCGCCGCGGTCGCCGCCGGCGTACCCGGTTGCTGTTGGGATCGGCAGGCCTCCTCCTCAGCGGCGACGGTGAGGTGAGGCAGTCAAAATCTGTGCAGCATGTTCGGGCCACCGCATAGCCACTCGGGCCGGATACGCGAGGACGAGACAACAGCGAGACGGCTCGCTCCGGGCGAGCGACATCGGCCCTGCATCGCGGCGGTGGTTGGGGATCACCAGGGGTCACATTTCTCCCCGTATTCGCCGCGCATTGCCGCGCCAACAGCGGAAGAACATGAGGGGCGAGGTTGGAGTCACCTCCGATGCGAATCAGCTCTCCCGCAAGCAGAGTCGTGCCAGACGAGCCTGTCGCTAAGGCACCCAGCTTCTCGACGTCGCGGCGTCGCGATCGGTCGCGGAAGTCATTGCCAGTCATTCGCTGGGCCAGTTGGGCTCCCCTCTGGCCTGCCGCGGGGGTCTTTCTCATCGGTGCCGTTCCGCAAGATGCGCGCAACGGCGTCGGGTGTCTCGAGTGCGGTGAAGTGACCGGTGTCGCGCAGGACGATATGGCGGGCGCCGGGGACCGTTTCGATGTTTGCCTGCCGATCTGTGGGCCGTGACCAGTCGTGGTCGCCGTAGACCAGCGTCACGGGAACGCTGATGCCGCGCGTATCTTTCGCGGGCCGCGATCATGCTGTCCAGGTTGCGGAGGATCGCCCTGGCCACGATCGGGTATCCGGGACGGCGGCCGACGCGACGGAGCTCGTCGAGGTAGTGGGCGGGGAGATGACGAGGGTCTTGAAGTCCGCCTCTCATCACACGCCTGAGGATTTGCTTGCTCTCGAGGCGGGCCACGATCGGGCCCATCACGGGAGTCTCGATGCTTCCGGCGACAAGACCGCGAAGAGACCCGCTCGTTTGACGCCGTCGGAGAAGTCGTAGGTGTTGAAGGCCGCGACGCGGCGTACTCGGTCGCCGAGGTCGATCGATGCCGTCAGAGCGAGCGTCGCCCCAATCGACTCACCCGCGAGGGTGAGGTCGGAGAGGTCGAGTTCCTCGACCACGCTCACGATTGCCGCTCGCAATGCCGGCTCCTCGTAGCTGGCGCCTGCGACGATGTCGGACCAGCCCATACCGGGGAAGTCGATCGCGTAGACGGTGAACGCGGTGGTGATCTGGGGGATGACGAGCTGGAAGTGGTCGAGTTGCGTGCGCACCGTGTGCATCAGCACCAAGGGTGGGCCGACGCCGACGCGCAGGTATCGGACGCGTCCGCCGCCGTTCAACACGACGTAGCCGATCTCACCGCCCGTGCACCACGTCGCCGTGTAGTCGTGGCCTGCCCTGTCCTCGTCGCCCATCCCAAGCATGTCGCTGATCTCCTCCGTCGTGGTCCTGTGCTTTCATTTCTGGCCAGCCTCGACGTGATCGAGGCCGAGCAGGCCACCGAGGCCATCGGTTCTTGACAGGCAAGGCCCACGCCTGTCGGTCCGTTGCCCGCGCCAGTAGGTCACCGGTGGATCTCCTGCAAGGTCCAGGTGTTGCCATCGGGGTCGATGATCCCGGCGTAGCGCATCCCGCCGAGGTCGATCACCTCGTCGACGTCGACGCCGTTGTCGACGAGCTGTTGGCGGGCCTCGGCGATGTCGTCGACGACGAGGTGCAGGCCGCGGATCGTCCCGGGCTCGGCGGCGAGCGCCGGAAGGCCGTGGGCCAGGCAGATCGAGCACGCCGAGCCCGGGGGTGTGAGCTGCACCACGCGGATGGTGCTCGTCGGTTGCACGTCGTGGTCGACGTGGAAGCCGAGCTTGTCGGCGTAGAACTCCTTGGCCCGGTCGATGTCGCGGACCGGGATCGGGACGAGTTCGAACCTGAGGTCCATTGCGGTCACCTTTCGGGATGATCGGTCACTTGAGGACGGTGAAGGTCAGGTGGGTGACGCCGGTGCTCTCGACCACGTCCGGGTCCGAGAGCCGAAACGGTGTGCCGGCGAGGTTGGCGAAGAACGGCACGCCGGCGCCGAGCAGCACCGGCACGAGGTTGACATGGATGGCGTCGATCTCTCCGTTGTTGAGCAGCTGCTGGATGATGTTCGGCGTCGCGACACCGACGAACTTGCCGTCGCCGGCAGCGGCCTTGGCCTGCTCGACCGCGCTGTCGAGACCATCGGTCACGAACGTGATGTTGGAATCCGCTCGCGGCCAGCCGTCGGGCACGCTGTGCGAGACGATGAACGTGGGCACACCCATCGGGTGATTTCCCCCCCACGCGTCGGCGAGGTCGCAATAGCGGCGCCCGCCGATCAAGGCACCGATGTTGCTGATGCCCTCCCGCAGGACGCGAGCGCTCGGTTCGGGAGCATGGAACGAGAAGCCCGGCTTCGGTGTCGGCACTTCAACGTCGCCGCCGAAGTACCAGCCGAACAGCTCGTTCGGGTTGTCGTCAGTGTCGGCGACGAAGCCGTCAAGCGACATTGCCAGGTCGGCGATCAGGGTTGTCATGGGTCTTGCTCCTTCGTGAACTGGGGACGATCTCTTGTCGTCTCCACGATCTCGGAGCGCGGCGTGCGAGACATCGGCCAGGTGGCTGATCTCACCCCGGCCCTGGCCGATGGCTGGCAAACTGCGTTCTTCGTGGCCGTGTCAACCAGGACATTCGTCGTCACCGATGATGGGCTGGACGAGTTCGCGCGCGCCGTCCACGCCGCTGCGGTGGCGCTGAAGCGTCACGGGCAGGCGCCGCTCGAACGAATTGCGGTGCATACCGGCACGTCCGCTCGTCGCGCTGAATACCTGCGTGCCGTCGCCAACCCCGGCCAGGTGCTCGTGTCGTCGCTCGCGGCCGAACAGATCGCATGCGAACCTCTGGCGACGGCGGAGCTGTGTGACCTGGGTATCCACCGGCTGCGCGACCTCTCGGCACCCGAGCGCGTGTACGAGTTGCGCACGGTCGGCGACGACACGCCCTCACCGCCGCTACGTTCGCTGAACCGCATCGCCAACAACCTGCCCGTCGAGTTGACAGCGTTCGTTGGTCGGGAGGCAGAACTGGCCGCGGTCGACGAGCTGCTGGGCCGTGAGCGACACGTCACCATCACGGGCGCCGGTGGATCCGGCAAGACCCGGCTCGCCGCCCATGCCGCGGCGGCGAGCGATCGCTGGCTTGACGGAGTGTGGTGGATCGAGCTCCAGGAGGTCAGCGACCCGCGGACCGTAGCCACCGTCATCGCGTCCGGCGTCGGCGTGCTGGTCGATCCGATCGGTGGGCCGCTGCGATCACTTACCCAGCACCTGCCGCGACCGCCGCGTCCTCGTCTGCCTCGACAACTGCGAGCACGTGGTCGCTGCGGCCGCCGAGGCCGTCGAGGCGCTGGTCGTTTCGTGCCCGGACGTGACGCTGCTGGTCACCAGCCGCGAGCCGCTCGGATGTGCCGGGTGAAGCCGTCTGGCGGCTGCCCACCTTGGTCGCCAACGAGGCGGTCGACCTGTTCGTCGACCGGGCGCGACGTGTTCGCCACGACTTCGCCGTCGGCGTTGGCGACGAGGACGTGCTGCGTCAACTGTGCGCCGGACTGGATGGCATCCCGCTCGCCATCGAGCTCGCGGCGGCGTGGTCGAGCACGCTCACGCCGCAGCAGATCGTGGCCGGCCTCGACGATCGCTTCACTCTGCTGGTGCGCAGCGTCCGTGGCGCGGCCACGCGCCACCAGACGCTGGCCGCGTCGATCGACTGGAGTCACGACCTGCTGAACGATCGCGATCGAATGGTGTTCCGCCGTCTGGCCGTGTTCCGTGGCGGGTTCACGCTCGACGCGGCGCGGGTGGTGTGCGACTGCAGCGACGTCCTGGGCGCACTACGCGGCCTGGTCGACAGGTCGCTCGTCACGGTCGAAGAACGCGACGGCGCGTCCCGATTCCGTCTCCTCGAGACGATCCGCCAGTACGCCAGCGAGCGACTCGGCGAGGCGGGCGAGCAGGACGCGACCCGCGATCGCCATCTCGACCGCCAACTCGCTGTCGCCGAGGCGGTCGAGCCCGAGCTGGACCGGGACAAGGACGCGTGGTGCGCCGTGCTCGACCCCGAGTCTGACAACCTGCCGCGCCGCGCTCGCCTGGGGCCTCGCGGCCGACGATCCGGAACGGGGACGGCGTCTCGCCGCCGCAACGGCGTGGCTCTGGAACTTGCACGGCCGCGGCGCGGAAGGTGTCGAGATCCTGCGCACGGCGATCGACCGTGCCCCCGGTGACCGCTCGATCCTGCAGGCCCGGTTGATGACCGGGTTCGCTTTGATCGGCGATACCGCAGCACCCACCGACCTCGACCTAGTTCGCGAAGGCGCGGCGATCGCCGCCGCCCACGGCGACGAGCGGTTGCGTGGTCGCTGCCTGACGCTCACCGCCGTCGGCACCTTTTACTCGGACTTCGAAGCCGGGCGGCAGCATTGCGAAGAAGCCGCCCGCTGCGCGGAGGCCGCCGGTGACGAATTCGGGCTCGACTGTGCCCGCGCGCTGCAAGGACTGATCCTCCATTTCCGCGACCAGCACGGCCAGGCTGAGGTCCTCCTGCAGCCAGTTGTGCGTCGGATGATCCGCCGCGGCGACCGCGGCATCGTCTCAACGGTTCTCGTGTTCCAGTCGAACAGCGCCCTGTACACGGGCGACATCGCCAGAGCCCACCAGCTTGCAGGGCAGGCCGCGGACATCGCCCGGCCGCTGGGCGACTATCACCGTGTCGGCACCACCCTCAGCCAGCTGGCACTGCTCCGCGGGGTCGTCGGCGACATCGATGGTGGGCTGCAACTGCTCGAACGCTTCGTGCACGTCGTCCAAGGCGCCGGTCCCGAGGTTTTCGTCCCAGGGATGGCACGGACACTTGGTCTTCTCCATCTGTGGCGCGGCGACTTCGAGGAGGCAATCCATTGGCTCGCACCTGACGCACTGGCCGCCGGACCGACTGCCGACACGCACATCGACGCGCTGGCCATGCCTTGCCGCGCCGAAGCGCTGCGCCGACTCGGCCGCGTCGACGAGGCGCACCGTGTGCTCGACCGCGCCGCCGGTATCGCCCGCACGATGGGGATGCCCCGCGTGCTCGCCGATGTCATCGACGAGCAGGCGTTTCTCAGCGCAGCTGAGGAACCAGATCGCGCCGCCGACCTTCACCACGAGGCCCTCGCGATTCGCGTCGACCACGGTCTGCGGACGTACTACGTCGACAGCCTGGACGCGCTGGCCGTGCTGATGGCCCGGACGAACCGGCCCGGCGATGCGGTGCGACTGATCGCTGCCGCCGACCGGGCACGACACGTCATCGGCTATCCACGCCATCGTGTCGACGTGTCCGAGCACGATCTCATCGTCACCGCCCTGCGGGCGACGCTGGACGACGACGCGTTCGAACAGGCAGCGGCGGAAGGCTCAGGCCTGGCCCTCGACGAGGCGGTCACGTATGCGCGACGGACGCGCGGTCAGCGTGGCCGGCCGACGACCGGCTGGGCGAGCCTGACTCCGACCGAACTGGAGGTCGTCCGGCTCGTCGTCGACGGGCTCAGCAACCCAGCGATCGGCACCAGGCTGTTCATGAGCCGAGCCACCGTGAAGACCCACCTGTCACACGTGTTCGCCAAGCTCGACGTGGCCAACCGCACGGAGTTGGCCACGTACGCTGCCGGTCGTCTCCGCCAACGCTGAACCCACCGACGGGCCGCATACCGACCGCGCAGCCACCAACCGTGGACGTGGATCGCGACGGTGGTGGGCCGATTGAGGCTTGGTGCTCGGCCATCGCGGGCGCGGGCCGGCGCGGAGGCGTGACGAGCCTCGAGCGCGTCGCTCATTGGAGCGATTCGATGAGGGGCTCGATTCGGCGTTGGCGGGTCTGCGCAGCCTTTGCGGTCTCGATGTCGTTGACGTGCTTAGGACGGAGGCCGAAGGGGAGCCGATCGAAGGCCGCCCGCGCCGTCGGTGCCGAGTCCATTGCGGCCGCCAGGTCGGCCGGCGCGTCGACCTCGCGCGGTTCGGTGTCGAGCTCGAGCGTCACCTCGATGCCGGCGGCGGCGCGGTTGGCGGCGCTGATGCCGACCAGGAACCGCCCGCCCATCGACGCGACGCGGCTCGCCATCTGTGTCGGTTGATGGTGATCCCGACCTTCGGTCGCTTTCACTCCCCGAGCGCGTCCACCACCTCGGCCAGCGCCTCGGCACCGGTGGCGTTGCCCGCCGGAACGACGGTGGTGCGGAAGGTCGCTCGGCTCAACGCCCTACCCCGGCGGGATGCAGTCGATTGACCAGCGCATCGAAGTCCCCGGTGCGGGCGGCGCGAAGGAACGCGTCGACGACCTCCCGTTGCCGGACGACGTCGAGCTGCGTCGGCCCACTGGTCCCCTGCACGCGTCGGCGGGCTCGGCTGGCCAGCTGACGCGCCGCGGCCGGGAGCGTCCGACGATCCCTGCGACCCCGGCGAAGCCCGACCGCGAAAATGTCATGGAGACGAAGGCCACTCTCTCGGCGGGACCGAGGGAGTCGAGGACGACCAGCAGGGCGGCACCAATCGATTCGGCGATGACCACCTCGTCGGCCGGGTCCCTCTGAGCACGGGCGGGGCCCGGAAGGTCACGCAACTCGTCGCCGACCAGGTCCTTCTTGCCGGGTTCGTCGCGACCGGAGTCGGTCCAGGCACACGCGACCAACGACGGTCGTCAACCAACCGTTCAGGTTGTCGATTCGTTTTGGGTCCGTCGATGACAGGCGGAGCCACGTGTCTTGCACGGCGTCATCGGCCTCGACCTGCGAGCCCAACATGCGGAACGCGATCGCGTGGAGCCGTTGCCGGCTCGCCTGGAACGCCGTTCCGAGCGACTGGTCAACCATCCCCATCACCTCCGTCTCCGTCGCGCCGCACCGGCGTCGACCTCCGTGGCTTCACAATCGACCCCGTTCACCCCGGCGGATCAGGCGGTGACGGCGGAGCTCTCGCCCGACGCGGCATCCTCGAATCGCCGGCGCGACGCGAGCCGCACCGTCAAGTCCACGATGACCACCGTCGCCCACCGAGCTGTGAGCTCGCGGCCCGGTCTCGAGACGCAGGCGGCGGTCGTTGACCAGTACGGCCGCAAGGGTGGGATGGGTCATCATCGGTGGTCTCCTGGTCTGCCTGGGTGGCGCGCCGTTCCGTTCCGGTCATCGCAAACAGCGGCGTACTGCCTGTGGACGCGTGCGGTACATCCACCTGGACGAGCTAGTACGAGACGACCGGGCGCACTTCGACCGCGCCGCCAAATCGTGCCGCCGGAATGCTTGCCGCCAGCTCGAGGGCCGCGGCCTCATCGTCGGCCTCGAACACGAGGTAGCCGCCGACGGCACCGTTCACCCCGGCGAAGGGACCCTCGGTCGTGCTCGACTTGCCGTCCTGAACTCGGACCGTCTTGGCGGTTGCCGCCGGGCCGAGCCCGACGCCCGGCGTGACCGCCGGGTTCTTGTTGATTGCGGCATAGCCCGCCAAGATGGCCTTCCGGTCCTCGGCGGGCAGCGACTGCCACGCCTCCGTGGTCGGCAACGGCATGGTGCCGTGGTAGATCAACATCGCGAACTGCATCTGACTCTCCTCCTGATGGCTGATGGGTTCACCAGCTATGTCGATCCAGAGCCGCCGAATGTGACCGACCGCGGCGCAGACGTCGATCGGGGTCATCCCGGGCCAGCTCTACGAGAACGTCAACGATGTTGCCGACGACGATGTTGCCGACGACGTCCCGGAGGTTGTTCACCCGCGCGCCGTGCACGCGGATCAGTTCGTGGCGGTCGGCAATGTGCAGCGCAGGCGACTGCGCGTCCCTCGTCCTCGTGGCGGTTCTCGTGTCCATGCTCATCGTGCCTCCATCTGTTAGACGAGGCCGCCGTTGCGGTCTCGACGTAGGAGCCAACGCATCAATGCCGCTCCGGCCCGTGGAGCCTCCGGTTCCCAGCCACGCGGCGCGCTCGGCCGCGGCGTCACTCACGGTTCCTGGGACAGTCCGACGACGTTGCCGTCGGGGTCGGTCAGCGTGACCACCCGCTTTCCGCCGCCGACGTCGCGGACCTCGCTCTGCTGGGAGGCGCCGCTCTCGCGGAGTCGGCGCAGGAGGTCCTCGAGGTCGTCGACGTGGTAGTAGGTGGTCATTCCTTGGCGGTGGCCGTTGGGGTCGAGGCCGAACTCCTGGTCTCCCAGCCGGAAGCCGACGTAGTAGGGCTCATCGACGTAGGGTTCGGTTCCCAACAGCGACTGGTACAGCGCCTTGGCCCGAGCGAGGTCTTCGAGCGGGTAGATGAGGGTGTGGATGCCTGAGTTCATGTCGTTTCCTCTCCTTGTGGTCCTGGTGGGGACAGCGTCTCCCGACGACGGCGGTCCCCGCATCGGGGCCGACCACGGAACCGGCCACGGGTTCGACCACGGACCCAGAGGCGCTCCGGAGGACGACGGGTGCAGGGGAATGGACCCGTTGCGACGCAGCCATCCGTGCGGCGGGGATCTCGCCTCGGGAAGCCGAGGTGTTGGCCCTGGGCGGGAGCATCGCAGCAATGCTGAGATGTGCCCGGCTGTTCATCTCCCGTGCGCACCGTGGAGACGCACGTGTCCTCGTTGCTCCGCAAGGTCGGCGTACTGGACCGTCGGGCGTTCGCCCTCGTCGCCGGCGAACTGGCCAGGGCCGAGCGGTCGAGCGAGGCGCTCGCATCACTTCCGTCGCCGCTGACATCCTTCGTTGGCCGCTCCGGCGCCGCACCGGCCCGCCGGCCACGATGTCATGCTGTTGCCGTGGCGGCGTTGCCGACCGGCGTTGTTACGTTCGTGCTCACCGACGTGGTGGGCTCGACCCAGCTGTGGGAGAAGGCGCCCAACACGATGGCGGCCGCCCTCGCTCGCCACGACCAGCTGGTGACCGAGGCGGTCGTCGCCGAGGCAGGCACCTTGCTCAAACCGCGGGGTGAGGGCGATTCGACGTTCTCGGTGTTCACTCGAGCCAGCAACGCCGTGCGCGGCGCCCACCGACTGCAGGCGGCAATCCGCGCCGAGGCGTGGCCGCCCGAAGCCGTGATCCGAACCCGAATCGCTGTGCACACGGGAGAGGCAGTGGAACGCGACGGCGACTACCTCGGTCCGGCGGTCAACCGGGTCGCTCGGCTACGCGGAGTCGCCAACGGCGGAGAGATCATTGTCAGCGCAGCGACGGCGGCGCTCGTCAAGGCGGCGCTACCAACGGGATGCGAGCTCGTCGACATCGGGGCCGTGGAGCTACGCGGACTCGATCATCCCGAGCCGGCGTTCGTGCTGGCGGCCCCCGATCTCGACCCGGTCGAGCGGACCCACGGAGCCGGCGGACGACGGGTGCAGGGGAATGGAGCCGTTGCGACGCAGCCATCCGCTGCGGCGGGGATCTCGCCTCGGGAAGCCGAGGTCTTGGCCCTGGTCGGGGAGCATCGCAGCAATGCCGAGATCGGTGCCGGGCTGTTCATCTCCGTGCGCACCGTGGAGACGCACGTGTCCTCGTTGCTCCGCAAGCTCGGCGTACCGGACCGTCGGGCGCTCGCCCTCGTCGCCGGCGAACTGGCGAGGGCCGAGCGGTCGAGCGCGGCGCTCGCGTCACTTCCGTCGCCGCTGACCTCCTTCATCGGTCGGACACAGGAGCGGGCCGCGCTCGGCGAGGCGGTCAGGGCGAACCGCCTGGTGACCGCTGTGGGCCCGGGCGGGGTCGGCAAGACCCGCCTCGCACTGGTTGTCGCGACGGATGCCACGACCGGGTTCGCCGACAGCATGTGGTTCGTCGACCTCGTCCCGGTCACCGATCCGGCGATGGTGGCGGGGGCCGTGGCGGCGGCGCTCGGCATCGGGGAGCAGCAGGCCCGCAGCCTGTCCGACTCGGTCGTGACCGCGTTGGCGGATCGTCACGCCCTGCTGGTGCTGGACAACTGCGAGCACGTGCGCGACGGCGTGACGCCGCTCGTCGAGCGTCTGCTGGCCGGTTGCCCCCGCCTGACCGTGCTGGCGACCAGCCGGGCCCGTCTCATGGTCCCCTACGAGCACGTCTTCGACGTGCCCCCACTGTCCGTCGATGGAGACAGTGGTGAGGCGGATGCGGTCGCGCTGTTCATGGATCGAGCCTCCGCAGCGGGGTGGCCCGTAACCCAGGAGCAACGTGGTCGTGTCACAGAGGTCTGCCGGAAGCTGGACGGCATCGCCCTGGCCATCGAGCTGGCGGCTGCCCGTTTGCCCACCCTCGGCCTCGACGAGCTCGTCGCCGGCCTGTCCGATCACCTACGGCTACTGGTCGGTGGACGCCGTGCAGACGAGCGGCACAGCTCGCTGCGGGCCATGCTGGACTGGAGCGCTGGGTTGCTGACCAGCGCCGACCTGACTGTGTTCCGACGGATCGCGGTCTTCGCCGCGCCGTTCACGGTCGCAGCCGCCGCCGAGGTGGCCGGATTCACGCCGCTGGAGCGACCTGACGCCGTCGCCGACGGCATGGCCCGCCTCGCTGAGCAGAGCCTGCTCCTCGCGGCGCCGTCGTCGGGGAGCATCCGCTACCGGGCAATGGCGGCGATCCGCCAGTACGGCATGGAGCAGCTCGTCGACGCCGGCGACCTCGCCGCCACCCGATCTCGACACCTGCGCTGGTGCCTCACCACCGCGACTGAGCTGGCGCAAGACGCGCAGCCGGCGGTCGGGACCTGGCGGGTCAAGTTCGACGAGGTGGCCGACGACATCCGGGCCGCGCTCGGCTGGGCGGCCGACCAGCCCGACCAGCGCGCCGAGGCCCACGCCCTGGCCTTGGCGCTGGCGGACCTGGCCTTCGCCCGCAACCTGGCCGGTGAGTCCCAACAGCGGTACGAGCAGGCCGCCAACCTCACCGACGACCCCGCAGCCGCAGTGGCGGCGCTTCGTTCTGCGGCAGGGGTGGCAGCATCCCGGATGCGCGGCGACGACACGTACCGCCTCTGCCGGGCCGCCGCCGACGTCGCGCGAGGCGCCGGAGACACCGCGTCTGCCGCCCGCGACCTGGCCACGGCAGCGACGGCCTTCTATCGCATGTCCGGCGTGTTCGCACAGCTCCCCCTGCCCGGGGAGGCCGCCGCGCTCCTCGTGTCGGCGCGTGAACTGGCCGGCGACGATCCCACGGCGAACGCCGCGGTCGCGCTGGCCGAGTGCGGAGTCATCGGCGACGTGTTCTACGCCGACCGGGCCGAACCCCAATCGACGGCGGCGGAGACGACCGCGCTCGCCGAACGGGCGGTCGAGCTGGCTCGCCAGCTGGACGACCCCCTCGCCGAGTGCGCAGCCCTCGACGCGCTCACGGGCGCCCAACACCTGGCAGGCGACAGCTTCGCCGCCGCTGCGACGGCGCGTCGCCGCGTCGACATGATGTCGTCTGCGGGGGTCACCCCCACCAACGCCCACGAGCTCGTCGACACGCTGATCATGGCAGTCGAGACCACCATCGGCGTGGGTGATCTGCACGCAGCCCGCCGATGGGGACGACAGCTCCGCGACCTACCGCTGCTGGCCGAGGTCGGCCACTACGCCACATCTCGGCTCCTGGTCGCGGAAGCCCTGGCCGGCGACATCGAGGACACGCTCGCCGACAGCGACCGATTCCTCGACAGCTGGACCCACTCCGGCCGGCCACGGGCACCCAGTCTCGGCACCACGGCCGCCGCCGTCGCGATGGTCCACGGGCTGCGCGGCGACGACCCCGCCAGGGCCGAATGGCTGGCGGTCGTCGACGAGCTCGGCGTACCCCCCGAGCGCAAAGCCGGCTACGGCCCGACGTTCGACGCCATCGTCCTGCTCCACCGAGAACAGGCGACCCTGGCCCTCGAACGGCTCGCGGCCGAACCCGACGGATCGCCGCCCAGCAAGTGGATCACCTGGATCTGGCTGCACTGGTACGTGGCGCTGCGCGCCGAGGCCGCAGTCCTCGCCCAAGATCCCCACGCCCCAAGCCAGCTGGCAGCCGCCAGCGCGGTCATTGCAGGCAACCCCATCGCTACCGCCATCGTCCAACGCGCCGAAGCCCTGCTCGGCCAGGATCGAAACCAACTCCTCGCCGCCGGGGCCACATTCGATGCCGCTGGCTGCCCCTACCAGGCCGCCAGAACCATGATCCTCGCCGGCGGAGAAGAGGCCGAGCGCGGCGCGTCGGCGCTGACCGACCTCGGTCTCGTCCCGCGAGGGACCACGCCACGATCGACACGAGCACATAAACTCGAGGATCGTCCCTGCCCGAGCCACCCGACCGGTGAGAATGGCAAGAGACATTGGTAGGCGTGCTCACGTACTTTGGCGCTGGGTTCATGGCCATCCCCAGCCTCGGACGGTGGGCATCGCCGCGACACCCAGAGCCGAAACGTTCCCCGGACACGGCGCATCGGCATATCCGGCGGCTTGTTCGGACACGTCGGCGCTGCGTTCTGTCCGCGTCGGGACGAGCCTCGAGGTGCCTCGCCGACGAGGTGGGCAGAGGCCCGCGGCCCTGTTCATCGCGGGCGCGCTCCATCTGCATCGCTACGGAACACGCTGCGATCATCGTGGGCCGGCATCGCGGGGTCGCCTCCCGGCAGGCAGCCGTCGACAAGACCCGATCTGCGACCTGATAAGCGTCCACCACTTCGGCCCCGAGCGCGATCGGCCCATAACGGGGCCGTCGAGGCGGTCGGTGAGTCGTGGGTGTTGGCGTCGGTGGACGGTTTCAAACGACTTGGGCCTCGGATGCCGTGAGCGCCGTCGCAACGCCTGGTCTTTCGAGAACAGTGAGAGATGGCGCGCCGGCGCTCCGATCCGGGTTGGTGTGGCACGATCCCGACATGCAGAATGCGTTTGGGATGGCGGTGCCGGAGTCCGTCGCCGAGATGTGCCAGCCCGTTCGCACTGCGGTGCTGGTCTACGACGCGCAGGTGGGGATCCTGGCCCACGTGCGCGACCGCGCCGCGGTGCTGTCGCAGATCCGCCGGGTAATCGACGCCGCTCGCGGTGCCGGCGTCCCGGTTGTCTATGTGCGGCATGTGTCGGTTCCGCCGACACATATGGGCGTCGGAGCCTTGCGAACGGCGATGGCGTGGCAACGGGTTGAACGAGCCGAGCAGGTGCAGTCCTCCTTCCCGCCTGACGCGATCCATTCCCAGCTGGTCGAGGAGCTCAAGCCCGCGGCTGGCGAGCCAGTGTTCGACAAGCTGGCTATGTCGGCGTTCGTGGGCACGCCTCTCGATGTCGTGCTGCGCGACCGCGGTGTCGCCACGCTCATCCTCGTGGGTGCCGTTCTCGAGATCGGGATCGAGCCGACGGCGCGGCACGCCGCCGATCTCGGTTTCCTTCCCGTCGTGGTCGAGGACGCCTGCGGCGTGGTGGAACCCGAGGCCGCCCAACGGTCACTGGCCGGCCTCGACTATTCGTTCATGTCGTATCGGGCAACCACGACCGACGTCGTGGAGGCGCTGTCGGTTGCGTCCGCCTGACGAAACCGAGCCAAAAGGCGCGCTCCATAAACCGGGCTGACGGGGCCCGACGGCGATCAACCTGATCCCGAGCCGGTGCACTCGTAACGTGCCACCACGCGTCGAACTGGCGAGTGCGCCAAGGCGGCGTGATGTCGAGCACCCGGACCGCACGCCACCGCCGGAAGTGCTCGGCTCCGGATCGACCAGAAGGCCGCGGGTTCGCGCTGCGCCCCAGGGCCTAGCGGCAGCGTCTCCAGGAAAGGACCTCTCCCGACGTTTCGAGTGGCACGCCCATCCCGGTCACCGTGTTACTCGACGAGCAGCGTCTCGAAAGCGTCCGATGTTCCTGGCTGGAGAACGCACACCCAGACGGTGCGGTCGTCTGACAGGATTGGGCCCGGCTGGAGATCAACATTTGCATACACCCGTCGAACAGTCCCGAGTTGAATGGCGTTGCCATCGAGCTCCAAGGACAGTTCGTTCTCCATGATGAGGGCTCCAGGTTGTTCGAACGGGCTGAGTACTTCTGCGAGCTTGTCCTTGAGGACGTTCAGTTCGATCCGGGCCCGTACTCGAGGAACTGGTCGATTGCTTCGGCGAGCGGTGACCTTCATGAACAGACCATCGTCGAGGCCGGCCGACGACGACATCGCCACGGGGCCACGATTAGCTCCATGACGCCGAGTTTGAAGGTGCCGACAGACGGATCAACAGCGGCCACGATCTCCATCTTCCCCAAGTACGCCGGCGACGTCGACGGGACGTATTGCTGTGCCAGGTTCCATCGCGGTGTGGAGGCCGGCGACGGAGGAGAGGTCGCGGAGTTGAGCTTCGAGCTGTGCACGTCCGTTGCCCAGGTAGTACTCGATGACTTCGGGGTAGGCCAGCACCCACGACTCACCGACGGCCCCGCTTGGCCCCCGGGATTACTGAGCGGGAGCTTGGGATGAACTGGTGCGGGCTCGTCGCTGGCGGGCGACGACGGGATTGCGCGTGTGCATTACCGCGCCCCCGACCTCCGGTTGCGTTCCGTGGTTGTCGAGCTCGGTCCGGCGGAAGCGTGGAGCGGGTTCATCTCGCACGGTCGATGAGCCCCGATGACGGCCCTATGTCACGGAGCGCATTCGACTCTCGGCCTGCGGACCGATGAGTTGTCGGGCCGTTGCCCGTCGAAGTGTCGTTATGCGCGCAGTGGAGCTGTTTGTGTTCGAGGAGCGATCATCACCTTCGCCGTTCGTGGAGAAGACGTGGCAGACGCGAAGTGAGCCGGAGGTGTCCTTCGTCTCGGTGGCGGTGACTCATTGGGAGATGGTCGTCACGCGGCAGCGGGGCGTGGCTCATCTGGTGGTGCGGGGGCCAGAGACGAGGGCGACGACGTCGCCGATCCCCGAGGACGCGGAGTTCTTTGGCATCCAGTTCAGCCTCGGCACGTTCATGCCGGGTCTTCCGCTGGCGGGTCTGGTCGATCGGTCATGGACGTTGCCGCAGGCGACGTGCACCTCGTTCTGGCTCAACGGGTCCACGTGGGAACTGCCGGGGCCGGACACCGCCGATGTCTTCGTCGACAGACTCGTTCGCGCGGGTTTGCTGGTGCGTGACCCGGTCGTGTCCGAAGCGCTGCAGGGTGACGTCGCTGGTCTTTCGACGCGCTCGGTGGAACGACGGGTGCGCACGCGACGGGACTGACCCGAGGGTCGATCAGGCAGATCCGACGAGCCGAGCAAGCGGTTGAGCTGCTCTGCCACGGTGTGCCTGCACTCGACGTGTCCCGTCTCGCGGGGTTCGCCGATCAATCCCATATGACCCGGTCGCTCAAACGGTTCGTGGGGCAGACCCCGTCCCAGATCTTGACCCCTGCGTACCACGAGTAGCTGTCGTTTTCGTTCAAGACCACGGCTCCCGCTCACGGCTAGACATCTGGCCATGAGCAACAAGACGGCACACCTTGCCCTCTACGACGGCGCCGCCGAGATGGAGGTCGGACACCTCCTCGCCGAGCTGCACACCGGCCGCTTCACCGGCACCAGCTTCGATGTCGTCACGATCGCCGAGTCACGCGAGCCGATCACGACGATGGGCGGCGTGCGCATCGTTCCCGACGCGCAGCTCGCGAACCTCACACCCGTCCAGAGTGAGCTCTTGATCCTGCCCGGAAGTGAGATGTGGGACACCGGCGGCGGCGAGGCGTTCGCCGCGGCCGCGGGACGCTTCCTCGAGGCCGGGGTGCCCGTGGCGGCCATCTGCGGCGCCACAGCCGGCCTCGCCCGCGCCGGACTGCTCGACCAGCGCAACCACACGAGCGCCGCCCCCGAGTACCTCGCGGCCACCGGCTACGCGGGCGGCGACCGCTACCGCAACGAGCGCGCCGTCATCGACGGTGACCTCATCACCGCCGGGCCACAGTCCCCCGTGCAGTTCGCACGCGCAACGCTGCAACGCCTCGGCCTCGCCTCCGAACGCACCCTCGACCTCTACGAGGCTCTCTTCCACCGAGCCGACCTGACCGCATTCCCCGAGCTCATGCAAGCCGAGGGCGCCGCGTGACGCCGGCAGCGGACGACACCATCCAGATCGGAGGAGCCAACAGTGGGAGCCATACATGTACACGAGTTCATGAGCCTCGACGGCGTGATCGACGCGCCCACGTGGACGTTCGAATACGGCTTCACCCCTCAGATGGAAGAGACGGTCAGCGGGATCACGGACCGTTGCCAAGGCATCCTGCTCGGGCGCGTGACCTACGAGATGTTCGAGCCGTCCTGGTCGGGGCGGACCGTGGAGGACGATCCCGGAGCGCCGTTCTTCAACGACACCACCAAGTATGTCGTCTCCTCGACCCTCACGACCGCGACGTGGAGGAACTCGAAGGTTGTCGGGCCGTACGACGCCGGCGAGATCCGCAGCCTGAAGAATGAGGTCGACGGCGACCTCTACACCAGCGGCAGCGGGACGCTGGTCCGAGCGATGCTCGCGGACGGCCTGGTCGACGAGCTCCATCTCCTCGTCTACCCGCTCACCCGCGGACCCGGGCCGCGCCTCTACCCCGATGACGCCGCGCCCAGCAAGCTCTCGCTCGCTGACAGCAAGTCGTACGACAACGGTGTGCTCTACCTCAACTACCGACCGCAGGCGTGAACCGAGCAAGCAGAACCCCTGAACAATGGGCACGAGGTCGGATGTTGGGTACCCGCGACCACTTGCTGCCAACGGTCAAACACAGATGGTTGATATCGCACGAACACATCTCGCTGCCCGTCGATATTGAGAGCGGGAGTGCGGCTAAGGACCTTGTGCCCTGACCAAACCTTCTCAAGCAGTCATCGTGCCACGGGGGGAGTCCCCGGAAGCCGCCTGAAATGACCAGTGCCGTCGCTGGCGTCAGCGCTTCGCCCAACGAATCCACCCCGGCGCCACGGGTTGGGTGCCAACCGCCGCACCGCGACGTTGGCGCTGCTGGCGTTCGCAATGCTCATCGTCTCACTTGATCAGTACATCGTGGTGGTGGCGCTGCCTGAGATCGGCCACGACCTGGGCTTCTCCGAGCAGACGCTGCAGGCAGTGATCAGCGCCTACGCGGTGGCGTCCGCAGGGTTCCTGCTGCTCGCTGGTCGCGCCGCGGACGTGCTCGGTCGGCGCCGGATCCTCGTGGCGGGTCTCGCGCTCTACGCCGGCGCCTCACTCGCGGGCGGGCTCGCATCGGCACCCGAATTCCTGCTGAGCGCCCGCGCGACCCAGGGGCTCGGCGGGGCACTCGTCTTTCCCGTCACGCTCTCACTCGTCAACACCACATTCGCCGAGGGCCGCCAGCGCAACCGCGCCGTCGCGATCTGGGGTGCGGCGGGCGCGGCTGGACTCGTCGTCGGCGTCCTGCTCGGCGGCGTACTCACCCAGACCCTCGGCTGGGAAGCGGTGTTCTTCGTCAACGTGCCGTTGGCCGGCGCGGCACTGCTGCTCACGTTCGCCCTCATACCCGCCGACCACAAGCGCGAGTCGAGACGCCGCCTCGATCTTCCCGGTGCGCTCAGCGCCACGCTCGGCATCACCCTGCTCGTGTTCGCGCTCATCGAGGGCCCGAACCTCGGATGGGGTTCGCCCGCTGTCCTGGCCAGCGCGGCAGCCAGCCTGCGTTGCTGGCGGCGCTCGCCATCACCGAGCGGCGCAGCAGCGACCCTCTCGTGTCGCCACGGCTGCTCCGGAACCGAAACCTCGGCACCGCCGTCGGGATCGCCTTTCTGTTCTGGGCGACATTCGGCTCGGTGCTCTACTTCCTCACGCTCTACCTCCAGGACGTGCATGGCTACGACGCCCTGGAAACCGGCGTCGGGTTCCTGCTGCCGACGACCGTCGTCGTCGCTGGCTCGGCGGTGGCCGGTCAGCTGGCGACACGCTTCGGTCTCCGGTCCACGCTGATCGGGGCCCTCGCCGTCGGTGCACTTGGGGCGCTGCTCCTCGGTCTCGCGATGTCCGCCGACGGCTCCTACGCCGCGCTGATCCCCGGGCTGATCGCGATCAGCATCGGCGACGGCGTCGTGTTCACCACGATGTTCATCGCCGCCGGGACCGGCGTGTCAAGCGAGGACCAAGGCGTCGCGTCGGGCATCGCCTCCACGAGCACGTCGATCGGGGCTGCCGTCGGCCTCGCCATTCTTGTCCTCGTGGCAAACTCCGGCACCAACGGACTGGCCGGCAAGGAGCTGCGGAAGGCGACAGCAAACGGGCTCGGTAACGCCGTCCTCGTCATCGCAATGCTGATCGCGGCGACCGCGCTGGTCGCGCTGAACCTTCGCCCCGCCCGGGAATCCCCAGCCGAGGCAGAGCAGCTGCGCGACACCGCTCCGACCCCGGCAGGAAGCGGCCTGAACCCTCCCAGATGCGGGCGCTGGTCCGCGTCAGCGACATCGTCGTCCGGCCGCCCGACCCCATCGCAAGAAGACTGCTCGGCGTCCGTCGGCACACACGGCCCGGGCGACTCTTGACACGGTATTCCTCACGTGTATACCCTCGGTGTATGAGTGTTCCGCTGGCCCTGTTGGGGCTGCTCGAGCGAGAGCCGAGCCATGGGTATGACCTGAAACGCGACTACGACAGCTGGTTCGGTCGGGGCAAGCCACTGCCGTTTGGGCAGGTGTACGCGACCTTGGGCCGGCTGGCGCGTGACGGCAAGGTGATCGCCGCCGAGGCCGAGCCGGGGGCGGGTCCGGACCGCAAGCGGTACATCATCACCGAAGATGGCGTCAGCGAGCTCGAGGCCTGGCTGGCCGAGCCCGTCGCTCCCGAGCCGCACCTGCAGACGGTGCTGTTCGTCAAGGTGGTGCTGGCTGTGATGTCGGGCCGACCAGCCGAGGGGTATCTCGACACACAGCGCGCCGCGCATCTCGCCAGGATGCGTGAGCTGACCGAGCTGCGCCGCAGCAGCAGCCTGGTCGACGCGTTGCTGGCCGATCACGGCCTGTTCCACCTCGAGGCCGACCTGCGGTGGATCGATCTGACCGCCTCGCGGCTGTCGGCGTTGGCGGCGGAGGTCCAGTCGTGACCGCGGTGGCCACGGCCGTGGCGCCGAGGGCCGGGCCGGTGCTCGAGGCGTTCGATCTCGCGTTGTCGTTCGGGGCGACGCCGGCGTTGCGTGGCGCCGGCGTGTCGATCGCCGCCGGCGCATTGCTCGCCGTGATGGGCCCGAGCGGGTCGGGCAAGTCGACGTTGCTGCACTGCTTGGCCGGCATCTTGGTGCCCGACGCCGGAGAGGTCCACTTCGCCGGCCAGCGTGTCGACACGTTGGGTGAGTCCGAGCGCAGCGAGCTGCGTCGCCGCCGGTTCGGGATCGTGTTCCAATTCGGTCAACTGGTGCCCGAGCTGACCGCCGAGGAGAACGTCGCGCTGCCGCTGCTGCTCAACGGAGTGGGTCGCGCCGAGGCCCTGGGCCAGGCCCGCGGGTGGTTCGACCGGCTGGACTTGGGCGGGATGGAACGGCGCCGCTCCGGTGAGCTGTCGGGTGGTCAGGCGCAGCGTGTCGCGCTGGCCCGGGGCATGGTGGCCAACCCCGATGTGGTGTTCGCCGACGAGCCGACCGGATCGTTGGACTCACTGGCCGGGGAACATGTGATGGAACTCCTCGTCGGCGCAGCCCGGGATCAGGGCACCACGGTCGTGCTGGTCACCCATGAGCCACGGGTCGCTGCGTACGCCGACCGCGAGATCATCGTCCGCGACGGCAAGGTCACCACCCCGGTCATGGCCGCGTGATGATCCGCCTCGGTCTTCGCCTCGCGGTGGCGTGCGGCAAGGAAGCGATCACCCGGCTGGCGCTCGTCGCGGTGGCGGTGGCGATCGGGGTCGGCCTGTTGTTGACCACGCTGGGCAGCCTCAACGCGTTCAACGCCCAGAACGAACGCTACGCCTGGTTGGAGACCGGCTATCCCGGTGCCGAGCAGCTGGCGGGCGCGGCGTCCCCGGACGAGTCGGTCGATCCGTTGTGGTGGCAGCTGCGCGCGGACTACTTCCAAGGCGACCTGATCGGCCGGGTCGATGTGGCCGCGACCGGCCCGGATTCCCCGATCCCGCCAGGCATCGCGGCGTTGCCCGGGCCCGGCGAGTTCTACGCCTCACCCGAACTCACCAAGCTGTTGGCCGCCACCCCCACTCCTCAACTCGCCGACCGCTTCCCCGGAACCCAGGTCGGCATCATCGGAGCGGACGCCCTGCCGGCGCCCGACACGCTGATCATCATCATCGGCCGCGACGTCGCCGACCTCTCCGAACACGACGGCGCCCACCAAGTCACACAGATCAGCACGACCTCACCCAGCGAGTGTTCCGGTGAATGCGCGCCCGTCGGCACCAACGCCAACGGCATGACGATGGTCCTGTCGGTGGTGGCAGCGGCGCTGCTGTTCCCGGTGCTGGTCTTCATCGGCGCAGCAACCCGGCTGTCGGCCGCCCGACGCGAGCAACGCTTCGCCGCGATGCGCCTCGTCGGCGCCACCCCCCGACAGATCGCCACAATCGCCACAGTCGAATCGAGTGTCGCCGCCATCGCCGGAACGATTGTCGGGTTCGGGTTGTACTACGCGCTGCGGCCGGCGATCGCCACGATCCCGTTCTCCGGCGAACGCTTCTTCACCAGCGACCTGTCGCTGAGCCCAGCCAACGTGCTGCTCGTCGCCATCGGCATCCCGGCGGCCGCCGCACTGGCAGCGCGGATCGCCCTGCGCCGGGTGAACGTCTCGCCGCTCGGTGTCACCCGGCGCGTCACCCCCCGCCCGCCTCGAGCCTGGCGCCTGATCCCCCTCCTCACCGGCATCGCCTGGCTCGGCTACCTCGCCTACTTCAGCGACATCGCCGAAAGCCGCAACTCCACCAACCAGGCCTACGCCTACCTGCTCGGGGTGTTCCTCATCATGACCGGGCTGATCGTCGCCGGGCCGTGGCTGACCATGGTCGGCTCCCGGCTCACCGCGACCCACGCCAAGCGCCCCACCGCCCTCATCGCCGCCCGCCGCCTCGGCGACAACCCCCACACCGCGTTCCGCGCGATCAGCGGCGTAGTGCTCGCGGTGTTTCTGGGCAGCTGCGCCATCGGCACCATCACCACCATCGTCGCCTACAACGGCGGGGCCGCCGGCGACACCGCCAACTCCACCGCCACCATCATCCACGACCTGTCCCACGGCCCGTCATCCGACGCCCCGACCCCGGATATCTCGGACAGGGCGACCAACGAGCTGACGTCGATCCCCGGCGTCGAAGGAGTCACGGCGATCCACGTCGAGGGCACCCCAGACGCCGCAGGCGCCTCGGGCGTCAATGATCACCCGGACGAGACGATGCCGTCGCCGGCCGAGCGCTTCATCGTCTCGTGTGCTGAGATCGCCCACACCCCAGGTCTCGGCCACTGCCCAGACGGCGCTGACACCGTGACCGTCCGGCCCGACTTCGGCGGTGCCGTGATCGACACGTCGACGCCGATGTCCGACACCACCTGGCCCGCCGCCGACGTATCCACCGCCGAGCTCTCGAACCTGCCGGTCGACACCATCGTCGTCGGCACCGATGGCTCGGCCGCCGCCGTCGAGCAAGCCCGCACCGTCCTCGAGGACCGCTACCCCACCAACGAGCCGCCACAGACCCTCAGCGAACACACGGCGCGCAACTCACAGACGATCAGCCGCTACCAACGGCTCGCCAACGTCGTCATATTCACGAGCCTGCCAATCGCCGGATGCAGCCTCGCCGTCAGCATCGCCGGCGGACTCGCCGAACGTCGACGCCCCTTCAGCCTGCTGCGCCTCACCGGCGTGCCCCTCGTCATGCTGCGCCGCGTCGTCACCCTCGAAGCCGCTGTCCCCCTGCTCCTCGGCGTCGCCGTCTCGGCCTGCGCCGGATTCGCCGCCGCCGCCCTGTTCCTCCGCGCCCAACTCGACCAAACACTGCAACCACCCACCCTCACCTACTACCTCCTGATCGCCGCCGGCGTCATCGCCTCGCTCGCCATCATCGCCACCACCAACCCCCTCCTCGCACGCATCACCGGCCCCGACACCGCCCGCAACGAATGACACCCACCCACAGAAGACGACGACCACGACACCCGCCGACCACTCAACGCAACCGACGGCAACCAGCCATCGGCTTCGACCAGCACGGACTCACTCCGTCCGAGCCGCGTGCGGACTCCTGCAAACACGACGGGCGCTCAATGCGGCGCCGCGGTGCCGATCGCTGCGCTCGTCTCCGGCCACGGCGAGCTGAGCCGGCAGGACCGAACCACCATCGACGCCACTGGCGTTATCGCTGAAGACGAGTTGAGCGGGTGAAAGCATTCGAGCGGTGTGGCGTCACCGCGGACCGCGAGCTGCTGACGGTATAGCGGGCGGACGTCGTCGGTGGCGCCGCCCAGGTCGACGTCGCGCACCGAACGACTCCGTCGGAACGATCGGTAGCGTCCGAGCGCCGCGGATCTTCACGAGGAGTCCGAGTGATATGGAGCGCCGTACGGAGACAGTCTGAGCCACTCGATCCCCGAGATAGTGCAACCCTACGGTTGCACTATGGTGGTCGGCGTGGTACAGCTGCGCCAGCTCGAGTATCAGGCGAGTGGACTGGCCTTGCGTGGGACGCTCGCCGTGCCGGATGGCGCTGGACCGTTCGCCGGGGTGTTGATCGGCCACGAGGGACCTGGCCTTGACGACATCCAGCGGGCGCGGGCGGCAGACATCGCCGAGCTCGGCTACGTCGGGCTTGCGCTGGACTACCACGGCCAGCACAGCCCGTTCACCGATCGCGCGGCGATGATGGCTCGCCTCGACCACCTGTCCGCCCACTCCGACGAGACCCGGGCGCTCGGCGCGGCGGCGCTCGACGTACTCCTCGCTGAGCCCACGATCGATCGATCACGGGTGGCCGCGATCGGCTACTGCTACGGCGCGACGATCATGCTTGAGCTCGCCCGCAGCGGGATCCCACTGCGCGCCGTGGTGGGTTTCCATCCGGGCCTGCGCACGATCCGACCGCAAGATCCGCGCAACATCACCGGCCGGGTGTTGATGTTCGTCGGCGCCGACGGCCCCGATCATTCCTCCCGAGCACCGACTCGAGTTCGAGCAGGAGATACGCGACGGCGGTGTCGAGTGGCAGCTCGTCCTGTACGGCGGCGTGCAACACAGCTTTACCCACCCCCGGTCGTCCCAGGCCGGCATCCCCGGCATCGCCTACGACCAGCGCGCTGCCACCCACAGCTGGCAAGCCATGGCCACCCTCCTCGCCGACGTCTTCTGACCAAGTACGGCGGCAACCGACCCGATAGTGGACGCGGGCGGTCGGCCTTATCGGCCGTGGCATTCCGATACCCGGCACGGCGTCCCGTTTCGCCCGTGCGCCTTCTCGCTCAGGCTGTGTCGATGCGAACCTAGTGTCGTCACATGCCCGAACCGCCGAGCCCGCGCCAAGTGGTCGAAGCCCTCATGCGGGGAATCGAGGACAAGCGGTGGGATGAGCTCGACGGGCTGTACACCGATGATGCGGTCGTCGAGTATCCCTTCGCGCTGCCAGTCCCGATGAGACTGGATGGACGGGATGCGATCCGCAGGTACTTCGCCGCCGCGGCGGCCTCTCCGGTGCGATTGCGGACCCACAACATGGTCGTTTATGAGACCGCCGACCCCGGAGTCGTGGTTGCCGAGTGGGACTACGAAGGCGTGGTCACGACCACCGGCCGTTCGTTTCGCGTGTCGAACATCCAGGTGTCGACGATTCGCGACGGGAAGATCGCGGCCTCGCGCGACTACCACAATCACGTCGTGCTGGCCGGCGTGACGGGCCGACTGCCCTCGCTGCTCGACGCGATCATCGAGAACACCGTGCCGTAACGCCGAACGGTTACACGCCGTCGGCCGGCCTCGCGCGCTGCACCGCACCGAATTGTCCATCGCTACGCGCATCAGATGGTGTGCGCGGCGAGCTCCTGGCAGCGTTCGGTGACGTGTTCACGTCCAAGCAGGCTGTGGAGGTCGAGCTACTCGACGAGACCTCGTTGATCTGAGTGCCCGTTCGTTGGGCGCGTCTGGATCGCACTGCTTCTCCGCGGTCGACGCCAGATCGGGTGCCACCAAACGCCGGCTCGGAGGCGGGGCTTTCCAATCGCCGACCGTGAGGGTGCTGTCCGCCGTGAGCGCGCCAGATCGACGCTGGTGGCTCATCGTCCGGTGTTGGTCCGACGCCGAGGTCGACGGCCCGGCGCCTACTCCCGGCAACGCGCTGCGACACCGAACGGTCCGAGGCGACCCCGGGGTGAGCGCCAGCCCAACCGCGCCGGTGATGCCGATCTGTGCGCAGGCTGGCTGGCACGGCGCCGATGTTCGGTACTGCGGTTCGGGAGCGCCGGGATAGACCGGCATGAAGAAAGGAATGGAAGAGTCCGACACCGAAGGAGTAGCGACCACGGTGGCCCCGACCATGCGTCGGCGTCCGCAAGGGCGACGGCGAAGCGTTGGACAGGGGTACCTGCAGGCAGGGCTATGGAGCCGCGAAATCAGCGTTTCGGGGTGCCGACGCTGTCCGAATGAGCGGAAGGCAACATCGCCGGCGGCGTTCTCGCCGGGAGCCGTCGGCGGACCCCGCGCGGTCAGAGAACCTTTGCATGTAGGGAGTCTTCATCCGCGAGAACCGGGAGATCCCACGCTCGCCCGTCCCGCTGATCGGGGTCGGGCCGCCCAGGGAAGGCTGTGGCCGCACGCCTGGGATGTACGAGCGTGGGAAGTCGGATCGCCTCGTAGTACCGACGAAGCCGCCGAACAAGGCAACCGCTGCGGAGGCGGTGGAGGGAAGGGGGCGAGGCGAGGGGAACCCGGGCGGTATGACACGCCCCGAACACAGAGCCGGGCGAGGCGTGCAACATGTGCCGGATCGGGTGCGCCCTACGGGTGCCGGGGGGCAGAGCGACGTTGATCACGTCGCTCCTCGGAGTAGGCCCGTGCGACGTTTGACCCGAGCCAGGAGCCCAGTGCGGTAGTTCCGCACGCTGGGATCTGCGCGGGGGCCGCCCGCAAGGGCGGTCCCTACCGCGACTGTCGATCGACCGGCTCGGGCGGCCGGTGCTGTGCGAGCACGGGGTGTCCGAGATGCCGCCCCGACACGGTGCTACGTGACCCGGCCGTCCATCCGGAGTGATGGCGGCACGTACGCTTGCTCGGCTTCGGATACACCGATCCAGGGAGGCGAGCTATTGGACATCGAGATACTTAAGGCGACGTCCGCGCGCACCCGGGAGATCATGGAGAACGTCACGCCGGACATGTACGAGCTGCCAACACCGTGCAAGTCCTGGGCTGTTCGGGACCTGCTCAATCACATCGTGGCGTCGGCAAACTGGGTGGCACACATCGTCGAGACCGGTGCCGCACCTGCGGATGACCCCTATCACCACGTTGACTATGCGGCGGGCGACCTCCTCGGCGACAACGACGCCGCCATCGGCGCCGCACTCGACACGTTCCAGCAGCCGGGGGCGATGGACAAGCGGCTCAAGCTGCCATTCGGGGAGCTGAAGGGTGCCCACCTCTTGAACATCCTGATCGACGACGAGTTCCTGCACGGTTGGGACCTTGCCAAGGCCACCGGCCAAACGATGAACGAGGCCGACGAGCAGATGGCCACCCAACTGCTGGCGGCGGCGCACCGACGCCCGTCGATCGACCAGTTCCGTGGCCCCGACGGTGAGGCACCCTATGGGGCCGAGGTCAGCATGCCCAGTCAGCTCCGGGCCTCGACCGTCTCGCTGGATTCTTCGGGCGGACTCCCTGAAGGATTCGCGGTCGCCACGTCGAGAAGGCGCACTCCGCACGCCCTCGGTCTCGCGACGGTCATCATCGGCCCCGCGTGCCTCGTAGATGCCTGATTGAGTCGTTGTAGGCGTCACGAGGGGTTCTCGTAGCGTCGGGAGGCTCCGGCAGGGTCGCTCTCGATATGCCTGCCGATCATCGTCTGGCTGATTAACGAGGTGTCGGCCTGTCGGGGTCTCGCCGCGGTTTGGCTCACAAGAGGGACGTGCCCGTCCTTCGAATCAGGGGTGCTCGCCGCGGTTTCCGACACGCGAGACAGGAGGACCCAAACGATGAATGTGATGATCGGGATCGACCCGCACAAGGGGTCGCACACGGCGACGATGCTCGATCGCCGGCAGCGTGAACTGAGGCGGATCGCCGTGCGCGCCGGTCGCCGCCAAGTGGCCGAGCTGCTCGAGTGGGCCGACGGTATGAGGCCGCGGACGTGGGCGTGGAGTCCGCCGGCGGGATGGGCTATCTGCTCGCCCAGCAGCTCGTCGCCGCCGGCGAGACGGTGCTGGACGTGCCGGCGACGTTGGCGTCGCGGGTGCGGGTGCTCAGCACCGGCCAGTCCACCAAGAGCGATCCCAACGATGCCCGTTCGGTCGCCGTGGCCGCGTTGCATGCCCCGTCGTTGGCGCTGGTGCGACCGGCTGATCACGTCACGGTGTGCCGACTGTTGGCCAAGCATCAAAGTGATCTGGCCCGCTGGCGGAACAAGCTGTGCTGTCGGCTGCACGCCCTGGTGGCCGAGCTGGTGCCGGGTGGGATCGACAAAGAGGTGGTCGTCAACCAGGCACGATCACTGCTCGGGGAGATCGAGGTCGACGATGTGCCGCAGTCGAGCGGCACCGTCAAGCGATCGAACTCGTCGACGAGATCGACCATCTGGAGACGATGATCCGCGACTCGAGGGCCAGTATCACCGCCGCGGTGGCGGCGTCGGCGACCACGGTGACCGAGATCTTCGGGGTCGGTCCGATCGTCGCCTGCATGCTGGTGGGCTATAGCGGCGACCCGTTGCGGTTCACCACCGCCAGCCGCTACGCCGCCTACACCGGCACCGCACCTGTCGAGTTCTCCTCCGGCGGTCGGATCACCCACCGGCTGTCGCGACGCGGCAACCGGCGACTGAACCATGCCCTGCACATCGCCGCGGTCACCCAGATCCGGCACCGCCACAGCGAAGGACGCCGCTACTACGAACGCAAGCTCGCCGAGGGTCACACCCCGCGTGAAGCGATCCGTGCGCTCAAGCGGCGACTCAGCGACGTCACCTGGCGGCACCTCGTCGCCGACGCCCGACGCGTCGCTGCTCGATGACAAGCGGGCCCGGGCAGGACACCTCAGGAACGACTCTATCGCCTGCGTGGCCGGCTCTCACCTGAACCACCGGCTCTTCGGCGAAGTCACTACCCGGACCCACAACTGACCCTACGACCACCCGTCGGCCACGCCGCACGGGCACGAATCGCCGCGCCCCAGTTCGCCCCCAAGACCGCCCTTGACAACAAAGAGCTTTTCGTTATGGCGCGGCCTCGTCGCAAGTCCGACTGTGATTCGGTGTTGTCGTTCGGTACTCGGCCGAGCCCCCGGCGACTTCGCTTACGACTCACGACCGTGCCAACGGGCGCAAGCACCGTCGGGGCTCGAATGGCCTCGACGGGCGCCGGATAGCCGGCGTTCCCGGACAGCGTTTTCCGGAATTGTTCCCGTCATATTCGGATACCCCCCAGCGCGTTCTGTGCGTCACTGGAGCTAGTCGGCGTAGAGTTCGCCGAGTGCGTTGCGGCCGTCGTGGAGGCCTGGCGGCGCCGTGGACAGGGCGAGGCCCTCGGCGACGAGATCGACTGGCTGTCCCTCGATCTCGCTGAACACCGCGCTCCGCCCGAGCTCTTCGGCGTAGTCACCACTCCGGTAGATCCCGGGGTCGGCCTGCGATGCCGTCAGGTTCGACTCCGGGCCGACCCACAGCACGGCGTCGACCTGGTCTCCGAAAGTACGGTCGGGTTCGAGGGCCCGGAAGTCCATCGGCTGGGCAGCGAGCCATGTTCCCTCGACCAGCGCCACCGACGGGATCGGCCATGACGCCAGTTCGGTCTCGATCCGCTTGTGGGTGGCCTGGCTCTAGCGAGGGTTGAACGGGAGCGGGTCGATCACGAACAGCACGTCGGGGTGCGCACGGGAGAGCAGCGTGGCTAGGTTTCCTTGGGTTGGGTTGTCGTTGGTGGCTTCGCCACGGCGGGTGTGGTCGGCGCCGGCGATGAGCGGGCGCGACGTCCCCGGGCCAGCACCTCCCGTTCGACGACGTCGGTGTAGAACGTGTCGCGTTCGCCCGGTGCTGGCATCCGGTCTCGGTCGGCGGAGCTGCGGATCTCGCCAGATCGACCGGCAGGGTCGCCAAGCAGGACGCGGATGCGGACCGACGGTGGGAGTCCCCGGTTCACCGCGTGCACGGTACGGAAGAACTGTTCGTATACCGGGACGTACCAGTAGGTCCGCCCGCCGATCGTGTTGCGCCAGATCTGCGAGAGTTCGGCGTCGGTGACCGGGTCGAGGTCGAGCGACGAAGCGGTCGGCGACGTCCTGATACAGGGCGTTGCCGAACTCGACGACGATGTCGTCGAGCTTGGCCGGCGGCGCGGGTCGCACCAGGAGGGCTTGCAGGAACTCGTGGTGCTGCTGGCACAGGTGGAACTCGCCGAGCGCCACGAGCGGGTAGTCGTCCATCACGCCGAGCACGGCGTCATAGGCTCGAGCCGCTGCAACTCGCCGCCCGCGTGCTCCGAGGGCCGGTCGCAACGGGCCCCGACACCCCACAACCCGACGATCAGCGCCGCTCCGACAACCCGGCACAGACCGCTCATGGTCTCGCTCGGCCGAGGACGTGGCACGGCTCGTCTCTCCGAGCAGCCACCACGGAGGCGGTCACGGTCGTCGCAGGGGAACCGACGGTGCCCGACTCACTCATCGACGACCCTGACCCAACGGTCGTGGAGATCCTCGCCAAGGAGGCGGTCGCCGCGGCGAACGTTCGAACCGAGAACCCATCCTCGGAGCCTGTTCTCGAAACGGTTGATCACACTGACGACGGTAGGGCCGAGCGATCAGCAAGGAGACATCGGGGAAGTCCCTCCACGATCCCCGAGACCCCTGAGAGATGCGCCCGCGGACCGGCCCGGCGCGGTGAGGTGTCGATTCGGGCGTCGTTCGGTCCGCGTCGTTCGCCGCTTGGAGCACGCTGGACTGTCATGCTGCAACCCGTCTTCTGAGCCACCGTCCGAGCCGCTGACGTCGTCCCATCACCCTCGTGCCGGAGTTCGTACCCGTGATTGGCCCGCTCGACGACGTCGGCTTTTGGCACCGTTGCACGCTTCGCTATGCCGCTCGCCAGGTTCCGCGCCCAGTTCTGCTGGGAGCCTGGCCAGGCTGGGCATCCGCCGTCGGGCGGCTGCCGCGGACCGCCCCGGGCAAATCCACAGCGCTCGGTGCCGACGCAGGCGAGGTCGACCAAGCGCCTCCTTGAGGCAGGTCGACACGGGCACCATGGAGCCCGGCGTTCGAGGATGCCCACGCGGCACGCGTTCTCAGCCGGGATTATCGGATGGGTGCATACGGGCCGAAGTCGTGCGCCCTGTGAGCATGGAGGCTGAGTGATATCCACGTCGTTATGGTGTTGCCTCAGCCCTGCTGGCTGTCGGACGACGTAAGCGCTCGCCGACGAGTTTGCACGACTGCCGGTGAACGTCCACGATCGGGTGCTGGTCGCCGGCGTGGTATGTGCGGTTGGGCTGTTCGGGGTGGGTGACCGCTGGCTCGAAGATCGATGGTTGCACATCGTGGGTCGGCACCCACTGGGAACGGTGGGTGCCGACGTTTCTCTGTCTCGATCTCGTCTCCGGATCAGGCAACGGCCGGCTCCAAAATTCGTCTCGCCATTGAGTTTCCTGCACGCTGCTGGTGGCTACGGGAAGACGAGCAGGGGTTTGCCGCCGTGGGCCGGTGCTTCGGCGAGCGTCACGGCTTCGGCGTAGCGCTCGACCGGGATGGGTTGGCCGTCGGGAATGTGGAGGACGCCGGCGGTCACGAGGTTGCAGGCTTCGGTGAGCGCCGCCATGGTCTCGTCTGGAGGCGTCGTCACGACCCAGCGGAACAGCCAGAACCCGCGCACCTTCTTGGCGTCGTAGATGACCGAGCGGGCGAACAGCGGGATGGTCAGCGCCGAGGGATCGGTCTGGCGATGTGTGGACAGGGCGCCGTAGACGAGCAGTTCGCCTTCTGATGCCAATGCCGACAAGACGTCGGCGCCGGGTTGCCCGGCCACACAGTCCAACGCCTTCTGTACGCCTTGGTTGCCGGCGATCTCCTTGACACCAGGGTGGCGAGGTCCTCGTCCTCGGTGCAGATGACCTCGGTACCGCCGAGTTCGCGGAGCTCGTCCACGGCGGCTCGGCGGCGGACAACGTAGTCGGTGGTGCCGCGGTGACGGGCCAGTTGCACGACGAGCTTGCCCACCGTCGAACCGGCCGCCGTCTGGAGCAGCCATTCACCTGGCTTCACGCCGATGTCGCGCACGAGCAGCAGCGCGGTCAGCGGGTTGGTGACCATCTGGCAGGCCGTGGTGTTGCTGAGCTCGTCGGGTGCGGGGATCACCTGGCTTGCGCTGACGACGATCAGTTCTTGCCAGGTGCCGGTGACGAAGACGGTGATGACGCGCTGGCCGACCTCGACGGTGTCGACGCCGGATCC